>JAEXLD010000095.1 GCA_023445445.1 Bacillota bacterium
CATAAAACTAAGCATATAAAGTTTACCTTAGGAATTCCCTTTATTTTAATAGTTCAAATTCTACTTATATATTATTTAAATATATAATAGTAAAAGTACAACTAATTTAGAAATATTAAAAGGAATCAAGGACTATAAAAATAGCTCCTTGATTCCTTTTCTATTATATATCTTTTTTTACGTACATATTTGAAGTAATAAAATATGATGCTAAAATTAAGGTTACTACGCAAAGTACTATTACAACTTTAAATAAATTATTATTTAAATTAATAGTTGGTAAAAGAGCTACTATATTAGTTGAAAATACAACTGGAAAAACAGTTAAAAATACTAATGCTATTCTTGCCTTTTCAAAACCAAGTAGTATTTCTAGTGGAGTTAATATGCTCATCATAAATATTCCTATTCCTAATAACATAAGCATAAAGGCCCATAATGGAACCATAGTTGTTTTATCTATTATATTAAAATACACCATACACATATATATAATTGCAGAAATAACCATTGATATAAAAGTATTTATAGCTACAAATATATATTTAGATAAAATATACTCCCTACCTCTTATTGGTAATGAATATATTAAGTAGTTTATTTTACTTTTTTCTTCATAAAATGTAGCATTATAGCATGTTGCCATAATAAAAAGTGCCCCTGCAAAAGGAAGCATATCAGGCTGTATAATTGCCATAAAAATTGCCATAGCAGTTATTAATAACATATATTTTTTTAATGCAAATACAGTTTCAAACTGTAGTAATATTAAATTAATAATTCTTCTCATATTATTCCCTCCCTGTATAATAAAGCATTATATCTTCTAATGTAGGTTTCTCATATATTACTTCATTTCCAAAGGCTTCAAAGGCTTTTATTTTATTATCAGTAAGACCTTCAAAATTATATCCAGTTGTTTTTATTGATATAAAGGATTTTTCTGTATCTATATCTAATAATTCTCTTTTCCCTTTTATAATAGAGTGATTTTCTAATATTAAATCCTTCTCTCCCTCTAAAATAATCTTACCTTTATAAATGAAAATAATATAATCAGCACATTTTTCTAAATCACTTGTTATATGTGTTGAATAAAAAATAGTGTTATCTTCATTTTCCATTTGCTCTTGTAAAACCTCTAAAAATTCATTTCTAACTATAGGATCTAGATTTGCTGTAGGCTCATCCATAATTAATACTTTTGGCTTTCTAGACAAAGCTATAGTTAATTCAAATTGCTTCTTCTTCCCTTTAGACAACTTACCATAAATTGAAGATTCATCAATATTAAATTTATTAATTAGTTTATTATACAAATCCTCATCCCAATTTTTATAAAATCTAGAAATAGATTTTTTTATGCTTTTAACCTTTGCCTCTTCTAAAAATCCACAGGTATCTCCAACAAAGGACACTTCTTCTTTAATATTTACGTTATTAGTAATGTCCTCTCCAAGAACTAAAATTTCTCCAGAATCAGCTTTGACCATATTCATAATAGATTTAATTGTAGTTGTTTTTCCTGATCCATTTGGGCCTATAAAGCCAGTTATATATCCTCTTTTTACAATTAATTCTTTTAAATCTAGCTTAAAACTATTATATTTTTTCTCTAATCCCCTTATCTCGATTGCTTCCATAGTTATACCTCCTCAAACAAACTTCTTATTATATCTAAAGTTTCCTCTAAAGTTAAACCTATAGCCTTAGCCGATATGATTGCCTCTTCTAGTTTATTTTCTATTTCATACATTGCAACTTCTCTTAGTCTCTCATTATTTGCTTCAGCTACAAAGGTTCCTTTCCCAACTACTGTTTTTATAAACCCTTCCTTTTCAAGCTCTTCATAAGCTCTTTTTGTAGTGATAATACTAACCTTTAGCTCCTTTGCCAAAGTCCTTATTGATGGCAATGGTTCTCCTGGCTTTAACATCATATTCACAATTTGATTTTTTATTTGACTTTCTATTTGTTCATATAATGGCACTTGTGAAGAATTACTAATAATTATATTCAAATTTCCACCTCCAAGTGTATATTAAGTGTATATACTCTCTATATACATATATTAATACTTATATACAGTATTGTCAATATTCTTATAAATTCCTAAAAATAAAAAAGAGATAGTTTTATTAAAAACTATCTCTTTCTCTATTAGTAATTTGAAACAAATTACTTCCTAACCTATTATTAACTTTTACGTAGTAACTTTTCACTATTGCTCTTCTTTTGTATTAATTGAAATTCCTAAATCATCTAATTGCTTTTCATCTACTATGTTAGGAGCTTCACTTAAATAGCAATATGCATTTTGGTTTTTAGGGAAGGCTATAACATCTTTAATGTTTTCAGTTCCTGCTAAGAACATTACCATTCTATCTAACCCAAAAGCTAAGCCTCCATGTGGTGGTGGTCCAAACTTAAAGGCATCAATTAAGAATCCAAATCTTTCTTGTGCTGATTCTTCAGTAAAGCCTAATGCTTTAAACATTCTTTGTTGTAGCTTAGAATCATGAATTCTTATTGATCCTCCCCCTAGTTCTTCTCCATTTAGTACTAAGTCATAAGCCTTAGACCTAACTTCTCCAGGATTAGTTTCTATCATATCTAAATCTTCATCCATTGGTGATGTAAATGGATGATGAGCTGCATGATATCTTCCTTCTTCTTCGTTATATTCAAATAGTGGGAACTCTGTTATCCATGTAAAGTTAAATTCATTTTTATCCTTAATTAAGTCAAATTGCTTAGCTAATTCTAATCTTAATGCACCTAAGCTTTGGAATACTACTGAATTTTTATCAGCAACTATAAATATAGCATCTCCAACTTCTGCATTCATAGTTTTAACTATTGAATTTGTAACATCGTCAGTTAAGAATTTAGCAATTGAAGATTTAACTCCATCTTCTTTTATTTGAATCCATGCAAGACCTTTAGCCTTATATGTCTTAACAAATTCTCCTAATTTGTCTATTGGCTTTCTTCCAAGATCAGCTCCACCCTTTAAGCAAAGTGCTCTTACAGATCCACCAGCTTCTATTGCTGATTTAAATACTACAAAATCCATATCCTTTACGTCTTCTGTAATATTAGTGATTTCCATTCCAAATCTTAAATCCGGCTTATCTGAACCGTATTTTTCCATAGCATCTTTAAATGTCATTCTCTTTATTGGAAGTTTAACATCTACACCAGCTACTTCTTTAAATACGTGAGCTATTAAACCTTCATTCATTTTTATTACATCTTCTTCTTCAACAAAACTCATTTCTAAATCTATTTGAGTAAATTCTGGTTGTCTATTTGCTCTTAAATCTTCATCTCTAAAACATTTAGCAACTTGATAGTATCTATCAAAGCCTGATACCATTAATAATTGCTTAAATATTTGAGGTGATTGAGGAAGTGCGTAAAACATTCCTGGATAATTTCTTGAAGGTACAAGATAGTCTCTAGCCCCTTCTGGAGTACTCTTAGTTAATATAGGAGTCTCTACTTCTAAGAAGTTATTTGCATCTAAATAATCACGTACTGATTTAGACACCTTGCTTCTAACCATAAATATTTTTTGCATATCAGGTCTTCTAAGATCTAAATATCTATATTTTAACCTTATATTTTCAGCTGCATCTAATCCTTCTTTTATATAGATTGGAGGAGTTTCTGATTCTGATAGAACCTTTAAGCTTTCACACTTAAGTTCAACTAATCCTGTTGGCATATTATGATTTGGTGCTTCTCTTAATACAACTTCTCCTGTTACAGCAATACAATACTCAGGTCTTACGTCCTTAGCCTTTTCAAAAGCCTCTGCATTAATTTCCTCACCAAATACTATTTGCATAATACCTGTTCTATCTCTTAGGTCTATAAATTGAAGACCTCCTAATTTTCTATTTCTTTGTACCCAACCCATTAATGTGATTTTTTGAGAAACATTGTTTTCTCTAACTTCTCCACACATTAGGCTTCTCTTTAATCCATTTAAAGCTTCACCCATTTTTTACTTCCTCCTAACTATTTTATAACTTTTGCTATTTCATTTATATTGTCTAAACTTACTTCAAATTGTTCTCCATCACTCATTCTCTTAAGCTTTAGAGTTTTATTTTGAAGTTCGTCATCACCTATAATAGTTGTAAATAGTGAACCTATTTTGTTAGCATATTTCATTTCAGCTTTTATGCTTCTGCCCATATGATTTACTTCTGTCTTTATTCCATTAGCTCTTAATTTATTTGCTAAAACAAAGGCTTCAGTTTTAGCTTCATCACCTCTAGCACCAATATAAAGCTCTATAACATCTTCTCTTGGGATTTCTATCCCTTCTTTTTCTAATGTCATTATAAGTCTTTCCAGTCCAAGTCCAAAGCCAACTGCTGGCATTTCTTGACCACCAATTTCTTCTATTAGCTTATCATATCTACCACCACCACAAACAGTGAAATCATCATTTAATATTTCAAAAATAGTTTTAGTGTAGTAGTCTAAACCTCTAACTATACCTGGATCTATATTATAGTTAATATTTAAAGCATCTAGATATCTCTTTACTTCAGTAAAGTGTGAATCACATTCTTCACAGATATAATCTAAAATAATTGGAGCATTCTTTGTAATTTCCTTACAAGTTTTTTCTTTACAATCTAAAATTCTCATTGGATTCTTTTCAAATCTAGTTTTACATACATTGCAAAGATTATCATAATTAGCTTCTAAATACTTCTTTAAAGCTTCATTATATTTAGGTCTACATTTTGGACAACCCAAATTATTAATATTTAAACTTAAGCTTTTTAAGCCTAAATTCTTTAAAGCTTCCATTGCTAAAGAAATAACTTCTGCATCCATAGATGGCTCTTTCGATCCAAAAACCTCAACTCCATATTGATGGAACTGTCTAAGTCTTCCTTTTTGAACATTTTCATATCTAAAACATGGAATAATATAATATAGCTTTGTAGGTTGAGCTTCATTAAATAGTCTATTTTCTATAAAAGCTCTAACAGTAGGTGCTGTACCTTCTGGCTTTAATGTAATACTTCTATCTCCTTTGTCATTGAAAGTATACATTTCCTTTTGAACTATATCAGTAGTTTCTCCAACCCCTCTTAGAAATAACTCTGTATGTTCAAATATAGGTGTTCTAATTTCTCTTATACCGAATGCTTTTGAAACTTCTCTTAATACTCCCTCAACATAATGCCATTTATAAGCATCTTGAGGTAACATATCCTTAGTACCCTTAGGTGCTTGGATTTCCATATTATCTCCTCCTATTTAAGGTAAAGTGTATCTAAAAGTTTTCTTTTTTCCTCTACCATTTCCTTAATTCTATTTGCATATTCTTTAATGTCTTTTACATTTCCAAATCTCTCTATTCTATTTTCCTCTAGAAAGACTACTTTAGAAACAGCATCTGCTCCTAATGCAATTATAGTTTGCTTATCTTCTATCATTTGAATATTATACAAACATTCCTTGCCTTCTTTAGAATATCCCAAATTCTCCATATTTCCAACCATATTTTTTTGTCTATACATATAATATGGTTTTATATCTAAATCCTTTGCTAAGTTTCTACTGATTTCATACATTGAAGAAAGTTCTTCTTGTTTTTTAATTTGTATTCCCTTTTTTAGAATAAAGTTTTCATAAAGAATAGATGCTCTCTTTAGCGATAGTCCATGAACTGTTAAGCTATCTGGTCTTAGTTTTAGTATTTCATCAGCAGTATACCTAGCTTCCTTTATACCTTCACCAGGAAGTCCTATTATCATATCCATATTTATATCATCAAAGCCTAGTTCCCTTGCTAATTTAAACTTTTCTACTACTTCTTTAGATGAATGTCCTCTTCCTATCATCTTTAGTGTATTATCATTCATAGTTTGAGGATTTATACTAATTCTAGTAGTATTGTATTTTTTCATAGTTTCTAACTTTTCTAAAGTAATGCTATCGGGTCTTCCACATTCAACAGTAAACTCAAGTATTTCTCTATCTTTAACAAAGGCTGTATGTATTTCTTTCATTATATGTTCAAATTCATCATTATTAACTGCTGTAGGAGTTCCCCCTCCAAAATACACACTTTCTATTTTTAATCCTCTTTCATCAACATATTTCTTCATCTCTCTTATTTCATATGTTAATGCTTCTAAATAAGGATTTACTAACTTTTTATTACTTCCTATTGGATTTGCTGTAAAAGAACAATAGAAGCACCTAGTTGGACAAAATGCCATTCCTATATATATAGCAATATTTCTTTCGTCTTTATTTATTAGTTCCTTTTCTTTTTTTGCTACTTCAATACAAAGCCTAGCCTTTTCTTCTGAAGCTAAATGCTTTTTATTAAATAATTTTACTATTTCATCTTCATTTTTTCCTTCTTCTAAATACTTAAGTGCAATTTTCGATGGTCTAATACCCACTAATATTCCCCATGGATAATAGTCTCCTGTTATTTCTTTAAGAGAAGAAAATATTAATTTCTTTATATCTTCTTTAATATTTTCTTCTAAAAAAGCTTCCTTATAAAAATCCTTATATGAAAATGAAATTTTATTTTCTTCTACATTTACAATATAATCTCCCTTATCATCAAACTTAATTTCATCTAAAGGATAATATATATTAAACATTTGATATACATCATATCTGTATTTTAAGTTGTTTAAATTTATTATTATTTCCATTTGTTCTCCTTTTACACTAGGAATGGATTCTTCATCCTTTCGTGCATAATAGTAGACTTTGGTCCATGTCCTGGATATACATTAACATTATTATCTAGTGCCATAAGCTTAGTTTCTATACTATTAATAAGTTCATTATAACTTCCACCTAAAAAGTCTGTTCTCCCTATAGAAGTATTAAATAAAGTATCACCTGTAAATACATTATCTTCTACTAAAAAGCATGTGCCACCTTTTGTATGTCCTGGAGTGAAAATAGTCTTAAAAGTTAAGTTACCTACCTTTATTTCTTCACCTTCATTTAAATATTTATAGAACTTTGGTAGTTTACCAAATATTCCAGTTGTATCTATATTCATATATTCTTCTTCAGCTTCATTTAAATATACATCTACTTTATATTTATCCTTTAACTCTTCAACTGCTCCATTATGATCAAAATGACAATGAGTTAAAAGTATTACATCTATATCAATTCCTAAAGCTTCAATTTCTTTAATAAGATAATTTGCACTTGCTCCTGGATCTATAATAGCTGCTTTATTAGTTTCTTCATCAATTGCTATATAGCAATTAGTTTGAAGTGATCCAAGAGGATATGTTTTTATTATCATAAACTTTCCTCCTTTTAAACTAAAAATTCTTTTTACTATCTAAAATTATTGTTACTGGCCCATCATTTTCAATGTCAACCTTCATATGAGCACCAAATTCTCCAGTTTCAATTTTTAAATTAGTTTCTCTTAATAATTCAATAAATCTTTTATATAATGCATTAGCTCTCTCTCCACCTTCTGCCTCCATAAAGTTAGGCCTTCTGCCTTTTCTACAATCCCCATATAGAGTAAATTGAGATATAGCTAAAATATCACCTTTAACATCTAAAAGTGAAAGATTCATCTTATCATTTTCATCTTCAAATATTCTCAAATTAACTATTTTATCTTTTAAATATAATAAATCCTCCTCTGTATCTTCTTTTGAAAATCCAATTAATAAATTAAATCCTTTATCTATTGAACCTACAATAATATCATTTACCATTACCTTTGATGAAGCTACTTTTTGAACTACAACACGCATAATAAATCCTCGCTAATTATTCATTCTATAAACATCCATTACACCCTTAAGTCTTCTTATTTTTCTCATAAGCTCTTTTAATTGTTCAATGGAATCTATTTTAACCTTTATATTTATCATTGCTATATTACCTTTAGATGACTTAGCATTTAAAGCATTTAATGGAAGTTTAGACTCAGTTATTACTGTCATAATATCTGATAATATTCCTATTCTATCATCAGCTCTTACTTGTATTTCTGCAACATAAGCAGCTCCTTTAGATAATCCCCAAGAAACTTCAACAACTTTTCCAGCATCTAAGCTAATTAAAGATTTTAAATTGCTACAATCGCTTCTATGAATAGATACTCCTCTTCCCTTTGTTATATATCCTTGTATCTCATCTCCAGGTACAGGGTTACAACATCTAGCAAATCTAACCATAAGATTGCTAACACCTTTAACAGTTACCCCATATGAATTGGCTTGTGTAGAGTTAGTATTATTTTTATCTGTTTTATTTATATGATCATCAATAGCTTTATTTATATTTTCTATATTATGCTTTTCAATAATATTTTCTTCTTTAAGCTTTGAAATATATGAGGAAGCTGATATTTGTCCTATACCTATAGCAGCATATAAATCCTCCATATTGTGTATATTATATCTCTTAATTGTTTTTTCATAGCTTTCACCTTTTGCTATTTCTGAATAAATAACACCTTGCTTCTTAAGCTCCTTTTCAAAAGCTTCTTTACCCTTATCTATATTTTCTTCTTTTTTAATTTTCTTAAACCATTGTCTTATTTTACTCTTTGCTTGATTACTCTTAGCAATATTTAACCAATCTATATTAGGTCCTTTTGCATTATTAGATGTTAATACCTCTACTATTTCTCCAGTCTTTAAATTATAATCAAGAGGTACTATTTTACCATTTACCTTTGCACCAATACATCTATTTCCCACATCGGTATGAATTCTATATGCAAAATCTATTGGTGTTGCTTTACTTGGTAAATTTATTACTACTCCCTTTGGTGTAAATACAAATATTTCATCAGTAAATAAATCTATTTTAAAGCCTTCAATAAATTCTTCTGCATCTGATGTTTCTTTTTGCCATTCTAGCATATCTCTTAGCCATGCTAACTTGTTTTCAAAGGTATTTTCTCTTTCTTCTTGAGTATCCCCTTCTTTATACTTCCAATGGGCTGCTATACCATATTCAGCAGTTCTATGCATTTCAAAGGTTCTAATTTGAATCTCAAAGGTTTTACCTTGAGGCCCTATAACAGTAGTATGAAGAGATTGATACATATTAGGCTTAGGCATAGCTATATAATCTTTAAACCTGCCTGGAATAGGTTTATATATTGTATGAACTATTCCTAATACACCATAGCAATCTTTTACTGTATTAACTAAAATTCTAATTGCAGTTAAATCAAATATTTGTTCAATACTTTTGTTTTTATTAACCATCTTTTTATAAATACTATAAAAATGCTTTGGTCTTCCATCAATATCACAATCAATTTCTGATTCTTCAAGTTTTTTATATAAATCTTCTTTAATTTCTGATATATATGTTTCTCTTTCAACTCTCTTTTCAGCTATTTCCTTAACTAAATCATAATATTCTTCTTCATGTAAATATCTAAAAGATAAATCTTCAAGTTCCCATTTTATTTTAGAAATACCTAATCTATGAGCTAAAGGTGCATATATATCTAAAGTCTCTTTAGCTTTTTGTTTTTGCTTTTCCTTAGGCATAAACTTTAATGTTCTTAAATTATGAAGTCTATCTGCAAGCTTTATAATTATTACTCTAATGTCCTTTGCCATTGCTAAAAGCATTTTCCTTACGTTATCAGCTTGTTGCTCTTCTTTTGTTTTATATTCTATTTTACCAAGTTTAGTTACTCCTTGAACTAAATCTGCTATTTCTTCATTAAATATATTTTTTATATCATTATAAGTATATTCTGTATCTTCTATTACATCATGTAGAAGGCCAGCAACAATAGTACTTGTGTCCATACCCATTTCAGCCAAAATTATAGCAACATCAATAGGGTGAGTTACATAAGGCTCCCCTGACTCTCTTTTTTGACTTTTATGAGCATCACAAGCTAAATCATATGCTTTTTTTACTATATTTATATCAACATTATTACAATTTTCTTTAATTTTCTGCAATAGGCTTTCATACATATGGGTAGTCTCCTTTGATTTAGTCTAAAATAATTGGCTGGTTTTAACAACCAGCCATTTTCTTTTATTATATAATATTTATCTTTTTATTTCAACAAAATTAGAACTCATAATCAACTAATGATATTACTTCATAGTTTTTAAGTTTATCTCTTCCATTAAGACCTGTAAGTTCAATAGCAAAGTCTAAGCAAACTACTTCTCCACCTGCTAATTCTACAAGTTTTGCTACAGCTTCTATAGTTCCACCAGTTGCTAGTAAATCGTCTACTATAGCCACTCTCTGTCCCTTTTTAATAGCATCTTTATGAATTTGTAATGTATCGCTACCATATTCTAAATCATAAGTTATTGATATTGTTTCACCAGGTAATTTTCCTGGTTTTCTAACAGGAACAAATCCTATACCCATAGCATATGCAACTGGAACTCCATAAATAAACCCTCTAGCTTCTGGTCCAACTATTAAATCTATTTTTTTGTCCTTTAAGTGTTCTACCATTTTGTCTATTGAGTATTTTAGAGCTTCACCATCGCCAATAACTGTGGTAATGTCTTTAAAACTAATTCCTTCCTTTGGAAAATTTTCAACTACTCTTATTCTTTCCTTTAGATCCATGATAACTCCTCCATCACTAATAATTATAACCACATAATTATTATAATCACTTTAGAAAAAAAATACTATAATTATTCTTGTTTCAAAGTAATTTATAGATAATTATATAGTCATTTTGGATTTATTTAAATATTTTGTTATTTGTTCTGCTCTCTCTTTTTTGTTTGTTGTCAATAACTCTATAATAATGCGTGCGTTATCCATCATGGTTACAGCATTTATAGTTGGTGTAATAAGATTAATAATCTTTAATATGCATTCATCATCCATTTCAACCATATCATAATAATCCATTATTGCTCTTAAACCGTAGTTATTTGTATTAATTAAGAACTTTCTACCTTCCTTTAAAATGACACCATTCTCGCCCTTTAAAGGAACTTCTGCCCATTGTTCTCCTATAAGAATTAAATCTAGATATTTATTTATACTTTTTATATTATAATATATTGCAATTGCTTGCATTAATTTAAAAGTAATTCCACTTATAGATAAATTCTTATATCTGTAATTACATCCCTTTTGATTAGGATTTATGTATATATAATTTCTTCCACAATCTACTTCTTTATTTTCCAATACTATCAAATCTATCCCAAGATCCCCACAAAGCTTTTCCTCTTCATCTGATTTTAAATCTAATCCTAGAGTTATTAAAAGTTGTCCTCCTAAAAAACTAACATTATTTATTATTTCTTCAGAAGTGATTCTAGAATTAGAATCTTCATCACAAATTACATACTCTATATCTGCATTTAAATACTTTAAAACTAAATGTAAAGAAGATATGGCACATAGTCCATCCACATTTGGTACACCGTATATAACTATCTTTTTTCTATTATTCACAGCTTCTACCATATGTTCAATAGCTTTGCTCATATTTTTAAGTATAAAGGGATTATATCCAGTAATATAATTTGGACTATAAATACTCTCCCAAAACTTACGCATTATAAACTCCTCCATAAAACTTAAGAAAACACATATATTATAATGTATATTCACAAATAATACAAATGTTTTCTAAAAAAAATGAACCTCCATTTGCTTTAGGAGGTTTATTTTCATATTTTGGGAATTAAACTAATTTTCTATTAGCATTTTTTTCTTCTCTCTTTTTTAATAAAACCCATACTGGTGATGCTATAAATATTGAAGAATATGCGCCAGTAGCGATTCCTATAATTAATGGGAAAGAAAACTCTCTTACTGTAGGCACAAATATATTAACAGCAGTTATGGTTATTAATGTTGTTAATGTTGTATTTATAGATCTTGACATAGTTTGAGTAATACTCTTATCAGCTATTTCTGTAGCTGAAGCTCTTCTCATATTCTTTGAATTTTCTCTTATTCTATCAAATATTACTATTGTATCATTTATTGAATATCCAACAATAGTTAATATTGCTGCAATAAATGGTGTATTTACAGGTATATTGAAAATAGCAAATACACTAATTGTAATTAAAACGTCGTGTACAAGAGCAATAATAGCTGCTATACCATAATCCATCTTAAATCTTATAGCGATATAAGCTAGCATAGCTAAACAAGCTACTAATAAAGCAATAATAGAATTTCTAGTAAGATCCTTACCTACTGAAGCACCTATTTCATCTTGAGATAATAAAGCTTCATCTTCTAAGTTATACTTATCTTGTAGAGCCTTAAAGACTTCAGATACCTTAGCACTATCTAAATCTCTTGATTTTATTTCATATTGTGTACTTTCCGCTTCATTAGTCACAGCGTCTGGTACTAGTGCTTTTACAACTTCATCAGCCTCTGGTTTATTAAATCCTTCTCCAAGCTCTACTACCATCTTAGTACCACCTAAGAAGTCTATTCCAAAGTTTAATCCCTTTGAAACTGTAAATCCTACTCCAACTAATATAACTATTAAGGATGCAGTAAACCAAATCTTAGTTTTTTTAATTATTTTAAATGGTTTCATTTCTTTCTTATTACCAAACTGCCATCTTTGCTTTAGCATTCCCATATCAACTGATAAGTTCATTAAAAACTTTGTAACTATTAAAGCTGTAAATAAACTTAAAAGAATACCTATCATTAAGGTAACTGCAAATCCTTTAACAGAGCCAGAACCTATGAAATATAATATTAATGCCGCTATAAAAGTTGTTGAATTTGAATCAACAATTGATGACATAGCATTTTCAAACCCTGCCTTAACTGCACTTTTAACTGAAATTCCATTATTTAATTCTTCTTTTATTCTTTCAAATATAAGTACATTTGCATCTACTGCCATACCAATGGTTAATAGTAATGCTGCTATTCCTGGTAATGTTAGTGCAACTTTCATTTCTGTAAATACTAACAGAACTAAAGTAATATATAATGTTAATGCAATACTTGCAAATGTTCCTGGTACTCTATAGTAAATTATCATAAATAAAAATATTATTCCTATACCAATGGCACCAGCCTTCATTGCATTTGGTAGTGCTTCTGATCCTAATTGTGCTCCAACATTTGTAATTGAAACAGCCTTAATTGAAACTGGAAGTGCACCTGAACTAATAATTCCAGATAGTTTTGTAGCTTCTTCCATTGATGACATACCATTAATTACTGCTTTTCCATTAGTTATTGCACTTTGAACTACAGGAGATGATACTACCTCATCATCCATATATATACTAATAGATTTACCAATATTATTTGCTGTTACTTCAGCAAACTTTTCTTGACCTTCACTATTTAATTCCAATGATACCACTGGCATTGATGTATCATCTAAAATAGCTGTTGCTTCTTTTACGTCTTTTCCTGTTAAGACTACATTTCCATCAGAATCTTTAAATTCTAAGTTACCAGTTTTACTTAATCCATCAACTATTTCATTAGAGTCATAAGCTCCAGGGATATCGATTCTTATTCTCTTTTCTCCCTCTTCAGTAACTACAGTTTCAGCTACTCCTATATTATTAACTCTAAGTTCTAATAATTGTTTAGTTCTTTGACGTACGTCATATGAAACATCATCTTCTTGTATCTCCATTAAAACGGAAACTCCACCTTGAAGATCAAGGCCCTTTGTAATTGCATTATTAAATGATTTAACTTCCAAGCCTGCTATTTCAAATCCTTTGAAACCAACAAAAGCTAGCAATATAATTGCAACTACAGAAAGTACAAATAATACTGAACTTTTACTCTTACTTTTGCTTTTCCCTTTCATGTTCTTCCCCCTCTAGTTCATTTTCATATAAATTATATTACTTATGTTAAGTAATATCAATAACTTTTTCTTCTTTTTGTATAATTTTACCATGACTTTATTTAATTTATATCAATAAAAATCCACCGGCCTAGCCGGTGGTTTTGCATTTTCGGGCATAGCCCTTTTTTACTAGCCACGCCTAAAGGCGTATGTTCGGTCTGGCACATGCTATTAGTTTACTTGGCACCCGTAAACGGG
>JAEXLD010000024.1 GCA_023445445.1 Bacillota bacterium
AATGAGATCAGAGTACTTAAAAGAGAAGATTTTAGAATTTAGTGTAAAAGCCCTAATAAGTGAGGGCTTATTTTTATGCAGAAAAGGAGGATATAAGCAATATGGCAGAGCTTAGCAGACCGATAGACAGAGAGTTTAATGTAGAAGTTGAGGGAGGCAGATTTAGCACCAGTTTTCTTAATGATCTGGTAGATACTCATGTAAATAAGATCGCTCCCAGATATGTAAAGTTTCAAAAGCTGTACGAGGGTAAGCATAAGATCCAGAACAGACCGAGAAAAGATAAAAACAAGCCTAATAACAAGCTGGTAAATGACTTTTTCGGACAGACGATTGATAACACAGTAGGTTATTTTTTGGGTAATCCTATTGTACTTAACTATACAGAGCCTAAAAAGGATAAGGCACCTGTAGAGGCAGATCCAGCGGATGTAGGAGTAGACCTTACAGAGCTGGAGGATACAAAGGTACAGGATGAGTTAGATAAGATTTGTAGCGATAATGATAAAGACGATCTTTTCATCGAGTGGGGTAAGGAGGCTATGATTAAGGGCTTATCCCATATCTTAGTATATCAAGATGAGGAGAGCCATACTAAGATGATGAGAGTATCTCCAGAGGATCTTATTGTGGTGTATAAGAATAGCTCCACAAAGGAGCCAGCCTATAAGATCCGTTTGTATGATATTGATACAGAGGATACTAAGAAAACTACCCACTATGCGGAGGTGTATAGCCCTACTAAGGTGGAAATCTTTAAGAGTGTAGATGATGGTTCATGTGCTACTACAGGCAAGGGTAAGGCTAGACAGTTTGCAAGCTATGAGTTTGTGGAGGAAAAGCCTCATATCTACGGTAGGATCCCTATTATCACTGTTTATAATAATGAGGAGCAGATGAGCGATCTTGAAAAGATAGAAACTCTGGTAAATGACTATGATAAGGTGCTCTCCGATGTATCTAATGAGTTTGAGGCATTTAGAAACGCCTATTTAATGCTTAAAAATATGATAGCGAGTGGGGATAATATCCAAAAACTCAAAGATGAGGGCATTATTGAGGTAATGGAGAATGGAGATGTTAAGTTTATCACTAAGGAGATCCAGACGGAGGCACTAGAGAACCATCTTAACAGGCTGGAGAAGAATATCCACAAGTTTTCCGCTGTACCAGATCTCTCAGATGAGAACTTTGCAGGAAATCTTAGCGGTGTAGCTATCAGATTTAAGCTCTTTGGGCTGGAAACTAAGTGTATCATCAAAGAGAGAAAGATGGAAAAGGCTATAAAGGAGCTGGTAAGAGTGCTTAGTGTGCCTATCCATGTAAATACAGGGCGTGAGGTGGATGTACTTAACCTCAAAGTGGAGTTTAGTAGGAATGTACCTAACAATCTTACAGAATTTGTAGATACAGTAACTAAGCTGGATGGAAAAGTGGATAAGGAAACGCTCCTCAGCTTACTCCCATTCATTGATAACCCTAAGGAAGTGCTGGAAAAGCTAGAGGCAGATAAGGAAAGAGATAGACAGAGTACAGATCCTTACTCTACGCAGAATATTACAGAGGATAGTAATAATTTATTCCCTAACCTTAATGCACAGAATAGCCCACAGGAGGCTTTAAATGCACAGGGGGCTACAATTCCTCAGCCAGAACAGTAAAAGGGCTATATGAGGCTGTAAGGAGGTGTAAAGAGTGGCTAATGTAGGCTATATAAACAAAGAAGTAGCGAAAATGTATGGTATCCCATACTCAGAGCTTACTCCAGAGCAGAAAAAGATCCTCCATGAGGACAGTGTGAGGAGAGCTAAGCTCATTAAGGAGCGTGAGGAGGCAGTACTTAAAAATAATCTCAAAGCGTTTGAGGATGAGGCTAAGATGGAGAAAGTCTTAGCCTCTATTTATGCTAGTTGTCAGAAAGAGATCCTTGCCAGTGTAACAGAAACCATAGCAAAGGTTAAAAAGGCTGGAGGAGATTGGAGCTATGCTAATCAATCAGCACTCACACGGAGTAGAGGATTATTTGAGCAGATCGGAGAGCAGATAAAAGCCTTAGGACAGAAAGAGCAGATTACTTTTAGGCAGGGGCTTAGTAATATCTATACGGATCAGTTTTTAAGGCAGGTGTACGATCTGGGGCAGAGCATAACGGTAAAGGCTAATTTTAACAGGCTTAATCCAGCTTTGATACAGAAAACCTTAGATTATCCGTGGAGCGGTGCTATGTTCTCAGATAGGCTCTGGCAGGATAAGGAGAGGCTGGGTAGAAATCTCCGTGTAGGACTTACTCAGAGTATGATATTGGGAGAGGGAATACCTCAGATCACGGATAGGATCAATAAGGGCATAGATACAGCCAGATATAACGCTGAGAGGGTAGCAAGGACAGAAACAAAGAGAGTTACCTACTGTGCTCACGATGATGTATATAAAGATACTGGGGTAGAGGAGCTTAGATACCGCTGTGCTAATGGTGGAGATAGTAGGACTTGCCAGTATTGCAGGGCGGATAATGGTAAGGTATTCAAAAGGGGAGAGGAGCCCACTCTCCCACGCCATCCTAACTGTAGATGTGTGTATATTCCTGTAGTAAGTGATACCTTTGAGGATAATGAGCTTAATGAGCTTACAGGATCCGTTAGAGGTGCTGAGAACTATGAGAAGTGGAGAGAGGCAGAGGCTAAAAAGCAAGAGGAGGTAAAAATTGTAGAAAAGGTTAATACAAAGACAGTAGAGAAAGAACTTAAAGAAAATCCTACTCCTGTACCAGAGC
>JAEXLD010000097.1 GCA_023445445.1 Bacillota bacterium
CTCTCAATAAAAAGTTTAATCTGTTGCTCAAATTACTTTGAGTCTTAATTTTAAGACTTAAAAGAATTGCTGGTTTATTTTATACTTAACTTATATTCTGTTCAATTTTCAAAGACCATTTTCCTCGTCGCCCTCAAGCGACTTCATTATCTTAACATTTGTCTTACTGTTTGTCAACAACTTTTTCACAAGTTTTTTTGCTTGTTTGTTGTTGTCTCTCAGCGACGAGATTTATCTTACCATGTTATATTAATTAGGTTTTATATTTATATTATCATTTAAATTAATTATTATAAAAAATCTCTTTTTTTCTATATTTATCTTAATTATTCTAATATTGATACGCCTGGATGAGATTACGTTATTTTTCATATAATATGCCTTCTGTTAATGCTAATAACCTTTAAATAATAAAAAAAACCTAAGTTAACTCTATACTTTAAATATAAAGCTAACTCAGGCTTTAAGTCTTATTTAATTCTGTTTATTCTTCAATATCACTTAAATCTTCTGTAATTTCAATATCATCTTCAATATTATTAATTACAGGTTCTATTTGATTAAGTTCATTACCTTCTTCTAATGTTAACTGTTCTTCTTTATCTTCATTACTACCAGATATTTTTGCTATTGCAACAACTTTTTCTTCATCAGATGTTCTCATTAGAGTTACACCCATTGCAGATCTGCTAGTTACTGAAATATCAGAAACATTAATTCTTATTGCAACTCCACTTGTATTTATCAACATAAGCTCATCTTCTAATTTACATACAGTTGCACCAACTACTTTTCCTGTCTTTTCTGATAATTTATAAGTTATTAATCCTGTTCCACCTCTTCTTTGTACTTTATATTGAGTAATAGGTGTTCTCTTTCCAAATCCATTTTCACTTATAACTAATAAGTCTTCTCCCTTGACAGCTATATCCATACAAACAGCTACATCATTATCCTTTAAATGTATAGATCTAACTCCTGAAGCAGTCCTTCCCATCGGCCTTACATCTTTTTCATTAAATCTAATAGCATTTCCTTCTCTTGTTGCTATTATTATATCTGCATCTCCACGTGTTACCTTAACCTTAAGTAATTCATCTCCATCTCTTAAGTTAATTGCTATTAATCCATTTTTTCTAAGATTCTTAAACTCATTTAAAGGTGTTTTCTTAACTAATCCTTGTTTAGTTGCCATAAATAAGAATCCTTCAGTTATATCATCTCTTATAGTAAGTACAGTTTCTATTCTTTCATCTGCTTCAATTGCAATTAAGTTAATTATATTAGTTCCCTTAGCTGTTCTTCCTGCATCAGGTATTTCATATGCTCTTAACTTGTAAACTCTTCCTCTATTTGTAAAGAACAATACATCTGAATGGGTAGATGTGATACTAACATGCTCTACAAAATCATCTTCCTTTGTAGACATTGCTTGTATTCCTCTTCCTCCTCTTCTTTGTGCTGAATAAGTATCAGCTGATATTCTCTTTATATAACCTGAGTGAGTTAATGTAACTACTACTTCCTCTTCTTGAATAAGATCTTCTATATCTATTTCATTCATTACTTTTTCTATAGCAGTTCTTCTATCATCACTATACTTTCTTTTTATTTCAGTAAGTTCATCTTTAATTACTGATAGTAATTTCACTTCATCTTCTAAAATTGATTTTAAGTATTCTATTTGTTTCATAAGCTCAGCGTACTCTTCCTCAATCTTATCTCTTTCAAGACCTGTTAATCTTCTTAGTCTCATTTCTAATATTGCTTGAGCTTGCTTATCGCTTAATCCGAATCTCTCTATTAAAGTGTTTTTTGCTATTTCTGAAGTTTTTGAAGATCTAATAATGCTTATAACTTCATCAATATTATCAAGTGCAATTTTTAATCCCTCAAGAATATGAGCTCTAGCCTCAGCCTTATTAAGTTCAAATACAGTTCTTCTAGTTACTACTTCCTTTTGGAATTCTATATAATAACTTAAAACTTGTTTTAAATTTAAAACATGTGGCTCATTATTTACAAGAGCTAACATGATAACTCCAAAAGTATCTTGCATTTTTGTATGCTTATATAATAAATTTAAAATTACATTTGGATTAGCATCCTTCTTAAGTTCTATAACAATTCTCATACCTTCTCTATCAGATTCATCTCTTAAATCTGATATACCAACTATTTTTTTGTCCTTAACTAAGTCAGCTATATTTTCAATAAGTTTAGCCTTATTTACTTGATATGGAATTTCTGTAACTATAATTTTATGTCTATTATTTTCTTCTTCTATTTCTGCTTTAGCTCTAACTATTATTCTACCTTTTCCAGTTTCGTAAGCAGCTCTTATTCCTGCCTTCCCCATAATAATAGCACCAGTTGGGAAATCTGGTCCCTTTATTACAGTCATTAACTCTAAAACAGTAGCTTCTGGATTATCAATAAGCATTATAGTTCCATCTATAACTTCTCCTAAGTTATGAGGAGGAATATTAGTTGCCATACCAACTGCTATTCCTGATGACCCATTTACTAAAAGATTTGGATATCTTGAAGGTAAAACTACTGGTTCTTTTTCTTCACCATCAAAGTTTGGAATAAAATCTACAGTATCTTTATTTATATCCCTTAACATTTCTGCTGCTATTTTATTCATTTTAGCCTCTGTATATCTCATAGCAGCTGCACTATCTCCATCTACAGATCCAAAGTTTCCATGACCATCTACAAGCATATATCTCATTGAGAAATCTTGAGCCATTCTTACAAGAGCATCATATACGGAAGTATCACCGTGTGGATGATACTTACCTAAAACTTCCCCAACTATTCTTGCACACTTTCTATATCCCTTTTCTGGAGCTAATCCAAGATCATTCATTGAATGAAGTATTCTTCTATGAACTGGCTTTAATCCATCTCTAACATCTGGAAGCGCACGCCCAACTATAACGCTCATTGCATAGTCAATGTAGCATCTTTTCATCTCTTTATTAATGTCTATATCTATAACTTTTCCTTCATTTAAGCTCATGTACCTCACCTCGCTTTAGTACTAAATATCTAAGTTGCTTACCTTCTTAGCATTTTTGTGTATAAATTCTCTTCTTGGTTCAACTTTATCACCCATTAATATAGTGAATATTTCATCTGCTGCTATTGCATCTTCAACAGTAGCCTTTAATAATATTCTTTTTTCTGGATCCATTGTTGTATCCCATAGCTGAGTTGCATTCATTTCACCTAACCCTTTGTATCTTTGAATATTTGTAGCGTTATCTTTACCACCAATTTCATTTAATAAGGATTCTAGTTCTTGATCTGAATATGCATAATACTCTTTCTTATTCTTTTTAACTTGATAAAGAGGTGGCTGAGCTATATAAACGTGTCCACCATCTAATAGTCCCCTCATATATCTAAAGAAAAATGTTAATAATAGCGTTCTAATATGTGCTCCATCAACATCAGCATCTGTCATAATTATAATTCTATTATATCTTAGCTTACTTTCATCAAAGTCATCACCAATTCCAGCTCCAAATGCAGTAACCATTGACTTTATTGAATCTGCAGTTAATATTCTATCTAATCTTTGCTTTTCAACATTTAATATTTTACCTCTTAAAGGTAATATTGCTTGGAATCTTCTATTTCTTCCTTGTTTAGCTGATCCCCCCGCTGAATCTCCCTCAACTATATAAATTTCGCATTCTAATGGATCCTTAGATGAACAATCTGCTAATTTACCAGGAAGTGTTGATCTTTCTAGAACTGATTTTCTAGTTAATTCCCTAGCCTTTCTTGCTGCATCTCTTGCTCTTGATGCCATTAATGCTTTTTCTATAATTATCTTACCTACATTAGGATTTTCTTCAAGGAATATAGAGACTCCTTCTCCAACTATTGAATCAACAACACTTCTTACTTCAGAATTTCCTAGTTTAGTTTTTGTTTGGCCTTCAAATTGTGGTTCAGATATTTTAACAGATACTACAGCTGTTAACCCTTCTCTTATATCGTCTCCAGATAAGTTTTTATCATTTTCTTTTAAATGATTAAATCTCTTACCATAATCATTTATAACCCTTGTTAATGCAGTCTTAAATCCTGATAAGTGTGTACCACCTTCAATTGTATCTATATTATTCGCAAATGAATATAGATTTTCATTATATCCATCATTATATTGAAGTGCTATTTCTGCTATTATTCCATCTTTTTCCCCTTCTACGTATATAGGATCTTGATGTAAAACCTCTTTGTTTCTGTTTAAATAAGCAACAAATTCCTTTATTCCACCTTCATAGTGATATATTTCTTGCTTATTATCTTCTCTTTTATCAGTTAAAACTATTCTTATTCCCTTATTTAAAAATGCTAATTCTCTTAACCTATTTGCTAATATTTCAAAATCATATTCAGTCTCTTCAAATATTTCAGTATCCGGCTTAAAGGAAACCTTAGTTCCATGTTCTTCTGTAGAACCTATTATAGCTAAATCAGATATAGCATTACCTCTGGAATATTTTTGTTGCCATACTTCCCCATCTCTTGATACAGTAACTTCACACCATTCAGATAATGCATTAACAACTGATGCACCAACACCATGTAATCCTCCAGATACCTTATATCCACCACCGCCGAATTTACCTCCAGCATGCAGAACTGTCATAATTACTTCTACAGCAGATTTACCCATCTTAGGGTGTATACCAGTAGGCATACCTCTACCATTATCTATTACAGTTATAGAATTATCTTCATTGATTGATACTGATATTTCATTACAGAATCCTGCTAAAGCTTCATCGATACTGTTATCTACTATTTCATAAACAAGGTGATGCAATCCCCTTGAACTAGTACTCCCTATATACATTCCTGGTCTTTTTCTAACGGCTTCTAAGCCCTCGAGAACCTGAATTTGACTTTCATCATAACTTTGTTTGTTATTTTCCAACATAATCTCCTCCTTTTAATGAACTTTTATTTTAACCCTATGAAGATTAAAAATTGGAACTATGGATTATAATCTATATTTGTTCTTTTTGTTAAAGTTGAAGATGATATTGGTGACAAGTATATTTTACTCATCTTATTAACTTCAGCTATAACAAAAGATTTAGGCTTTTCTTTTGAAATTCTTTCTACAAACCCATCTTCTTCTGCCATTCTTAAAAATGCACTTGTGTCTGAGCTATACATAGTTGTTTGTAAATCAAAAATTCCAATTATGTCCTTAACCGGAACAACAACATTTTCTCCTAAATGTAAAAACATAAGAACTCCTCCCTTAATTTAGGATTTCACCATCCTTAACCTTAAAGACCCTAGAACTACTATCTAAGTAATTTGTAAGATCTTCTATTCCTGTACATGTTATTATTGTTTGAATTTCACCTATGGTACTTAAAATATATCTCTTTCTATTGAAATCCAATTCTGATAAAACATCATCTAGCAATAATACTGGATATTCTGATGTCAATTCCTTTATTATCTTCAAAGAAGAGAACTTCATAGTAAGAACAGCACTTCTTTGCTGACCTTGTGATCCAAAACTTTTAGTATCTATACCATTAATAAGCACAATAAAATCATCCCTATGTGGGCCAATGCTAGTTAATCCTTTATCAATATCTTTATTTCTATTTTTTTTCAATTGTTCATAAAAACAATCCTCTATATTTTCTAAATCCTTTACTGTACTTACATATTTAAATTCCACATCTTCTTTTCCTGAAGATATATCCTTATGTATATTCTTTCCATAAAAATTTAACTTATTAATATAATTTAATCTTTCTCTAACTATGTTGCATCCGAAATTTGCTAGTTGAATATCATATATATCTAAGACATCTTTATCAACTTTTCTACTCTTTAAAAGTATATTACGTTCATTCAAAACCTTATTATACTGAACTAAATTATAATAATATTTAGAATCTAACTGACATAATTCCATATCTATGAATTTTCTTCTTACACCTGGAGAATCCTTAATTATACGTAAATCTTCAGGAGAAAACATGACTACATTAAAGTTTCCAAATAATTCTCCAATTTTTGAAGCCTTAATTTTGTTTATTCTTATTGCCTTTTTCCCGTCTTTAAGTATGTTAATATCAATAGTTTTATCCAATCTATCTCTACCAACTAAAACACTTACAAAGGCACTTTCCGCATTCCAATTAATTAATTCTCTATCTTTTGAAGTCCTATGGGATCTCGCAAATGCACAATAATAAATTGCTTCAAGAATATTAGTTTTTCCTTGAGCATTATCCCCCATAAATACATTTACATTTTTCCCCAGTGTTATATTTAAGGATTTATAATTTCTATAATTTAATATTTGTATCTTCTTAATATACATTATTTACACCTATATTTGATTATAACATATTAGAGGAATAAAAGTAATTATTAGGCTAAGAGTAATTATATTACTCTATATTTCTCTCCATTAAATTCCACTAAGTCTCCTGGTCTAATCTTTTTTCCTCTTTGTGTACATATTTCTCCATTAACCTTAACTAATTCATCTAAGATATACATCTTAGCTTCTGATCCTAATGATGCAGCTCCACACCATTTTAAGAAAGAATCTAGTTTAATAAATTCTGTATTAATTTTAACTTCATTCATTTTCCAATTCTATGCATATAAATACAATGTTTATGCATTTTCTCCTTTCTATCTTAATAGTCTAACTGGTAATACTAAGTACTTAGAATTATCCGTATTTTTGCATTTAATTACGCAAGGGCTAACACTTGAAGTCATTTCTAAAACAACCTCATCCCCTTCTATATTCTTTAGAACATCAATTAAATACCTTGAGTTAAATGCAATTTGAATTGATTCTCCTTGCAGATTTATACTTACTTCTTCTCTAACCTTTCCCAATTGAGAATTAGATGTTATTATAACTGTCTCATCTTGAACATCTAATTTAATTAAATTACTATTGCTATCCTTTGCCATAAGAGATGCTCTCTCAATACAATTTTGTAATTCTTGCTTTTTAACATCAATAGAAATCTTATGTTCTTGAGGAAGTAAAGATATATAATTAACAAACTTTCCATCTAATAGTCTAGAAATTATTTTAGTATCACTTAAGTTAAATAAAATATGATTATTAGTAAAAGTAATCTCTACTATTTCATTTGTATCTTCTAATATTCTTGAAACCTCGTTTAATGTTTTTCCTGGAATAACTACCTCTATTTCATTATCATTATCTAAAAACTCTGATCTTATAGCTAATCTATATCCATCTAAAGCTACAAGATTTAAATTTCTATTTTTAACCTCAAATAATATACCTTGTAATATTGGTCTTGTTTCATCTTGAGCTATAGCAAAAGATGTACCCCTTATCATGCTTTTTAATATATTTTGAGGAACTTCTACTGATAAATTTTCATTGATTTTAGGTAACTCAGGATAATCTTCTCCATTCATATAAACTAAGTTGAAAACTGATTTTTCACAAGTTATTTGTATTATTTCATTTTCTAAAGTTTCAATAACAACATCTGAATTTGGAAGCTTTCTTATTATTTCTCCAAATATCTTAGAGTCTATAACTAACATGCCTTCTTCGATAATATTAGC
Source organism: Bacillota bacterium (assembly GCA_023445445.1). GTDB lineage: Bacteria > Bacillota > Clostridia > Clostridiales > Clostridiaceae > Clostridium. The sequence goes on from JAEXLD010000097.1 coordinate 7,627, forward strand.
TTGAACTTTTGTTTCAATAGAAACATCCATATCAGATCCTATTAATGTTAATTCATTATTTTTAGCTGTTATATATATTCCTTCTAGTATAGGCATTGTAGTTTTACCTGTTATAGCCTTACTAGCAATAGATATACCTTCTTGTAGTTTTTGTTTTTCACATATGAATTTCATATAAAAACCTCCTTAATTTATGAACATAAAATATTCACAGAAATAATATAAATATATAGATAAATATATAGATAATTTATAATAATAGTAGTAGTAGGGGCTGTTGATATGTTGATAAGTACCTTTAGCCCTTGAAAACACTAAAAAGTTAGTAAAAAAATATTGTGGATAAGTGAAGCAAAAAATACATATCTTATCCACAGTATTAACAAGCAATATTGTTTTTAATAGTTATCCACAAACAATTCAATATATTTATGTACAGCTGTTAGTTAATTTTGAGTTAGTTTCTTTGTTATATCATTTACTGTATGTTGCAGGCTCTCATCAGTATTTAAAGCGTCAGAGATTTTTTCATATGCATGTATAACAGTTGTATGGTCTCTGCCACCAAACTCTTCTCCTATTTTAGGTAAAGACATATCTGTGAGTTTTCTACTTAAGTACATTGCAATTTGTCTAGGATATGCTACATTTCTTGTTCTTCTTTGAGATTTTAAATCTTCTATTCTAAGATTAAAATATCCAGCTACAACGTCTTGTATAACATCTATAGTTATATTTTTATTTTGTTTGTTTGAAATTATATCCTTTAATGCTTCACTTGCTAACTCAACAGTAATTGGCCTATTAGTTAGAGAAGAATAAGCTACTATTCTAATAAGTGCCCCTTCTAATTCTCTAATATTAGATTTAATTTTAGTTGCAATATACACCATTACTTCATTAGCAACATTTAATTTCTCTACATCAGCTTTCTTTTTTAGAATAGCCATTCTAGTTTCAAAATCTGGAGCCTGAATATCAGCTATTAAGCCCCATTCAAATCTTGAACGAAGCCTATCTTCTAAAGTAGGGATCTCCTTTGGTGGTCTATCAGATGATAGAATAATTTGCTTATTAGCATCATGTAACTCATTAAAGGTGTGGAAAAACTCTTCTTGAGTTCTTTCCTTTCCAGCTATAAATTGAACATCGTCTATTAATAGTATATCTACATTCCTATATTTATTTCTAAATTCTTCATTTCTATCATCTCTAATAGCATTAATAAGCTCATTAGTAAATTTTTCAGATGATACATAAACTACTTTAGCATTAGAGTTATTTTGAAGAACATAGTGACCTATAGCATGCATTAAGTGAGTTTTACCAAGACCAACTCCTCCATAGATAAATAGAGGATTATAGGCTTTAGCTGGAGCCTCTGCTACTGCCAAGGAAGCAGCATGCGCAAATCTATTACTATTACCTATGACAAATGAATCAAAAGTATATTTAGGGTTTAATGTGCTAGACATTTCATCATTTACATTAACTGATGACTTATCATCATTTTGATTATTTTTTTCTTCCTTTTCGTCAACTTCTTGAATATCAGATGCTACTATAAAATCAACATTATAAACTTTAGAGCAAGCAGCTTCTATAGAGTTTACAACTAAGTCCTTATACCTTTTTTCTAATATGTCTTGAGTAAAGGAGTTTGGGACACTGATCTTTATAGTATTGGAAGATATAGAAAGAGGTTCACAGCTTTTAATCCAAGTATTAAAGCTTACTTCACTCATTTCACCCTTGATAATATTTAATGTTTTTTCCCATAATGATTTAAGATCATTATTCATTTTATATCCTCCATAAATAAATTTTTTAATAAAAATATGTTAGTTAATAACATAATATCAACACAATTATTAACATACATTTTTATATGTTAATAAATTTAATATAGATATCCACATGTTAATAATTATGTTGAAAAGATAAGTTAATAAAATTTATCCACAATAGAATTATGTACAGTTTTTCACATTATTAACATAGTGCAAATTCATAAATTAAGCTAAATATAAAGTATAATAGCTTAAAAACAAATAAAAAGCGAACAAGTTATTCACAATTTTATCCACAGGTGTGGATAAGTTTACTTGAAAATAAAATTATTCACAGTCATAACTTATAATAACATAAGTTAAATAGAGTATTCAATAAGTTATCCACAATTTGTGTGATAATATTTATTATATTTATCAACAGAACTTGAAAATTATAGTGTATTGACATAAAAACACGATATATATATAATGATAAGGTAAATCTAAAAATAGAAGTATAGTATTAACTATAGAAATTACAATTTAAAGGGGGTGTAGTGAAATGTTCATGACATACCAACCAAAAAAGAGACAAAGAAAAAAGGAACATGGCTTCAGAAAGAGAATGAAAACTTCATCAGGCAGAAATGTTCTTAAGAGAAGAAGACAAAAAGGTAGAAAAAGATTAACAGCATAAGGGCCGCAAATAGTGGCCTTTTTTCTGCAATAGCAGGAAAAAAAGGAGTTTAAAATTTCTAATGATATACAGGTTAAGAAAAAACAATGAATTTAAGTTAGTTTATAGAAGAGGAAAGTCTTTAGCTAATAATCTTTTAGTTATTTATATATATAATAATAGAAGAAATAAAACAAAAGATGGAATTACTTATAATAAGGTAGGAATATCTGTAAGTAAGAAAGTTGGCAATAGCGTTGTCAGGAGTAGAAGTAAACGATTGATAACAGAAAGCTATAGACTAAATGAAAAAGATCTTAAAACTGGTTATGACTTTGTTTTTATAGCCAGAAATTCTATAGAGGGAAAAAGCTTCTTTGAAGTTGAAGAAGCAATGAAAAAACTCTTTTTAAAGGCAGGCTTATATAAATAATGAAAAAAATAATGTTAAAGTTCATACATTTATATAGAAAATATATTTCGCCAATGAGACCGCCTACATGTATTTATACTCCTACTTGCTCGGAGTATGCAATTGAAGCAATAAATAAATATGGAGCTTTAAAAGGTGGTTTTTTAGCTATAAAAAGAATTTTAAGGTGTCATCCTTTTGCTAAGGGTGGATATGATCCGTTAAAATAAGGAGGCTGTGCTCAAAATATGATGAAGTTCTTACAACCTATTACAAATTTTTTAACTATTATATTTGAAGGAATGCATAATGTAATATTAAACTTATTTAATTTAGAACCTAGTGGGGTATCTTATATATTAACTATAGCTTTATTTACATTAATAATAAGATTATTAATTCTTCCTTTAAATATAAAAGCAAACAGATCGAATGCAAGAATGCAAGAAATTCAACCTGAACTAACTGCTATTCAAAAGAAGTATGCAAATGATCCTCAAAAAATGCAAGCTGAGTATTCAAAATGTATGAAGGACAATAATGTTAGTATGTTTGGAGGATGTCTTCCAACTTTATTACCATTACCAATACTTTTTGCACTTTACTATGTATTCCTAAATATAGATAAGTCAACAGTAGTTCATCCATCATTCTTATGGATACCAGACGTATTTGATAAAGATCCAATATTTATATTACCAGTATTAGCATTCTTAAGCACATACGTACCAAGTTTATTATTAACTAAGTCTATGCCTAAGAATGAAAATGGCGGTTCACAAATGAATATGGGGTCAATGAACTTAATGATGGCAGGTATGATGGGTGTAATGGCTATTAACTTCAATGCAATACTTGTAATTTACTGGATAATAGGTGGAGTTATTCAATTAATTCAAACTTATTTCTTAAATTACTTACCAGCCATGAAGAAGAAAGCAGCAAAAGAAGAAGAAGCAAAGTATAAAGTAATAGAAAATGCCAAAAAAGCAACACCAAAGACTAAGAAAAAGAATTAAATAATTTAGTATTACTAGGTGGTGATTAGGGTATGAAAACACTAGAAATGACAGGAAAAACTGTGAATGAAGCGTTAGAAAATGCTTTAAAAAGCCTAAATCTTACAGAAGATAGGGTTGAATATGAGGTTTTAGATGAAGGTTCTAAAGGATTTTTAAATCTTATAGGTGCAAAACCTGCAAAGATATTAGTTAAAGTAAAGAGAGATTACAAGGACGAAGTAAAATTATTCTTAAGAAACATACTTAATAGTATGAAGGTACAAGCGGAAATAAGAATTAGAGAAGAAAATGATATAATTCATATTGATTTAACAGGGCCTAAAATGGGAATAATTATTGGATATAGGGGAGAGACATTAGATGCTCTGCAATACTTAACTTCATTAGTTGTAAATAAAGATCACAATATTCCTTATAAGAAAGTAGTATTAGATACTGAAAATTATAGGAAAAAGAGAGAAGAAACTTTAATTAGAGTTGCTGAAAAAACTGCATATAAAGTTAAAAAGATAAGAAGACCTTATAAACTAGAACCTATGAATCCTTATGAAAGAAGGATAATACATTCAGCTTTACAAGATAATGAATATGTCTATACTTTTAGTGAGGGGGAAGAGCCTCATAGAAGAGTAGTAGTAGACATTAAGAAATAAAGGTAGGGAGGCCCTTTGGCTTTCTTACCTTTTCTTTTTTGAAAAATACTATATATTTATTTATTTTGACTTACTATTAATTGTTTTGTAAAATGAATATTAGTTAAAAAGGATATACTATAAATATAGACTTAATTAAGTCAAGATAAGGAGGATAGAAGTTGAAAGAATTTGATACAATGTGTGCTATATCTACAGCTATAGGAGAAGGTGGAATTGCCATTATTAGAGTATCTGGTGATAAGGCCTTAAGTATCGTATCTAAGATATTTAAGCCAAAGAACGGTAAAGATATTAGAGATATGAAGACCTACACTATGAGATATGGACACATAATTGATATAAATAATGAGGAATTAATAGATGAAGTAATTATAAGCTATATGAAAGGGCCAAGAAGCTTTACAGCTGAGGATACTGTTGAAATAAATTGTCACGGAGGAGTAACATCCACAAATAAAGTTTTAGAAACTGTTATAAAAGCAGGTGCAAGACTTGCAGAGCCTGGTGAGTTTACTAAGAGAGCATTTTTGAACGGAAGAATAGATTTATCTCAAGCAGAAGCTGTTATGGACTTAATAACAGCAAAAACTGAACTTGCCATGAAATCTGCATTAATGCAAAGTAATGGATCTTTATCACAAAGAATTAATAAGTTAAATGAATATCTATTAAATGTTTTGGCATTAATAGAATATGCAGTTGATTTTACTGAAGATGATGAGGAAATAGATCCAACTATACCTATTAGAGTAAAAGAAAGCTTAGAAAAGGCTCATGAAGATATATATAAGTTACTTAAAAGTGCTGATGAAGGAAAAATAATAAGAGACGGATTGAGTTTAGCTATAGTTGGTAAGCCTAATGTTGGAAAGTCATCTTTATTAAATGTGCTATTAAAAGAAAAAAGAGCTATAGTAACAGACATAGCAGGGACTACTAGAGATGTAATTGAAGAATATATTAATTTAGATGGAATACCTGTAAAAATTATAGATACGGCTGGTATTAGAGAAACAGAGGATATAGTTGAAAAAATAGGTGTAGAGAGATCTAGAGAAAAAATAGATGAAGCTGATTTAGTATTATTAGTTTTAGATTCATCAAGGGAACTAGATAAAGAAGATAAAGAAATAATTGATGCAATAGAAAACAAAAAATCTATAGTATTACTTAATAAAATAGATTTACATAGTAAAATTGATGATTCAATATTAAATAAATTCGAAAATATAATAAAAATTTCAGCTAAAGAAGATATTGGAATAGATGGTTTAAAAAATGAGATTAAGAATATGTTCTTTAGTGGTAAAATAGATAGCGAGAGCTTAATAATATCAAATTCAAGACATAAGCAAGCTTTAATTAGAGCAGGAGAGAACTGCAATGAAGCTCTTATAAGATTAAATAATAATGAATATTTAGATTTGATTTCAATATTCGTTACAGCAGCATTAAAGGCTTTAGGTGAAATTACAGGATCAGAATTAGAAGAAGATTTAGTTAATAAGATATTTAGAGAATTTTGTTGTGGAAAGTAGGAGATAGATAATTATGAAATATAGAGCAGGAGAATATGATGTAGTAGTGGTTGGTGCTGGTCATGCAGGTTGCGAAGCAGCACTAGCAACAGCAAGAATGGGCTTAAAGACATTAATTTGCACTACAAATCTTGATTCTGTAGCTATGATGCCATGTAACCCTAATATAGGAGGAACTGCAAAAGGTCACTTAGTAAGAGAAATTGATGCATTAGGTGGTGAAATGGGAGTTAATATAGATAATACTTTCATTCAATCAAGAATGCTTAATACATCAAAGGGGCCAGCAGTTCACTCATTAAGGGCTCAAGCTGATAAGAAAAAATATCAATACAGAATGAAGAGTGTCTTAGAAGATCAAGAAAACTTATCTTTAAGACAGTTAGAAGTAGTAGAATTAGATGTAAAAGATGGAAAAGTACAAGGCGTTCTTACTAAAAATGGTGGATACTTTGGTTGTAAGGCTGTAATTTTAACTACAGGAACTTACTTAAGAGCTAGAATTATTATTGGAGATGTAACTTATAATAGTGGACCTAATGGTTTATCAGCTGCTAACGAATTATCACAATCATTAATAGATTTAGGAATAAAGTTAAGAAGATTTAAAACTGGTACTCCAGCTAGAATTAATAAGAGAAGTGTAGATTTCTCTAAAATGATTGAGCAACCTGGAGACGAAAAAATAGTACCTTTCTCATTTATGAGTGAAGATATAGATAGAGAGCAAGTTTCTTGTTGGTTAACTTATACTAGTGAAGAAACTCATAAAGTAATTAAGGATAATATAGATAGATCACCAATGTATAATGGATTAATTGAGGGGGTAGGCCCAAGATATTGTCCATCAATTGAGGATAAGGTTATGAGATTCCCAGATAGGGAAAGACATCAATTATTTATAGAACCAGAAGGTGAAGATACTCAAGAAATGTATGTTGGTGGAATGTCATCATCATTACCAGAAGATGTACAATTACAAATGTTAAGAACAGTTCCAGGACTTGAAAATGCTGAAATTATGAGAACTGCTTATGCAATTGAATATGATTCAATTGATCCAACTCAATTAAAACCAACATTAGAATTTAAGGATTTTGACGGTTTATATGGTGCTGGACAATTAAATGGTAGCTCAGGTTATGAAGAAGCTGGGGGACAAGGCATTGTAGCCGGAATAAACGCTGCATTAAAAATTAAGGGATTAGATCCTATGGTATTAACTAGATCAGATGGATACATTGGTGTTTTAATTGATGATTTAGTTACAAAGGGAACAAATGAGCCTTATAGAATGATGACAGCAAGAGCAGAATATAGATTATTATTAAGACAAGATAATGCAGACTTTAGATTAACAGAAATAGGATATAATGTAGGTCTTGTAACAGAAGAAAGATATCAAAAATTTGTAACTAGAAAAAATAATGTAGAAAATGAAGTTAATAGATTAAAGGAATTACAAATTACAAATAAGAGAGAAGTTAACGACTTCTTAATATCCAAGGGATCTGTTGAACTAAAAAAACCAATTAGTTTCTATGAGCTTATTAAGAGACCAGAACTAGATTATTTTAGTCTATCAGAATTAGATCCAGAAAGACCAGATTATGATGAGGATATTGGAGAACAAATTAATATAATAACTAAGTATGAAGGTTATATAAATAGCCAACTTGACCAAGTTAAGCAGTTTAGAAAGTTTGAGAAAAAACTAATTCCAGAGGAGCTAGACTACTCAGAAGTTAAAGGGTTAAGAACAGAAGCAATACAAAAGTTATCAAATATTAAACCTATAAGTATAGGGCAAGCATCTAGAATATCAGGAGTTTCGCCTGCAGATATATCTGTATTGTTAATTTATCTAGAGCATCAATATAAGAAATAAGCTTTTACGGAGGAAATATGGAATATTTTCAATTAATGAAAGAAGCTTCATTAGAAGTAGGATTAGATTTAACTGAAAAACAGTATAATCAATTTATAGAATATATGAAGCTTTTACAGGAATGGAATGAAAAAATAAATCTAACAGCAATAACAGAAGATGAAGAAGTAATAAAGAAGCATTTTATAGATTGCATAAAGGCTTTTAAGTCTAATGCTGTAAAAAATGCTAAAACTATTATAGATGTAGGTACTGGGGCTGGATTCCCAGGCCTACCAATAGCAATAATGAATCCTAATGTTAAAGTAACACTATTAGATTCATTAAACAAAAGGATAAACTTTTTAAACACAGTTATAGCAAAATTAGATCTAAAAAATGTTATTACAATTCATTCAAGAGCAGAAGATGGAGCTAGAAAAGCAGAATTAAGGGAGAAATTTGATGTTGCTACTTCTAGAGCTGTTGCAAATATGGCTGTTTTATCAGAGTTTTGTTTACCTTATGTAAAGATAAATGGTTACTTTGTTGCACTTAAAGGACCAGCCATTGATGATGAAATAAAAGAAGGCAAAAAAGCTATTAGCACTTTAGGTGGAGAATTAGAAAATATAATAGAAGTAAATATTGAAGAATCTGATTTAAAACATAATATTGTTGAAATAAAGAAGATAAGTAAGTGTGCAAAAACTTATCCTAGAAAAGCTGGAACAATTAATAAGAAGCCTATTAAATAGAGCATTCTACAAAATATATTAATATAATTAGTCGATATAATATACAATACATAGATATAAGAGTTCATTTGTATTTTTATAAGATATATTTAGCGAATTTGTCTTACAAAATTAGGAAATAAAAGAAGGAAATATATAATAAAAATAGAATTTTTAAATTATTGAGTTTAGTGGAAATTTATTTTAATAAGGGATGGTTGAGTGCATATGAATAGAGAAATTAGTAATATAAGTGTGAATAAAATATTTCCAAATACTTATCAGCCAAGAAGGTTTTTTAATGAAGAGGCATTAGAAGAATTATCTCAATCTATAAAGGAACATGGAATAATTCAGCCTATTACTGTTAGAAAAAGAGGAGAGAGTTTTGAGTTAGTAGCTGGTGAAAGACGTTGGAGAGCTGCAAGAATGGCAGATCTTGATGTTGTTCCTTGTAATATAATAGAAATAACTGATACTGAATCTGCTGAAATTGCTTTACTTGAAAATCTACAAAGAGAAGATTTAAATTTCATAGAAGAGGCAGAAGCTTATTTTAATTTAATTAATGATCATAAATTCACTCAAGATGAATTAGCAAAGAGAATGGGTAAGAAACAATCTACTATTGCTAATAAGTTAAGAATATTAAAGCTTAGTGATAAAGTAAGAGAAACCTGCTTAGAAAACAAATTAACAGAAAGACATGCAAGAGCTCTTTTATCCTTACCTAATGAAGAATTACAACTTAAAATTGTAGATAAAGTTGTTAAAAACTCTTTAAATGTTAAAGCTACAGAAGAATTAATAAATAAAGAGTTATTAAGAATAGCAGGAGAAGAGCTAAGTAATAAAGATAAGAAGAGGGTAAAAAGCGTATTCCCTGCAAAATTATATGTTAATACTATTAGGCAAGTTTTTGATAAGTTTAATATACCTGCCGAATATAAGTTCAAGGATGATGAGGAATTTATTCAGATAACAGTTAGTATTCCTAAAAAATAAAAAATTAAAAGTATTAGTTTTAAATACAAATATAGTTAGAAATGAAGAAAAATTATATTGTTTAAGCTAAATTATTCTAATTTAGTAAACAATATGGTGATTTCTTCATTTTTTTATTATGTTAATCTTTTAATATTAAGTAAAACTATATATAATAATATTATGGGAAGGGGGGTGAAGCTCTAAATAGAGCTTTTTTATATGAAGAAAGTTTGTATATTCAATCAAAAAGGTGGAGTTGGGAAAACTACAACTAACATTAATTTATGCGCATATCTAGCAATGGAAGGATACAAGGTATTAACAATAGATATAGATCCCCAAGGAAACACAACCAGTGGATTAGGATTAGATAAAAGCAATTTAGAAATGTCTATGTATGATGTAATCACTTCTGATGCATCCTTTAAGGATGTAATATTGAAAAGCGAATTGGTACAAAACCTATATATTGCTCCATCTACAATGGAATTAGCAGGTGCAGAAGTTGAAGTAATTGGAAAGGAAAACAGAGAAGTTATCTTAGCAAATAAGCTAAAGGAAATAGAAAATGAATATGATTTTATATTTATAGATTGTCCACCTTCTTTAGGCGTGTTAACAATTAATGCTCTAACATCAGTTGAATCTGTTTTAATCCCTATTCAGTGCGAGTTCTATGCATTAGAGGGAGTAGGGCAACTAATTAATACAATTAAGTTAGTTAAAAAATCATTAAATGAAAATTTAGAGATAGAAGGCGTAGTGATGACTATGTACGATTATAGAACTAATTTAAGTAATGAAGTCTTTGAAGAAGTTAAAAACTTTTTTAACGATAAGGTCTATGACACAACTATTTCTAGAAACATAAGACTAGCTGAGGCGCCGAGTTTCGGACTGCCAATTATGTTATATGATGAAAAATGCAAGGGAGCTGAATCATATAAATCATTAACTAAAGAATTTTTAAGTAGACAATAGGTAGGTGATATAATGAACAAGAAATCAGCGTTAGGAAAGGGCTTAGGTGCATTAATACCAAATGATGATCCTAATAAAGATAATAATAAGCCTTCTCTTATAGATATAAACTTGATTAAGAGTAATGATAAGCAACCAAGAAAGTCTTTTGATGATGTAAAAATAGCTGAATTAGCACAATCCATAAAGGAACATGGTATTATTCAACCTATTATACTTAGTAAGAAGGATGGCTATTATACTATAGTTGCAGGGGAAAGAAGATGGAGAGCATCTAAATTATTGGGATTAAAAGAAGTTCCTGCAATAGTAATGGATTTAAGTGATAAAGATATTTTAGAAATTTCATTAATAGAAAATATCCAAAGGCAAGATTTAAATCCTATTGAAGAAGCTTTAGCATATCAAAAACTTCTATCTGATTTCAACCTAACTCAAGAAGAGTTAAGTAAGCGAGTTGGAAAATCAAGAGCAGCAATTACTAATACTATAAGGCTTACAGCACTGTGTGATACTGTGAAACAATATTTAATAGACGAAGTTATTACGGAAGGTCACGGAAGAACCTTGTTAGCAATAGAAGATCCTAAACTTCAATGTGAAATAGCACAAAAAATAATTGATGAAAAATTATCTGTTAGGGAATTAGAAAGATTAATTAAGTCAATTAAATCTGATAAAAAGACAAGAGAAAAGACAAGAGAAATCAGTCCATATTATAAGGATGTTACTGAAAGACTTCAAAATTATTTTGGAACTAAAGTTAATATAAGTAATAAGAATAATAAGGGCAAAATAGAAATAGAATATTATTCTGATGAGGATTTACAAAGAATATTAGAAATAATCAACTTATAAATGTTTCACGTGAAGCATTTATAAAAGTTTCATCTAATGTTTCACGTGAAACATTAGATGCTTTTTGACATAAGTTTAGGAAGGAGCAGGAAATTGGAAGTTTTAATTAATTTAATAAATGAAAATATACACTTCATTATAATAGCATTATTAGTAATAATATTATTACTTTTTATTATAGTAATTTCATTAATGAGATCTACTAAAAAACTTGAAAAGAAATTTAGAAGACTTACTAGAGGTGTTAATAATAAAAACCTAGAAGAACTTATTGTTTCAAAGATTGAGGAAGTAGAAAAGGCAGCAGCTAAGGCTGATGAAGCTATTAATCAATGTAAGGTCATACAAGAAGAAATAAAGGGATGCGTAAATAAAGTTGCTATTATGAGATATAAGGCATTTTCAGATGTAGGAAGTGATTTAAGTTTCTCAATAGCTATTTTAGATTCTTATAATGATGGCGTTATAATTACTGGAATTTATTCTAGACAAGATAGTATTACCTATGCAAAACCAGTTGATAAGGGAATATCTAGATATGAATTATCAGAAGAAGAAACATATGTATTAAATGAAGCCATAAATAAAAAGTAATAATAGAAGAGCTATTCTTATATATAGGAATAGCTCTTCTATTATTTATATAGGTATAGATTAAGCTTTAAAAGTTAGATACAAAATGATTTATTAGTAAACTAAAATAAAAGCTAAAATTAAATTATATATTTTTATGTTCATTAGTTAATTAACATACTGTTTGAACTATCCACAATTTTATTAACGCAGTATAAAATGCCTTTAGATATACAATCAGCTAAAGCCATAACTGTGAAAAGTCTTGTGTTTTGGAGTACTAAAAATTCATAAACTCCAGATATATTAACAATACCAGTAATACTTAAGTCTCCTATAGGGGGTAATTCTTTATTAACTGCAAGACCAGGAGAAATAGGATTTCTGTCAATAAAAACCTTGCCAATATTATTAATACTACCAAGGCAGGAATCAATAGCTATTATATAGGGATCTTTAAAAGCTGATTTAATTTTAGAAATTATATCAATTAAATTTTTAGAGTGGATTGGTGTTTCTAGAGTACCATAAATAAAAATATTATTTTTAGATAAATTTCTAAAGGATCTTTTTGATTTATATCCAATTAATGGCCCTAAGGAATCGCCAGTACATCTATCAGTACCAATGCAAAGAAATATAATTACTCTATTAGATTTATATACATCAATTAACTCTTCATAAAGAAAGTTTCCTATTTTAAGATAGGAATTAGGTAATAGGGAATCAACATTAAATTTATCTACTGTCATTAGAAAAGCCTCCTTTATTGAAATTATTGACAATAAAGGAGGCTAGTATTCATTTTAGAATTTTGTTTATAGAATTAATTGTGTGTTTTATATCTTCTTCAGAATTAAAGTAACTTAAACTTAATCTTACAGTACCAGTTGGAAAGCTCCCGATTGTCTTATGAGCTAATGGAGCACAATGAAGACCAGAACGATTTTTTATTCCAAAGTCTGAATCAAGTATAAAAGATAATTCAGCAGTATCGATATTTTTTGAATTGAAAGATACACAGGATGTATAATTCTCATTATTAAAGTCTTCATATAAAATTATATTATTAATATTTTGTAATTCAGAAACTAATAGGTTTCTTAAATGTTTATTTTTTTCATAAATGGTATTTAAGCCTTGAGAATTAATAAATTTTATTCCTTCCATTAGTCCAATAATTCCTGGCATGTTAAGGGTGCCTGATTCAAATTTATCAGGAAGAAAATCAGGTTGAATAAGAGAGTGAGATAAACTCCCTGTACCTCCTAATATATAAGGGGTGCATAACTCATTTAATTCATCAGTTATAATGAACCCACCTATCCCCTGTGGACCAAAAAGGCTTTTATGACCAGTAAAGGCTAAAGCACTTAAATTAAGCTCTTTAAAGTCAAGATTAAGAACTCCTGCTCCTTGGGCTGAATCTAAGATAAAATATATATCATTATCTTTACATAACTTACCAATTTCTTTTATAGGTTGAATACTTCCTATTACATTAGAAGCTTGAGTTAATATTATAAATTTTGTATTTGCTTTAATTGCTTTTTTAAAATCTTCTACATTTATAAAACCAAAAGAATTTGCATTTATTATATCTAAATCAATAATATTAGCTTCTTTTAAACTCACTAGCGGCCTAAGAACAGAGTTATGTTCCATAGAAGATGTAATTATATGATCACCCTTTTTACAACAACCACTAATTAGAATATTTAGAGAAGTAGTTATATTATTAGTAAAAATAACATTTTCTATTTTATTAAAATTAAAGAAACTAGCAATTATTTCTCTAGCTTCTAGTAATAATCTATTTGATTGCATTCCGTTATCATGATTTGAACGACCAGGATTACCACCTATATTTGTTAAAAAATTATATATACTATCTGCTACACTTTTAGGCTTTGGAAAAGTAGTACTAGCATTGTCTAAATAAATGTTATTCATAAAAATAACTCCTTTATAAAAATATTAAACTATATTAAAATTATAAAATATATTATATTCATTTACAAAAATATATATAATATAATTAAATATAAATGTTCTAAATCAAGGAGGATAAAATGAATTATTATATTATAGTTTTTAAAAATACTTTAGATGCAATGAATGGAGAAAAATCATTAAAGGAAGAGGGATTTGTTTTCAAAATGATGCCAACACCTACAGCTATAACACAAAGTTGTGGTATCTGTATTAGAATAGAAGATAAAAATTATATAGATGAAATTATTAAAAGGAATATTATTAACTATAAAGGCATTTATACTAAGGAAGAAAATAAATTTGAAAAAATTATATAGGAGATTATTAATATGAATTACTTAACATGGGTAACAAAAGCAATGGATGAAGCAACAGGTAAAGTTTCTTATACATTTAATTGGGACAAAGCAATTGATACTGCAATTAATATGGCTGAATTAATACTTAGTAAAGGATTATCTCTCATCTTGTTAATTATAATTATGTATTTAATAATTAAAATAGGTGATAAAGCTATTGATAAATTCGTTACAAATCAAGCAAACAGTAAATTAAGTTTTTCTATGAATAAACAAAAAGCAATTACAGTAGGAGCAATACTTAAAAGTACTTTAAAATATGCAGTATATATTTCAGCGGCTAGTATAATAATAGGAAGTACATTTAGGGTCTCTGCAGGTGTTTTAAGTGCTATAGGTTTTGTAGTTGGTATAGGAGCTCAAAGTTTAGTTAAAGATTTAATAAATGGTTTTTTTATTATTTTTGAGGATCAATATGGTGTTGGAGATTATGTAACAATAGGAGAATACAGCGGTATTGTAGAAAATATTGGAATAAGAGCAACTGTATTAAGGGATTTTAGTGGTGATATTCATAATTTACCTAATGGTGCGGTTTCAGAAGTTACAAATCATTCAAGAGGAGATATGCGATTTATAGTAGATGTAGAAATTGCATATGAAGAAGATATTGATAATACAATTAATATAATTAAGGATACTTGTAAAAAGTTTGAAAAGAAAAATAAAGATACTATTAGAAATGAAATAGAAGTTTTAGGGGTTATTTCATTAAATGCCTCTGGAATAACTATAAGAGTAGTTGGAAAATCAAAACCAATGGCTCAATGGAAGTTAGAAAGAGATTTAAGAAAAGATATTAAAGTAGCCTTAGATGAAGCTGGAGTTGAAATTCCATATCCAAAGACACAATTAATAAAAAATGATATTGATTAATTATAGGAGGTATATATGATAGAAAGTTTTGATTTAGGTGATATAGTAGAAATGAAAAAGCAGCATCCATGTGGTAGCAAGGAATTTGAGGTAATTAGATTAGGTGCAGACATAAAAATTAAGTGTACAGGATGTGGCAGAATAGTAATGTTACCAAGAAGTAAATTTCAAAAGGATGCCAAGAAAAAAGTGAATTAGTGGCAATATAAATTTATATCTTGCAAATATATAATAATAATGTTACAATATTTAATTGTAATCCCTGCTGTGTAAAGCACAGCCAAGGTCCGAGGGGAGGAGGTGAAAATGATGAGAAAGTACGAAACTATATTTATACTACACCCATCATTAGACGAGGAAGCTTGTAAGGCTGCAATCGAAAAATTTAAAGGTGTAATAGAAAATGGTGGAGGAACTATAGAAAATGTTGACGTTTGGGGTAAGAGAAAGCTTGCTTACGAAATCGCAAAAGTTAACGAAGGTTTCTATACATTAATCAACTTCAATGCTGATTCAGAATTACCTAAAGAATTAGACAGAGTATTCAGAATTACTGATGGTGTTATAAGACACATAATAGTTAAACAAGAAGCGTAAGAGGTGATATTGTAATGAATAAAGTAATACTTATTGGAAGACTAACTAAGGATCCAGAGTTAAACTTTGCTGCTGGAAGTGGTACTGCAGTTACTAGATTTAGTTTAGCAGTAACAAGACCTTTCAAAAAGGATGAAACTGATTTTATCAACTGTATAGCTTTTGGTAAAACTGGTGAAACAATAGCACAATATCTTACAAAGGGCAGACAACTTGCTGTTACTGGAAGCATTAGAACTGGTAGTTATGATGCTAAGGATGGAACTAAGAGATATACAACTGATATAGTTGTAGATTCTTTTGAATTCATTGGATCAAGTAACAACGGTGGTGCTGGAAGAGACCAAGGTTCATATAATAATGGATTTGGTTCTTCAAATGGTTCTGATTATTCAACTCCATCAAATAATTTTGGTGGAAATTTCGAGGAAGATATGACTCCTGTAGATGATGGAGATATGCCTTTCTAAAAAGTCTAAAAGAAGGAGGGAATTAGCATGAAAGATATGAAGAGATCTGGAAAAATGAGAAGATCTAAGAGAAAAGTTTGTGCTTTTTGCGTAGATAAAGCCGAAACAATAGATTATAAAGATATTACTAAGCTAAGAAAGTTCGTAACAGAAAGAGGTAAGATATTACCAAGAAGAATTTCTGGAACTTGCGCTAAGCACCAAAGAGAATTAACAAGTGCTATAAAGAGATCAAGAAACATAGCATTATTACCATTTACAACTGAGTAAAGTAATTAACCCCTGTTATTTCAGGGGTTTTTTGTTATACTAATACAATATAATTTCTTACAAAATATGTAAATAAATTTATAAGTTGTTGCATTAAAAGTCAATTATATTTAAAATATATATACAAGGGTATTAGTATAGGGGTGAAAAGGTTGAAGAGAGATGATTTAAATATAATGGCCAATATTAAAATGATAGAGAAATTAAAAGCAAACCTTTTAAGTATAATAGCTGAATTTTATCATTTATTAACCAAAGGAAGTAATGTAGCTCAAGATGCTATTTTAAATTGTATATCTGGAGCTGTAATTATTTTATATGTATTAGCCCAAAAACTGGGATATTCATGTAAGGATGTAGATGATGATATGAAGAAAAAACTACAAGTGGGAATTGCTGAAGAACATGAATATGAAAGTGATGGAAGGAGCTTAAGTAAACTTCAATTACATTTAAAGGAGCACCATTAACGTTATGGAATGGAAAGAATTATATAAAAAGAGGTTTAAGAATATTAAGCCTATAGTTACACCGATTATCTTTGTAGTAGCTTGCATAGCATTATATTATATAAAGAGTATCTTTTTAGGAAGTTTTTTCTTAATTATATTTATTATATTTACTATTAGTGAATATTTAAGTAAAGAAGAAGAAGAAGATAAATCAGAAAAGATTAAAGAAACAATTCTCAAGGATATTGACAATAACATTTTTAATTTAATTTTCCCACTTGCTATAATAAAGGAATCAGGAGAAATTTTTTGGTATAATAAAGAATTTAAGAAATTTACTCCAGAAGAAGAACCATTAGGATTAAATATAGTTAGTATAGCAAGGGGCTTAAATTTATCTAGGTTATTTACCTGTGATAGAGATTTACATCAAAAAATTAAAATATTAAATTCATTTTATAAGGTATATGCAAGTAAAATAGAGGATAGTAACTTAGAAGAGGATTTATATATAGTTTACTTTAATGATATTAGTGGTAATAAGAATATTGAAAGCACTAAAGAAAGCATAATGATTATTGAAGTAGATAACCTATCAGAGGTATTAGAAACTACTATGGAAAGTGATAGGCCAATGTTAGTTGCAGAAGTGGAAAAAACTATTAATGCATATGCACAAAGACTTAAGGCTATGATAACTAAGTATGATTCTAATAAATATATATTATCTATGCAGGATAAGTATATAGATGAAGAAATAAACAATAAGTTTTCAATTTTAGAAGAGGTATCTGCAATAGATAGAGGAAATAAATTTGAAGTAACTCTAAGTATTGGTGTAGGAAGAGGAGGAACCTGTCCTTTAGAAAATAACACCTTTGCAACATCAGCAAAGGAATTAGCTTTAGGAAGAGGGGGAGACCAAGTAGTAATAAAAAACAATGAAAAAATTAAATTCTTTGGAGGTAATTCAAGAGAAATAGAAAAGAGAACAAGAGTTAGAGCCAGAATTATTTCTCATACTTTAAAGGAGTTAATATATGAAAGTAGCAATGTATTTATTATTGGACATAAGAATCCTGACATGGACTGTTTTGGATCATCTATAGGATTATCAGCTGTTGTTAGACAATTAGGAAAACCTTGTAATATAATATTAGGAAATGAAACAGCGGCAATAGATTACTTTTTATCAAAGTTAAGAAAAGATTCAAGATATGATAATCTTTTTATATCTTTAGAAGATGCCTATGAACAAATTAATGATAAAACATTATTAATAATAGTTGATGTTCATAATTCAGGATATATATTAGATAAAGAAATACTTAATATGGCCACAAGAAAGATAATTATAGATCATCATAGAAGAAGTCCAGATATAGTAGAAGGTGCCATATTAAATTATATTGAGGTATATGCTTCATCAACATCTGAAATGGTAACAGAAGTAATTCAATATATGGTACAAAAGCCCAACTTAACAAAATTAGAAGCTGAAGGGTTACTTGCTGGAATCTTTATGGATACTAAGGGATTTTCATTTAAAACAGGAGTAAGAACCTTTGATGCTGCATCCTTCTTAAGAGCCTTAGGAGCAGATACCATAGAAGTTAAGAAAATGTTTATGGATAATCTTGAAGATTACTTAGTAATTGCAGATACTATAAAATCAGCAGAGGTTTATGGTAATTTAGCTGTAGCAGTGGCACCAAAGGGAGTTAAAAAATCCTTTATGGCAGCAAGGGCAGCGGATGAATTATTAAATATATCTGGAATCAATGTATGTTTCGTATTAATAGAAATAAACAACAATATAATAATTAGCGGTAGATCTATAGGAGAATATAATGTTCAAGTTATACTTGAAGAATTAGGTGGTGGAGGTCA
Organism: Bacillota bacterium; assembly: GCA_023445445.1. Classification (GTDB taxonomy): domain Bacteria; phylum Bacillota; class Clostridia; order Clostridiales; family Clostridiaceae; genus Clostridium. Next base: position 26,615 of record JAEXLD010000097.1, read on the forward strand.
TATGAATATGGCTGGAGCACAACTTAGTAATATATCAATAGATGGAGCTAAGGAAGAACTTAAAAAATCAATAGAAAAACATTTAAAGGTTGGTGAATAACATGAAGGTAATATTATTACAAGATGTTAAAAAATTAGGTAAAAAAGGTGATGTTATAGAGGCATCAGATGGATATGCAAGAAACTTTTTATTTCCTAGGAAATTAGCAGAAGAAGCAACTAATGCTAACATGCATGTATTAAATGCAAAAAAGGAAAATGAAAGAAAGAAAAAGTTAGCAGAATTAGAAGCAGCACAAAAATTAGCAGCTGACCTAAAAGGAAAAGAAGTTAAAATCCAAGCTAAAGGTAATAATGGAAGATTATTTGGAGCTATAACAAGTAAGGATGTAGCAGAATTAATTAATAAAGAATATAAGTTATCAATAGATAAAAAGAAAATTGTTATGGATACAATAAAGGTTGCGGGTAGTTATGATATAGAAATTAAGTTATATCCAGAAGTATCTACTAAGATGAAAGTAACCATTGTAGAGCAATCATAAGGAGGACTAAGTTTGAAGACTTACGATGAAACAAACATAGAAAGTTTATTAGACAGTGGGTTATCTTTAGATGCACAAGCAAATGTAATAAATCAAATATTAAATAACGTATTAGATGAGGGAGCTGTAAGAGCTAGAATTGTAAGATTTAAACTACAAAAATATATAAACTCTACTAATATATGTGAAAGAATATATGCTTTAAACGTAATAGCTTCAGATGGAAAAGGCGAAAAGGTAGTTCCAAATGAAGATGAAATACGTGGTGTATTAGAAGATACTATTTACTATATATCAGAAAATATAGCAAGAAAATATGTACAAAACAAAATTGAAACACAAGTTGAAAAGGCACTTCAAGATAGACAAGATAAATTTATGGATGACCTTAAGCTATCTATAATAAAAAAGCAAAAGGGACCTGAAAGTTCAAAGACAACTAAAAAATTAGAAAAGTTAGAAGAATTAGATGCAAAAAAAATAAATAAGAATGTTATGAGTCTTTTAAGACCAGAAACTTTTGATGAAATTGTGGGGCAAGAAAGAGCTATAAAGTCATTAATTTCAAAAATGTCATCACCATATCCACAACATATAATTTTATATGGACCTCCTGGAGTAGGTAAAACTTCAGCAGCAAGACTTGCTTTAGAAGAAGCAAAAAAGTTGAAATTTACACCGTTTGACGAAGATTCAAAATTTATTGAAGTAGATGGGACTACATTAAGATGGGATCCTAGAGAAATTACTAATCCTTTATTAGGATCAGTACACGATCCAATCTATCAAGGAAGTAAAAAGGACTTAGCAGAAGTTGGAGTACCAGAACCTAAAACTGGTTTAGTAACAGATGCCCATGGGGGAGTTTTATTTATTGATGAAATAGGAGAATTAGATGAAATTCTTCAAAATAAATTATTAAAGGTTTTAGAAGATAAGAGAGTTGAATATTCATCTTCATATTATGATCCAGATGATGAAAATACTCCAGAATATATAAGATATCTTTTTGAAAAGGGAGCTCCAGCAGACTTTGTATTAATTGGAGCAACTACTAAAGATCCAGGAAAGATAAATCCTGCTTTAAGATCTAGATGTACAGAAGTATACTTTGAGCCATTATCAGCAACAGATATTATAGGTATAATAGAAAATGCTGCTAAGAAGCTAGATGTAAAATTAGAAGATGGTGTTGCTGAATTTATTAGTAGATACACTATTGAAGGTAGAAAAGCTGTAAATATACTAGCTGATGCATATGGATATGCATTATATAATTCTAATGAAAAAAGTGATACTATAACATTAAAAGATGTTGAAGAAGTTATATCAATAGGAAGATATGTACCATTTGAAACTGTTGATGATGTTGAAGGCTATGAAATAGGCCATACTTATGGATTAGGTGTAAGTGGATTTTTAGGATCTACATTAGAAATTGAAGCTGTAGCCTTTGAATCAAAGAAACCAGGAATGGGTACCGTTAAATTTAATGATACTGCAGGTTCTATGGCGAAGGATTCAGTATTTAATGCAGCATCAGTAATTAGAAGAATTACTGATAAAGATATTAAAGATTATGATATTCATGTAAATATTGTAGGTGGTGGGAGAATAGATGGACCATCAGCAGGTGCAGCTATAACTATCTCTATAATAAGTGCTTTATTAGAAAAGCCAATTAGACAAGATGTAGCAATAACTGGAGAAATATCTTTAAGAGGAAATGTTAAACCAGTAGGTGGTATTTTCGAAAAAATCTATGGAGCAAGAAGAAAAGGAATAAAGCTTGTAGTTATTCCTAAAGCAAACGAAAAAGAAATTCCATTAGACTTAAATGATATAGAAGTTAAAGCTATAAGTAAAATTGAAGAATTAATGGATATAGTCTTCGAAAAATAAAAAAATTAAGGCTGATAATTATTATTTGAATTAACTTGATATGGTAATAACAAGAAATCAATATAATACTTATCAGCTTTTTTATAGTAAAAAATTTTGATATAATATATTTATTATGAAAAGGAAGGAGGTTACAAATTGGATACACCAATAATGAGAAGTTTACCTCAAAGCTTAGAAGCTGAACAATCTGTTATTGGAGCAATGATAATAGATAAAAGTGCAATAGCAAAGGCTTTAGAAAAGCTAAATGAAGAAGATTTTTACAGGGATGGACATAAGGTTATATTTAAAGCTATAAGAGAGATGTTCTCAAAGGATATGGCAGTTGACCTTGTAACCTTGTTAGAATACTTAAAATCAACAGATATGCTAGATAAAGCAGGTGGAGTTACTTATATATCAGAAGTAAGTTCATCTGTAATTACAACAGCAAATTTAGAAGCATATATATCAATAGTAGAGGATAAATCAACTTTAAGAAAATTAATTAGATCTGCAACTAGTATAATAGAAGAAAGTTATAACAAGCAGGATAGAGTAGATGAGGTATTAGATTTAGCTCAAAAGAAAATATTTGACTTAGCTGAAAAGCAAGGTTCTAATGATTATGAACCATTATCAAATGTACTTGAAAGAGGTTTCTTAGAAATTGAGAGACTATTTAATAATAAGGGATCTATAACTGGAGTTGGTTCAGGAATAAGGGACTTAGATGCTAAAACATCAGGATTTCAAAAAGGAGATATGGTACTTATTGCAGCTAGACCTTCTATGGGAAAAACAACATTTTCCTTAAATATTGCAGAAAATGCAGCACTAAGAGAAGGAAAAAGTGTAGTTATTTTTTCTCTGGAAATGTCAAAGGAACAATTGGCATATAAATTACTATGTTCAGAAGCAAATGTAGATATGTTAAAGCTTAGAACAGGTAACTTAGATGATGACGATTGGGAGAGAATTGCAAGGGCTACAGGGCCTTTATCTAAGGCTAAAATATACATAGATGATACTGCAGGTCTTAGTGTAATGGAAATGAGATCAAAGTGTAGAAAAATAAAGATGGAACATGGTATAGATATGATACTAATTGACTACCTTCAATTAATGAGTGGTAGTTCAGGAAGTGAAAGTAGACAACAAGAAGTTTCAGAAATATCTAGATCTATAAAGGCTTTAGCAAAGGAAATGGAATGTCCTGTAATAGCCTTATCACAGTTATCTCGTGCTCCAGAACAAAGAGCAGACCATAGACCAATGTTATCTGACTTAAGAGAATCAGGGTCAATTGAGCAGGATGCCGACGTTGTTATGTTCTTATATAGAGATGAATATTACAATAAGGAAACTGAAGAAAAAAATATAGGTGAATGTATAATAGCTAAGCAAAGAAACGGTCCAGTTGGAACAGTTAAGATGGCATGGATTGGTGCTCACAGTAAATTTGCTAATTTAGAGCTAGTTTATAAGGAATAATAAACTTATCTATCCAACAAATTAAAATTAATAATGAAAAATGTAAAACTTAAAACACAAGATTTTAGTAAATTATATTTTACATTCAACATTTTTAATAATGGAGCTGTTGCAACAGCTCCATTATTTTTAATCTTTAAGAACCTTTAAGTAGATATAATTGGCTTGGACAGAATTTTCTATTGTATCAATATCTACTTTATTTAAATAAAGTATTCTTTTAAAATTCAATAAGTCATTAAACTTATTTTTTAAGGAGAGGTTTAAAATAAGAAAGTTATTTATATTTTTTATAGTTATTTCTTCCTTTGTTAAGTCTTGAAGAAAAATATAAATATCATAAAAATTATTTTTATCAATAACTTTTATAATAGGATTTTTAGTTTCCTTAATGGATTTAATTTCTATTAGATTATCTTTCATAACTATCCCTCCTTATAAATAGTTTGTATTATATTAAAAAAGCTATCCTATGGGTGTAATGGCTAAGTTCATAAATTATAAAAAACTAAGAAAATTATTTATAATAAAAAATTAAAAGGAAGTGAAGGGAATGAATAAAAAAATAGGTTTTATAGGCTGTGGTAATATGGGAAAAGCTATTCTTACAGGAATACTATCATCAAATGAAGTCTCTAATGAGGATATTTATATATCTACTAAAAGTGAGAAATCAAGAAAAAGCATTGAAGATGAATTTAAGGTAAGAGCTACCTTAAATAGTAAAGAAGTAGCTAAATTTTCAGATATATTATTTTTAGCAATTAAGCCTAATATTTTCAAGGAAATAATATTAGATATAAAGGACAATATAAGTAAAGATACTATTATCATATCTATTGCAGCTGGAATATCAATGAAAGATATGGAAGATTGGCTTGGAAATAATTATAAAATAGTTAGAACTATGCCTAATACTCCAGCATTAGTTGGTGAAGCTATTTCAGCAATTTGTCCTAATAATAATTTGCAAGAAAATGAGTTGGAAGAAGTTTGTAAAATTTTTAATATGTTTGGTAAATATGAGATATTAGAAGAAAAATATTTTCATGGATTTATTGCATTATGTGGCTCATCTCCAGCTTATGTATTTATGTTTATAGAAGCAATGGCAGACGCTGCTGTTAAACTTGGTATTCCAAGAAATAAGGCTTATAAAATGGCAGAACAAGCTATTTTAGGATCAGCTAAACTGGCTTTAGAAACAGGAAAACATCCAGGAGAATTAAAAGATATGGTTTGCTCTCCTAGTGGAACTACAATTGATGCGGTAGTAGAATTAGAAAATGGCGGATTTAGAAGTACAATAATTAAAGCATTAGAAAAGTGTGCTGAAAAGTCTAACAACATGTAATAATAAATAGTAGAGTGTTTACCTACTTAATTTACATTAAGTTAACACACTCTACTATGCATATTTTAAAGTTTAGATACTCCTGTCTTTATTGCAGCTTCTTTTACTGCAGTAGCAACTGCCTTTTGAACACTTAAATCGAAAGCTTTTGGAAGTATATAATCATAGTTTAAATCATCTTCTCTAACTGAATTTGCAATTGCATGTGCTGCTGCTATTTTCATTTCTTCATTTATATCTCTAGCTCGAATATCTAAAGCACCTCTAAATATTCCAGGAAAGGCTAATACATTATTAACTTGATTTGGAAAATCTGATCTTCCAGTTCCTATAACCTTGACACCTGCTTCTTTTGCTATATATGGAAAAATTTCAGGAGTTGGATTAGCCATAGCAAATATAATTGCATCTTTATTCATAGTCATAGCCATTTCTTTTGTTACTAAGTTAGGAGCAGATACACCTATAAATACATCTGAATTCTCTAATGCATCCTTTAAGCTACCTTTAATATTTTCTTTATTAGTTATTAAGGCCAATTCTCTCATTGAATCATTTAGATTATCCATGTCATTATTTATTATTCCAGTTTTATCACAAATAAGAATGTTTTTAGCTCCAAAGGAAATTAGTAATTTACAAATTGCAGTACCAGCAGATCCAGCGCCATTTATAACAATTTTTATATTCTCAATTTCTTTTTTTATAAGCTTTAAGGCATTAATTAATCCAGCTAAAACTACTATAGCAGTTCCATGTTGATCATCATGAAATACTGGTATATCTAACTTTTCTTTAAGCCTTTTTTCTATTTCAAAGCATCTAGGAGCAGAAATATCTTCAAGGTTTATTCCTCCTAAAGATGGAGATATTCTAATGATAGTTTCAACTATTTCATCTACATTTTTAGTATCTAATACTAATGGAAAAGCATCCACATCTGCAAATTCCTTAAATAATATTGATTTACCCTCCATAACTGGCAATGCAGCTAATGGGCCAATATCCCCTAAACCTAAAACAGCAGTTCCATCAGAGATAACAGCTACAGTATTCCATTTTCTTGTATATATATAAGCAGAATCTGGATTCTTATGTATTTCTCTGCAGGGTTCAGCAACCCCAGGGGTATATGCTAAGCTTAAGTCTTTTTCATCAGTAATGGTACAATTAGATTTTATTTGGAATTTACCCTTTAATTCTTCATGATATTTTAGAGATTCTTCATAGATATTCATAAAAATACTCCTTTAATTATATATTCATATTATAATTATACGAATTATATATATACAATGCAAAAAAATATTCGCAAACACATTGAAAGTTTATTTTTAGTTTGTTAATATTGTATTTGGAGATTAATTTCAATTAATTTTATTAATGAGGGCTTTCAAGTCCTTAGGCAGGGAGGCAAATTAATGTCAGCATTTGTTGTTTTAGGAGCCCAATGGGGCGATGAAGGAAAGGGAAAAATGACTGATTACTTAGCTGAAGAAGCAGAAGTAATAGTTAGATTCCAAGGAGGAAATAATGCGGGTCATACAGTTGAAGTAGGCGACAAGCAATATAAACTTCACCTAATACCATCAGGAATACTATATGATAATAAATTAAATATTATTGGTAATGGAGTAGTTGTTGATCCAAAAGCTTTATTTACAGAAATAGATTATCTTGAAGGAGAAGGTGTTAGCGTTACACCAAAGAAACTTATTATAAGTGATAGAGCTCATGTTATAATGCCTTATCATAAGGTTCTAGATAAGCTAAAGGAAAAAGCAAGAGGAAAAAATGATATAGGAACTACAGGAAAAGGGATAGGACCTTGTTATACTGATAAATTTGAAAGAGCTGGAATTAGAATTTGTGATCTTATAGATGAAGAAGTTTTCAAAGAAAAATTAAAAGAAAATATTGAGTTTAAGAATAAATACATAGTTAATGTTCTTGATGGAGAAGCATTAAACTATGATGAAATATTAAAAGAATACTTAGAACTTGCAGAAAGATTAAGACCATATGTTCAAGATACTTCTGTAAGATTATATAATGAAATTAAAGAGGATAAAACTGTATTATTTGAAGGGGCGCAAGGAATGCTTCTAGATATAGATTATGGAACTTATCCATATGTAACATCTTCAAATACAACTGCTTGTGGTGTAGCTAGTGGATCAGGAATAGGACCAACTATGGTTACCAATGCAGTAGGTATAGCAAAAGCTTATACTACAAGAGTTGGTAAAGGACCATTCCCTACTGAATTAGATAATGAAATAGGAGAATGGATTAGAGAAAAAGGACATGAGTATGGAGTAACCACAGGAAGATCAAGAAGATGTGGATGGCTAGATGCAGTTATATTAAAAACAACAGTAAGGGTATCAGGATTAACATCATTATGTGTCACTAAGATAGATACTTTAGCTGGACTTGAAAAATTGAAAATTTGTGTAGGATATAAGTTTGATGGTAAGGTTATAGATTATTTCCCAGCAAGTTTAAGTGATTTAGCTAAGTGTGAGCCAATATATGAAGAATTTGATGGATGGGGTGAAGAAGTAGCTGAAGCGAGAAGCTATAAAGAATTACCAGAAAATGCAAAGAAATATTTATCTAGAATAGAAGAACTTACTGGCACAAAGATTTCAATTATTGGAGTTGGCCCTAGAAGAGATCAAACAATAAGAGTTACAAAAGAACTATAGTAATAATAAAAAAGAGTAGTAAAGAAGTAGATTTTATCTACAGAATACTTCTCTTTTTTTTATGGGGTATATAAATTTTAATAAAATATAGGTTGAAATGAATGATAAACATAATCAAATGATAGCAATTATTGACTAATAAAATATTTTATGGTAACATATAGAAAATAGTTACTATATTTAAATTAATTTTTAGTTGAAAATGAGTATCTAATATGAATATATTTGTGTGTAAAATATGCAAAAATAATAAAGAATGAGGGGTGGCAGTTATGTCTATGTTAAGAAACTTTATAAGAGATAACAGGTTACAAACTAAAAAGTGTAGAAGAAAAGAGTTAACTTTAGCAGTTACTTTAGGTGCTACTGTTGGTGTGTTGACTGGAATTGCTATAAACTCAAAATCAGACAAGATAAGTAAAATATTTAACAAGATAAAAGATAAAAATATTAAATATATAAACGATGGAAAAGAAAAGCTAGAAGATTTAATTAATGAAAAGAAAGAAGATATAGAGGACATTAAATCTGGAATAAAAGAAGGCTTTGAAAATGTTAAGAATAAAGAAGAAAATGTAAGAGAGATTTTAGATAGAAAAGTAAACAAAGGCAAGGATGAATTTGCTGATATAACTAAAGAGACTACTAAAGAAATAAAGAAGGAAATTAATAAGAACTAGGAGGCGATTGTAATGGGATTTTTAAGATGGTTAGGTGGAATCGTAGTTGCAGTTTGGTTAATAGGTCTATTATTTAGAATAGGTGGAGGCCTAATACATATACTACTAGTTGTAGCTGCAATAGTGTTTATCGCAGATTTAATAACAAGTAGAGCAAGATAATGGTAACTATGTATTTAATAAAATCAAAAGCAAAATAATAGTAACTATATATATTAGAGGTTGTTTATACAGCCTCTTTTTTTTATAAATTCAATAAATATTTATCCAAATAAGTTAAATTGTTGTAAATTAATTATAAATAGTAAAATGTTGTGTTAAAATATAAATATAAAAGTATAATAAAAAGGGGTGATTTTATGGAAGAAAGAAAAAAGAATTTATTTGTGTCGGAACTTTTATCTAGGGCATTTAACATATGCATAGATAATTTTTTAGAAATTCTTAAGGCTGTAGGAATTTTTATGGCACCAGCAATTATACTACCATTAATATTACTTTATACTGTAGTTGCTACTGCTCTTATTGGATCATCATTTATGTATTCTTATCCATATGCAGTTTTAGAAGAAAGAGCTACAGGCATAGGGGTAGGAATAGTATTATTAATCATTTTAATAGCATTAATTTTAGGATTATTATCTTTATTTGGTAGTTTAGTAATAATTAAAATTATAGATGACGCAAATAGGGGATATGAAGTTAGTTGGAGATCAGCAGCAAGATATGTATGGGAGAAAAAGTGGGAAGCATTAGGATTAAATATATTAGTTTGGCTTATGATGATAGTATCAATTATTGTATTTATGATTTTATTTATGATACTAGCTATCTTAACATTAGGAATAGGACTTATTATCTTGATTCCTTTATATATTGCAGTAATATTGCTTTTAACACCAGCATTGTTATTATTTAATTCAACATTATTAGTTAATAATATAGGTATTACTGATTCAATAAGAGAAACGTTCCTTTTATTTAGGAAGGGCTATTTTTGGGCAACTATTGGAAGGATAGCTGCAATTTCTGGTATTTTTATAGGTATAATGATACTATTAGGAATATTTGATTTCATTCCTTTTATAGGACCTATACTAATGGTAGTTGGATCATGCATATTATCAGTATATATGTCTGCTTATATTAGTATATTTGTTTATGATAGAAATAAACCTAATATGGATGACTTTGGGGGAAATAACAATTCAGAGAATGGCTTTATAGATCCAATTATTTAAATTATATTAAGGAGGCTGATTTAACAGCCTCTTTATTAACAGGAGGTATTTTTATGGGGAAATCTTATGAAAAAGAATATGAATTACATTATTATGATGTAGATAGAAATCTAAAGGGGAGTATGTCAACTATAATAAACATATTATCTGATATAGGAACAAAGCAATCTGAGAGTTTAGGATCTGGAATGAAGGAATTAATGGAAGAGAATATGACATGGGTATTTTATAACTATCATGTAAAGATATTCAGAGATCCTATGTATGGAGAAAAGTTAAAAGTAAAAACTGAACCAGTAGGATTTAAAAAGTACTATGCACTTAGAAATTATGAAATTAAAGATAGTCATGGGAATGTTATAGTAACTGCTAATGCTTTATTCTTGATGATTAATTTAGAGAAGAGAAGAATGATGAGAATTCCAGAATCACAATATGAATTATATGGTGTAGAAAGTGATATGAAGGGAGACTTCAAGTTACCTAGAATTCAAGGTATTGAAGAATATAAGTATAAGGATAGTTTCAAGGTTAGGTATAGTGATATAGATTCAAATCAACATGTTAATAATACTAAGTATGTTGATTGGGCTATTGAAACTTTACCAGAAGATATAGTAAATAATTATTCCTTAGATGAAATAAAGGTTACATTTGAAAAAGAATGTAAATATGGTGAAACTGTAAATGTATATACTGATATAAAAGAGCAGGAAGATGGCTCAATAATAAGTATACATAAGATAGAAACCTTAGAAAATAAGGAATTAACTAGGTTAATAGGTTGTTGGAAGAGGGAAGAACATAAATAATTTAAAATTTATAATGTAAAATAAAGAATTATTGAAGTGATTTTTTCCAAATTACTAAAAATATATATTTAATGATAAACTCCCAAAGGAGTTTATCATTTTATTTTTCATTGAGAAACAGCTGGTTACTTATTAATAATTAAGAGTTTATTTATTTTTATATGCAATACTTTTAGCTACTGTATAACCAGAGCTCCAAGCCCACTGAAGATTAAAGCCACCACAATCTCCATCAACATCTAGAATTTCTCCACAGAAATATAAATCTTCAACCAATTTAGATTCAAGTGTAGAAGGTTCTACTTCTTTTGTGTTTATTCCGCCTATGGTAACTTGAGCTTGATTAAAGCCATTAGTATCTATACATTTAAATTTCCAAGATTTTAATATATTAATTATGTTTCTTTTATCATTCCAATCTAATTCATAACAAGGCATATGAAGATTAGATATATCAGCAGACTTCAATACTGTAGGTATTAATTTTTTGTTTATTATACCTATAAGAGAATCTATAACAGGTCTGTGTGAAAACATAGCAAAGTGCCCTTCAAGAAAATTTTCTACATCTTCAACATTTTCATTAGGAATCATATCTATTAAAATTTCAACATTTTTATTATTAAGTAAAGCCTTTGATGCATGACCAGATAGTTGAAGTATTGGTGGACCAGAAATGCCGTAGTCTGTAAACAGAATTTCACCAAATTCTTTTCGTATAATTTCTCCATTAATTAATAAGGTAGCATATCCATCAAATTTTACACCTGATATTGATTTTAAATAAGGATTATCTAATTTTAATTGAACTATTCCTGGAATAGTTCTTATAATAGTATGTCCTAGGGATTTAGCTAAATTATATCCTGAACCATCAGATCCAGTTTTAACTGCAGATTTTCCTCCACATGCTAAAATTAATTTATTGCATGTGAATAACTTTTTATCTTCATTACTTGTGGATAACTTAAAAACTTTTCCCTTGTGGATATCTTTTACTTTACAATCTGTGTATAAAGGTATTGCTCTATCTTCAATTGCAAATCTTAATATATCTACCACTGAAGAAGCCTGAAGAGACTTAGGATACATTTTTCCATTCTTTAGTTCTACAATAGGAAGACCAAGAGATAAAAAAAAGTTTTCTGTATCATTAACTCCGAAACTAGATAAAGTTTTAGAGAAAAATCCTGAATTTTCACTGTGATATGAAAGGAAGGGAAAAGAAATAGTTGTATTAGAAATATTACAACGGCCATTTCCTGTAGTTAATATTTTTTTCCCAATCCTATCAGTTCCTTCTATTATAGCTACATCTAAACCAAAATCCTTAGCAGTAATGGCAGCCATTAAACCTGATGCACCGCCACCTATTATAATTAAATCATGATGAATCATAATAAAACTCCTTAATATATTTTATTTTTATATAAATATCGTACTAATAGAATTATAATATATTTATAAAGAATAATTAAGAAGTTTAATTTAGATAAACAACAATAAATTTCTAGGTTTTAAGTTGTTTTATTAGTATGAATTTAAAAAATAAAAAAAAGTTATGAAAAAGTGTTGACACTATATTAAAATTTATGTATTATAGTTAATGTGCTCGCCGGCAGAACGGCAAGTACGGGCGACAAACAAAAAACTCACATGGCTCCTTGGTCAAGCGGTCAAGACACCACCCTTTCACGGTGGTAACAGGGGTTCGATTCCCCTAGGAGTCACCATTTATGGAAGCATAGCTCAGCTGGGAGAGCATCTGCCTTACAAGCAGAGGGTCACAGGTTCGATCCCTGTTG
>JAEXLD010000083.1 GCA_023445445.1 Bacillota bacterium
AGATAACTCAGATTCATTTACTCTCTACTCAAATTCTTTAGTAAGAGCGGTAGGATCGTACAACCAATTACCTTTCTTTAAAGTATTCTATCTTTTTACTATCTTAGCTGTTTTATCTTCGTATTCATCATTAGCATCAGATAACACTTTCTAAATAGCGTCTAATCTTTCTTTATCAGACATTTGTTGCTATTTATTGTTCCATAAGAAATCTTGTTCTTCCTAGTTTAATGCGTTATCTTCTAACGCTGTAGCTATATTATCTAGCGGATTTACGTTGAATATATTATTATCTTTAAAGTCATTTAGCAAAGCTTTAAAGTTTATAGCTATACTACCATTTACATTCGTAGGATCTGTATCGTAGAATAAATCTCTTAAGTACGGATTAGATTTGGCATACTCTTTTATATTAGGTTCTAACTAATTGACAGTTTGTACTGCTATTTTCTATTCATCTGTAAGTATATTATTAGAGATATTATCTACAATAGACTTAGCTTCTAAATAGTTTTGAGCTTCCTATATCTGTGGTATCCATTTAGATTCTGTTTCCATTAAATTGTCTTGTAATTTAGACAATCCAACACTAAGTCTTTCTTTTTGTATATACTGATATAATGGATTAGCATTATCTAATACATTAGTTATTAGTTTTCCAGTATTCCATACAATATCTTCAGCTAAAGATCTTTTATTATCTTTAGCTTCTTCTACTACTGGCACTTCTTGTTCTGTAGTAAATTCATTTATTCCATATGACTATGGTAGTTGCGATATATCAAACCCTTCGCTGTACGGAGTCATAGCTTCCCTCACTAGCTATTGTCCTAGTGAGGGGGAATTCAAATTAAATTTATTTTTCTTAGCCATTTTTATGCGATTTTATTTTTCTTCTTCTCCGGCAGAATAACCAATGCCGTAAGCTTCCTGTTGTGTACTTGGATATAATTCAGATCTAAATGCATCTGTCATAGATAGCTTCCATGCTTGTTGATCTAAGTATTCAGTATTTAATTTATCTTGTGGATCTGGAAGTTTATTTAGTAATTCTATCTACCAATATACATCTTCTGTAGGAACATTGTAAGATACTTTTCCTTCATAGTTATATTTACTGCTATACTCTCCTTCTTCTAAGTATCTTTGAAATGGTAGTTTACGTTTATCTCCTTCTTTTATTTCTGTAGATAGAGACACCTTACCAGAGCGATCGTATATTCTTTTAGCCCCAGATATAACCATATCTGCGTCTGTTATACCTAACGCATCTAATTGACTTTGGGGTATAGCTACTGTAATTACCTAACTAGAATTAGGCTGTACTTGTCCATTTTTATTTACAGGTAAAGTAAGAATATTACCTCCCTATTGAAGAATAACATTAGTAAGCTTACCGTTTTTAAGAGCATCTCTAAACTTATTCTTTCCAGATTCTACGTGTTTATAACCAGCTATTTCAGATATAACATCTGTGGCTAAATCTAATTGTCTAGGATTAGCTATTACTCTGTATTTACCTAATGGAGTAGTAACTGTTTCAGATGTAATACCTGGTATAGTAGTTTGTAACAAATCATTTACAGAAGCAATAGGAGATGGAGCTGCAAATCTATTCAAAATATCATTAGTAGCGTTTGATAAATCTATATTAGTTAATTTACCATCTGTAGCATATTCTTTAAATATTTCATTAAACAATTTATTTGGTGTGTAACTATTAGATTCATTATATATTTTTCGTAATTGTTCCTTAAATATATTTGCAGATAAATTATCATTTGATTCGACAGCTTTATTATATTGATCAGTTAAAGAATTTATCTGATCTCTATATTTATTAGCTATGTAAGCTTGAGTTCCTAATTTAAATGCATCTCCACCAGTAGTTGCAATAGATTCTGTCAATCTAAAGGGTTTTTGAGCAGTTTGTTGTCCTGTTCTAGCTCTCTTCAATCTATCTTCTTCGTATATCTTAGATAAAGGATTAAGTTCTCTATCTTCATATGCAAATTCTCTACCAGCTCTATATATACGATTAGCAAATAAAGCATTAGCTTGTTCTGGAGTATATCCTTGCTGTATTAATACTTGTATATGTTTCTGTGCTTCAGGAGTGTTATATATAGCAGAAATATTGTTAGCTATTTCTTGATCTGTTCTTTCAGATGAAACTCCTCTCCAATCATAAGCACCTTCTTGTCTAATAAATCCAGGCTTTAGATTATCAACATAAGGTTTTACTAAATCTACTTCTGACTTATAAGCTAATGGAGCAACGTCATTAAATACTCCACTATCTAAAGTATTATAATTAGTAAAGTCAACATCGTGCCACATAGGATTATACTTACCGGATAGCATAAGTTGTTGATTTACTTTCTATCTCTAAAGTAATCCTTCTCTACTCTGTTGTAACTAACTTAGCTCATTATAAGGTCTAGTATTAATAAACGATTGTATTAAGGATCTACCTTCTGCTGTTTTAATCAAATCTGGATTAGCTGCTAATTTATTTACTACATCTTGTCCGGCTCCAACTGTTAAATCATACCATCTCTTAGTATCTACAGCTGATGGTGATCTAAACTCTGACCACTTAGTAAACTGATTACCTAAATCCTAATAAGCTTTATCTACTCTTTCGTTATTTGCTTTACCTATAGCATATAACTATTCAAAGGGTATTGGTGTATACTAACTAATATACTCACTTTCTATTGGTTTATCAAATCTATTCGTTGCCATTATCTTTTCAAATTATTATATAATTTAGTTAATTGATCTGATGTCATACCATATTCCAAATAAGGTAACATAGCTTCTAGTACAGCAGAGTCTCTTTTAGTTAAACGTTTATCTCTACTTATCTACTATATTCTTGTAGATAAATCACCAAATCCTTTTCTACGAATATTTCTAGCAGCTGCATCATTCTGAGCTTGTTCTACAGAAGCTAAATGTCTAGCATTAGCATACTGTTGTCCCCATTGATTAGCTATTTGAGCATTGTTAAATGCCATTTGATTTTCAACATTATTCTTAGTAGCATAAGCATTAGCGATAGCTTTATTCCTATTAACTGCTGATTGTAAACCAAATGCCATATTGGCTCCAGTGTTAGGATTAATATTAGCCATATTGTATCTAGCAATTCTATCACTTAGTGCAGCTTCTCTAAGTATAGGATCTATATTATAATCAGTAGGACCATATACTGGATCATAAGTATATGTTTCTACTCTTTCAGGACTACCTGAGAATATATTACCAACAGGTCCAGCTAATGCAGCTATGTTGTCTATTAGATCTAACCAGTTATTATCACTTGGAGTTTTCGGCTTTTTACTATTTGTACTATATATATTACCTACTGGAAGTTGTCCAGGATTACCAGTATAGTTAAAGTATTTACTACTTCTAGCATTAGCAGTATCTACATTACCAATAGGAGCATTAATATTATAAGGAATACCTAATCTACTTGCTACTTCAGATGATGGTATATGTCTAGGTCCATTATTTTGATTATATCCATATGGTTTAATGCCTTTAGTGCCATCTGCATAAGCAGCAGTATTCTTCTTTATTTTTTTACTTTTCAAAGTTTCTTGCTAATCTAATAGTGCCTGATAAGCTATCTAATTATTTCTCTCATTTAGCATCTAACTATTTTCAGCATATATATTATTAGCTTTCTTGTTGCTTTTCTTCATTAACTTCTTTCCCATTTCTGCAAATGTTTTATTTGTTCCTGGAACTTTAATCTTATCACTTAATACTTGAGTTCCAACAGGTACATTTAATAAATTAGAATCTGTAGGTTTACCTTCTTCTGGTATAGA
>JAEXLD010000001.1 GCA_023445445.1 Bacillota bacterium
AAATTTATAGGCAGTTATTCAGTTAACTGGTAGAGATGCACAGCCAATTATGAGCATACATAAATTATCGTCTAAAAAATATTTAGTTGTATAATAAATTGGTTTGATCTAGTTGATTAACCATACAACAAATTGCGGAAGGTAAAATTGTGGAAAAAGGTTGCAAAGAAACTGGAAAGTAGTATAATTAACGTTGTATAAAACAGAACAACGGGGAGCTTGCAGATATGGAGCAGGCTGAGAGTAGGCTGATATTGCCTTGACCCATAAACCTGATTTGGATAATGCCAACGTAGGGAGATTAGTATTGTTTCAATTACAAATTAAGCTATTGAGCAGCATTCTTATATTAGGATGCTGTTTTTTTCTTTTAACAATAAACTTTATCAGATTTAAGATAAATTATTTAAGTTAATTATAAAAAAAGGAGGGAATTTTATGGCACTATGTAATGTAAGTCTTCAAGTAATACCTTCAGTACCTGAAGAGAGGATTTACCCTGTAGTGGACAAGGTTATTGAATATATTGTTTCAACTGGAGTAAAGTATGAAGTTGGAGCAATGGAAACTACAATGGAAGGAGAATTAGATGTTTTACTAGATATAGTAAAGAAAGCTCAAGAGATATGCACAGAAGAAGGTGCATCAAGAGTATGTTCTATGGTTAAAATAGACTATAAAGAAGAAGGCGTGACAATGGATGAAAAAGTCGAAAAATATAGGAAATAAACTTGCACCTATAATATTCATTATAATTTTATTAAGCTTATGGGAAATGGTTGTAAGAGCAGGGAGTATAGAAAAATATATAATGCCAGCACCAACAGATGTAATTAAGGTTTTAGTTAGTGACTTTAAAATTATGATACCACATATATTAGCTACATTATATGAAGGCTTTGTAGGTTTTTTAATTGCTATTCTTCTATCTATAATACTAGCTGTATTTATGGATATGGTGCCACTTATAAAAAAAGCTCTTTACCCTGTATTAGTAATATCACAAACTATACCAACTATTGCTTTAGCACCACTTTTTATTATATGGTTTGGTTTTGGATATTTACCCAAAATAATTGTAGTTGTAATTGTGTGCTTTTTCCCAATAGTAATAAGTATCGTAGATGGATTAGAAGGTGTAGATAAAGATTTAATAAATCACTTTAAATTAATGGGAGCATCTAAATTTAATATATTTATGCATTTAAAACTTCCTTACGGAATGATAAATTTCTTTTCAGGTATGAGAATAGCTGCAACATATAGTATTATGGGAGCTGTAATTGGAGAATGGCTTGGAGGAGATAAGGGACTTGGTGTATATATGACAAGAGCAAGAAGTGCCTATGCTTTAGATAAAATGTTTGCAGCGATAGTTATAATAGTGGTTATAAGTATGGCAATATTTATTTTAGTTTCAATTGTGGAAAAAGTATTTACTCCATGGAATAATAAAAAACAAAGAGTAAAAGTGAAAATAATTAGTTAGAGGTGAAAATAATGATAAAAAAGAAGTTATTATCAGTAGTGTTAGCATCAGTAGCAGTATTAACATTATTTACAGGATGTAGTAATAATAAAGAAACTAGTAAAGATGGAGATTTACAAAAGGTTACATTAATATTGGATTGGACACCTAATACTAATCATACTGGGTTCTATGTAGCACAGGAAAAGGGATATTATAAAGATCTAGGCTTAGATGTTGAAATAATTCAGCCATCAGAAGGATCATCTCTCCAGCTTCTTGCTGCAGGAAAAGGTGATTTTGCAGTTAGTTATCAAGAAGATTTAACTTATGCTAGAACATCAGATAATCCATTACCTGTTATGGCAATAGCAGCTATAATACAACATAACACATCAGGCTTTTCATCACCTAAAGAAAAGGGAATAGAGACTGTAAAAGACTTTGAAAATAAAGTTTACGGTGGATGGGGAAGTCCATCAGAAGAAGCTATATTAAAGGCTGTTATGGAAAAAAACGGAGCTGATTTTACTAAATTAAAGATGGTAGATGCAGGTACAGAGAATTTCTTTATAGCAACTAAAAACAACTTAGATTTTGAATGGACTTTTGAAGCATGGACTAATATTGAAGCAAAACTTAGAGGCTTTGATATTAATTATATTCCAGTTAGAGATTTAGATCCAGCTTTAGATTACTATACTCCTATTATTGCTACAACTGAGGATACAGTTAATAATAAGAAAGATTTAGCTAAAAAGTTTATGGAAGCTACTACAAAAGGATATGAAGATGCAATAGCAAATCCAGAGGAAGCTGCTAAATTATTAGTAAGCAAGGTGCCTGAAATAAGTGAAGAATTAGCAATAGAAAGTCAAAAATACTTAGCTGATAAGTATATGGAAGGTACTAAGATTTGGGGAGAAATGAAGGATAGTGTATGGGATAACTATACAAAATTCTTGTATGATAATAAATTAATTAATAAGGAAATGAAAGCAAGCGAGGCTTATACAAATGAATTCTTATCAAAATAAGATTTTAATAAAAAATGTTTCTAAATCCTTTGATAACATGGAAATATTAAGGGATATTAATATTGAAGTTAATGAAGGAGAGCTAATTTCAATACTTGGACCTTCAGGAAGTGGGAAAAGTACTATATTTAATATATTAACTAATATTACTAGCAGTGATAATGGTGAGATTAATATAAATGGTGATATAAGCTATATGTATCAAAAGGATATGATGGTTCCCTGGAAGAAGGTAATAGATAATATAGGTATTCCACTTATTTTTAAAGGCAAAAATAAGAAGGATTCTAGGGAAGAAGTAAAGAAACATATAAATGACTTTGGACTTAGTGGTTTTGAATATAAATATCCATCTCAATTATCAGGTGGAATGAAACAAAGGGCTAACTTTTTAAAAACATATTTAACTTCTAATGATATTATGCTTTTAGATGAACCCTTTGGAGCGTTAGATTCTATAACAAGAAGAAAAATGCAAAATTGGCTTTTAAATCTTACTAAAAAAATGAATACTACAATATTATTTATAACCCATGATATAGAAGAGGCTATATTTCTTTCTAATAAAATTTATGTTATATCTGAAAAACCAGCTGTAATAAAAGGTGAAGTAAAAGTTAATTTACCTAAGGATAGAAATGAAAAAATTATTACAAGTGAAGAATTTGTTAACATAAAGAAAGAAATATTAAATTTAATGTAGAGTAACAATAGTAATATTTTAAGGAATTTATAAAAGGATTAGGAAATTGACAACCTTTTATAAGTTCCTTTTCTTTTGTATATAAGCATACAATATATAGTGTTAATTAAAATTACAGCACCATATTTAGTATAAATAATAAAAGTCAAGACTTGAAAGTGAATTTTTTATTATGTAATATAGAGAAAGACAAAAAGTAAAGGATAGGTGAAGCATGTTGATAGTTGTTGGAGGTATGATTGGACTTGGTAAAAGTTCTGTTGCTGAAATTCTAGGAAATCATTTTAATTCAGATGTATTTTATGAAAGTGTAGATGATAATCCTATATTACCTTTATTCTATAGCGAAACTGAAGAAGAAATTCAAAAAAGAAGATATCCGTTTTTATTACAACTTTATTTCTTAAATACAAGATTTAAAAGCATAAAGGAAGCATTAGTAAATAATAATAATGTTTTAGATAGATCTATATATGAAGATTGGTATTTTGCTAAGAAAAATATGGAGCTTGGAAGAATAAATGAATTAGAAATGAAAATTTATGAAGATCTTTTACATAATATGCTGGAAGAATTAGAAGAATTACCTAAGAAGGCACCAGATATAATGGTTTATTTAAAGGGATCTTTTGAAACAGTATTAAATAGAATAGCATTAAGAGGTAGAGAGTTCGAAATAGATGAAAGCTTAAAAGAATATTATAATTTTTTATGGAAAGATTATGATAATTGGGTTCAAAATCATTATAATGCATCTGAAGTATTAATTATAGATATGGATACTATGGATGTTGTAAACAATGAAGCTGACAAGATAAAGCTTATAGAATTAGTAGAACAAAAGCTAGGAGAAGTTAGAAAGGTTCAGGTAATAGCATAGTTATAGCATTAATAAAAGAATATTATATAAATATTAACTTACATTAATAAAAGGTGAATTCCGTGGAATTCACCTTTTATTACTATATAAATATAAATAATATAACTTTTATATTATTAATGAGCAGAAAAATATATTTACAAACGTAACAATGTTACGATATAATAATATCATATTAAAAGTAATTTGGCTTTAGATTGGGGATTTATAAAACAATGTTACGATTAATAAATTTATTACTAATACACATTTATAGTGTGAAAAGGGGGAAAAATGAAATTTAAACTTTTAAAAGATAAAAATTTTTCGCTTTTAATGTTTGGAAAAATTACATCTTTAATCGGTTCTAGTATGCAAGGTTTTGCATTATCCTTATTTGTTTTAAGTACTACAGGCTCAGCAACTAAATTTGCATCTATCCTTTCAGTTGCTCTAATTCCAGGGTTAATAATATCCCCTATATCAGGAGTAATTGTAGATTGATTTTATAGAAAAAATATATTGATATTTCTAGATTTAGCAAGTGGTATAGTAGTAAGTATATTTGCTGTTATTTATTTCATTACGGGAGAAATGTCGCTTATTAATATTTATGTATTAGTTATATTACTTTCTTTAATTTCTACATTAGATAATCCAACACTTCAAACAATAATACCAACTATAACGAAAAAGGAAGATTTAGTTGAAGCTAATGCATTAAATTCTTTATTAATGGCAATTGGTAATGTTATTTCACCAGCTATTGCTGCATTTATTTATGGAGGTTTTGGATTAGAAGCTGTTTTTATAGTAAATGCTATTTCTTTTTATATTTCTGCTTTTTCAGAAGTTTTTTTAGTGATTCCAAGAAATATTAAGTCAAAGGAGAAATTATCTTTAAATAATTTTACTAATGAATTTAAAGATGGAATTAATTTTATATTAAAGAAAAAAGATATTATAAATGTAGTAAGTTTAGCTATTATATTAAATTTTGCTTTTGGTTCCTTTACAATAGGTTCAGCTTTTATAAGTAAGATAATATTAAAGGTATCTGACTTTCAATATGGTCTAATAGATTCATTTGGTGTAGTAGGAATGATTTTATCAAGTGTAATTGTAGGCTGGTTTTCAAAGAAACATTCTTTAGGAAAAAATTTATATTTAAATTTGATGATAGCGTCAATACTTTTGTCAGGATATGCTATTGTATCGTTGAAACCATTGGTAGATATCAAAGGATCTATTTTTTACTTATACTTACTAATGTTAATTATTACATTATTAATATGTATATTCATTGGGGTTGCCAATACCTGTTTAAATGCAGGACTCCAATCAATAGTTCCTTTAGAGTTTCTAGGAAGAGTATCAACAGTAGTTTCAACAGGTGCCATGATAGCTATGCCATTAAGTAGTATGGTATATGGATATCTTTTTGATAAAATTAGTGTTTCTAGTATTTTTTTGATTTCTTCTGCAATTATGATAATAGCAATGTTTCTATTTAAAAAATCTTTGCTTCAAATTAACATTGAAGAAGCTAAGGTAAAAGAAGTTGAACTTGATATAGAATAAATTTAAATATATTAATATAAAAATATCGTAGTATTTAAATATATCTGCGATATTTTTATAATTATTAGTATTTTTTACTATAGTATGTACTGTTGTTAATGAAATTTTGAGATGATAAAATTTATATTATAAATACTTATTTAAGATGAAATTATAGTGAGGAGAAATTTTAAGATAATAAAATTTATATTTATAAAGGAGAGTTTAGATGATAGATAAAAATAATGATATGTATTTAGCTTGGCTTAGTCATAGAAATATTAAAAATTCTAAGTATGAAAAATATATAAAACATATATATTTACAAGCAAAATCTAGCGATATTATAAACAATGCTCTATTAGAATTGAAAAAGCCTTTAAGGCATAATTCTGATGAAGAAATAGTACAAAATATATATTTAAATGAAAAGGATATAAAAGCTAGTAATTATATTAAACTTCAAATTAATAAAAAAGAAACTTTAAAGGAAAATGGATATGAAATTAAAAAAATTTGTCTAGAAGAAGAGAGGGAATATATAAGGATTTTGGGATATGATGAAAATGCTATTTTATATGGGGTATTTCATTTACTAAGATTATTAGATCAAAATAAGGAAATATCAGAAACACCAATAATTGAAAATCCAGATAACCAATTAAGATTAATAAATCAATGGGATAATATAGATGGAACAGTAGAAAGAGGTTTTGCTGGAAGTTCCATATTTTTTGAAAGTGTAAGAAATAAGGAAATAATAAAAGATATAATGTCAATTATAGGAATACCAGCTAGCAGTGATATAATACGTAAAGCTTTTAATGATGAATATGATTTAGCAGAAGACTTAGGAAGAATTAATGATTATGCTAGATTACTTGCATCCATAGGTATAAATGGAATAGTTGTAAACAATACCAACGTTCATGAAGAAGAGTCTTATTTTATAGATAGTAAAATAGATATGATAAAGATTCTTAATGATATTATGTGTAAATGGGGAATAAAATTATATCTTAGCATTAATTTTGCTTCTCCTATGACTTTAAAAGAATTAAGTACTGCAGATCCACTAGAAGAAGAAGTAATTCAATGGTGGGAAAAAAGAGCTAAATTTGTTTATGAATCTGTTCCTAATTTAGGTGGTTTTATGGTAAAAGCTGATTCAGAAGGAAGACCAGGTCCCTTTACATATGGAAGAAATCATGCAGAAGGTGCTAATATGTTAGCTAAAGTTATAAAGCCTTATGGAGGAATAGTAATATGGAGATGCTTTGTTTATAATTGCAAACAGGATTGGCGTGATTATTCAACTGATAGAGCTAAGGCAGCTTATGATTGCTTTAATCCATTAGATGGAGAATTTTTAGATAATGTGTATTTACAAATTAAAAATGGACCTATGGACTTTCAAGTTAGAGAACCTATTTCACCTTTATTTGGAGTTATGGATAATACAAATAAAATACTAGAATTACAGATAACTCAAGAATATACAGGGCAACAAAGAGATATATGTTTCTTAGTTCCATGGTGGAAGGAAATATTAGAATTTAATACTTATGCTGAAGGAGAAAGTAAGAAGGTTAAAGAAAGAGTAAAGGGCATAGCTGCAATATCTAATATTGGAAATGATTTAAATTGGACTGGAAACTTCTTAGCACAAGGAAATCTTTATGGTTATGGAAGGTTAATATGGAATAGTAAAATAAATAGTGAAGAAATTATTGATGAATGGATAAGACTTACCTTTGGAAATAATAAAAAAGTAATAGAAAATATAAGCTTTATTTTATTAAATTCTTGGAAAGCCTATGAAAGTTATACATCACCCTTGGGTATTGGGTGGATGGTTTCACCAGGGCATCACTACGGACCAGATATTGATGGGTACGAATATTCTCCATGGGGAACATATAATAGAGCTGATTTGAATGGAATAGGAATAGATAGAACTATAAAAAGTGGTACAAAATATATAAATCAATATAATTCACCTTCAAAGGAAATTTATGAAGATATAAATAGTTGCCCAGATGAATTATTATTATTTTTCCATAAGGTTGAATATACTCATTTGCTAAAGAGTGGGAAAACTGTAATTCAACATATATATGATTCACATTTTGAAGGATATTCTTTAGTTGAGACATTTATATCAAGAATAGATGATATAAAAGATAATTTAAATAAAGAAATATATAAGGATATTAGAGAGAAATTAATAGAGCAATTATCTAATGCTAGAGAATGGAGAGATAGAGTAAATACTTATTTTTATAGAATGTCAGGTATAAAAGACATTAAAAGTAGGAAAATATATTAATCTATAGTTTTTCTTATTTTTTTCTATAATTTGAATGGTTGTTATTTAAGTGGTAAATGTTAGAATTTAGTTAGTAGATTTAAATCTTAAAAATAATTGTATGCATGCAATGTAAACGAAAACAATATGAGGGGATTTGAAAAAATGAGAAGAAAAAGGTTATTAGGTTTAGTTTTAACTTCAATGGTAGCTTTAAGCGTTTTCGCAGGATGTTCTAAGGGAACAGACAAAGATTCAAATACTAATAAAGATGGAATTAAAGAATTTAGTGCTTTTTTTGCAGTAGCAGGTAAAGAAGTTCCAGATAATAGACTTAAAAAAGCTATAGCAGAAAAAATAGGAGCTAAAATTACTGAAACATGGCTTACAGGTCAAACTGCAAAGGAAAGAATTGGAGTAATGATAGCAGGAGGCGATTATCCAGACTTCATCGATGGTGGAGATGGAACACAAGCTTTAGTTGATGCAGGTGCTTTAGTAGCTCTAGATGAATATATAGATAAATATCCTAATATAAAGAATTTATGGTCAGAAAGTGACTGGGATAAGGTAAGAAAAGAAGACGGACATATTTACTATATACCTCAATTTGGTAATGTAAAAGGAAAAGACATGACAACAAAGCATAATGACGAAGCTTTCTGGATTCAAAAAGCAGTGTTAGAATGGGCTAATTATCCTACAATTAAGACAGTTGATGAGTACTTTGATTTAATTGAAAAATATAAAGCAGCAAATCCAGAAATAAATGGACAACCTACTATTGGATTTGAAATATTATCAGATGACTGGAGATATTTCTGTTTAGAAAATCCACCTCTATTCTTAGCGGGATACCCTAATGATGGTAAAGCTGCTATAGATCCAAGACCAAGTAATGATAATACTACTATAGATGTAAATAAAATAACTTTAAGAAGTTATGATACTATACCAGAAGCAAAGCAATATTTCCAAAAGCTTAATGAAATGTATAATAAGGGTATAATAGATCCAGAAACATTTACAGCATCTTACGATCAATATATTTCTAAACTTTCAACAGGTAGAGTTTTAGGAATGATAGATCAAGGCTGGCAATTCCAAACTGCTGAACAATCATTAGTACAACAAGGATTAGACGAAAGAACTTGGGTACCTTTAGGATTAACTTTCGATTCAAATGTAGAATCTAATTATAGAAATAGAGCAGCCATAAATGCAGGTGGTGGACTTGGTATATCAGTAAGCTGTAAAGATGTTGAAGGTGCTTTACAAGCAATTAATGATTTATTAAGTGATGAAGTAATGACATTAAGATACTGGGGAGAAAAAGATGTAGATTACAAAGTTGGAGATGACGGTTTATTCTACAGAACTGAAGAACAAAGAACAAATAATAAAAATCAAGATTGGGTTAATGAAAACCTATGCATGTACACATATATGCCACAATTTAGAGGAGTATTAGCAGATGGTAATGCTGTAATACCAAGTGAACAACCAAAAGAATTCTATGATTCTTTAAGTGCAGTAGATAAAAATATATTAGATAAATATGGATATACAAAGTTTACAGACTTTATGCCAGAACCTCCTGAAAAGAATCAACCTTGGTTCCCAATATATTCATTTGCAGGAACTTTAACAGCAGATACACCAGCTGGAATAGCAATGCAAAAAATGGATGAAATAAAGAAGCAATGGCTTCCTAAGGTAGTTATGACTGGAACTAGTGATTTCGAAAAAACTTGGAACGAATATCAAACTACTTTAACAACTCAAGCAGATGTTAAAGCTTACGAAGAAGCATTACTTAAAGAAGCTAAGAGAAGAGCAGAATTATTTAATAAATAAAAAATAGGGGAAGTATAAAAAACTTCCCCCTTATTTAAAATTAAAGTAAATAAAAAGGAGAGTTTTGGGATGCAATTAGAACTTAAAAAACCAACTTTAAACGCAGAAAAAAAAACTAACAAAAGTTTATGGAATACAATAAAAAAACAGAAAAGTTTAGTTTTAATGTCAATTCCATTTATAATATATGTACTTATTTTTTGCTATGCTCCTCTTTTAGGATGGGTAATGGCCTTTCAAAATTTTAAACCTGCAAAAGGGCTCTTTAACCAAGTATGGGTAGGGTTAGATCAATTTAAATTTTTATTTTCTGATCCGACTTTTTTAAATGTAATAAGAAATACCTTGGCAATGAGTTTAATAAATTTAACACTAAGTTTTGTTTGCTCAATAGGATTTGCTTTGCTTTTAAATGAAGTAAAGAATATTTTATCTAAGAAATTTGTACAAACAGTATCATATTTACCACACTTTCTATCTTGGATAATAGTAACTGGAATTGTTTCTGAAGTTTTATCACCAGAAACGGGAATAATTAACCAATTATTAGTTTGGTTTAACATACTAGAAAAACCAATAAACTTCTTCGCTGAGACTAAATACTTCTGGGGAATAGTAGGACTATCTAATGTATGGAAGGAAGTCGGTTGGGGAAGTATTATTTATTTGGCAGCTATAACTTCTATAAATCCAGATTTATATGAAGCGGCAGAAATAGATGGAGCAGGAAGATTCCAAAAGATGTTGAATGTAACTTTACCAGGAATAAAGCCTACAATTTTTATATTATTATTAATAAACATAGGAAATATACTAAATGCCGGATTTGAAGTTCAATATCTATTAGGAAATGGTTTAGTACAATCAGTATCACAAACTATAGATATTTTTGTTCTAAAGTATGGAATAAGCTTAGGTAATTACTCTTTAGCCACTGCAGCTGGTATATTTAAAAGTGTAATAAGTATCGTATTAATATTCTTAGCTAATAAGCTTGCAAAATCAATGGGCGAAGAAAGATTATTCTAAGGGGGAGTACTTATGTTAAATATAAATTTTAAAAAGCAAAGTAAAGGCGATATAGTTTTTAATATATTTTTATTAATATTTATGATTTTATTTGTAATAGTTACTTTATATCCAATACTAAACACTTTAGCCATATCCTTTAATGATGGACTAGATTCAGTAAGAGGTGGAGTATATCTATGGCCTAGAATGTTTACATTAAAAAATTATCAAACTGTTTTCAATAATCCAAATTTAAAGCAAGCAGCATTTATTTCAGTTTCAAGAACAGTAATAGGAACAGTTGTACAAGTATTTTTAACTGCAATGCTAGCTTATGTTTTAAGTAGAAAGGATTTTGTATTTAAGAAAAGTATATCATTTATTTACGTATTGACTATGTATGTTAACGGTGGAATGATTCCAAATTATATTTTAATAAAAGAATTAGGATTATTAAATAACTTTTTAGTTTATATTTTACCAGGATTAGTTAGTGCTTTTAATATGATAGTAATTAGAACCTATATAAATGGATTGCCAGAAAGTTTAATAGAATCTGCTAAAATTGATGGAGCTGGAGAATTCAGAATCTTTATGCAAATAATACTTCCATTATGTAAGCCTGTTCTTGCAACAGTAGCTTTATTTATTGCTGTAAACCAATGGAACTCTTGGTTTGATGCTATGCTATATGCTTCAGCAAATCCTAAGCTTACAACATTGCAATATGAATTAATGAAGTTATTATCATCAACAACTCAACAAGGTGGTGGATCAGGAACAGCAGAAATGATGAAAAATGCTGGAAGTATAGTGACACCTAGATCTATTCGTGCTGCAATAACAATAGTTACAGCCTTCCCAATAGTATGTTTATATCCATTCTTACAAAAATACTTTGTATCTGGTTTAACTATTGGAGGTGTTAAGGAATAATGAATATTAAAAATGAATATACTAATTTATTTTTAGAGTATGGATATTCCTTAAGTGATATAGAAAATAGATTAGATGAAATTTATGAAACTATTTTTTATGATGAAGAAGAAAAGTTTTATCATATTTTAGATGATAATACAGCTTGCTTCATTGATACTGGAAATAACGATGCAAGAACAGAAGGTATGTCTTATGCAATGATGATGTGCGTTCAAAGAAATATGAAAAAGGAATTTGATTCATTATGGAATTTTTCAAAAAAATATATGTACCTGGAAGAGGGTATTAATGCAGGATACTTTGCATGGTCAGTAAGTCCAAAAGGAGTTAAATATTCAGATGGTCCAGCTCCAGATGGGGAAGAATTTTTTGCAATGGCATTATTTTTTGCCTCTCATAGATGGGGAGATGGTGAAGGAATATATAATTATTCAAAAGAAGCTAAGGACTTATTATATACATGTATTCATAAAGGAGAAAATAATGATGGATCTCCTATGTGGGAACCAAAGAATAAATTAATAAAGTTTGTTCCAGGTTTGAATTTTACTGATCCATCATATCATTTACCTCATTTTTATGAATTATTTTCTCTTTGGTGCTATGAGGAAGATAAGGAATATTGGAAAGAAGCAGCTAAAAATAGCAGAGAATATTTAAAAAAGGCATGCCATCCAGTTACAGGATTAGCACCAGAATATGCTCATTATGATGGAACACCAATTACCAGAGATAACAGGCAAAGATATTATAGTGATTCTTATAGAGTTGCAGCTAATATAGGATTAGATTATGAATGGTTTAATGCATCAGAATGGGAATGTGAATGTGCTGATAATATACAAAGATTCTTTTGTGAAACTGTAAAGGGGAAAGAAGACTTAGTATATGAAATAGATGGAACAATTATAGAGGAAAAAGCCCTTCATCCAGTAGCAATTATTGCAACAAACGCAATGGCATCTTTAGCAAGTAAGGGTAGATATAAAAAGGAATGTGTAGATAAGTTTTGGAATACATCATTAAGAAAAGGTGAAAGAAGATATTATGATAATTGTTTATATTTATTTTCTTTTCTAGCTCTAAGTGGTAATTATAAAATTTGGTAACAAAAGAGTTGTTAATAAAAGAAATGAGGGAATTAGAATGACTGTATTAATGAAAAATCCAATGTTAAGAGGATTTTATCCAGATCCATCAATATGTAGAGTAGGAGAGGATTATTATCTTGTTAATTCTACATTTTCTTATTTTCCTGGAATTCCAGTATTCCACAGTAAGGATTTAGTTAATTGGATACAAATAGGGAATGTTATAGATAGAGAAAATCAAGTGAATTTTAAGGGCATTGAACATTCCCAAGGAATTTATGCGCCTACAATTCGCTATAACAAAGGACTATATTATTTAATTACAACTAACATTCCTCATGATGGAAATATTATATTCACTGCTAAAAATCCAGCTGGGCCATGGTCAGATCCATATATAATTGAAGGAGCAGAAGGAATTGATCCAAGCCTTTTCTTTGATGATGATGGAAAGGCTTACTATGTAGGTACTAGACCTAATAGAGATGGTGTAAAATATAATGGAGATTGGTATATATGGACTCAAGAAATAGATTTAGTAAATATGAAGTTAATTGGAGAAAGTCACGATATTTGGAAGGGCGCTATGAAAAATGTCATTTGGCCTGAAGGACCTCATTTATATAAGATAGATGGATATTATTATTTAATGATTGCAGAGGGAGGAACAGGACCAGATCATTGTATTACTATTGCAAGAAGCAATTCCATTTATGGGGAATATGAAAATAACCCTAAAAATCCAATAATAACTCATAGACATTTAGGAGAAGAGTATCCAGTAAAAAATGTAGGTCATGGAGATCTAGTTAAAACAGAAGATGATGAGTGGTATATAGTGATGTTAGCTACTAGACAAGCTAATGGATATACTAACACTGGAAGAGAAACTTTTTTAGCAAAGGTTAATTGGGAAAATGGGTGGCCAGTTATAAATAAAGGTAAAGGTAAGCTAGAATTATTTGAAGAAATAAACACTAGGGAATATAAGAGGGAAGTAAAGGAAAAATGTTATCATTTCTATAGAGATAAATTAGACTATAAATTTTTACTTCTAAGAAACCCAAGTGAAAATCTATATTCACTTACTGAAAGAAAAGGAGCATTACGCTTATATTTAAAGGATGTGACCATAGAAGATTTAGATAATCCAGCTTATGTATGTGTAAGACAAGAAGAAGATAACTATTTAGTTTCTACAATGATGGAATTTAATCCTAAGAATGAGTATGAAAGTTCAGGATTAGCCATCGTTCAAAATAATTTATATAACTTAAGATATGAATATTCCATAAATAATGGGAAAGGTGTATTAAGGGTTGTAAAATGTAATAAAGGAAGTAATAAATTAATTGAAGAAATTAATTTAGATTGTGAAAGATTATTTTTAAAAATAGTAAGTAGAAATAAAAAGTTAGATTTTTATTATAGTATAAACGGGGTTAATTATAATTTGTTAACAGAAGAGTTAGATAGTAGTTATTTAAGCACTGAAGTTGCAGGTGGTTTTGTTGGGTGTACTATAGGTATGTATTCCACAAGTAATGGTTATGAAAGTAAAAATTATTCCGATTTTTTATGGTTTGAATATGACAATATTTAGTTTTGAAAGGATTTTTAACTATGAGTGATATTAATTTATCTAGTATTTTAAGTGACGGAATGGTTATTCAACGTGGAAATAAAACTAAAGTATGTGGAAGATCTAATAAAAGTAAGAAAATAGTAGTAGAGTTTTTAAATGAAAGATATGAGGCACTTGTAGATGAAGATGGTAAATGGCAAGTTCAATTAAATAATCTAGAAGCTGGTGGTCCTTACGAAATGATAATAAGTGGAGAAGAGGAAATTAGAATTAGAGATATATTAATTGGAGATGTATGGCTATGTAGTGGACAATCTAACATGGAATTACCTATAGAAAGAGTAATGGAATTATATGAAAGCGAAGTAACAGCTTATTCTAATAACAATATAAGACAATTCTTAGCAAGTAAAAATTATAACCTTAAAGGTAAGCAAGAGGATATAGATTATGGAGCTTGGAAAACTGTAGCTAAGGAAAATGTATTAGAATTTAGTTCAGTAGGATATTTTTTTGCAAAAGAATTATATAATAGATATAAGGTTCCAATAGGATTAATTTCAACAGCAGTTGGAGGTACTCCAATAGAATCTTGGATAAGTGAAGAATCATTAAAAGACTTCCATAGATTTTATGATTTAATTGAAAAGAATAAAGATACTAACTATGTAGTAACTCAGCAAAAAGAAGATAATGATAGAGTGAATTCTTGGTTTGTAGAGAGAGATTTAAAGGATGAAGGAATAAATAAATGGAATTTAGAAGAATTAGATGATTCTAATTGGGAAGAGTACGTAATTCCAGGTATGTGGAGAGATACAGTTTTAGATAAACTAAATGGAACCGTATGGTTTAGAAAAGAAGTTTATTTACCCAAAAATCTATCAACTAGCGAAGCAAATCTTTATTTAGGAAATATTTTAGATGCAGATGAAGCATATGTAAATGGAATTTTAGTGGGCAGGACTGAATATAGATATCCCCCTAGGAAATACCTAGTAAACAAGGGCATTTTAAAAGAAGGTAGGAATGTTATAGCACTAAGAATTACAAGTTGTACT
Organism: Bacillota bacterium; assembly: GCA_023445445.1. Taxonomy (GTDB): domain Bacteria; phylum Bacillota; class Clostridia; order Clostridiales; family Clostridiaceae; genus Clostridium. Next base: position 15,480 of record JAEXLD010000001.1, read on the forward strand.
AGCATAGGTGGTTTTATAGAAGATAAACCTTATAAATTAGTATTTGATAATGAAGAAATTCAATTATCTGGTGGGTGGAAATATAAGATAGGTTGTGAGATGCCAGCAAATTTCGATATAACTCGTTTTGAGTATATGCCTACTGGTTTTTATAATTCTATTATATATCCACTTAGAAACTATGCAATATCAGGAGTAATATGGTATCAAGGAGAATCAAATACTGGATATCCAGATGATTATGAAGATTTATTTGAGGTTCTATTAAAAGAATGGCGTAGAAATTGGAATATAGGAGAGTTTCCATTTCTTTATGTACAGCTTGCTAACTATTCTGATCCAGGAAATCCATCAAAAGATATTCAATGGGCTAGACTTAGGGAATCACAAAAAAGATCACTTAAAAATATTAATACTGGCATGGCAGTAACAATAGATATTGGAGAAAATAATGAACTTCATCCATTTAATAAAAAGGAAGTTGGAAGAAGATTAGCATTATTAGCTATTAATAAGTATTATGGTGAAGACATAGTATGTAATGGACCATTATATAAGAGTATGGAAGTAAATGAAAATAAAATGAAGTTATACTTTAATAGTGATAAAAGTGAATTACTAAATATAAGAGGAGATTTAAATAATTTTGAGATATGTGGAGAAGGAAACATTTATTATAAAGCTAGTGCAAGTATTAAAGAAGATTATATAGAAGTATGGAGTAATAAAGTTAATAATCCTAAATATGTAAGATATGCATTTAAAAATGGACTAAGAGATATAAATTTATATAATAAGGAAGGGTTACCAGCATCTCCATTTACTACAGAAGAATACTATTAGAAAATTAATATTTAGAATTTTGCAAAATAACAATCTGTTTATAGTATAAGGATGAAAGGTAAGAAAATGAAGAAAAGGTATTCATTAAATAATTGTAGTATTAAATATAAATTATTGATTATTTATATTATTTGCGTATTAATTCCAATGATTATTACTAATAGTTTAATGTTATATACAGTAAGAAGTAATGAGAAAAAGGAACAACGAATTAATATAGAACATGTAATAGACAGAGTAACCTTTAATTTAAATGCTGTTATAGAAGAATGTATGATGTTAACTAATCATATAAATTCAGATGAAGATTTAAATAATATAATAGCAAGTGAATATAAATTACCAGTAGATTATTATGATAATTATTTTAGGCTATTAAAAAATACTGCAATAAAAGATTACTATAATCCTCAACATATATATAGAATTAATGTTTATGTTGATAATAATACTATACTAAATAGTGCCAATATATTTAAACTAACACCAGAAGTAAAAAATAGAGAATGGTATAAACAATATAGTAACAACAATAATAGTACAACTATAACAGTTGAATATGATGAAGATAGAAAAATATTTCCTGATAATAGTGCTAGTAGAATTATAAGTATTGTAAGGAAACTAGATTATTATAAGGATGATAGAGAAAAAATTGTTAAAATTGATATAAATTATGAAGCATTGCTTAGTAATATATTAAATGAGCAAATGAAAGAAGGATTATATATTGTAAATGATGGTTTAATATTGCTATCTAATAAGGGAATATATTCTCCTAAAGAAGACTTTAAAAAGACAGATATAATAAATATGAATGAAATATTGGTTCATGAGAAAATTAAATTGAAGGAATCAAAAAATGATTGGGATATTATTTTTACAGAAGAATATGAAAGTTTATTTTTAAATCTTAAAGATTCAAGAAAGCTTTTTTCACTTTTAATTATTTTTAATTTAGTATTACCAACTATAATAATAAGTTTAATATCAAAATCTTTAGAAAATAGGGTTAAGCTTATTAATACTTATTTAGGTAAAGTAGAAAATGAAGAGTTTTACGTAATAGATAGTATTGAAGGAAATGATGAAATAAGCAGTTTAATGAAAAGCTATAATTTAATGGTTCTAAAAATAAAAGAACTGATAGAAGTAGTTTTTAAAGAAGATGCTGAGAAAAAAATTCTACAATTAGCCACAAAACAAGCAGAATTAAAAGCACTACAAAGTCAAATCAATCCACATTTTATGTTTAATACTTTAGAGACTATAAGAATGAGAAGTCTTATAAAAAAAGAAAATGAAACTGCTGAAATAATTGAGAAACTTTCTGTTCTTCTTAGAAGGACAATAAATTGGGGTAACGATAATATTACAATAGAAGAAGAAATGAAGTTTGTAAATAACTACATTGATATTCAAAGATATAGATTTGGGGAAAAGTTATCTTATAATTGCTATGTAAGAGAAGATTGTAAGAATTATAAAATACCTAAGTTATCATTAGTAACCTTTGTAGAGAATTCCTGTGTTCATGGAATAGAAAAAATTTCTTATAATGCAGGTATTAGTGTTTCGATTTTTAAAGATGAAGAATATTTGTATATGGAGATTTCTGACACTGGAGAGGGAATAACAAAGGAAAAATTAAATAAAATAAGAAATGGTATAGAGAATTTCAATTTTGATTCATTAAATGAAGAAAAGAGTATAGGTATTTTTAATGCTTATTTAAGGATGAAGATGTATTTTAATAATAATATGAGCTTTGAAATTGATAGTGAAGAGGGCGAAGGAACAGACATTACAATAAAAATATCTATAGATGAATTTCTAAAAAGGAGAGAATATTATGATTAAAACTTTAATAGTAGATGACGAACCATTCATAAGGCAAGGTCTTAGGGTTTTAATTGATTGGGAAAAATATGGATATGAAATTGTAGATGAAGCTGAAAATGGAATAAAGGCTATAGAAAAAATAAAAGAAAAAGATATTGATTTAGTTATAACAGATATAAAAATGCCAGAAATGGATGGCCTTGAACTTATTGAATATGTATATAAAAGTATAAAAAGAAAAGTTAATTTCATTGTTTTAAGTGGATATTGTGAGTTTGAATATGCTAGAAAAGCTATAAGGTATAATGTACAAGATTATATTTTAAAGCCTATACAAAGAGAGGAGCTTATAAACTCATTAGGAAAGATACAGGAAAAATATATAAAAGTATCTCTTGAAAATGAAGAAAAGCAAAATAATGAAAAACTTATTTATGATAAATATATATGTGAGTTAATATCAGGACGATATGATAAAAAAAGTATAAATTATATAAAAAATAAACTTGATCATAAAAGTGAAATTAGATATATAAATATTGAAGTTAACTATAATGAAGACAAATATTCAAATTTGTCCCATGAAGATAAAAGATTAGGGCAACACAAGTTATATAATAGAATATTAGAATGGTTAGATAAAGACCATTATAATGTTATATTTGATGTAACTAATGAAAAAGAGTGTTATGATGTTGGATTTATTTATGAAAAAAGGCTTTCACGAGAGAAATGTATAAATGAAAAGGAATATATAACAAACCTTATAAACTATATAAGGGAAGGTTATATGTATGATTTCTTTATTTATATAGGACAAAGAGTAGATAAAATTGAAGATCTTGAAATATCATATAAATCAGCTATTATAGCAAAAATGCTTTCAAATTTTTCTATGGACAGTAAAATACTATACTATGATGATGTAATGAATAATCCTAAGACATATACTATTGAAAAAAAGTATATGGATAATTTAATTAAGGCCATTGAGGAAAATTCTACAGAAGATATAATGATTTGCATAGATGAGTTTTATAATAGCTTTAAAAATCATTATATAGATTTAGAAATTATATCAATAAATATAAATTATTTGTTATGTAATCTTATAAGTATAGCTAAAAATATTGATGAAAACGTAAATCAAGAAAAAATAGCTCAATATATAAGTTTAGGAATATTTAATGGAAATATGAGTAGAGGAAGTTCTAAGCATTTAAAGAAGTTCTCTATAGAATTTTCTAATTATTTAGTGCAGCTTAGACAAAATAATTCCCAAGGAATATTAGATCATATTAATAAAGAAATATCAGAGCATTATATGGAGAAATTAAGTTTAAAATCCTTAGGTGAAAAATATTATATTAATAGCGCATATTTAGGACAAGTATTTAAAAAACAATATAATATGAGTTTTAAGGATTACTTAAATGCTTATAGGATTGACAGAGCAGAAGAATTATTAATGAATAGTAATGAGAAAATATATAAAATTTCAGAACAAGTGGGTTATAACAATACTGATTATTTTATAAACAAATTTGTGCAACTAAAAGGAAAAACTCCATTGCAATATAGGAAAAAGAAAAAAGTTGAAATATAAATATAGAGAATATTAGATTATTTTATTAATAAAAATAGAAACGACAATTAAGCGTTTACAATAACATATAAAATTATATATAAAAGATAGATTTTTAAATTTTTATTTAGAACTTCCAATGGTAATATAAGGAAGTGAAGAGAATTAATAAAAGGTGTGGGGGTATTGGTAAATGAATAAAAATTTAAAAAAAATGCTATCTTCTATAGCAAGCTTATTTATTATTTCAACCTTAATGGTTGGGTGTAAAAGCTCTGGAAATGTACAAAGTGAGAGTGGAAAGACAGAAAAAACAAAATTAACATTATGGCAAATTCAAACTGCAGAAGCAAAGAATGTGATACATCGTGCTGTAGATAGATTTACAAAGGAAAATCCACAGTACGAAGTAGAAATAGTTGATATGAGTAATGACTCCTATAAACAAAAGTTAGCTATGGCTATGAGTTCAAATCAAATTCCAGATATATTTATTAACTGGGGAGGAGCAACATTAATTGACTATGTAGACTCTAATTTAGTTGCAGATTTAACAGAGTACATGGATAAAGACAATTATAAAGATAAATTTCTTAATGCAGCAATAGAGCAATGTTCTGTTAATGAAAAAATATATGCAGTACCAGTGGAAGGAGTATCTGTTGCAGGATTTTATTATAATAAGGAAATATTTAAAAAATATGGCTTAGAAGAACCTAAGACATTAAGTGAATTAGAAGCTATTTGTAATAAGTTAAAGGAAAATGATGTTACACCTTTTGCTTTAGCCAATGCAACTAAGTGGACAGGCTCAATGTATTATATGTATTTAGTAGCAAGATATGGTGGGTTACAACCATTTGCTGATGCAGTTTCAGGAAAAGGTTCATTTGAAAATGAATCCTTTGAATATGCAGGAAATAAGATTCAAGAATGGGTAAACAAAGGATATTTTAATGATGGATTTAATGGAATGGATGATGATAGCGGACAAGCTAGACAATTATTATATAAAGGTGATGCTGCAATGGAACTAATGGGATCATGGTTTACATCAACTGTTTTAGGTGAAAATCCTGATTTTAAAGATAGTCTTGGGTTCTTCCCATTTCCAGCAGTAGAAGGATCAAAAGCTGATCAAACAATAATGGCAGGTATAATTGGAGATAACTTATATTCAGTATCACAAAATTGTAAAGATAAAGAAGGTGCATTTAAGGTAATTCAAAGTTTATTAGATGATCAAGCAGTAAAAGATCGTAAGGATTTAGGTAGAATAGGTGTATTTAAGGATTTCAAACCTGAAGATCCATTAACTCAAAAGATTTTTGATGCTGTAGGAAACGCTTCTGGAGTTCAATTATGGTATGATCAATATTTACCAGCAGAAGTTGCTGAAATTCACAAATCAACATCACAAGAAGTTTTTGGTTTAACAAAAACACCTAAGGAAGCAAATAAAGAATTACAAGAAGCTATGAAGTCATATAACGAAAAAAATAAATAATAGTATTAATGAAAGGCTATTACAAAGACATTATATTTTAAAGTAATAAAAATTAGATGTTTGTAATAGCCTAAAAATTAATATAAAGGAGAGAATAATATGCAAGCTAATATTAGCAGCTTAGAAAAAAAACGTGCTTTATCCACTAAAAGAGCAGCCATTATTTTTTTAGTACCAGCATGTATATTTCTTCTAGTATTTATAGTGTATCCAATTATTTATTCTATTAGATTAAGTACATTTGAATGGAATGGAATTGGATTGAATAAGACCTTTATAGGGCTAATGAATTGGAAGGAATTAATAAGTGATAATATTTTTAGAAAAGCTTTATTTAATAATATAATTATAATGATATTATCTATCTCAATTCAGTTACCTATTGGAATGCTTCTTGCAACTTTTTTAGATTTTGGAGGGAAAAAGCTAAATATATTTAAGGTAATTTGGTTTATACCAATGCTAATGTCCTCTGTGGCTATTGGATATTTGTTTAGATATGCATTGGATGCTAATACAGGAATAATTACTGGAATCTCAAAGATTTTAGGGGGAAAGTCTATAGATTTATTAGGTAATCCCAAAACTGCATTATTAACTATTACAGTTGCAATATGTTGGCAGTTTATTCCTTTTTATATGGTTTATTTTTTAGCTTCCTATACTAATATTCCATCCGATTTATATGAAGCAGCAATTATAGATGGAGCAACCAAAAATCAATATTTTTGGAGAGTAGCATTACCAATAATGAAACCTGCTATAAAAAGTGCAATTGTACTATCAATGGTTGGCTCACTAAAATATTTTGATTTGATTTATGTTATGACAGGTGGAGGACCAGGATCATCATCTGAATTGATGGCGACATATATGTATAAAAATGCTTTTGCTTCACAAAGGATGGGATATGGATCTACAATTGCAACAGGAATGTTTATAATTATAACTTTTATTTCACTATTTACAATTAAAATACTAAATAGGGAGGAAGAATAGTGATTTTTATGAGAAGAAAATTTATAATGAAAAGTATTTCACTAAAATGTTTTATTGGTATACTAGTAACAATGTGGGTTTTAATTACTATGATTCCTTTTTTATTTATGATATTGTCCGGATTTAAAGAACAGTTTGAATTACTTATGGGCAATGTCTTTGATTTGCCAAAAAGCTTATTTTTAGGCAATTATATTGAAGTTTTTAAAGGAAATATTTTTATATATTTTAAAAATAGCACAATAGTTTTAATTGTGTCTCTTATACTTTTACTGTGTACAAGTGCTTTTGCATCATATCCATTATCAAGATTTAAATTTAAGCTTAGAAAACCTATTTACTCTATAATAGTAGCTTTAATGTCAGTACCAGTACATGTAACTTTACTTCCTATATTTATAATGATTACTAAAATAGGTTTATATGATAGTATTTGGGCATTAATTGGACCATATGTAGCATTTAATTTGCCTATATCAATTTTTATTTTAGTTACATTTATGAAGCAAATTCCCAAAGAACTTGAAGAAGCAGCTGAAATTGATGGCTGTAGTAAATATAGGATTTTCTTTAGTATTATTTTACCATTAACAAAGCCTGGATTAGCTACTTTAGCAATTTATAATGGCGTAAGTATATGGAATGAGTTTAGTTTTGCCTTAACATTAACACAATCATTGAATAATAGAACATTACCTTTATCAATATGGGAGTATCAAGGACAGTATACAATGAATGTACCTATGATTATGTCTGTACTTACAATTTCTATGTTACCAATGATAATTGCATTTATTTTTGGACAGGATAAGTTAATTAAAGGAATGATGGCAGGAGCTGTAAAGGGTTAAAAATTAAAAGAATTTAGAGATGATAAAATTATGAAAGATTTGATGATTAAGTTTATAAATAAATTTAATATAAAAAAGTTTAATTATAAAGTTACAATAGTATTTATTTTGTCTATTTTATTAACTAATATATTGATAATTTTCACTGTTTATCAGTTAGCTGGAAAAGAGATTACAGAAAAATCCAGCGCATTTGTTAAAGGGCAATTTGAAAAGATAACTGAAAATTTAGGAATAACTTTAAAAAATTTTATTGAGATATCTAATATAATATCTTCAGATAATAGTATTAAAGAATTCTTGACAAATGAAGATGAAAAGTCTACAAAATACAATTATGATTCCAGTGAAGTTTATAACTTAATAAGATATATTTTAGATTCTAATAGTTATATTGATTATATAGGATTAGTTAAGTTAAATGGGAATGGTGTTGTATATGTAGGAGAACAATGGACTAATGATAGGTTTAGAGAAAAGACAGTAGAAGGATATAGTAGATCACTAATTAGTAATTTTGATAATTGTAAAATTAATATAGAAAAGAAAGTTTTTAATGAAGAAGAATATGTCTTAAATATTTATCAACCAGTTTATGAGAAGTATCTATTTAATAATAATATTATTGGTATATTAGTAATTGGCATTGGTGAAAGTCATATAAATGAGTTTTATTCCAATTTAGATAAAGATTTAAGGGTAAAAACTTATTTAACTTATAAGAATGGTGAGATAATTTCAAATGAATATAAAGATATAATAGGTGTTGAAAGTCAATATAAGGATTTTCTAAAGGGGAAAAGTGGAGAAAAGAAAATAAACAACAATGTTATTATTTATAAGGATATAGCTGAGTGGGATTGGTATATGGTAGGAGAAATACCTGAAGAGTCATTATTAAAAGATACTAAAGATGTAATAGTCATAATAATCCTATGGGTTATAGTTATTGATTTAATAATCAGTATAGGTTTTTATAAGTTTAGTAAAAGCCTATACAGACCTATGGATTTAATAATAAAAAAGATGGAAGAAGTATCTACAGGAAATCTAAATGTTAGAATAAGTGAAGAATGGAAGGGCAAAGATTTCAGACAACTATCTAATGGATTTAATATAATGATATCCCAAATTAATTTACTTATGGATAAAATAAAGAAAGAACAAGAGGAAATAAAGCAAATTGAGTTAAATAAACTACAATCTCAAATTCAACCACATTTTTTATATAATACCTTAGAGTGTATTCATTGGCAGGCTTTATCTGATGGAAATAGAATAGTATCTAGAATGGTGAAAGCTTTAGCTAATTATTACAGATTGTCTTTAAGTAAAGGGAGAGATTTAGTTACTCTTTCAGAAGAATTATCAAATATTGAAAATTACTTAATTATTCAAAATGCAAGATATAGTGATATTATTCAATTACAAATAGATGTTCAGGATAACATAATGAAGATATTAATTCCTAAAATAACATTACAACCATTAATTGAAAATTCAATTTATCATGGAATACGTGTAAAAGAGAGAATAAAAGGAAAAATAATTATAACAGCATACGAGGAAGAAAATAAAATTATTATTTCTGTTATAGACGATGGTATTGGCATGAAAGAGGAACAAATTTCAAATATAAATAAATCTATATCACAATTAGATGAAAGTAAGGGGTATGGAATTAAAAATGTAAATAAAAGAATAGAAATAATGTTTGGTATAGAGTATGGATTAGTCTATAAACAAAATAAATATGGTGGAACTACAGTTGACATTATTTTGCCAAAGGGGTGTGCTAATAATGTATAAAACAATGATTGTTGATGATGAAGAGATGATAAGAAAAGGTATATTCAACTTTATTAAATGGAGCGATTTTGGAATAAGTGAAGTAGAAATGGCTTCATCAGGAATTGAAGCTTTAGATTTAATGAAAGAAAGCAAGTTCGATATTATGATAACTGACATATGTATGAGAGAAATGGATGGACTAGCTTTAGTGAATAAAGTAAATTCATTGAATGAAAAAACAAAAATAATAGTTTTAACAGGTTATGATAATTTTGAATATGCGCAGAAATGTTGCAAAATGAAAGTGGATGATTATATATTAAAACCAGTTGATGAAATAGAACTTGAAAAGACAATTAAAAGATTGATATATGATATAGAAAATGAGAAAACAAAAACATTTAATGAAAAAAATAATAATAGAATAAGTGGATTATCAGAACAATTGAAGATAGAGCAAATAATGCAAAACTTAATTTATAAAAAAATAGAAAGTGATAGCAGGAAACATATATCAGAATATTTCAAAGTAGATGGTTTCATACAAGTGGCAATAGTATTTCCATTTATAGATGATAATCCAAGGTGGAAACAGCATTTTGAACTTTTAAATCTATCAATTAAACAAGCATGTATTGAAACTTTTGATTGTAATAGAGAAGGAATTACCTTTGAAGATGAGAATAAAAATATAGTAATTGCTATGTGTATAGATTCTAATTTAAAGAAATCAAATGATAAGATAAATATTTTATCTCAGTATTTAAAAGATGAATATAACATTAGACCAAAAATAATTCTTGGTAGTTTAGTTAATGAAATAAATAAAATAAATATTTCTTATAATGATGCTTTTAGAATATTAAATAAAGAAAAGGCTATAAAATTTCAAAATTATGATGAAAAAGGATTAATTTTATTTAGAAATAGAATAGATAATATAAAAAATAAACTAATGAATAATATAGACAATTTAGACAAGCTTATGGATAATTTTGAAACTTTTGTAGAGCTAATTGATGTATATAATTTATCAAATGATTTAGTTAAAAAAACTTGTTTTGATATTGGGTGCGGAGTATTCTTTTCTTGTATCAATAAGAAAGCAGAAATTAATGATAATATTTTCAATTCATTTTTAATTGCATTACAAAACTGTAATATAGATGATGAGGTTAAAATAACAAGAGATTTTATATTAAATCTTCTTAAAGCTGATATAGGAGAAAGTAATGAAGTTATTAGAAAAGCTAAGGCATTCATTAATGGGCATTTAAACGAAGAAGTATCTGTTTATAGCATTGCAGAGATGCTGTATTTAACACCAACTTATTTTTCAAAATTATTTAAACATATTACTGGTGAAGGTTGTAATAGTTATATAATTCGTAAACGTATAGAAAAAGCTAAATCCTTATTAAATACTACTAGTATGAAAACAAGAAAAATAGCATCTTTAGTTGGATATAAGGATACAAATTATTTTTCACTGGCTTTTAAAAAACAAACTGGAATGTCACCAACTGAATATAGAGAAAATTTAGTGAAAAATTAAAAACACATTATGCAGTTTTTGCATAATGTGTTTTTAATTTACTTAAAGGAGTTAAATGAAGCATCAGAAGGCATTCGCCAATCACCACGAGGACTAAGTGATATACTACCTACCTTTGGTCCATCTGGTAAAGCACTTCTTTTAAATTGTTGAGTAAAGAATCTGTATATAAATTTATCTAACCATTTTTCTATTTCTTCAGAACTATAATCATTTTTAAAAGCTTCTTCTGCTAAGAATTTAATTCTTTCTTTAGAAGAACCATTTTTTATAAAGTGATATAAGAAGAAATCATGTAATTCATAAGGTCCAACTATATCTTCTGTTTTTTGAGCAATTTCTCCCTTATCATCCTTTGGAAGTAATTCTGGACTAACAGGAGTATCTAATATATCTAATAAAGTTTCAGATACTTCTTTAGAAGCTTCTTTTTCAGCTACATATCTAACTAAATATCTAACTAAAGTTTTTGGAATAGATGGATTTACAGAGTACATGCTCATATGATCTCCATTGTAAGTACACCACCCAAGGGCAAGTTCTGAAAGATCCCCAGTTCCAATTAGTAATCCACCCTCTTTATTGGCTATATCCATAAGGATTTGCGTTCTTTCTCTTGCTTGAACATTTTCATAAGTTACATCATGTATATCTTTATCATGACCTATATCTTCAAAATGTTGTAAGGCTGCTTTTACTATGTTAATTTCTCTTAAATCACAACCAAGTTCTTTGCATAAAGTTAAAGCATTATTATATGTTCTATCTGTAGTACCAAAGCCAGGCATAGTTATTGTAATTATATTTTTATTATCTATTCCTAAAAGTTTAAAGGTTTTTACAACTACAAGTAATGCTAATGTAGAATCAAGTCCTCCAGAGATACCTATAACAGCTTTTTTTAAATTTGTATGCTCCATTCTTTTAGCAAGTGCAGCAGCTTGAATGCTAAATATTTCTTTACATCTTTCTTCCCTTTGTTTAGCATTAGAAGGAACAAAAGGATGTTTATCTATATATCTATCAAAATTATTCAACTTATTTTCTTTATAATTAAAACTAATTATATTTGCATCAAAAGGAAGTATTCTTGATGCATCTCTAAAGCTTATATTTTTAAGCCTTTCACTATTTAGTCTAAAGACATCTATAAATGAATAAATAACTTCATTTTCTCTTTGGAATCTTTCATTTTCTTTAAGCATAGTTCCATTTTCAGAAATTAACAGATGACCACTAAATAAAAGATCTGTTGTAGACTCATGAACTCCAGCAGATGAATAAATATAAGCAGACATACATCTAGCACTTTGATTAGATATTAAAGCTTCTCTATAATCCTTTTTACTTACTAATTCATTGGAAGCAGATAAATTTCCTATAATATTTGCTCCTAAAAGAGAAAGATAAGAGCTTGGAGGAATAGTAACCCAAAGATCTTCACAAACTTCAAATCCAAAGGAATAGCTTCCAGAATTAAAAATTAAGTTAGTTCCAAAAGGCACATCCTTTTGAAAGTCAAAGTCAACTTTTTCATCAACTACTCCAAGACCTTCACTAAACCAACGTTTTTCATAGAATTCACTATAATTAGGAATATATGATTTAGGAACTATTCCAAGTAATTTTCCATTAAAAATTATGTAAGCACAATTAAATAATGCATTTTTAAAAGTTAAAGGAGCACCAACAGCTATTATCATATCTAGGTTAGAACTCTTTTCTACTATTTTAGAAATTGCTAAATTAGCCTTTTCTAAAAGATTATATTGCATAAATAAATCTCCACAGCTATATGAAGTTACACATAGTTCTGGGAACACAATGGCCTTAGCTTCATTTTTATGTGCATCTTCAAGACATAAAAGGATATTTTTCAAATTATATTCAATGTCTGCAACACGTGTTATTGGACATGCTGCAGCAACTTTTATAAAGTCCATAAAATCTCTCCAATCTAAATATTAATAATAATATTTTAACTCTTTTAAGATAATAAATTCAAAACTAACTATTTAAATAATAAAAGGAAAACTATAGAAAATCAATAATAATAAAGTAAAAGAATAGAAAAGAACTAAAAAAAGAATTAAACAGTTTAAATTACTATATAAAAAGATAAAAAAGATATTGTAAAGAGTTAAAAAGTATAATATAATAAATTCATACACTAAAAAATTTCAAATTTTTTCAAAATAATGATACAATAGTATTATATTAATATTAATAGGAGGGGGAAAGTATGAGTGCCGTAATATTTTGGATTATCATTGCAGCAGTAGCAATTATAATAGATATAGCAACTAGCAATTTTTTATTTGCTTGGTTTACTATAGGAGCAATTGCAGCCATGATAGCAGACTTTTTAGGGATAAGCTTTGGTGTTCAAGTAATTATATTTTTAGTTATAAATTTAATAACTATTTCACTTGGATATCCTTGGGCAAAAAAGAAGTTTAAAAAGTCAGTTAAAAGGACGCCTTTAATGGAAGAGAACTACATTGGAAGAATAATGAAAGCAGAAGAGGACATAATAGAGAAAGCAAAAGTTAAAGTGGATGGAATTTACTGGACTGTATTAAATACAGGAGAGGAAATTAAATCTGGAGAAAACTTTAAGATAATAGGAATTGAGGGTATTAAGTTAATTATAAAAAAAGAGGAGGAAATTTAAATGGACGGAATAATAGGATTAGTTATTACAGGAGTAATAGTATTTTTCATTTTAATTATAATCTTATCATCAATAAAGATTGTAAATACAGGGTATTTATATGTAGTAGAAAGGTTTGGTCAGTATCATAAAACTTTGGAGCCAGGATGGCATTTTATGATTCCTTTTGTAGACTTTGTTAGAAAGAAGGTTTCAACAAAACAACAAATTTTAGATGTACCACCACAATCAGTTATTACAAAGGATAATGTTAAAATTTCAGTTGATAACGTTATTTTCTATAAACTTTTAAATGCAAAAGATGCTGTTTATAATATAGAGGATTTTAGATCAGGTATAGTTTATTCAGCAACTACAAATATGAGAAATATTTTAGGTAATATGAGTTTAGATGAAATTTTATCAGGTAGAGATAAGATTAACCAAGATCTTTTAAGTATAATTGATGAAGTTACTGATGCATATGGAATAAAAATTCTTTCAGTTGAAATTAAGAATATAATTCCACCAACAGAAATTCAAGAAGCAATGGAAAAGCAAATGAAGGCAGAGAGAAGTAAAAGAGCCATGATCCTTGAAGCGGAAGGACAAAGACAATCTCAAATTGAAAAGGCTGAAGGTGAAAAGAGATCTAAGATACTTGCAGCAGAAGCTGAAAAGGAAGCGAACATTAGAAGAGCTGAAGGTTTAAAGGAGTCTCAATTACTTGAAGCAGAAGGTAAAGCAAAAGCCATAGAAGAGATTTCTATTGCTGAAGCAGAAGCTATAAGAAAAGTTAATACAGCAATATTAGAATCTGGAACTAACGAAACTGTTATAGCATTAAAGCAAGTTGAAGCTCTTAAGGAAATGGCTAATAATCCAGCTAATAAGCTTATATTACCAAATGAAACATTATCTTCTCTTGGAAGTATAGCTGCAATTGGAGAAATGTTAAAAGGCAACAAGGAAGTTTAATAAATATTTTATATGGAGCTATTTAATTAGCTCCATATTAAAATTCAAAATCATTGATGTAATTTCAAAAAATTACTAAAAATATTCATTTAATATGCTCCTTAAGGAGTTTTTTCTTTAAATTTATATTATACTAGAATTTAAAAATATATATTTCATGGGAAAGGGTTGAGAGTATGTATAGGTATAGGAAACATTTAAGAGGAACATTTTTAAATTATTTTATTGCATTAGTTATATTTGCAAGCTTTGTCTTTTTAAGTACTTATGCCATTATAATGTCAGAAGTATCACAGATTAGTCCAATAGACCTTTTGGTTGTATTTTTTATAATACTATGTATATTTATAGTATTACTTTTAGAATTAACCCTAATATATTATTTATTTTTGAGAAGGTTTAAATATATTAATGTGACATTAACTGAAGAAGCAGTAATATATAATAAGAAAAATAAGAAAATAATAATACCTTATGATGACATCGTATCTATAAGTTATCCATCTATTAAATATGCTGGAGGCTGGATGAAAATTAAGTATAGTAAGGGAAAAATTCGATTAACTGTAGCCCTTGAAAATATAGGGGATTTTATGTATCAGTTAAAAGAAATATTAGATAAGAATGGGAAAAGTAGCGTATACAATGAAAAGAAGAGCTTTAGCTTCTTTAAAACAGCATCTTTTGCTGATGAAAGTTGGGAAAGAATAGATGAAAATATTAAGTTTATTGTAGCTATGGAATATTTATCGCTGATAATAACTGTTTTATTTGCATATTTAGGCGTACTTAATAATAGTTCTACTGGTATTGCAGTAAGTATATTTGCACCTATTCTTGGGTATCTTATTTCTGAAATAATTATAGGTATAATGGCTCGTAAAAGAATAGTTAATAGAGAATTTAAAATTATACCTAGAGACCCAAGTAAAGAGAAAAAGATTATGAGAATATCTGTTATAATATCTACTATATTATTTATACTACAAATGATTTTAATTTAAGTGTTATAAATTTAATTTTATTTCAAAAGATATAATATATTGAAATTTATATGGAGAAATAAAATATGAAAATTATAACGAGAAATATAAAAATAAAATTATTAATAATAGTTTTGACTTTAATATTAACTAAAATTAGTTATAACAACTATGCTTTAGCAAATGTTAAAGATAATGACTATAATAGGGAATTAGCTAGAGAATATGCACTTAAATGGGCAACTTCTCATAATAAAGATTATTATAACTATATCAATGATGGAGGCGATTGTACTAATTTTGTTTCTCAAGTTTTAAGAGCTGGAGGGATGGAGTTTATAGGCAATAAGAAAAATGCAACAAGTATTAATTCTTGGTTTTATTACTCAGCTGATTTACCTAATAGAACCTCTACATGGACTTCAGCAAAGGCTTTCAATTTGCACTTTGGAAAAGAGTTTAAAAGGGCATATAAATATAGAGAATATACAATTGATGATGCCTTAAGAAATTGGAATAATATTAATTCTAGCATTTACATAGGAGATATAGTTCAATATTCTCGACCTAACAATATAGCTTTTCATTCTCAAGCAATTACAGATATATTAGATAATGAAACTATATACTTTAGTCAACATTCTAATACCATTGAGAATTTCTATAAGAATGGCAATTTAAAGTATTATTTATTAGGAAAACCTAATGATTATAATTTTTTAATATATAATATTAAAGAAGAAAAAAATATGAACTATGAAATGAGAAAGAATCCAATAACAATAGAAGAAGATTATAATAATGAGTTAAGAATTGCTTTAGAAATTGTTAAATTAAGTCTTGAAGATACAAGGTTTGATAATAAAGATTATAGAAACATAGATACAGAGAATTTTATAAATAAAATGAAAAATAAAATTACAGGTATTGAGTTAGAGATGAATATGAGGTCTAAGTCTTCTAGAGAATTACTAGAATTATTAATGGATAGAAATGAAATATAAAAATAATATTTTAATTTTTTAGAATATTAAATGATAAATTTGATAAGAATAAAAATGACCCTAAAGGGTTACGTAGGTTTCTTTTGCTGGTAGTTTTAAACTACCAGTATTTTTTATTCTTAAAAATATTACGATTTAAATTTTGGTTATATATGAAATTTATAAATTTAATTCATGTACAAAATTACAATAATGAATAAAAATACATAAAATATAAAAAAATGAATTATTGATAAAAAAAGTAAAAAAGATATAGTATTTAAGAAGGGGAGTTAAAAGAGGAGAGGATTATATTTTGAAGAAAAAAAGTAAAATAATTATTCTTCTTCAATTATTTTTGAAAAAGAGGTGAATATATGGATATAAAAATTATTGATATAAATAAAAATTATAAAGAAAAAAAAGTTTTAGATAATATTAACATAAATATAAAACCAGGAGAAATAGTTGGATTAGTAGGCGACAATGGTGCGGGGAAAAGTACTTTAATGAAGATAATAGCAGGAATAATAAAGGCTGATTCAGGAGTAGTAAAGTTAGATGAATTAACTTATGAAAAAAATAGAATTGAATATTTGAATAATATGTCCTTTGTTATAGAAGAACCAGCATTATATATGGAAATGTCGGGATTAGATCATATAAATTTTATAGCTAAGATAAATAACATATCTGATACTAAAGTTAATGATATAATCGAATTTATAAATATTGGAGAAAGCTTAAAAAAAAGATGTTCAAGCTATTCACTTGGTATGAAGCAAAGATTAGCGTTAGGCTTAGCACTTCTAAAGAATGTAAATTTTATAATTTTAGATGAACCAACTAATGGATTAGATATAGATTCATCTATTAAATTAAGGGAAAAGCTTTTATCCCTTGCTAAAGATAAAAATGTATCTATATTAGTATCATCACATATTTTAAGTGAAATTGAAAAAATATGTGATAAGGTTATTTTTATAAGAGATGGTTCAATAATTAAAGATTCCTATAGTTTAAAAAAAGATATTATAAAAAGTATTATTCTAGTTGTAGATGATAGAATTGAGTTTTTAAATTATATTTCAAAAAATGATAATATTTTATCTTTAGAAGAAATTGAAAGTAATAAATTCAAAATAAATTTAGATGCAAGTTTAATTAATTTATTTATAAGTGAGCTTTCAAAGAAAAATATTCATTATACAAATATATTAATATCAGATATATCGTTAGAAGATAAATATATATCTTTAAAAAAGGGGTAATGGATGAATAATATAGTGAAGTTTGAAATAAAGAAGTTTTTTAAAAATAAGAAAAATATAATTTCTATTATAATATATATTTTTCTGATAGTAGCTTTTATTGGTTATAGTTCCTTTATAGAAAGTTTGTTAAAAACCTCAGAAATAGACATTCATAAAGAGAATTACTTAAATTCTAAAAAAAATTATAATACACTAAAAGAAATTTTGGAAGATTTAAAGAACAAGAATGAACTAAGTAATGATAAATCATATAATAAGCAGATAGAAGAATTAAGTAAAGAAATAGATTTATATAATGAATATTATTTAACATATGAGGAATTAATAAAAAGTTATGAAGAAAAAAATATTGATAAGTATCTTAAACTAAATTTAAAAAGATATGAGTTAGATATGGAATTTATAAAATTAGGATATGATGGCTATAATAAAGATGACATTGAAAGTGAAATAAATTTGTACACTAAATTAATAGAATTAAAAACAATACCTATAGACGTTAATTGGTCTTTAAAGGGACTTAATTTTATTAAGAATATATTTATGTATTTTAATTTTATTATTGTTATTTTTACTATAATACTTTTTTCAGATTTATTTTCTGGAGAAAGTAAAAATAAAACATATAAAATTTTACTTAATCAACCTATTAGCAAAAGTAAAATATATTTTGGGAAAATAATAGGGGGGAGTATATCAACATTAATAAGCATTTTAATGCCTTTAATTATATTCTTTGGAATTTTATCTATATTTAAAGGAAGTGGACATTTTCAATATCCAATAAAAATAATAAGCGATAATAGCTATAATGTAGTTAGCATGGGAATGCTTATATTAAAATTTCTTATATTAATAATTGCATTAATTATATTTACAATATCTTTAACGGCAATCTTCTCTATAGTATTTGACTCAATCACATTATCGATGATAACACCTATAGGTATCTATTTATTTTTAGAAAATATATTATTTTCAGCAGAAAGATCAAGTGAAATCCTAAATTTCTTCCCTATAACAATAACAAAAGTATCTTCTATTATATATGATTATGATTTTAAATATAAAGTAGTAGATTTAAATTTTGTTTTTTATTTTACTATAATTTATTCTTTAGTGTTTTTAGCTTTAGGATTAATATATTTTAATAAATATAAAAGATTTAAAGTATAAGGAGAAAGAATGAAAGATATTTTTATATTTGAATTAAAAAAGATATATAAAAGTAGAATTACTTTAGTAATATTAGGATTGATTATCTTAGGATTAACATTATTTGTATTTATGTATAGTAATATAGATAATGATTTAAGGGAAAATAAAATAAACATTATAGATAATAATATAGATGGAATTAATAAAAGAATTAAAGAATTAAATGAAGACGAGGATAAAGATATCTTATATAATTTAAAGGAACAATTGAAGTTACTAGAAGAAGGAAAAGCTTATATAATAAATAATGATAATATTAATTATATTGATTCAGAAATAGAATATAATAAAATTCAATTAAATTTAATTCAATTAAACTTTATAAGTAGTAAAAATGAAAATGATATTATTGATAAAATTCAAGAATATGAAGAATTAAGAAGTCTTAATATAATGCCTATCATTAAAGATTACTCTATGGAGGGTTATAACTTTTTGAGATTGTCAATGAAGGCTCCAATAACTATTTTAATTACTTTATTAGTAATAATAATTTCTTGCAATTCCATAGCAGGAGAATATGATAATAAAACATACAAACTACTTTTTTATCAGCCAATAAGTAAATTAAAAATAATAATAACTAAGTTTTTAGCTATATTTACATCTTGTATAATAAATATATATATAGTATTTTATTAGGTTTTTTCATTGTTTTAAGCTTAAAAAATGGTTTAGGAAGTCCAAAATACCCAATAAAGATAATTATTAAAGATAATTTTAAATTTATAGATATAAGTAAATTTGTTTCTATAGAACTATTTTTTTTATTATTATACATTTTATTTTTGTGTGTTTTTACAATGATGATATCATTAGTTTCAAAGCAAGTGTCTACTAGTATTTCAATATGTAGCATAATAAGCTTAACTTTTTATATAGTCTTATTAAGGCTAGAATTTATTAAGAGTATATATAGATATATACCATTTACATTTATGGAATTATCATCATTGTTAAGTGGAAAATTTACTATAATAAGTAATAACTATTCTAATAATATAATAAATTGTACTGTTTACACTTTAATCTTTATAGCGATTTTTTCCTTAGCAAATATATTTATTATTAATAAAAAATATATTTAAATTTTTATGGATTTATAGAATAAAATATGATATTATAGAAAAGTAGTCAATTTGACTAAAAATATTTTATTTAAAGATTTTTGATAGATAATGATATTCTCCGTTATAGAGATTAATATTACTATAATAGTCTTTAAAATGGAGGGTTTAAAAATGGAAGATAAGAAGATATTATGTAAAGATTGTGGATCAGAATTCGTATTCACAGTTGGAGAACAAGAATTCTACAAAGAAAAAGGATTTGACAACGAACCAGTAAGATGTCCTGCTTGTAGAAAAGCTAGAAAAGCTCAAAATAACAGAAGATAGTTAATTAGACTGTAGGGTGACCTACAGTCTTTATTATTTTACTTATATCCATAAGTAGAAGTTCTAGTTGCATTTATTGCTTTATTTACATTAGCTAATGTATTTTGTAATAATTGTCTATTCTCTTCTTTTTCAACAGTATCAATAGCATCATTTAACAATTCTTGAGCATGATTTATATTACTTAATGCTTCTTTTAACTCATCTTTAGCATTAGGTCTATGTCCCATATAAAACACTCCTTTTAATCTTTATATTTTCTAATAGCATCTTGAGCAGCATCAACAGCACTACTTACAGCTTTAAGGGCTTCATGAATCTCATTTCTGTTATAAGATTCTTCTGAATTTAAGTAGGCAGTATTTAAATGATTCTCACAATTACAAAGTTCTTTTAGTGTAAGATTTAAATTCTCTTTTGCATTTCTATTCATAATTAACACCACCTTTTTAATGTCTTTATTAGTATTAGCAAAAAAATAAAATAAATAGCAACAATAAATAAATTTTTAAAGTTAAAAGTAGGGAAAAAGGAAACAATACATACAAGGAAAATAAGAGTGAAAAAGAATAATATTCGTAATATAACGAATTATTTTATAAAATAAAAGGATAATGTTGACATATATCTACTAAAATGCTAATCTTAAAGTAGAAATTACGAAAAATAAAATAAACATACAAAATAATGTTCGTACAAATCAATTCTATTAACTTTGGGGGGTATAAAGATTCATGTTGAGATGTATATTTGTGAAAAAAAAGGATGAGTATGATGTAGAGGGGAAAAGCTTATTAGAAGATTTTAAAAATAACTTAGGAATAAATACATTAAATTCAGTAAAGCTAATTAATAAATATACATTAGGAGAAGTTAAAGAAGAAGATTATAAAAAAGCTCTTCATACTATTTTTTCAGAAAGAACAGTTGATGAACTATATGAAAATAATATTGAAATAGGAGAAGAGGAAATTGCCTTCGCAGTTGAGTATTTACCAGGTCAATATGATCAAAGAGCAGATTCAGCTTCGGAATGCTATTCTATATTAACTTCTGGAGATAAGATAGAAGTTAAGTGGACAAAAATCATAGTATTAAATGGTAATTTATCAGAGTCTGAAGTGGATAAAATAAAAAAATATTATATAAATCCAGTAGATTCAAGAGAAGTTAAAATAGATAATTTAGAATTATATTCTACTCTTCCAAAGCCAAAGGATGTAGAAGTATTAAATGGATTTAGAGATAAAAATGACATAGAAATAGAAAAGCTACATGAAGAAATGGGCTTAGCAATGAGCTTGGAAGATCTTAAGCTTATAAGAAATTATTTCAAACAAGAAGAAAGAGATCCAAGTATTACTGAAATAAGAGTTATAGATACTTATTGGTCAGATCATTGTAGACATACTACCTTTTCTACAGCAATAGAAAGTGTAAATATTGAAGAAGGTCTTTACACATCACCAATAGTAAAGTCATATGAGGCATATTTAAAATCAAGGGACTTTGTATATGGAGAAACAGATAGAGATGAAACTCTTATGGATATAGCAGTTATTACTATGAAGGAAATGAGAAAAAAAGGTCTATTAGAAGATTTAGATATTTCAGATGAAATAAATGCTTGTTCAATAAAAGTAAATATTGAAACTGATAAGGGAAATGAAGAGTACTTAGTAATGTTTAAGAACGAAACTCATAATCATCCTACAGAAATTGAACCTTTTGGTGGAGCTGCTACATGCCTTGGGGGAGCTATTAGAGATCCTTTATCAGGAAGAACTTATGTATATCAAGCAATGAGAGTTACTGGATCTGCAGATCCAACAGCTAACATTGAAAAAACCTTAAAAGGAAAACTTCCACAAAGAACTATAACCCTAGGTGCTTCACTTGGATATAGCTCTTATGGAAATCAAATAGGACTTGCTACAGGTGAAGTTGCAGAAATATATCATCCGAATTATGTTGCAAAAAGAATGGAAATAGGAGCAGTTATTGCAGCAGCACCTATAGAAAATGTTATAAGAGAAGAACCTAAGGCTGGAGATATTGTAATTCTATTAGGAGGAAGAACTGGTAGAGATGGCTTGGGTGGAGCAACAGGATCTTCAAAGGAACATACTGAAGATTCTATAAATGAATGTGGGGCAGAGGTTCAAAAAGGAAATCCAGTAATAGAGAGAAAAATTCAAAGACTTTTTAGAGATAAAGAAGTAACTACAATGATAAAAAGATGTAATGACTTTGGAGCTGGTGGAGTGTCAGTAGCAATTGGAGAATTAACAAGAGGGTTAGATATTGATTTAGACAAGGTTCCCAAGAAATATGAAGGACTAGATGGAACTGAAATTGCAATTTCTGAATCACAAGAAAGAATGGCAGTTGTTATTTCTAAAGATAATAAAGAAAAATTTATAGAATTAGCTAATAGAGAAAATTTAGAAGCAGTACAAGTTGCAGTAGTTACTGATTCTGAAAGACTTAAGATGTTCTGGAGAGGTAAAAACATAGTAGATTTAAGAAGAGACTTTTTAGATACAAATGGGGCAAGACAAAGTACTAATATCAAAGTGAAATTACCAGAACAATATCCATTCCTTATTAATAATAATTTGAATATAAAAGAAGAATGGATTAACACATTAAGAAAATTAAATGTTTCATCACAACAAGGACTAGTAGAAAGATTTGACTCAACTATTGGAGCTGGTACAGTACTTATGCCTTTTGGAGGAAAGTATCAAAAAACACCAGCAGAAGGAATGGCAGCAAAGATTCCTGTATTAAATGGAGAAAGTAAAGATGCAACATTAATGACATATGGATTTAATCCTGAAATGGGAATGTGGAGTCCATATCATATGGCATATTATTCAGTAATTGAAGCTATAACAAAGCTTTCAGCTATGGGTGGAAATTATAAAAGGGCAAGACTTACACTTCAAGAGTATTTTGAGAGATTAGGGAAAAATGAAATTAAGTGGGGAAAACCATTTGCTGCTTTACTTGGGGCATATCAGGCACAAATGGATTTAGGAATACCAGCTATTGGTGGAAAGGATTCTATGTCAGGTACCTTTGGGGATTTAGATGTTCCGCCATCATTAGTAGCCTTTGCTATAGATGTGGAAAAAGCAAAAGATATAATTTCTCCAGAATTTAAAAATACTGATTCAAAAATAGTTTTATTAATTGCAGAGAAAAATGAAGATATGACATTAAAAGTTCAGGGCTTTAAAAATAACTTAGAAAGACTTTATAAGTTAATTAAAGAAGGAAAAGTTATTTCAGCATCATCAATTAAATTTGGTGGAATAGCAGAAGCTTTAACAAAAATGACATTAGGAAATAGAATTGGGGTAGAAATTGAAGAATTAACCAAGGAAGAATTATTTGGTCTTAACTATGGTAGCTTAATTTTAGAAGTTAAGAATGAAGTTGATATAGAAAAAGAGTTTAAGGACTGCGCTTATAAAGTAATAGGCAAAACAATTAAAAATGGGGCTATAGTTTTTAATAAATATGATATTAACTTTGATATAAATGTTTTAGAGGAAATATTAGAAGAGAAATTATCTAAGGTATTTAAAATAAAAACAGAAGAAAAGAATGAAAGAGTTGAATCAAATTTATTTGAAAGAAAAGAAATAAAGAAACCTATCATTAAGATAGCCAAACCAAAAGTATTTATACCGGTCTTTCCGGGAACAAATTGTGAATATGATAGTGCTAGAGCCTTTAGAAAAGAAGGGGCAGAAGTAACAGAGCTTATATTTAATAATATGAATAAGGAATCTTTAAATGAATCTATTTTAAATATGGAAGAAGCAATAAGAAAAAGTCAAATTATAATGCTACCTGGAGGATTTTCAGCAGGTGATGAACCAGATGGATCAGGTAAATTTATAGCAAATGTATTTAGAAATGAAAGAATTAAAGATGCTGTAATGGATCTACTAAAAAATAGAGATGGGTTAATGTTAGGAATATGCAATGGATTCCAAGCTTTAATTAAACTAGGATTAGTCCCTTATGGAGAAATAGTTGATATTGAAGAGGATATGGCAACCTTAACTAATAATGAAATTAACAGGCATATGAGTTCAATAATAAGAACAAAAATTACTTCTAATAAATCACCTTGGTTTAGTGAAGTTAATATAGGAGATATACATTCTGTTGCTATTTCTCATGGAGAAGGAAGATTTGTAGCACCAAAGGAAGTATTAGAGAAACTAAGTAAAAATGGTCAAATAGCAACTCAATATGTAGATTTAAATGGGGATATATCTATGGACATGCCTTATAATCCAAATGGTTCAATGTTAGCTATAGAAGGAATAACAAGTCCAGATGGAAGAATCCTTGGGAAAATGGGACATTCAGAAAGAATAGGAGAAGACCTATATAAGAATATACCAGGAAACTTTGATCAAAAGATATTTAAAGCAGGAGTAAATTACTATAAGTAAGGCTCCAAATCTATGATTTGGCTTAGCCGAACTTACACCTATGAGCGAAGTCGAATAGGTGTTACCTATAATAATGCATAATGCGTAATGCGTAATGCATAATTAATGTTAAAACTCCACAGGAGTTTTGGAAATGAAAAAATGAAGATTCTCTTTTGCATACGCAAAATCGAAATGAAAGAATGAAATAATATTAACTTATTGGATGAATCAAAATCAGCATGAAGAAATGAAAGAATTAATGGTTAAATTCCTTTGGAATTTATAAATTTCATTATTCAGCTTGCCTGAATTATTTCAACAATTATGCATTATCAATTATGCATTAATAATTAATAAAAGGGTGGTTTTTAGATGAAAGTAGCAATTTTTTTTGGAAGTAAATCTGATACTGATGTAATGAAAGGAGCAGCTAATTGTTTAAGGGAGTTTGGTGTTGATTTTAAGGCATATGTTTTATCAGCTCATAGGGTTCCTGAAAGATTAAGTGAAACTTTAAAGGAAGCAGAGGATAGTGGATGTGAAGTAGTTATTGCAGGAGCTGGTCTTGCTGCACATTTACCAGGAGTTATAGCATCTCAAACAACTATGCCAGTTATAGGGGTACCTATTAAAGGAGCCGTAGAGGGACTAGATGCATTATTTTCAATAGTTCAAATGCCTAAATCAATTCCAGTAGCTACAGTAGGAATAAATAATAGTTATAATGCTGGAATGCTTGCAGTTCAAATGCTTGCTATAAAAGATAAGAATTTAAGAGATAAATTAAATGAATTTAGAATAGAGATGAAAAAGAAATTTATAGAAGAAAATGGACAAGGAGTGGATTTATAATGGAAAAATTAGAAATGTTATATGAAGGAAAAGCAAAGAAAATATATGCTACAGATAAAGAAGATGAAGTTATAGTTTATTATAAAGATGATGCTACTGCCTTTAATGGAGAGAAAAAAGGACAAATTGAAGATAAAGGTGAATTAAATAATTCTATTACTTCAATGATATTTGAAATGTTAAATAGAGAAGGAATAAAAACTCATTTTATAAAAAAATTAAATGAAAGAGAACAGCTTTGTAAAAAAGTAGAGATAGTTCCACTAGAAGTTATAGTTAGAAATGTAGCAGCTGGATCAATGGCAAAAAGATTAGGATTAGAAGAAGGCTATGAACTAAAAACAACAGTATTTGAATTATCCTATAAAGATGATTCACTTGGTGATCCATTAATTAACGATTATCATGCAGTAGGGATAGGAGCAACTACCTTCGAAGAATTAGATAAGATTTATGAAATGACTTCTAAGATAAATGAGATTCTAAAGGAATTCTTCATTAAACAAAATATAAGACTTATAGATTTCAAATTAGAATTTGGTAGATACAATGGAGAAATTATATTAGCAGACGAAATTTCACCAGATACATGTAGATTTTGGGATGCACTAACAGGAGAAAAGCTAGATAAAGATAGATTTAGAAGAGACCTTGGTAATGTAAAAGATGCTTATGTGGAAATACTAAACAGAATAGGTAGCAATGCTTAGAAATGCATAATGCGTAATTGATAATGCATAATTAAGGTAATAACTCAGCAGAGCTGAGTTATTAAAATTTAATTATAAGAAATTCAGCTATGCTGAATTTCAACAATAATTATCCATTATGCATTAACCATTATCAATTAATTGTGGGGGTGTTTTTTTGAATTCAAATTTAGTATTGGATCCAAGTAGTGACAAATTTAAAGAGGAATGTGGAGTTTTTGGAGTTTATTCTAATAAATCTATAGAGGTTTCTTCTATGATTTATTATGGATTATATGCTCTTCAACATAGAGGACAAGAGAGTGCAGGAATAGCTGTTTCAAATGGAGAAACAATAGATATCCATAAAGGAATGGGACTAGTTACAGAGGCTTTTTCTAAGGAAAACTTAGATAATCTTAAAGGTTCTATAGGTGTTGGACATGTTAGATATTCTACAAGTGGTGACACTAGAATTGAAAATGCCCAACCTTTACTTAGTCAATCGAAGCTTGGGGGAATAGCCATGGCTCATAATGGGACATTGGTAAATGCAGATGTAATAAAAGAATTATTAGAGGATGGAGGACATATATTTCATACTTCAATAGATTCTGAAGTAATAGCTAATCTTATCGCAAGAGGAGCAAAAAAGGGGATAGAAAGAGCAATTTTTGATGCTATTCAAGCAATTAGAGGATCCTTTGCTATGGTTATTTTAACAGAAGATAAGCTTATAGGAGTTAGAGATCCCCATGGGATAAGACCTTTATGTCTTGGGAAAATTGAAGATGGATATGTTTTATCTTCTGAAAGTTGTGCATTAGATGCAATAGGTGCAGAACTAGTTAGAGATGTTGAGCCAGGAGAAATTATTATAATAGATAAAAATGGTACTAAGTCTTATAAGTATTCTGAAAATACACAGTGTCAGACTTGTGCCTTTGAATATATATATTTTGCTAGACCAGACTCAACTATAGATGGGTTAGATGTTCATTATTCAAGAGTAAGAGCTGGGGAAGAATTATATAATGAATATAAAATTGATGCAGATATAGTAGTAGCAGTTCCAGATTCAGGGATACCAGCAGCAATAGGATATTCAAAAGCATCAGGTATAGCATACGATACAGGTTTCGTAAAAAATAGATATGTGGGTAGAACTTTCATAACTCCATCTCAAGAAATTAGGGAAAAAGCAGTAGCAGTTAAATTAAATCCACTAAAAGTTAATATAAGTGGTAAAAGAGTTATTTTAATTGATGATTCCATAGTTAGAGGAACTACATCAAGACATTTAGTTGATTCATTAAGAAGAGCTGGTGCTAAAGAGGTTCATTTCTTAGTTGCTTCTCCAATAGTAAAATTTCCATGCTATTTTGGTATAGATACTCCATATAGAAGTGAATTAATTGGAGCAAAAAAATCTATAGAAGAAATAAAAGAAGCTATAGGAGCAGACTCACTAGGCTATTTAAGCATGGAAAGGATGTATGAATGTTTTAAAAAAGATTGTGGTTATTGTGTTGGATGCTTTAATGGGATTTATC
Organism: Bacillota bacterium; assembly: GCA_023445445.1. GTDB lineage: Bacteria > Bacillota > Clostridia > Clostridiales > Clostridiaceae > Clostridium. The sequence goes on from JAEXLD010000001.1 coordinate 43,493, forward strand.
CAGTAGCAACTCCTATAGAGGGAGCCAAATAATTCTGAAAGGTAGTGGTGAAATGTTAACTTATAAAGAAGCAGGAGTCAATATAGAGGAAGGATATAGATCAGTTAAATTAATAAAAGAATATGCAAGTAAAACCATGAGTGAATATGTATTAAATGGTCTTGGTAGTTTTGCTGGCATGGTTGAACTTCCTGAAGGATATAAAAAACCAGTTTTAGTTTCAGGCACAGATGGGGTTGGAACTAAACTAGATATTGCCTTTAAGACTAAAAAATATGATACAGTTGGCATAGACTGTGTCGCAATGTGCGTTAATGATATTTTATGTCATGGAGCAAAGCCTTTATTCTTTTTAGATTATATAGCCTGTGGGAAACTTCAGTCAGAAGTAGCTGCTGATTTAGTTAAAGGAATTTCAGAAGGATGCATACAAGGAGAATGTGCCTTAGTTGGTGGAGAAACTGCAGAAATGCCAGGATTTTATAGAGATGGAGAGTATGACATTGCTGGCTTTGCAGTTGGAATAGTGGATAAAGATAAAATAATTAATGGTAAAAATATCAAAGAGGGAGATAAGCTTATTGGTATAGCATCTTCAGGATTACATTCTAATGGATATTCTTTAGTAAGAAAATTATTTACAGATTTAAATGAAGATATAGATGGAAAAGAAGCATGGAAAACACTAATAACTCCTACAAAAATTTATGTAAAACCAGTTTTAAAATTACTTGAAAAATTTGAAATAAAGGGAATGGCTCATATTACGGGTGGCGGATTTATTGAAAATGTCCCAAGAATGTTTAGTTCTAAAGAAGTAACAGCTGTAATAAATAAAGATAGTTATCCTTTACCTTTAATATTTGAAAAAATAATGGAAAAAGGTGTAGATAAAGAGCATATGTATAATACTTTCAATATGGGAATCGGATTTGTATTATGTGTAAATGAATCAGATGTAAATACTATTATAAAAACATTAATTGAAATGGGAGAAAGAGCTTATGAAATAGGTTATGTAAAATCTGGAGGTGAAGGCTGTTGTTTAAGATAGCAGTACTTGCATCAGGGGGAGGAACCAATCTTCAATCAATAATAGATTCTATAGATAATGGAAATTTAATTTGTAAGATAGAAATGGTTATAGCAAGTAAAGAAGGAATTTATGCATTGGAAAGAGCAAAGGCTAAGGGGATAAAAAGTTATGTGATATCTAAGGAGCAGTACGGAAATAAAGTATCTGATAAAATTTTAGAATTAATTAGGGGAAAAGTTGATTTAATAGTTTTAGCAGGATATCTTTCAATACTCCAAGGAAATATTTTAAAAGAATTTAAAGATAGAATAATTAATATTCATCCATCATTAATACCAAGTTTTTGTGGACCTAAGATGTATGGATTAAAAGTACATGAAGCAGTGATAAATTCAGGAGTTAAATTTACTGGGTGTACAGTACACTTTGTTAATGAAGAAGTAGACGGAGGAGCAATAATTCTTCAGGAAGTTGTACCAGTATATTTTGAAGATACAAAAGAAGAATTACAAAGAAGAGTTTTAGAAAAAGAACATATTTTATTACCTAAGGCAATTGAATTAATAAGCAAAAATAAAGTAGAAATTATAAATGGAAAAACAAGAATAACTGAATAGTTAATAAGTAATAGTAAAGAAGCAATAGTGAAGAAGTAATAAGTAATAGTTTATGAAATAACTCAACTTTGTTGAGTTAAGAAATTAAAGAAATTCCGAAGGAATTTCAACAATAATTACGCATTATGCATTACGCATTATGCATTAATAATGGGGTGTTTTTTATGATAAAAAGAGCTTTAGTTAGTGTTTTTGATAAGGATGGAATTTTAGATTTTTCTGAATTTTTGCAAGAAAAGGGAGTAGAAATAATATCTACAGGTGGAACTTATAAGCATCTTAAAGATAATGGAGTAAATGTAATTGAAGTTAATGAAGTTACTAATTTTCCAGAAATGTTAGATGGAAGAGTTAAGACTCTTCATCCTATTATACATGCAGGTATTCTTGCTATAAGAAATAATGAAGAGCATATGAACACCATTAAAGAAAGAAATATAGAAACTATAGATATGGTTATAGTTAATTTATATCCTTTCTTCCAAAAGGTTAGAGAAAATTTAAGTTTTGATGAAAAAGTTGAATTTATTGATATTGGTGGTCCTACTATGCTTAGAGCTGCTGCAAAGAATTTTAAAGATGTGATTGTAATATCTGATAAAGAAGATTATAAAGCAGTTATGAATGAAATTAATGAAAGCGGAGATGTATCCTTACAATTAAGAAAGAAATTAGCAGGAAAAGTATTTAATTTAATGAGTGCTTATGATGCTGCAATATCTAATTTCTTACTTGAAGATGAAGAATATCCTGAATATCTTTCAATATCCTATAAGAAAAAGCAAAGCTTAAGGTATGGAGAAAATCCACATCAAAGTGCTGCTTACTATAGCTGTAATGAATTTGATGGTGCAATGAATAGTTTTGAAATATTAAATGGTAAGGAATTATCTTATAATAATATAAAAGATTTAGATATTGCTTGGAAGGTTGCCTGTGAATTTGATGAAGTTGCTTGCTGTGGACTTAAGCATAATACTCCTTGTGGAGTTGCAATAGGAGAAACTCCTTATGAAGTTTATAAAAAAGCTCATGATGCAGATCCAACTTCAATATTTGGAGGTATAGTTGCAATAAATAGAAAAATAGATAAAGCCACAGCGGAAGAAATGATTAAAATTTTCTTAGAAGTTGTAGCAGCACCAGACTTTGATGAAGATGCTTTAGAAGTATTAAGAAGTAAAAAGAATTTAAGAGTAATAAAATGTAACAATAAACCTAATGCAAAAAAATACATGGTAACTGTAGATGGTGGGATTTTAGTCCAAGAAGAGGATACTAAATTAATAGAAGATTTAAAAGTAGTTACTGAAAAAACACCTACAGAAGAAGAAATGAAAGATTTATTATTTGGTATGAAAGTAGTTAAATATGTTAAGTCTAATGCTATAGTTGCAATAAAAGATGGAGTAGCAGTTGGAATTGGGGGAGGACAAGTTAATAGAATTTGGGCAACAGAAGAAGCCTTGCAAAGAGGTAAAGGCGCTACAGTATTAGCATCAGATGCTTTCTTCCCATTTAGAGACGTAGTAGATGAATGTGCTAAAAATGGAATAAAAGCTATAATTCAACCAGGAGGATCTATAAGAGATCAAGAATCAATAGATGCTTGCAACGAACATGGAATATCAATGGTGTTTACAGGAATAAGACACTTTAAACACTAATCTTCGATTAGTGTAATTAATAATGCATAATGCATAATTGATAATTGTGGAAGCAAATCAACAGAGTTGATTTGTTAAATTTAAGAATTTCCGTAGGAATTTCAACATTAATTACGCATTATGCACTATGCATTAATCATTAACTTTTAGGGGGTTTTTATGAAAATTTTATTAATTGGATCTGGTGGTAGAGAACATGCTTTAGCTTGGAAGTTAGCTAAAAATAATAGAGTGGAAAAGATATATGTAGCTCCTGGAAATGGGGGAACTGCAAAAGAAGTAAAGTGTGAGAATATAGATATTGTGGATATAGATGAATTATTACAGTTTGCTATAGAAAAATCTATTGATTTAACAGTAGTTGGACCTGAAGATCCACTAACTAAGGGGATAGTAGATAAATTTAAAGAGAAAAATCTTAAAATTTTTGGACCTAGTGAAGAAGCAGCAAGACTTGAAGGTAGTAAGAGTTTTTCAAAGGACTTTATGAAAAAGTATGGAGTGAAAACAGCGGAGTATGAGGTTTTTTATGATTATAATAAAGCTTTAGAATATTTAGAGAGATGTAGTTTCCCTATAGTTATTAAAGCAGATGGACTAGCTGCTGGAAAGGGTGTTGTTATTTGCGAAAGGAAAGAAGAAGCAATTAATACACTAAAGTCCTTTATGATAGAGGATATATTCAAAGGAGCTGGACAAAAGATTGTTATTGAAGAATTTTTAGAGGGTGTTGAAGCATCAATTCTTTCAATTACTGATGGAAATACTATAATACCTTTTATATCCGCCAAGGATCACAAACAAATTTTTGATGGTGGTAAAGGACCTAATACAGGAGGTATGGGAGTGGTGGCACCAAACCCATATGTAACGGAAGATGTATTAAAGGAATTTGAAAAAAATATTATGGATAGAACTCTAATTGGCATAAAAGAAGAAGGATTTGATTATAAGGGGATTATATTCTTTGGAGTTATGATAACTAAAAAAGGTGTATATCTTTTGGAATACAATGTGAGGATGGGAGATCCGGAAACTCAGTCAGTTCTTTATCTAATGGAAAGTGATTTACTTGAAATTATAGAAGCAGCATTAAGTGAAAAATTATATGATATTGATATTAAGTGGAGAGAAGGAGCTTGTATAAATGTTGTCTTAGCTTCAAAAGGTTATCCAGGTAACTTTATAAAAGGATATCCTATAGATATTGAAGAGTCAGTTAAAGAAAAAGTTTTTATAGCAGGGGCAAAATTTGAAAATGGAATATTAATAACTAATGGTGGAAGAGTTTTATCTGTAGTTGGAATAGGAAAAAATATAGATGAAGCTAGAGTAGATGCATATAATACTATTGATAAGGTGGATTTTAAAGACAAATATTATAGAAGTGATATTGGTATTGTATAGAATCCTTTTCAAAATTATAATAATGTAATTTTGATTTACTAAAGATTAATAGAAAATTATAAGCTTTGTAATAAATATTGATATTTTTCTTAATAATATATATGAAAGCAAATATTTATATTATTGGAGGAAACTATGAATAGAGAAAATAAAAATCAAGCTTATTCTAGAGCTAAGGAAATGCTAATAGCAGGGGAATCTTGGGATAAAATAATGGAAGAAACAAGATTAAGACAAAAGGATTTAAAAAGAATCCAAGCCACAGAAATAAGCCCTAAATTCTAAAATTAAGGAGCTGTAGCACAGCTCCTAATTAAGAGTTTAAAATGTAATTATACAGCCAATTTTGATATGGTATTTTTAACTTCCAGAACTTTTCCATCCTTAATTTCTATAATTCTATCTGCTTTTTCTGCTATTCTATTATCATGAGTTATAACTATAAAAGTAGTATTAAATTTCTTATTAATATCTCTCATAAGTTTATATATTGTTTCGGTAGATTCTGAGTCAAGATTTCCAGTTGGTTCGTCTGCTAGTATTATTTTAGGGTTATTCATTAATGCTCTTGCTATTGCAGTTCTTTGTTGTTGTCCACCTGACATATTTACAGCAAGATTATTCTTAACTTTGGATAGTCCAACTAAATCTAATAAATCTTCAGCTCTTTTTAGAACTTCTTTTGAAACTTTAGAAGATTTAATTTTATATGGCATTAGCACATTTTCTAGGGCTGTAAACTCAGGTAAAAGGTAGTGAAATTGGAATATAAATCCTATTGTTTCATTTCTAAGAACTGCAAGTTCATTTTTATTAAGTGTATCAATTCTTTTAGAATCTATATATATTTCTCCAGTAGAAGGTTTATCTAAAGTTCCCATAATATTTAGTAATGTACTTTTTCCACTTCCTGATGAACCTATTATTGAATTAAAGGTTCCCTCTTCAAAGGATAAATTTACATCATGTAATACTTGAGTTTTAAATGTGGTACCGTAGAATTTATTTATATTATTTAATGTTATTATTTTAGCCATTTTTAATTACCTCCAATAAGTTTAATTTTGAAGATCTTCTAGCAGGAATTAAAGCTGCTATTGTTGATGATAGTACAGCTATAATAGCTGAAAGACCTATAAATTTATAATCAATATATAGTTGTATAATAGGTGTTCCATCTGGATTTAAAGCGAATTTTGTAAACATAAAGCTTAATAAGAATCCTAATATTACTCCTATAACAGCTCCCATTATTCCAAGTAATAATCCTTCAAATAAGAATATTAAACTTGCATCCTTATCTTTAATGCCCATTGCTTTTAAAATTCCTATTTGTTTAGATTTTTGAAGAACAGTTATTGCTAGTACACTGGCAATTCCTAATACTACAGAAATTAATACAAAAACTTGAATCATAATACTTGAAATACTTTGACCATTTAATCCACTTAATAGTTCAGCATTATCATCTTTCCAGTTAGTAACGTTAAAGTCTTCTCCTAGACTTGATGACAAATCATTGGCAACAACATCTGCGTTAAATAAATCATTAGTTTGCATTTCAATGGTAGTAATAGAGTTATCTAATGAAAATATTTCTTGGGATGTAGAAAGGGTAGTTAAAAGCCAGGATTTATTTAGTGATGCTACACCTAAATCATAGAAACCAACAACCTTAAGTTCTGATGTCTTACCTGTATTTGATATTATTTCGATATTATCATTTATATTAACTCCAAGTTCCTCTTGAAGTTCTTTACCTATTATTGTTTCATAAGCACTTCCTGCCTCACGACCTTCATAAATTCTATCTTTTACGTTATAGATTTTATCCGAATCATCAATATTCATACCTCTAATTAAAACAGAAAAGGTATTATCATTTGCTTTTATTAGTGCAGCACCATCAGCTGTAAATGATAAATTTGTAACCCCACTGTTATTAGAAATTTTTGATTTTATATCACCATAGTTATTAATTAATTTATCTTCAGTAGTTGAAGTTATTTTTATTTGTGGTGAGTTACCTATAGTTTTATTTATTAAATTTTTTTGTAAACTATTTATAAGAGATCCTATAAAGATCTGTACAGAAACTCCTATTGCAATTCCGATAGCTATAAGAAATGTTTGACCTTTACTAGAACTTAAAAATCGTAAAGATATTTTAAATGGTAATTTCATTATTAGTCCTCCTTTTATTACGTTTTATAAAAACTATTATTCATTTTCAATATATATAATTAATTTTAAAATCCATTAAGAATTTATTGTTATGATAACGAATCTCTATGGATAATTATTATTTATATAAATAATATACCACAATTTGAAATAAATCAATAGGAAAATAAAAATATTTTAAATATTTTTATTACTTTATGTGATATTATATAATATATATTATTTAAATAATTTGATATAATGTAATTAAGAATATGAAAGGAGTTTTATATGAGACATAGATTTGGAGATGAATTAAAAAAGCTTAGGAATAAATTTGGATATACTCAAAAAGATCTTTCCAATATATTAGGAATAAAACAAACTACAATATCCAATTATGAAAAAGGTCTAAGATTTCCAGATGCAGATAAACTTAAGCAAATTTCAGATTTGTTTAATGTTTCTATAGATTATCTTTTAAATGGTGAAGATAAAAAAGTAGTTAATAAAAACAATTATTTAATAAACAAAGAAGAATATAAAGAGTTTTTACAATATCTATTAAATGGATATAAGAATAAAGCAAGAGATCTAATATTAAATATGTATAACAATGGAATAGATATAGAGTGGATATATTTTAATATATTAGAAGTTGCATTAAAAGAAGTGGGAGTTCTTTGGGAAGTTGGTGAAATTGATGTTTGGAATGAACATTATATTTCAGAAAATATTTTAGATATAATGAGAGAACTAAAAAGCTATGAAAAAATTAATGATAATAAAGAATTATCTATACTTTGTTTAACAGCAGGATCAGAGCAACATAATATTGGAATAAAGATGATTGCTGATTTATTAGAAGTAAGTGGCATTAAAGTAATATATCTTGGATCAAATCTTCCAACCCTTAGTATTATAAATGCTATTAAATCAGAAAATCCTAAATATATTGCTATTTCAGCTACTATTTCTAATAATATAGAATCTGCTAAAAATGTTATCAAAGCAATTAGAACTACCTTTAAGAATAAAGCACCATTAATAATAGTAGGTGGAATGGCCTTTAGCAATATTCAGGATGTTTGTAAAGAAACAGATGCAGATTTTTATTGTAAGGACTTAGAGGAAATAAAATTGTTATTTAATAAATAAAAACATATATAGATTAGTTAATATAAGGCTGATATAATTTCTTTAGAATAAATGCAGAGGAGTTAGTACATGAAATATTATTTAGCACCTATGGAGGGAATTACTGGACATATATATAGAAATGCTTACAATAAGTATTTTAATAATATGGATAAATTTTTTACCCCTTTTATTACACCAAATACAAGTAAAAGTTTTAAGACTAAAGAATTAAGAGATATATTACCAGAAAATAATAGTGGATTAAATATTGTTCCTCAAATACTTACTAATGATTCAGAAGGTTTTATTAATACTTCAATTAAGTTAAAAGAATTAGGATATAATGAAGTGAATTTTAACTTAGGATGTCCATCTGGAACTGTGGTTTCAAAATATAGAGGTTCGGGTTTTTTAGCTAAAAGAGATGAACTTGAGAGATTTTTAGAGGAAATATTTAAAATCTCTGATATGAAGATTTCTATAAAAACAAGAATAGGAAAAGATAGTCCAGAAGAATTCTATGAGATTATTAAAATTTATAATAAATATCCCTTGGAAGAATTGATAATTCATCCAAGAACTAGAGAAGATTTTTATGGGAATAAGCCTAACTTAGAAATATTCAAGGATGCATTAAAATTAAGTAATAGTCCAGTCTGTTATAATGGAGATATTTTTACAGTAGAAGATTACAATAATTTTATTGATAACTTTCCAACTGTAGACAAAGTCATGATTGGAAGAGGAATATTAGCTAATCCTGGATTATTAGGTGAAATAAAAGAAAATATAGTTTTAGATAAAAGTATATTAAAAGAATTTCATGATGAAATTTTTATTAACTATAGGAAGACTTTTAATGAAGATAAAAATGCTATTTATAGAATGAAAGAATTGTGGGGATATATGATATATATTTTTTCTGATAATAAAAAATATATAAAAAGAATAAAAAAGTCACAGAAAATAGAAGAATATAATGAGGCAGTTTTAGATCTTTTTAGAGAACAAGATATTGTTAGGGGAGCTGGGCTTTTCAGTGAAAATTAATAGGGGTAATGTACATATATTAAAGTCAGATAAAATTCTGGCTTTTTTTATTGAAAAATTTGTTAATTAAATATTAAACGATAAAATCATATATACGACCGAATTAAATGATAATTTGTAAAAATGTAAATTGATGTATAGATTTATTTTTAATATTTAAAAATACTTATTTAAAAATTGCAATTATAATAAATTAATAGTTATAAATTTGTTAACAGTAATAATAAAAAACTGAAAAAATATTAAAATGTAAATATTTTCAGAATAAATTGACAGTAAATATTGTTAGTTTTATAATAATTACTATTAAGAAAGATAAAAAATCTATTATTATGGTTTTATTTATTCTTACAATTATTTTCAGAATAAATTTTAGCTTTTATTACTAATGTCAATGTGTTTTATATTTGGTAAAACACAAAATAAAAGGAGGCAAGTTTATGTTTTTTAAGACTACAGACCAACACGAAGCTTTTCGTGCAAAAATAAGAGAATTTGCAGAGGCTGAAATTAGACCTTATGCAGCTATGTGGGACAAGGATAGTATTTTCCCTACAGAAGCTATTAAAAAATTAGGCGAAATGGGAGTTATGGGAACTCCATATCCAAAAGAATATGGTGGCTTAGGTGCTGATGTTATAAGCTATGCTATAGCTGTAGAAGAGCTTTCAAGAGTGGATGGTGGAGCTGGAGTTATTTTATCTGCCCACGTTTCTTTAGGAAGTTATCCAATATTTGCATTTGGAACTGAAGAACAAAAACAAAAATATTTAGTACCTTTAGCAAAGGGTGAAAAAATAGGTGCTTTTGGATTAACAGAACCTAATGCAGGTAGTGATGCTGGTGGAACTGAAACAACAGCTGTTTTAGAAGGTGATTATTACATTCTAAATGGTGAAAAGATATTTATTACTAATGCTGATAAAGCAGATACATATGTTGTTTTTGCAGTAACTACTCCTGATATTGGAGTAAAAGGTATTAGTGCATTTATAGTTGAAAAAGGATGGGAAGGATTCACATTTGGAGATCATTATGACAAATTAGGTATTCGTTCATCTTCAACTGCACAACTACTTTTCAACAATGTTAAGGTTCCAAAGGAAAACTTACTAGGAAAAGAAGGACAAGGATTTAAGATAGCTATGCAAACACTTGATGGTGGACGTATAGGTATAGCATCTCAAGCACTAGGAATAGCTCAAGGGGCATATGAAAATGCTTTAGAATATGCAAAAGAAAGAATTCAATTTGGAAAACCTATAGCTGCACAACAAGGTATTTCATTTAAGTTAGCAGATATGGCAACTAAATTAAGAGCAGCAAGATTATTAATATATAGTGCAGCAGATTTAAAAGAACATCATGAATCTTATTCAATGGAATCTGCAATGGCTAAAATGTATGCTTCAGACATATGCCTAGAAGTAGTAAATGATGCATTACAAATCTTTGGTGGATCAGGATACTTAAAGGGAATGGATGTTGAAAGAGCATATCGTGATGCTAAGATTTGTACAATTTATGAAGGAACTAATGAAATTCAAAGAGTGGTTATAGCTTCTCATATAATTGGAAAGATTGCAAAGGGTAATAAGAGCACTAAGAAGAAAGCTGACCCATTGACAGGCGCTCGTAAGAAGGTTATATTTAAGGAAGGTACAGCTAAAGAAAATGTAGAAAAACTTGTTGAGGCATTAAAGAGTGATGGATATGACTTTACTGTTGGTATTGACATAGATACTCCAATATCAAAAGCTGAACGTGTAGTAAGCGTAGGTAGAGGTATTGGGGAAGAGAAGAATATGGAATTAGCGAAAGCATTAGCTGTTCAAGTTGGAGCAGCTATAGGATCATCACGTCCTGTTGCTGAAACTTTGAAGTATTTACCTCTAAACCGTTACGTTGGAATGTCAGGACAAAAGTTTAATGGAAATCTTTATATAGCATGTGGTATATCAGGCGCTGGACAACATCTAAAAGGAATTAAGGACGCTACAACTATTGTTGCTATTAATAATAATCCTAATGCACCAATATTTAAAAATGCAGATTATGGTATCGTTGGAGATATAATGGAAATAATGCCATTGTTAACAGAAGCATTAGATAACGGAGAACCTAAGAAGCCAGCTCCTCCTATGAAGAAGATGAAGAGAAGTGTTCCTAAGAAGGTTGAACCTACATGGAAGACTTATGTATGTACTGGTTGCGGATATGAATATGACCCAGCTGTGGGTGATGAAGAAAATGAAGTATTACCAGAAACTCTATTTGAAGCCTTACCAGAAGAATGGATTTGCCCAGATTGTGGTGAAGAAAAATCTAATTTCATAGAGGCATAATCTTTAGCAAAAGTTTAAATTTTCATAGTCAAAAGGAGGATTAATTTATGTTTTGTGTTAGAAAAGTAACTGAAGACCTTTATTGGGTAGGCGGTAATGATAAACGTCTTGCTCTATTTGAAAATATTCACCCAATTCCAAGAGGGGTTTCATACAACTCATATTTATTATTGGACAAGAAGACAGTGTTATTTGATACTGTAGATTGGTCAATAGCTAGACAATTTTTAGAAAATGTTGAAGCTGTTTTAAAGGGTAGAAAATTAGATTATTTAGTAGTAAATCATATGGAACCAGATCACGCAGCTTCACTAGAAGAAATAATTAGACGTTATCCAGATGTTAAAATTGTTGCTACAGAAAAGGCATTCTTATTAATGAGACAATTTGGATTTGATGTTGATGGAAGAGAAATTGAAGTTAAAGATGGAGATTCAATGTCATTTGGTAAGCATGAAATTAAATTCTTTACTGCAGCAATGGTTCACTGGCCAGAAGTTATGGTTAGCTTTGATACTAAGAATGGTGTTCTATTCTCAGCTGATGCATTCGGAACATTTGGTGCTTTAGACGGTAAGCTGTTTAATGATGAAGTAAACTTTGAGCGTGATTGGATTGATGATGCTAGAAGATACTATACTAATATAGTTGGTAAGTATGGTCCACATGTACAAGCATTACTTAAAAAGGCAAGCACTCTTGATATTAAGATGATTTGCCCATTACATGGTCCAGTTTGGCGTTCAGATTTAGGATATTTTATAGATAAACATGATAAATGGAGTAAATACGAACCAGAAGAAAAGGCTGTAATGATAGTATATGCTTCAATGTATGGAAATACAGAATCAGCTGCTAATGCATTAGCAACTAAATTTGTTGAAAAAGGAATTACTAATGTAGTTATGTATGATGTATCAAATACTCATGTATCTACATTAATAGCTGAAACATTCAGAGTTAGTCATATTGTTTTAGCATCAGTAACATATAACTTAGGTATTTACCCATTAATGCATAACTACCTAATGGATATGAAGGCACTTAACTTACAAAATAGAACCTTCGCTTTAATAGAAAATGGTTCTTGGGCAACTCAATCAGGTAGATTAATGGGAGAATTCCTTGATGGAATGAAGAAGATGAATGTTTTAGAAGATAAACTTTCACTAGTTTCTTCTATGAAGGAAGATAATGTTGTGGATATGGATGCACTTGTTGATAGTGTTATTGAGTCTATGAATAAATAATATAGCAAACTTTTAGTTATATATTATGTAAAATAAAAAAATCTGTGATTTAATATCACAGATTTTTTTGCTTAATTTTATAAAAAAATAGTATAATTATGTATAATAAATGATTTGGGAGGAATAAAATGCTTACAATAGGGTATATAGGAAATGGGAAAAGTACAAATAGATACCACTTACCATTTGTACTTCAAAGAAAAAATATAAAGGTAAAAACTATTTATCAGAGGAATCCTAAAAATGAGGCTTGGGATAGAATAGAGGGAGTAAATTATACTTCCAATTTAGATGAATTGTTAAAGGATGAAGAGATACAATTAGTGGTAGTTTGTACAAAACAGGATAGTCATTATAATTATGCAAAATTAGTTTTAGAAAATAACAAACATTGTTTAGTGGAAAAGCCTTTTATGGAAACTTATGATGAAGCAAAGGAGATTTTTGATTTAGCAAAGTCTAAAAATTTAATTGTTCAAGCTTATCAAAATAGAAGATTTGATAGTGATTTTTTAACAGTTCAAAAGGTTATTGAAGAAGGAAAGCTTGGAGATTTATTAGAAGTAGAAATGCATTTTGATTATTTTAGACCAGAAGTTCCAGAAGGGAATTCTAAATTTTCTCCTTATGAATCATTTTTATATGGACATGGATGTCATACTTTAGATCAAGTAATAAGTTATTTTGGTAAACCAGATAATATTCACTATGATGTAAGACAATTACTTGGAACAGGTAGAATGAATGATTATTTTGATTTAGATTTATATTATGGAACTACAAAAGTATCAGTTAAATCTAGTTATTTTAGAATAAAAGAAAGACCAAGCTTTGTGGTTTATGGTAAAAAGGGCTGTTTTGTAAAGAAAAGTAAGGATAGGCAAGAAGAACATTTAAAGATGTTTTATATGCCAAAAAATGAAGACTTTGGTAAGGATACAATAGAACAATATGGGGTATTAACATATATTGACCAGGAAGGAACTATCCACGAAGAAAAGGTTAAGTCTGTAGATGGTGATTACGGAAGGGTATACGATGATTTATATGAAGTAATTATCAATAATAAAGAAAAGACTATTAAAGATTACGAGACTTTATTACAATTAGAAATATTAGAAGAAGGTATAAAGAACTTAAAATAATATTTAAGGAGATATTAATATGAGAGTAGCATTAATAACTGGAGGAGCTAGAGGAATAGGTTATCACTTGGCTGAAGGATTTGCTAGAAGTGGATTTAAAGTAGTAGTGATGGATATTTTAGATGGAAAATATGAGAATGATAATATAGATTTCTACAAGGCAGATTTAAAAAATGAAGATGAGATAAAAAATGTATTTACTAAGGTTATTGATAAATATGGCTATATAAATGTATTAATTAATAATGCTGCAATTAGTCATTATGAAAAGTATATAGAAGATGTACAGTTAGAAGACTTTAATAATGTAATTAATACTAATTTAAGAGGAAGCTTTATTTGCTGTAGAGAATTTATAAGAGCAAATGAAGGCCAAAATTATGGAAGAATAATAAATATTGCATCTACTAGATATAATCAAAATGAAGCCAATTGGGAGCTTTATGGTGCTTCTAAGGGAGGAATTATATCTTTAACAAATAGCTTAGTAGTATCATTACATAATACTCCAATAACAGTTAATGCTATAAGCCCTGGATGGATACAAGTTGATAATTATGAAGATTTAAGAAATATTGACCATATTCAACATCCATCTGGTAGGGTAGGTAAGCCAAAGGATATATTAAAAGCTTGTCTATATCTATGTGATGAAGATAATGATTTTATAAATGGAGCTAATTTAGTAATAGATGGTGGAATGACAAAAAAGATGATTTATGAAGAGTAGAAAAGAGGCTGTTAAACAGCCTCTAATTAAAAATTTAGAATTATTGAATTAAATTAAGGTATTATAGTATTTCTAATATTTCTACAGTATATTTATCTTCTGGAGCAATTACCTCAACTACATCCCCTACAGTTTTACCTTTAAGTGCTAATCCAAGATCTGATTCAATACTAATACACATATTTTCAGGATCAGAGTCCATAACAGTAACTAGTGTTACCACATCATCAAAATCATCCTCTATAAATTTAATTCTTGCTTTACTATTAATTCCTAATATAGACTTATCTATTTTATCATCTTCTATAACAGTAGCTGTAGAAATCATATTTAATAAATATTGTATTCTATTATCATTTTCTCTGTAGTTAGCACAAGCTTCTTTATATTCTGCATTTTCAGATCTATCACCATGTGCTGCCGCTATGGCTTTTTCTTTAGCTATTTCAGCTCTTTTTACAGTCATTCTATATTCTAATTCTTCTCTTAATTTTTTTATGTTCTCTTGAGTTAGAGTGTTGTTCATGAAATCATTCACCTCTTAAAAATATCATAATAATATTATATAACATAAACAAATAAATTTAAAATTTTTTAATTAATAATTTATATAGTTATTTCGATTTGATTTCCTTCTATCCCTAGAATACAACTTTCGTAATATCCATCTCCTGTGGTTCTTGGACCACTAATAACTTCATATCCATCCCTTTTTAATAGTTTAGTTAAGCTATCTACCTTTTCTTTACTACCTACACTAAAAGCAAGATGTATAAAACCAGTTCTTGTTAAATCTTTATTTATATCAACCATATTAGGTTTAGTCATAATTTCTAATCTACTATTATCTTCAAAAGTTAAAAAATAAGATTTAAAATCAGTTTTTTTATTGTGGTAAATTTCATTATGCTTTGCATTAAAGTATTTAACAAAAAAATCCTTAGCCTTTTCCAAATCATTTACGTACATTGCTATATGATCTATTTTCATAATAGTAATTCTCCTAAATATAAAATATTTTTTTTCTTTGTCATTTTATTATACATGACTTAACAATATTATTCTAATAAAAGCATAAGTTACATAAAATATTACACAACAATTAGATTTTTGGTTAAAATAAGATTATATTAATATAAAATATAAAAATATATAAGTTTTTGGGAGGGTATAATGAAAAAATTACTAGTGGTTATCGATTATCAAAAGGATTTCGTTGATGGTGCTTTAGGTTTTGAAAAGGCTATTACATTAGAAGAAGGTATATATAATAAAATAAACAAATATTTACAAGAAGGAAACAAAGTTTTATTTACTTACGATACCCATCAGGAAAATTATTTAGATACAAGAGAAGGTAAAAATTTGCCTGTAGTTCATTGTATTAAAGGTACAAAGGGACATAAATTGTTTGGAAAACTAAATGAATTTGAAGATAATGAAAATATTATAAGATATGAAAAGTATGGGTTTGGATTAGCTCCTAAAGATATAGTTAAAATATCAATGGAAATAGGAGAGGATATAAAGGAAATTGAAATAGTAGGTGTTGTAACTAATATTTGTGTAATAAGTAATTTTGTAATGCTTCAATCGCAATATAGAAATGCTGATATAATTGTTGATGCAAGCCTTTGTGCAAGTTTTGATGAAAGCTTACATTCTAAGACTTTAGATATAATAGAAGGATTACAAGGTAAAGTTACAAATAGATAAAATATTGCTGGATGATTTAAGGCATCCAGCAATATTTTTTTCTATAATTTTTAGGAGATATTCCCTTAATTTTCTTAAAGCTATTAGAAAAATAAGAATAATCATGAAAACCAACAGTTTCCATAATTTCTATAAGAGGGATTTTAGTATCTCTTAATAAGGCAGAGGCCATTTCTATACGACTTTTATTTAAAAATTCAATTATAGTTTCTCCTGTGTACTCAGCAAAATTTTTAGATAAATCATTTCTATTTATATTAAATTCTTTAGTTAAATTAGATATAGTTATCTTTTTCTGCATATTACTTTTTAAATAAGTAATAACCTTTATAATTTCATCATCTTTTTCTTTTCTTTGTTTTTCTAAAAGTAAAGACTTTTCCTCTGCCATTGTACAAGCTAATGATAATAATTCAATAAGATAAGTTCTACTTCTACAAGCCCAGAAATCATTATCTTGCAAAATAATTTGTTGTGAGAAAACTTTAAAAAGCTCTTTAATTGTATTTGCTAAATCTATATTATGAAAAAGGATTCCATAAGAAGAATTAATTCGCTTAATAAAGGGTTGTAAATAGAAGCAGTCTTGTTTTTCAGTAAGGCTAAGCGTATCTACGGAGTCTCGTATATTATTAAAATTTAAAGAGGAATTAATTATCCTAGGATGAAAAAGAATAGCTTGAACATAGTAATCATCAGGTATATATAAATTTTCAAATTCATTTACACATATTAATACATCTGAATCAAAAGAAAATTTATTTTTATTAAGTGTAAAATATCCGCTGTTTCCTTCTATGAAAACTAAAGAAAATCTATAATCTTCTAAATTAGAATTATTAAATCCATAGTCATTGTAATAACCCATATCAAGGGAAAAGTATCCATTATGCTCATTAATACAAATATCCATACAAAGTCTCCCATTTATTGAAATATTTTAAATTATAAAATTTATTTTATACTGAAATTGATAATTAGACAACTTTTTATGATTATTTTTCAATTTATTTTTTTACAAATTTTATATAATTAAAAATAAAATAGAGAAATGGAGGAAGAGGTATGAATAAAAAGTTTATTAAAGCTATAGCAATTATAAGTGGATTATTATTTTTAAATGGATGTGTAGTAAATAAAAATATTACAAAGGAGGAGAAGATTGAAGAAAGAACTGATAAGGAAAAAGGACAGATTAAAGTTATAGAAGATTTTTATAGTCCAGAATTAGATACGAAAAATACAGTGAGGATATACTTACCACCTGATTATGAGAAAGGGGATAAAAGGTATCCCGTAATTTATATGTTGGATGGTCAGAATTTGTTTGATTCTTCTACAGCCACTTATAGAAAAGCATGGCTTATAGGTGATAGACTTGATGATTTATATTATAAAAAAAGGACAAAAGGTATTATTGTTGTAGGTGTTGATTCTTTAGAAAGTAGGCGTACAAACGAATATAATCTTTATTTAAAATCTCCTAATGGAGATAAAGGTAAAGCCAATGAGTTAAGTGATTTTTATGCTAATACTTTAAAGTCTTATATTGATAAAAATTATAGAACCTTAGAGGACAGGGAACATACTGCTATTATTGGAGCATCCTTTGGGGCTATAGCCTCTATTTGTTCAAGTATTAATTACCCTAAGGTCTATGGTTATACTGGAATGTTCTCATATTGTGATAATCAGAATCCTGAGAGAATGAGGGAGTATTTAAAAAATAATTTCACAAAAAATATATTAACTGATAATAGAGTTTATTTTTATTCGGGAGAAAATGACTTTGCTAATGAATCTACTAAAGTAGCATATGAAATAGCTAAGGAAAATGGAGTTGAGAATATATTATATGTAACTGATGAAGGCGACCATGATGAACTGTCTTGGGGATCAATGTTTGAAAATTGCTTAGAGTTTTTTAAGTGGTTAGAGTAAATTAAAATAGTATAGATATTAGAATTTATATATAAGGGGCTCAATTATTAAATAATTGAACTCCTTTTATAATATATAATTTTAAAATTATGGTATTTAGGGGATTATGCTGTGAAAAAAATTAAGAATTCAAGCAAAAGGAAATATAAATAGCTTATTTATAATAATTAATCTATAATATAATGGATACTTTAGTAAAGAGAGTATAATATTAATTTAGTAAGAATGTACTAAGAATAATTTAATTACTTTAAATAATATTGTTTGTAATGTATAATTGAAGTGTTGTACATATGAGTAATATAAGATAACAAGGAGAAGAAAAATGAATATTATTATAGTTGGTGCAGGTAAAGTAGGATATACCTTAGCTAAATATTTATCTATAGATGGAGATAATATAACTATTATTGATAATAAAGATCTAGCCTTAGAACATATTAATAATAATTTAGATGTTATGTGTGTTAAGGGGAATTGTACCAGTTTAAAGGTTCTTGATGAAGCTGGAGTAAGAACAGCTGATTTATTAATATCAGTAACAGATAGTGATGAATTAAATATGCTTTGTTCCTTAGCATCTAAAAAATTAGGCGTTAAGTATACTGTAGCAAGAGTTAGAACTCCAGATTATGATGAAGATTTAACTTTATTAACAGAAGCTGTTGGAATAGATTTAGTTATAAATCCAGAAAAAGCAGCAGCAATAGAAATAGCTAAGTTAATTAAGTATCCTTCTGTATGTAGTATAGATAACTTTTCTGATGGTAAGGTAAATTTAGTTGGATTTAAGGTATCTGATGATACTGCACTAGAAGGTAAGAAAGTAAGTAATATTGATTTTATTAGAGGAAATGTACTTTTTTGTGGAGTAGAAAGAAATGATGAATTTGTAATGCCTACAGGAGACTATATTTTCCATAAGGATGATAGAGTATATGTAATAGGTGAACATAAAGATATTCAAAATTTATTTAATAGATTAGGAAAATATAAGAACAAAGTAAAAAGAGCCATGATTGTAGGTGGTGGTAAAATCGGATATTATCTTGCTAAAATGATTAGTGAAGTTGGAGTAAATTGCAAGATAATAGAAAGAGATTTAAAAATTTGTGAAGAATTAAATAGTCTTTTACCAAACTCTATAATTATAAATGGTGATGGTATGGATGAAGAGTTATTGCTATCTGAAAGTCTACTAGATGTAGATAGTTTTATTACTTTAACAGGAAGAGATGAAGATAATATAATAGCTTCTCTTTTAGCAAGTAGCAAATCTGTAGATAATGTAATAACTAAAATAACAAGAGATAATTATAGAGAAATTGGAAAAACTGTAGGAATAAATTCTATAGTCAATCCAAAGTTAGCTACTGCATATAAGATATTAAGATATGTAAGAACATTAAGAAATAAGAAAAAGTCATCTATAGAGAATATTTATAGAATTTGTAATGATAAAGCAGAAGCAGTAGAATTTATAGTTGGAAATGATACTAAGAATATAAATGAAAAATTTAAGAATATAGAATTTAAAAAGGATATTTTGGTAGCTACAATTGTTAGAAATAATAAAATAATAATTCCAACAGGTGATGACTTTTTAAAAGTGAATGATAGAGTAATTATTGTAACTAAAAATATGAAGGTTTTACATATTGATGACATCTTTGCTGGAGGTGGCAGAAAATATGAATTATAAAATGGTTCTAAAGGTTTTAGGAAGTGTATTGTTATATGAATCAATACTTTTATTAATTCCTTTAGGAATAGCACTAGCCTTTGGGGATGGAGACAGTTTAGCTTTTTTAATAACAATTATTTTGATGATGCCAATAGCATTGGTATTAAGAAAAATAAATATTGAAGGAAAAGATATGTATGCAAAGGAAGGCTTTTTGACAGTAGGACTAACTTGGATAGTAATATCAGCCTTTGGAGCTTTACCTTTTGTTATAAGTGGAGCTATACCTTCATTTATAGATGCCTTTTTTGAAACAGTTTCAGGCTTTACAACAACAGGTGCAACAATATTAACAGAAATTGAATCCTTACCTAGAGGAATATTATTTTGGAGAAGTTTTACTCATTGGATAGGTGGCATGGGCTTTTTAATTTTTATATTGGCATTAGTACCATCCTTAGGGTCTAAAACAATATATTTATTAAGAGCAGAAAGTCCAGGTCCTAATCCTGGAAAAATAGTGCCTAAAATAAGTGAAACAGCTAAAATATTATACATAATATATTTTATATTAACTATAACTCAAACACTTTTATTAATGCTTTCTGGACTTTCAGTCTATGATGCTGTAATACACGCATTAGGAACTGCTGGAACAGGTGGTTTTTCTAATATGAATGCTAGTGTTGCTGCCTTTTCTAGTCCTGCAGTTGAATGGATTATAACAGTATTTATGATTTTATTCGGAATTAATTTTGCTTTATATTTTCAAGTAATAAGAGGAAATATTAAAAGTTTCTTCAAAAGTGAGGAGTTAAAGTACTATTTATTAATAATCTTAGTATCAATAATATTTATTACTATAAATATTTTAGACTTTAATAAGGGAAATTTAAATGATTCAATAAGACAATCTTCATTTCAAGTTGCATCAATAATTACAACTACAGGATATGCAACGGTAGATTTTAATTTATGGCCAACACTTAGTAAAATAATAATCCTAATGCTTATGATATCAGGAGCAATGGCAGGATCAACAGGTGGTGGGATAAAAACCATAAGAATAGTAATAATGCTAAAAGCTTTAAGACGTGGCATAGATAAAATATTACATCCTAAAAGAATACAAAGTGTTAAAGTAGATGGAAAAGTTATAGATGAGGAAACAATATCTGGAGTGTTCCTATTTTTAGGAGCATATATAGTGATTTTTTTAATAGCAATTTTTATTGTAGCTTTTGATGGCTTTGATTTAATAACAACATCTACATCTGTATTAACTACAATAAGTAATGTAGGTCCGGGGTTTGAAATGGTAGGCCCAATAGGTAACTTTTCAGCTTTTTCACCATTAAGTAAAATTGTGTTATCATTTTGTATGCTTGCAGGTAGATTAGAAATCTATCCAATGCTTATTATGTTTAGTAAATCAATTTGGAAAAAAACATATTAATTAAAATGTATTTAAAAAAGGATGTTTAAAGTAATATACTTTAAACATCCTTTTTATAATATAAACAAAGATAGTTTAATTTTTTTAATATATTGACATGGTTATGGAATTATATTAAAATGTGGTAAATAATAACTTTTAAGGAGGTATTTATGAAATATGATATGATTTATTTAATGAACATAATATTAATATTAAGTATTTCTACGGTTTTATTTATATACTTTAAAAGTTATTTGTTAATTAGAAAGACTAGTTTCTCAAAAGCTATTTTAATTAATATAGATAATCAATGTATTAATTATTCTATTAAGTTAAGCTTAGATAATTATAATACTTATGAGAAAATAGATATATGGAGATATTGTACTCTCTTTTAAAAAATAATGATGCTTGTAAAATTATATAATATAAGGAGGATTTATGGACATCATTATTAATATATTTAAAAGTATTGTAGAATTTTTTTATGAATTTACTGGGGATTATGGAGTAGCTATTGTTTTATTAACAGTAACTGTGAAGATTTTTATGCTTCCTTTTTCAATAAAGCAAAGAATAGCAATGAAGAAACAAATAGCATTTTCTAAGAAAATTGAGGATGCTAAATTTAAATATAAGAGCAATAAAAATAAGCAGGAAGAGGCTTTAAACAAAATTTATGCAGAAAAATCTAATGGATTATTAGGTTGTATATTGCCTATATTACAGTTACCAATAATATCAGGATTGTATATGTCAATAAATAGGTTACAACTTGAGGCAATGAGTATTTTAGTTCCATGGGCTATTAATATAGGAAATACTGACGAAAAGTTTTTAGTTCCTATAATATATACTCTTGTGACTATAGCACCAAATATTATTTCATATTTTGAGATATTTGATAAAGAGGAGAAGCCTGCTAATATAAAATCTATTTTACCTATGATTATAATGGGGTTATTAATTACTGTTAAGACTCCTATAGCTTTAGGGATATACTTTGTGACTTCAGCATTATTTAATTTGATTGAAGAAATAGGATTTAAAATTTATAGTAGGAATCGAGTGATTTCATAGTAATAATTAAGGTATTTAAGGATTTTTTCTTAAATACCTTTTTAATAAATTTATTACATATTCCAGAAGAATTATGAGGTGTTTTGAAATGAAAGGATTAACTAAGAGAATAGTATCAATAATTCTTATACTACTAATTATTAATATACCGAAAACTTCATTTGCAAGAGCTGGAGGAGGAAGTAGTGGTGGAGGTTCTGGTGGTTCTGGAGGCTCTGGAGGAAGTGGTGGGAGTTCATATTACAGCGGGAACACAGGAAGATATAATGGTAGAAGTAATCCTATTGCCTCAATAATAGAGATTGGTATGTTTTTTTGTATTTCATCAGCAGGAGTTATAATTTATAAAATAAGGATTAGCAAAAAGAAATTTAAAAGCATTTCAGCTGTAAAAAGGTTAAGTAAGAAAGATTTTAATTGGAATTATAATAAAATGAAAAATGATATAGAAGAAGCTTTCTATAAAGTTCAAAATGCTTGGATGGAAAGAAATCAAGATTTAGCAAAAGAATATATGAGTGAAAGATTATATATTAGACATAGATCTAAAACAGAATGGATGAAGGTAAGGAAAGAAAAAAATATATTAGAAAATATAAAATTAATAAGCTTTACTCCTGTTGCAGTTAAAGATAGGGATGGAGTAGAAGAGGATGTTGTATGGATTTATATAAAGGCAAAGGCAAAAGATTATGTTATTAAAGAGGAAAGTGGAGAATTGATAGAAGGAAATAAACATAGAAGAGTTAAATTTGAAGAGTATTGGAAATTTATCAGGAATGATAGAAGATGGATATTAGATGAGATAAGACAGATAGAGGATGTAGATAACATAGATTTTTTTGATATAAATATAAGTTAATAAGATATAAAATTTATAATTGGTATATTATTTGTAAATATATTGAGTATGTGATAGTATAAAATGCGTAAAATTATTATTTATAAAATATATAAAATTGGAGGAAATAATCTAATGATAAACTTACCAAATTGTCCAAAATGTAATTCAGAATATACTTATGAGGATGGAAGTCTTTTAATTTGCCCAGAATGTGCTTATGAGTGGACTTTGAATACTGAGAATGTTTCAGGTGAAGATGAGCTAATAGTAAAGGATTCTAACGGAAATATATTAAATGATGGAGATTCAGTTACTATTATTAAAGATCTTAAGGTTAAGGGAAGTTCTGCTCCATTAAAGCAAGGAACTAAGGTTAAGAATATAAGACTAGTTGAAGGGGATCATAACATAGATTGTAAAATAGATGGATTTGGTGCAATGAAACTTAAATCTGAATTTGTTAAAAAAATATAATGTTTGACATATACATTATTTGGTTGTATTATTTATATTAAATAATGGAAATAAAAATTCTATGAAGAGAAAAAGTAATTTATTATTTTGTTCAAAAGAGAGTTGGTATATGCTGAAAGCCAATGTTCAAAAGATAATTGAAAATCATCTCTGAGAAGCAATGCCGAAGTAATAGTAAGCATTGACGGAGTCTTTCACCGTTAAAAGATAGGCGTATTGATAGATACGTTAGCTAAGTGCTATAAATTAGTTTTATATATTCTAATTTATAGAATTAGGGTGGTAACGCGGATATTTCCGTCCCTTGTTTTTAAGGGGCGGTTTTTTTTATTTCCAAAAAAGGGGGCTTTTATGGATATTGAAGGTGAGATTATTAAATAAGATTTAATAAGACATTTTGGGGAGGAACAATAGAATGAAAAATTTATCAAGAAAAGATTTATTATTTGTAGGACTTATGCTATTTTCACTTTTTTTTGGGGCAGGAAACTTAATTTTTCCACCATTTATGGGAGAGGCTGCAGGAGATAAAACTTGGGTTGTATTACTAGGATTCTTCGTTACAGCAGTTGGATTTCCTGTGTTAGGAGTTATAGCAGTAGCAAAATCTAATGGACTTACTAATCTAGCAAAAAGAGTAAATCCACTCTTTGCAACAATATTTACTATTTTAATATATTTATCAATTGGTCCTGGATTAGGAATTCCAAGAGCAGGTAGTTTACCTTTTGAAATGGCTGTAGCACCTTATTTACCAGAACAATTTTCAATGAAAATATCTTTATTTATATATACACTTGTATTCTTTGCTGTAGCATATTGGTTATCATTGTCACCTAGTAAGTTAGTAGATCGTATGGGAAAGGTTTTAACACCAACATTACTTCTATTAATTTTATTTATGGTTATTGGTTCCTTTGTAAAACCTTTAGGAGAATATGGAGTAGCTACACATGGATATGAGGTATCATCATTTTTTAAGGGATTTTTAGACGGATATTTAACAATGGATACTATAGCAGCTTTAAACTTTGGAATTGTAATTGCATTAGCTATAAAATCTAAAGGTGTAGAAGATGATAAAACTGTAATTTCATTATCTATAAAAGCAGGAGTAATTGCAGGTGTTTTATTAGCAGTTATATATGCAATGCTAGCTCATTTAGGTGCTACAAGTGGTGGTAGATTTGGCTTAACTGAAAATGGAGCACAAACATTAACTAATATAACAACCTACATATTTGGAAAACCAGGAGCAATATTATTAGCAACAATATTTACCTTAGCTTGTTTAACTACAAGTGTTGGGTTAATTACTTCATGTAGCCAATATTTTTCAACATTAACTAATAAGATATCCTATAATAATTGGGCTAGGATATTAACTTTAACTAGTATGCTTTTAGCTAACATGGGATTAACAAAAATACTTAGTATATCAGTACCTATATTAAATGCTATATATCCAATTGCAATTATTCTTATTGTATTATCTATGTTTGATTTTATATTTAAAGAAAATAAGTATGTCTATGGATTAACTATATTATTTACAGGCTTAGTAAGCTTAATTGATGCAATTGCACAAATAGGCTTAGCTAAAGAAGTTTTAGTAAAATTAATTTCATACTTACCACTTTATAGTGAAGGATTAGCTTGGATAGTACCTTCTATTTTGGGGATTATATTAGGAATGATAATTAAATTTGTTAAGGAAGAATATTCCAATGAAAAAAGAAGTGTTGAAGGAGAAATAAGTAATTAAGTATAATAACTAAGCTATATTTTAATAACTAATATTATTAAAATATAGCTTTTTCAGTATTTTTGTATTATAAATTTGATTTTCTAAAAACTATTTATAGCATAATAATACCTTTATTAAAGTACAAATATCAATGAATAATTTTTGAAATTCTCATATAATTAACATATGCAGATAAGTAATTCTGTGGAGGTATAATTATGAATGCAAAAAATATTAAGATTAGAAAAGGAAATAATAAGGATATAGAGGAAATAGCTAGGTTAATTTACTATACAGAAGTAAATCCAGTGGATGTATGAGGGGGAGAATCTAAAGAGGAAACTTTAGAAAATCTTAAAACCTTAATTATGAGTAAGGATTCAAGATATAGTACAGACTATATAACTGTTGCTGAATTAGATAATAAAGTAGTAGGTGCTATTATATTAATTCCTTATGATAAGTTGGATAAATTAAGCATTGAAACAGATATAAAGCTAATTACTAGAATAGAGGGCTTTGCCGAAAAAATATTATATATGGTAAATTCAATTAAGTATATGATTTTTAGAGAATGTAGAAGAGGAAATCTTTATATTTCTAATATAGCTACTGATGAAAGTACAAGAGGTCTTGGAGTAGGAAAGATGCTTATGATGTATGCAGAACAAGTAGCTAGGAATGAAGAGTTAGATGGAATATCATTGATTGCTAAAAATGAAAAAGTCACTAAATTTTATGAAAAATTAAATTATAATAAGAGTTTTGATAAAGTACTTTTAGGTGAAAGAGTAATAAAAATGGCTAAAGTACTTTAGTAATATACAATCTTTCTAGTTTAACTAGGAAGATTTTTTTATTTTTGAAATTTTGTAATAGTGAATATAAATTTAAAAGGAATAATATTTAAATAAGAATAAATAATTCATTAAGATTTATCCTATATATAAGAAGACTTTTGGAGGTAGATATATGTTAGATATTTATAAGCCAACTATATTAATAAGTAAATGTATAGAAGGAGAATCCTGTAGATATGATGGCTCAATAATAAAGGATTCTTTTATAAGTAAATTAAAATCTTATGTAAATGTAATTGAAGTTTGTCCAGAAGTAGGAATAGGTTTATCTACACCAAGGGATAGTTTAAGATTAATAGGAAATGGAAATGAAGTTAACTTAGTATGTTCTAAAACAGGAGAAAACTTAACTGATAAGATGATAAATTTTTCTAATAAATTCATAAAAAATATTGATAAGTCAAAAATTAATGGAATTATATTAAAAGGAAGATCTCCATCTTGTGGAATAAAAGATGTTAAATTATATAATAATATTGGGAAATCTAGTATTATAAATAGAAATAATAGTGGGATTTTTGCACAGAAATTAATGACAGAGTTTGGCTATATTCCTATAGAAGATGAGGGTAGATTAACAAATTATAATATTAGAGAAAGGTTTTTAACTTGGGCTTATGCAAATTATAATTATATTAAAGTTGAGGAAAAGAAAAGTGTAAGTGAGCTAGTTAAATTCCAAAGTCAATATAAATATTTATTAATGGCATATAGTCCAGCAAGACAAAAGGAATTAGGTAAAATTGTTGGCTCAGCTACAAAAGTAAATTTAAATGATTCAATTATAGAATATAAAGATGTTTTATCTAAAACATTGGCGAATAGCCCAAGACCAATGAGAAATGTTAATATGTTATTACATTTATTTGGCTACTTTTCAAAAGATTTAAGTAAAGAAGAAAAGGCATTCTTTCTAGATATATTGGAAAAATATCAAAATAAAAAAGTTCCATTTTCTTTACCATTAACTATTATTAAATCCTGGGCAATAAGATTTAATAATGAGTATCTATTAGAACAAAAAATATTTGAAAGTTTTCCTATGGAATTAGTAGATGTAACAGACTCAGGAAAAGGAATATAAAAGAAGCTACTAAGGCTATGCTTTCAATAGTAGACAGATAAAAGAATTAAGGACATGGATAAATATGTTACCAATAACATTATTTTTATGATAACATTTAATTAAATAAAAATGTTTAGAAATGGAGTTGAATATTATGGAGTATAGGGTTTTTGATGAAACAATTGTATTAAGATTAGAAAAAGGTGAAGAGGTTATTGAATCAATAAAAAACCTTTGTGAAAAAGAAGATATTAAGGCAGGCTCCATTTCAGGTTTTGGTGCAAGTAATCATGTGGTTGTTGGTTTATTTAAAGTAGGCGAAAAGAAATATTATTCAAATACCTTTGAAGAAGACTTTGAAATTACTAATTTAACAGGAAATATTTCTAGGATGAATGACGAAGTTTATTTACATATACATGGAACCTTTGCAGATATAGAAGGTAAATGTATAGGAGGACATTTAAATAAGGCTATTATAAGTGCAACTTCAGAAATAATAATAACTAAGATAAATGGAGATATTGATAGGAGTTTCAGCCAGGAAATAGGATTAAATTTAATTAAATTTTAAATAGAGAAATATAGAAAAATATCACTAGTTCTCAATTCGCTAGTGATATTTTTTTATATATTATTAAATTTTGAATATTTAGAAAAAAATTATTTCAAAAATATATTGACATATATTTAATAACAAGGTATTATATGTATAATAAATTGATAATTATTATCAATTGAATTGCTAGGATGAATTAGAGAGTATTTTCTCATTATATGAACTAACCCCTAGAAAGAATCCTAAAAGTTATAGGATTCTTTTTTTGTGAAATAATAATACTTACTATTTTGAAGTATGAACTTTAATGGATGTATTAGATAAAGGTAAATAATGCTTGCTAAATGCAATGGGGTATTCATTATCTTTGTATATAGATTCTTCAATTAAATAATATTGTTTTTCAGAAGAAATAGAATATTTTTTAGTGGCGAACTTACCAGAAGAAGAAAATTTAATATCTATAGAGCTATGGCTACATTTAATATAGATTTCTTCTTCTATAAATTTAAGTAATTTATCATTATCATTTAAATTTATATCAAAGAAAGATACTGTTTCAATTGGAATAACTGTAAATGAGTATGCAAGAGCATTTCCATTTTTTATATACCATCTATCTATACTTACAGTAGCAGCGGTCTTCTTACCCAAAACCTCTATAAAGTAATCTGATGGAGGTTCTATGTGAAAGTTCATTTCTACACAATCTATCTCTTCTTCTAAAGATTTATATATAACATGGCCTAATTTTTCAAGACCAACTTTTTTATTCTTTTGATTTTTAATTATGAAGTTTCCTTTGCCACGAATATTTTTAATTAAGCCATCATCTTGTAATAGGGATAATGCTTGTCGAAGAGTTGTTCTACTGACTCCAAGTTCTTTAGCTAATTCAGGTTCAGAAGGTAGTCTATAGTCATCAGGAAAATCTTCTTCTTTTATCATTTTAAAAAGTGTGTTATAAACTTCAACATATCTTAATTTTTTTGAATTCTTAATGATATTTGTATTAAGCATAATAATCATCTCCACAAACAAATAAACAAGTTAAATACAAGTTTCTAACTTATTATAGCATATTTAAAAAGGGAATTATCAATTTTATTTAATAAAAAATCAATAAAATACAAGGGCGTAATCGTTGACCTATATAATAATAGTGTAGTATTATAAATATATAATAGACAAGTTAAATACAAGTTCCTTATATATTATAAATTTAGTATGCTATAATTAATTTAGATTTAAATAATTAAATTATAGTAAATAATATATTTAGATAGACTTAAAGTAATTTGTAAAGGAGAAATATTATGAAAAAATATAAAAGAATTTTCACTATAGTAATAGATTCATTAGGTATAGGAGAAATGGAAGATGCAAAAGAGTATGGAGATGTAAATGTAGATACTCTTGGCCATATAGCAGAATCAGTAGATTCCTTTAAGATTCCTAATCTTGAGAAATTAGGAATAGCTAATTTACGTCCAGTTAAACATTTGAAAGCACAAGAAAGCCCATTAGGATATCAAATGAAGATGAAGGAAGCTAGTACTGGTAAGGATACTATGACAGGACACTGGGAAATATCAGGATTACACATTACTAAGCCTTTCCAAACCTTTACTGATACAGGATTTCCACAAGAACTTTTAGATGAATTAACTAAGAGAACAGGACATAATATAGTAGGAAATAAGAGTGCTAGTGGAACAGAAATATTAGATGAGTATGGTGAACATCAAATGAAAACTGGAGATATGATAGTGTATACTTCAGCAGATTCAGTTTTACAAATATGCGGACATGAAGAAACTTTTGGATTAGAAGAATTATATAGATGCTGTGAAATTGCAAGAGAACTTACTTTAAAGGATGAATGGAAAGTTGGTAGAATAATTGCAAGGCCATATGTTGGTGAAAGAAAGGGCGAATTTAAAAGAACAAGTAATAGACACGATTATGCTTTAAAACCATATGGAAGAACAGTATTAAATGAATTAAAAGATAATAACTATGATGTTATTTCTGTAGGAAAAATAAATGATATATTTGATGGTGAAGGTATAACAGAATCTCATAAGTCAAAGAGCTCTGTTCATGGAATGGAACAAACATTAGAAATAATGGATAAAGACTTTAAAGGACTATGTTTTGTAAACTTAGTTGATTTTGATTCACTATGGGGACACAGAAGAAACCCAAAAGGATATGCAGAAGAACTAGAAAAGTTTGATGTTAATTTAGGTAAGGTTTTAGAAAAACTAAAGGAAGATGATTTATTAATTATAACTGCAGACCATGGAAATGATCCAACATATATAGGATCAGATCATACAAGAGAGTATGTACCATTCATAGCTTACTCACCTTCAATGAAAGGTAATGGAGTATTAGAAACTTGTAATAGCTTTGCAGCAATAGGAAGAACAATAGCAGATAACTTTGATGTTAAAATGGCAGAAGAAACTATTGGGCAATCTGTTTTAGATAAATTTAATTAATATATAGATGTCCATTTTAAAGGAGCTGTTTGACAGCTCCTTTTGTTATTCTTTTATTAAAATTTTTTCAACTTCTGCAATATACATAGTATGATAATCTTTTTGTGGATAGCATTGCTTTTCAATAGTAGCATCTATAAAACATTCTGGTTTAAACTCTTGAGCGTATAATTTCTTACATATTATAGTAAGTTTTGATTCTTCAAAAGCAGGTGTATCATCAACATAAGAAACTGTTAAATTTGTTTTAGAAATTTTATCTTCATCTCTTCCAGAAACTGTTCCTAAGTAGCTTAAATCCTTTCTATAGCTTTCATCAAAAAATGTAAGTGAAAATGTAGAAGAGGCATCTAAAAATTCTTTAGTAAATCTTTGAGGTCGTACAACTATATAAGCTACATTTTTATTCCACATAATACCTAAACCACCCCAAGAAGCAGTCATAGTGTTCACCTTATTGTCCTTAGAAGCTGTAATAAGCATCCAATTCTTACCTATCAATTTAAATGCACTTTGGTCTAAATTTTCTGGTTTAATTTCCTTATAATTACTCATAAAAACTCCCCTTTTATACTATATATATATTATTTTTTCAAACTAAGTTATAGAAGTTAAAAATTTATTCCCATAAAATATCCTGTGGCATTGTTTCAAGGATATTATTTAAAACATCTAGTATTGTTTCCTTTTTTACATTTGATGAGGATAAAAGCTGCTTATATTTCTTACTTCCCTTTTGACCTTGAAATAAACTATGAAGAGGAGATACTAAAGCATGTACGCTATTTCCTTTTTCAAGTTCTTCAATTATATAAGGAATATAAGATTTGATAATAGCCCCTCTAGATATAGGTTTTTTACCTTCAAAACCATTATAAAGTTTATAAAAGTTTGCTAAAAGATAACAATCTTCGTAAGCTGATCTTCCAATCATAACTCCATCTACTTTTGTTAAAGCATCTTTAATTGAATCTATAGTTTTAAAGCCACCATTAATTTCAATATTTAAATAATCAAATTCTTTTTTTAATCTATAAACTATATCATAATCAAGTGGAGGAATTTCTCTATTGTCCTTTGGACTTAGTC
This sequence comes from Bacillota bacterium, assembly GCA_023445445.1. Lineage (GTDB taxonomy): Bacteria > Bacillota > Clostridia > Clostridiales > Clostridiaceae > Clostridium. The sequence goes on from JAEXLD010000001.1 coordinate 75,048, forward strand.
CTTTTAAAATAGCACAACGTGCATGAATAGTATATCTATCAGGCTTAGCTTTAGAAACAGTACTTAAGAATTCTAGTAAATCATCATATCCCTCCATAATAATCTTACTATTCTCATCTTCAATTATACCAGTTCCATCTATTCCTATTCTATGTTTTATAGTTACTGGTTTTTTAGTAGCTTCCTTCATAGCTGAAAGAATTTCATATACTAAATCCCTTGAAGACATTAGTGCAGCTCCCATTAAGTTTCCTGAAACCCTGTCAGAAGGGCAACCACAATTTAAGTTTATTTCAGTATAGTTATAATCTTCAGCAAGCTTAACTGCTTTATAAGCATCTTCTGGATTAGAAGCAGCAATTTGAAGAGCTACTGGACCTTCTTCTTCTCTAAAATATAGTATTTTATCTCTATTTCCATTTATTATTGATTGAGCAGTTACCATTTCTGTATATAAAAGAGCTTCTTTAGTTAGAAGTCTTGAAAAATATCTAAAGTGACGATGAGTTTTATCTA
>JAEXLD010000100.1 GCA_023445445.1 Bacillota bacterium
CAAAATCTGTTTCGTCTTCTGCACGCTTATAAATTCTGTAGATTGCTGTGTCGTATTCTACGGAAATCTGCCACGAAAGCGAGATGTAGGTTTCCATAGGAGTTATGGTAACCTCGTCAATAGGTGCAGGGTGAGTTCTGTCAACATTCACCTTGATGTCTTTGTAGCTCTGACCGCCGTCCTTGTCTGTGAATACGAAACGGAGAGAATATTCGCCCGTTACAACATTTTGAAGCGACCAATAGCCTACATAGTCAACGCCGTTTGACTGAACATTTGCATTGCAAGCAGACTTCCATTCCTTGCCGTCACGGCTGAACTGAAATTCGCCCTTACCGCCTGTTTTTGAAAGGCTGCTTTCCATTGTTGCGGTAAGCTTGATTTTGTTAAGACCGCCGATATCGGTTTTATTGTTCGGGAGGGTAATGCTCTTTACGGAAGTGCAGGCAGGAGTTACGCTGACTGTTTTTTCCTCTGAGATGACACCCTCTTTGTCAACGGCAACAACACCGTAAACATACTCTTCACCGCTCTTAAGGTTGATGTCGGTGTAGGTCTGATCTGTTGTTTCATCATACTTTGCACCGTTTTTATAGATTATGTAGTGATCAATAGCGTCATAGCCGTTCGGCTTTTTCCACGAAATTGTCACACTGTTGCTCGAAACAGCCGACGCCTTGAGGTCAACAACATAATAATTGTCACGAATAAACTTGATGTCAACATTGCTCATGCTCTTAGCATACTCATGACCGTATGTACCCTCGTAGCAATATACGGTGAGGTCTTTGTAACCTGAGAAAGCTGTTGAATCAATGCTATTTAATCCCTTACCAAGCACTAATTGTTTAAGATTGGTGTTGTAATAAAATGAATTTGAAGCAATTCTTTCAACGTCATTTCCAATATTTACATTTTCAAGTGAAGTACAATAATCAAATGCATTTGAACCGATTGTTTTAACACCTGACAATTTTACTGTTTCAAGTGAAGTACAATGCGGGAATGCATACATATTGATAGAAGCGTCCGTACCTGACAAATCAAGTTCTGTAATGGCAATGTTACAAAATGACCAATATCCAATACTTGTCAGGGCATCCCCTGTAAATTTTACAGTATTTAATTGTCTGTTTTCGTAAAAAGCATAATCTGCAATTGATTTTAATCCTCTGCCGAATTTAACGCTTTTCAAACTGCTTGCTACATACGAGCCCCTGTAACCGTTTGTATTAGCAGAAAAAGCACCGTATCCGATACTTTCCAAACTATCGGGAAATTCAATGCTTTCAAGTGATTTACATACTGTAAAAGCATAGTCACCAATAGTCTTAACCGAATTCTTTGAAAAATCGAGTTTGTTAAGTGACTGACAACTATAGAACGCATAGTTGCCGATTGATTTTACTGCATTACCAAAATCAACCGTTGTCAATACAGGACATTTGTAAAATGCGTAGTCGCATATTGTTTTTTGTACGGTATCGCTGTCCTCAAAAATAACCGTTTTAAGTGATTTACATTCTCCGAATGCACTCGCACCGATTGTCTTAACATTCTTTCCGATTGTTACTTTTGTAAGGTTTGGAGAACTGTCAAACGCAGAATTGGCAATAGTTGTAACCGTGTCGGGAACCGCAAACTCACCCGAACGATTTTTGGGATACAACACAAGTGTTGTCATATCCTTGTTGTAAAGAACACCGTCAACAACTGTGTAATTTTTGTTGTCTTCCGAAACGGTAATCCTATCAATTGAGAATGTACCATCAAATGCTGTTGTAGATATTGAAGTACAACCGCTTCCGATTGATACATTTTTTAGTGATGAACAATTTGAAAATGTATTATCATTAAGCTTTGTTACCTTATTTGGAATATCAATATTTTTTAAAGCAACACAACTTTGAAATGCGCCGCTTTCAATGGTTGTCAGATTTTCTGATAGTTCAACGGAAGTAAGTTTTCTGCAATTATAAAATGCATTCTGACCGATTGTTTTTACACCTGATAATTTGACTGTTTCAAGCGAATTGCAGTTATAGAAAGCCTCTCTATCTATAGAGGTGTCCGTACCCGACAAATCAAGTTCTGTAATGGCAATGTTACAAAAACTTTCACTACCAATACTTGTCAGAGCAACACCTGTAAATTTCACAGTATTTAATGCTCTGTTTTCGTAAAAAGCATAATCTGCAATTGATTTTAATCCGCTGCCAAACTTCACACTTTTAAGGTTACTTGCAAAATATGAACCGGTAGTTCCGTAATCGTAACATGAAAACGCACAACGACCGATACTTTCAAGGCTATCGGGAAATTCAATGCTTTCAAGTGATTTATCAATCATAAAAGCAAAACTTCCAATTGAAGTTACCGCATTACCGAAATCAACATTTGACAATGCCTGACAATTATAAAATGCATAGAGACCAATTACTTTTTTCTTAATTGTGCTGTCCTTAAATACAACATCGGTCAATGCACTGCAACTGCTAAATGCATAAGCACCTACACTTTCAACATTTGCTCCGATTGTAATTTTTGTAAGATTAGGACAACTGCTAAAAGCTCGATCGGCAATTGAAGTAACCGTATCGGGGATAACAAATTCTCCCGATTTGCTCTTAGGATACAAAATAATTGATGTCTTTTCCTTATTGAGCAATGCACCGTCAACGCTTGAATATTTTTCATTGTCCGCTGACACAGTTATTTTTTCAAGTTTTGTTGCATTATTGAATGCAGTTGCCGAAATTGTTGTACAGCTCTTACCGATTGACACACTCTTGAGCGAACTACAATTTTCAAATGTATTATTATCTATTTTTGTTACATTGTCGGGAATTTCAATACTCTGTAAATTACCGCAATTATAAAAAGCGTATGCACCTATTGTTTCCAATTCTGAACAAAGTTTAATATCATCAAGTACTGTACAATCACGAAAAGCATAGCTTCCAATTGACTTTATGCCTGATTTTAAATTTACAGTTTTTAATTTATTACAATTATTAAAAGCGTTATCACCGATGCTTACATTATCACCTGATAAATTAAGTTCTTCAAGCGCAAGATTGTCATAAAAAGCATATGAACCGATTGAAGTAAGATTATCACCTGTAAATTCAAGTTTTGAGATCTTTCTATCGTCATAGAATGCATAGTTGCCAATTGTTTTTAAACCTGTACCAAATTTTACACTTTCAAGATTACTTTCCTTATATGTTCCGCCCGTTCTGTCTGTATAAGGTGAAAAAGCAAACTGACCTATGCTTGTAAGACTGTCAGGAAACTCTAAGCTTTTAATTTTACTGCAAATAGTAAATGCATAATCCCCGATTGAAGTTACTGCATTACCGAAGTCAACCTCTGTCAGAGAACCACAGTAATAGAATGCACGCTCACAGATTTTTTTATTTGCAGTATCACTGTCCTTGAATACTACAGTAGCAAGCAAATTACATTGATTAAACGCATACGGGTTTACTGTTTCAACACCGGAACCGATAGTAATCTTTGTAAGCTTGTTACAATTTTCAAAAGCAGCTTTTTCAATTGAAGTTACTGTGTCTGGAATAACATATTCGCCTGATAAGCTTTTGGGATAACAAACAACGGCTGTTTTTTCTTTGTTATAAAGCACACCGTCAACACTCGTGTAACTTTCGTTATCTTCTGAAACATCAAATTTTACAAGATTGACATTCCTTGTGAAAGCAGACGCTGTAACAGAAGTACAACCCTTTCCGATTGTAACTGATTCAAGTCCTGTGCAATCTGTAAAAGAACCGTCAGCTATTGTTGTCACACTGTCAGAAAATATGACTGTTTTTAAAGATGTACAGCTACAAAAAGCACTTCCCTCAATAGTTGTCAGAGTATCCGACATTTCAAGATTTACAAGTTCATCACAACCGTAAAATGCACCTGACTCAATTGTATTTACACCAGACAACTTTACTGTTCTAAGCGAATTGCAGTTAGAGAAAGCAGACGTGCCGATAGAAGCATTTGCACCTGACAAATCAAGTTCTGTAATGTCAGTATTATAAAATGACCGATATCCAATACTTGTCAGAGCATCTCCTGTAAATTTCACAGTATTTAATGCTCTGTTTTCATAAAAAGCATAACTTTCAATTGATTTTAATCCGCCGCCGAATTTAACGCTTTTCAAACTGCTTGCTACATATGAGCCGTAATAACCGTCCGTATAAGCAGAAAAAGCACCATATCCGACACTTTCCAAACTATCAGGGAATTCTATACTTTCGAGTGACTTACATACTGTAAAAGCATAGTCACCAATAGTCTTAACCGAACTCTTTGAAAAATCGAGTTCGTTAAGTGACTGACAACTATAGAACGCATAGTTGCCGATTGATTCTACATACTGTCCGAAAACTACGGAGGTGATTGACTTTTCACGGAAAGCGCTGTCGGCTATCGAGGTTACTTTCTTATTGTCAATTCTGTCCGGAATGACGACATCTGCGTCGCTGCCGATGTAGCTCAGAATCTGAACCTTTGAATACTCATCAATCAGCGTGTAGGTGAAATCGTCGGTTGTGTAGGTTTCCTGTGCGCTTGCGCCTGTTTCCGAAGAAAACATTTCAGCCGCTTTTA
>JAEXLD010000102.1 GCA_023445445.1 Bacillota bacterium
TAATTTATCTAATTCAATTATTATTTTTTCTTGCATTATTACTGGGTATAATTTTTTAGATTTATCAAGAACTGTTGATTTTAGTATTTTTAGATTTTCTTCTTTAGAATCTAGACTGTTTATAGCCTGAGTAACTTCATTATATCTTTGTTCTACTTTACTTTTTTCTTCTCTTTTTGCAGATAGTTTTTCAACTTGAGTTTTATAAATAAATTGATAATAACCAAAGCATATTAATACAGTGCCTAAAATTCCTATTAAATATTTTTCTCTCTTACTTATATTCATTTTACTCAACATCCTTTAATACACATTTTATATCAAAGGTATAATTTTCATCCCCTGATATTCCACCAATATACACATCTTGTATATTGTTTAGCTTCTTTAAATTATGTTCTATTTCCCCAATTGCAACTCTGCTTGTTGAAACTGCTTGAATAGAAATATCTGTATTAGTTATGCTTATACTATTAAATGTTACTTCAGTTGGTAAGGTTGAACTTAATTTATCTAAAAGCCCTGTTGTTACAACTTCTCTGGTTCTTAATCCCTCTACAATATTACTTAATTCCTTATCATATCTCTTTAAAATATCATCTTTTTTACTTATTTCATCCCATTTTTCTATTTTAACTTTTACATCTTCTCTTTCTAATTTTTTATTATAGTCTTTAATTTTATTATTTAATAAAAATATATTAGTACTATTCCATGCTAAAGTTCCAACTATAAATACTGATAAAAAACCTACTAAGGAGTAGACATAAATATTTTTATTTTTTTGTTCTTTTTTCTGACCTTGATATGCGGCGAAAAAGTTCATATCTCTTATCATAAAATGCCCTCCTTATAATCTTATAATTGCCCCTATGGCATTTAAATACTGTCCAATATTTTCATTTAGTAAATCAGTTGATGTTATATCTATATTACTTATCCTATCTATTCTATCTACGTCCATTGATAATTTATTTTTTATATATAAATTAATATTATTTAAGTTTGATAATCCACCATAAATATAAACTTTATCAATATTTGTATTAGATTTGTTCATATAGAATTGTAATATTCTTTCTAGCTCTTCTAATAAATCATCAACAGCCCTTCTTATAGTTTCATTTTTAGCGTCTTCTTTATCACTTAAAAGCTCTGCTTCCTTTATCTTTATAGATTCTGTTGATTTTATTGACATATTCAAGCTTTGGCTTAGAGCATAATCTACGTTATCTCCACCAGACTTTATCATTCTTGTAAAATCTAATTTACCATTTTTAAATATTGCCACATTAATAGAGGTTGCTCCCATATCAACAAAAGCAACAGTACCTCCTATAACTTGTCCATCATTTGATGTGTACTGTGAATAATTAGCTATTTTATTTACTGAATTATAAGTTACATCTAATGCATAAGGATTTAAATCCAAGGAATTTATTACACTATAATATGAAAAAGCTATCTTTTCTGGGAAAGATGTTACATTTACCTTTAATTTTGCTCCTGTATCATCAACTATTTCATCTAAAACCACAAATTGAATTATGTAGTCATCTAAATTTATAGGTAAATATTGTTGTATTTCATATCTAATTACAGTTTCCATTTCATCATCTTCAACTATAGGTATTGTAATATCTCTATTAATTATTGAAGATGAATTAGTAGTAAATATTACATCCTTAGCCTTTATATTATTTTCCCTTATTGTAAAATCCAATATATCTATAATAGCTTGAAGATTAAGTATTCTTCCATCAGATATAGAATCCTCTGGAGTTGGTATTTGAATTAGTTTATTTAAACTAAGTTTATTCTTATTAAATTTCCCCTCTACTAACTTAATAGAATTACTTCCAAGATCAATAGATAAAACATTCTTTGATTTTTCCCTAGTTTTCTTTTTATTTTCAGCTTTATTCACTTCATATGAAGAATTTAAATCTTCAGATTTTTCCTTCTTAAAAAGCTTTCCTATATCTTTTATGTCCATAGATCCTATATTTTTTAATTTTGAAAAATCAAACTTTTTATTTTCCTGTGACATTAGTTTCCCCCCCTAACTGGATAATGCATAATGCGTAATGCATAATGCATAATTAATGTAAAAACTCCTACGGAGTTTATGAAATTAAAAAACTTCTTACTTACATAAAATGTATAATGAAAGAATGAAACTTCTCTTTTGCTAAGGCAAAATCGAAATGAAAAAAATAAATAATTAAGAAATAAATTACTTCATAATTTAGTAATATTAATAATTCATATTATTAAGTTATATGAACAGCTCTATATAAAATCATCATATAATTAATAATGATTTTATATTAGCAAAATGCAGATATACCTGCATTTTGCTTAAACAATCCTTTTACTTACAATTCAATTGTTTACTGTTTTGTGGTTTATTTCCCTTTTTCTGGATACCACTTATTTGATCCCTTATTTCCTGTTACTGTAGGTTCTGGATATACTTGATTTGCATCTGTAAGATTATCAGTACCTCCGCTTATATAAACTTTTACATCTCCATTTTCAGTTTTAACTACAAAATTAACACTTGCAGCCCCCTTAGGTACTGGTACATTTTGAAGATATGATTTTATCTTATCTGCATCTCCACCAGTTGTATTAAGACTTATAGGGGTAGTACTTGGCGTAATATTTCCCTCTGTTATTAATGCTGAAGTAGCATTCCCAATTGTTTTAGCATCTGCTATATCTGATTTTAAATTAGCACTTTGTCTTACTGAACTAAATTTAGGTATAGCTATTGCTGCTAGGATAGCTATAATTGCTATAACTATAATAAGTTCTATAAGTGTAAATCCTTTCTTTTTTTTCTTGTTTTTTAAGTTTTTAACCATATAAAATTCCTCCTTAAATTTGTTTTTATATTCTTTATATAAATTAAAAATATAAACGTTTTTATTTTGCTACGCAAAAATAGGTAAGAAGTAAGAGATAAGAGTTAATAGGTAAGAGGTAAGAGGTAAGAAGTAATAGTTAATAGTTTTGGTTAAAAATCCTTACGGATTTTTTCATTTCTTCATTTTTTAATTCTAACTCTTACTTATTCTCTATTACTTATTCACTAATCTATTATCTATTCACTATTACCTATTCTCTACATATTGGTGTACATGTTAAACATTGGTAGCATTATTGAGACTACTATTGTTCCTATTACTACTCCCATTACTACTATTAGTAGTGGCTCTATCATTGATGTTGTGGTTTGTATTGCTTGTTCTACTTCGTCGTCGTAGAAGTCTGCTGTTTTGTTTAGTATATCTTCTAATGAGCCTGATTCTTCTCCTATTTTTATCATTGAGGATAGCATTTTAGGGAAGATATCATTTTCTCTTATAGGTGAACTTAGTCCATCTCCTCTTACTACTCTGTCTCTTATTTTCATTATTGCATCTTCTGCTATTTTGTTTTCTAGGACTCCTGCTACTGTTGGTAGTGCTTGAACTAGTGATACTCCTGATGCTAATAGTGTTGATAGTGTTCTTGTGAATCTTGATACTATTACTTTTTTATTTAAATCCCCTATTATGGGTAGTTTTAGCTTTAATTTACTTATATTCACTATTCCATTTGGACTTTTTTTATAAATATTGAATAATACGATTATAATTGCTATAAATATTAAGATAAGAATTAAGTTATTACTTAAGAACTTACTTGTTCCAAGTAGCATCTTTGTTATTAAAGGAAGGCTTATTCCTTCTCCTTCAAACATTTCTACAAAGGTTGGCATTACGAAGGTCATAATAAAGAAAACTGCCGCTACAGCTACTATGCTTAGTATGCTTGGATATGTCATAGCAGATTTAACTTTATTATTAAGTTTATTTTCTTTTTCAAAATGCACAGACATTCTAAGCATCATTTCATCTATATTTCCACTAACTTCTCCTGACTCTACCATGCTTATTAAAAGCTGTGGAAAGTATTTTTTATGCTTTGCCATAGATTCTGATAAAAGTTCTCCTTTTTTAACATCATCTTCTATTATAGATAGTAGTTCTCTTAACTTTTTATTTGGAATTTCATTGGATAATATATTTAGGCAATTAGTTATTGTAACTCCAGCATCTAGCATAGTGTAAAACTGTCTACATAAAATTGCTAAATCCTTTGTTGTTACTTTTTGAAATAATTTAATTTCAATTTGCTTACTTTCAGTTATTTCTTCTATCATTAGAGGATAATATCCGCTTGAAGTTATCATATTTATTACATCATCTCTTGAGCCACCTTCAAAGGTTCCTTCTTTCTTGTTTCCTTCTTTGGTCATAGCTCTATATTTAAATTTCTTCATAACTTCTTATGCCCCCTTATATATCTCTTAACAAAGTTATAGTTGCCAGCTCTTCTATGGTAGTTATACCATTCAAAACCAATTCCTTACATTCATCTGCAAGGGTTGTCATTCCATTTTTAATTGAGATATCCTTTAAAACATTTGAATCTCTAGTTCTATTTATTGCATCTCTATGCTCTCTAGTTATTTCCATTATTTCATAGACACCTATTCTTCCACTATAGCCAGTATTATTACAATGGCCACAGCCTCTGCCCCTATGTAATTTCAAGGTTTCATTTTCTTTTATATTAAATACACTTTTTTCGTAATCTGAAGCTATATATTCTTCCTTACAATTAAGACATATTTTCTTTACTAATCTTTGAGCTATTATTCCAGAAATAGAAGTTGCAACTAGATAGGGTTCAACTCCCATATCTACTAACCTAGTCATAGTTGATGGTGCATCATTTGTATGTAGAGTACTTAAAACTAAATGCCCTGTAATAGCTGCTTTAATTGCTATTTGTGCAGTTTCTTCATCTCTTATTTCCCCTATCATAACTATATCTGGATCTTGCCTTAGTATACTTCTAAGACCACTTGCAAAGGTTAATCCTGCCTTATTATTTACATTAACTTGATTAATACCATTTAAGGTATATTCAACTGGATCTTCTACTGTAACTATATTTACATTGTTAGAATTAAGTTCACTTAAAACAGTGTAAAGAGTTGTAGATTTACCACTTCCTGTAGGCCCAGTAACTAGTACTATTCCATGAGGACTTGAAATTATACTATCTAATTTTTCAAGATTTTTTTTAGTTAATCCAAGGCTTTCTTTCCCTAGCTTATAATTTTCCTTGCTTAATATTCTAATTACTATCTTTTCGCCATTTACAGTTGGTAAAATAGAAATTCTAAGATCTATATCTGTATTTCCAACCTTAGTTATTATTCTTCCATCTTGAGGTATCCTTTTTTCAGCTATATTTAAATTAGCAAGGATTTTTATCCTTGTTACTAATGGTGCTAAGCTTTCTATTCCAAGAGTATTTACTGTTGTAAGTTCTCCATCAATTCTATATCTTATCCTTATTTCCTTTTCATAAGGCTCAATATGTATATCTGAAGCTCTCATTTCAACTGAATTTTTAAATAAATACTCAATCATCTTTACAACTGGAGCATTTTTCACATCATCAATTTCTTCTACATCTAAAGATATACCTCTTGATTCTAAGGTTTCTTTTAAAAGTTCCTGTGCTGCCTTGTTCACTTCTTCACTGCTATAATTAATTTGAACAAATTTATTAATATCCTTCTTTGGTGCAATAAAGGTCTTAACCTCTAATCCTGTTGATATAGAAATGTCATCTATAGCAAAAATATTTAATGGGTCTGAAAGAGCAACCATTATTTTCTCTTCTTCAAAGCCAAAGGCTATTAAATTATATTTAATACAAAGATTTTGAGGTATTATTTTAATTGCTTTTTTATCAAAATTAACATTGTTTAAATCCACTTTCTTTATTCCAGTTTGTTCTTCTATAGCATCTATAATATCTTCTTCTGAAACTATTCCGCTATCAATTAAAACTTCCCCTAATTTTTTTCCTAAAAGCTTTTGTGTTCTTAAAGCATTTTGTAATTGAAATGGAGTTATTTTTTCTGCCATCACTAAGATATCTCCAAGCCTTTTCTTTTGAACTGTAGCCATAAAATTCACTCCTATGTTAAATTCTGATTTTAATTGTTAATTTTTAAAAAAATCCCTTTTTTAACCATTTATTCATTCATTTATTATCATAATATAGACTTTAGTCTTTTTCAAGCATAATATATATTTGAATTAAATTCACATTTTAAAAGAAAAAACTTAGATAAATTGACAATAATTGATTCCCTATCATAATATAAATGATAGTTCCAATTGATATATATGGTCCAAAAGCCATTTCAGACTTTTTATCTTTTAATTTAAATAATAATATTATTGCTCCTACTATTCCTCCTAGTACTATAGCTATAAATAAACTAACTACAATTCCTTTAATCCCTATAAATAATCCACATATTCCTGCTATTTCAGCATCGCCTTGTCCCATGCCTTTTGTAATTACTACTATTAGATATATAATGAGATATCCAATTATTCCACCTAAAAGATTATTAATTAAAGTTGTATCTTTTGTATACAATCCTATTAATATGTACACACAACCTAAAACTAGTCCTAATATAGTTGTGGATGAATATATATCCTTAGTTTCTAAATCTATATAAGAAATTACTATTAATAATGAAGCTAAAATACTATAGGCTATAAAATTAAAAGTTAATCCAAATTTTAAATATATTAATAAATATAATATTCCATTTAGCATTTCAACTAATGGATATTTTATAGATATTTTCTCTCCACATTTTCTACATCTTCCTTTTAAAAATAGATAACTTAAAAATGGTATAAGATCTAAAACTTTAAGTTCATGTCTACAAACTGTACAATGAGACGGGGGAAAAACTATAGATTCATCCCTAGGTATTCTATAAATACATACATTCAAAAAGCTTCCTATACAAAGGCCAATTATTAATACTAAAAATTCCATAATATCCTCCTAAAATTTTTAAACTAAATTACCCACTTGAAATATTATCCATTATTTATAATTATTAGTCAATTAACCTATAAATTTTTATTTATATAATTAAAAAAAGTATCAATTATAATAGCTTTTTATAATTGATACTTTTTAATTTAATTTTTTTCCTCTATATTTAAAAATTCTCCATTTTTATTAATGGCAAAATCTACTTCATCATTTAATATTTTTCTTGCATCTTCTAACTTCAAAATTTCTATTTTATTGTACTCTTCCATGTTTCTACACTTAACTATGGCTTCTAATTTTTCTCCATTTTCTTTTTTTATATCCCTTATTGTATCTGAGCCTTCAAACTCTATTCCCTGGTTTACCTCTATAGCATTAATAGTTAAAATTAAATCCCTAATAGATTCTTTAACTTCTATCTTTTTTAGGGTTTTTTTATAATTATTAAAAGTTACTAATAACGTACTTCCTAATATCAAAGAAATAATCACCAATATTGTTAATCTAATCTTCTTAATCTTCTTAATCTTCTCTCTTTTACTTTTTTCTTTCATAATACTCCTCTATTTAACAAATACATTATTTATTATCATTATAGATTATAGATTATATTATATCAATATCCTATGTATTTTAGTAAATAGAAAAAGGAACTGCATAAGCAGTTCCTATAGAGTTCTTTAATTTTAGTACATTCCGTCCATTCCCATTCCTGGTGCTCCTGGCATTGGAGCTTCTTTTTGAGGAATATCTACTACAGCAGCTTCTGTAGTTAAGAATGTTGATGCTACTGAAGCAGCATTTTGAAGTGCTGATCTTGTAACCTTAGTTGGGTCAACTATACCAGCTTTAATCATATTTACATATTCATCTCTTAAAGCATCATATCCCATTCCAGCTTCACAACCCTTAACATGTTCAATAATTACTGAACCTTCAAGTCCTGCATTAGTTGCTATTTGTCTCATTGGTTCTTCTAAAGCTCTTACTATGATATTAATACCAACTTGAGTATCTGGAATATCTGAAGTTACTGTATTTACTTCATTTATAATATTAGCATAAGCTGCTCCACCACCTGGAACTATTCCTTCTTCAACAGCTGCCTTTGTAGCTGCTAAAGCATCTTCTATTCTTAATTTCTTTTCTTTTAATTCTGTTTCTGTAGCTGCACCAACTTTAATAACTGCAACTCCACCAGCAAGTTTTGCTAATCTTTCTGTTAATTTTTCTTTATCAAATTCTGAAGTAGTTTCTTCTATTTGAGCTCTTATTTGAGCAACTCTTTCTTTAATAGCTTCGCTATTTCCTTTACCATTAACTATAGTAGTGTTTTCCTTTGTAACTTTTATACTTTCACATTGTCCAAGCATATCTAAAGTTACTTCCTTTATGTCTATTCCAAGTTCTTCTGATATAACTGTACCACCTGTTAATATAGCTATATCTTGAAGCATTTCTTTTCTTCTATCTCCAAAACCTGGTGCTTTTACAGCTACACATGTGAAAGTTCCTCTTAATTTATTAACTACTAATGTAGTCATTGCATCTCCTTCAACATCTTCAGCTATAATAAGTAATTTCTTACCTTGTTGAACAATTTGCTCTAATATTGGAAGTAATTCTTGAATATTTGAGATTTTCTTATCAGCTATTAATATTAAAGGATTATCTAAAACTGCTTCCATTTTTTCTGTATCTGTTACCATGTAAGCTGATACGTATCCTCTATCAAATTGCATACCTTCAACTACATCTAGTTCAGTTCCCATTGATTTTGATTCTTCAACAGTAATAACACCTTCGTTACCTACTTTTTCCATAGCGTCAGATATTAATTTACCAACTTCTTCATCTGCTGCTGAAATTGCTGCAACTCTTGCAATATCTTCTTTTCCATTAACAGGTTTAGAAATTTTCTTAATTTCATCAACAGCCTTATCAACAGCCATTCTAATACCATTTCTAATTAAAATAGGATTTGCTCCTGCTGTAACATTCTTTAAACCTTCTCTAATTATTGCTTGTGCTAAAAGTGTTGCTGTAGTAGTACCATCCCCTGCTACATCATTAGTTTTAGTAGCAACTTCCTTAACTAATTGAGCTCCCATATTTTCATATGGATCTTCTAATTCTATTTCTCTTGCAATTGAAACACCATCATTAGTTATTAAAGGTGCTCCAAACTTTTTATCTAATACAACGTTTCTTCCCTTTGGTCCTAATGTAACTTTTACAGTATCAGCTAATGTATCAACGCCTACTTGCATTGCTCTTCTAGCATCTTCGCTAAATTTAATCATTTTTGCCATAATTTATTCCTCCCTTACTCAACTATTGCTAAAATATCATCTTGTTTTAAAATAGTGTACTCTTCGCCAGCAACTTTTACTTCAGTTCCAGCGTATTTTGAATAAAGTACCTTATCTCCTACTTTCACTTCCATATCTACTCTTTTTCCATCTACTATAGCTCCAGGTCCCACAGCTACAACTTTTGCTTCCTGTGGTCTTTCTTTTGCTGTACCAGTTAAAACTATTCCACTTTTAGTAGTTTCTTCTGCTTCTAATTTCTTAATTACTACTCTATCTGCTAGTGGTTTGATATTCATAAAAAAATCCCTCCTATTGTATATATAAATTTATTATTATTATTATATCTATATTAGCACTCATCTTTCTTAAGTGCTAACAATTTTATAATAATATTTTGTTTTTTTTTTTTCAAATTGAAATCCTTATATATTTTCACTAAAATTAATAAATATTACCATTTTTCATTAATTAGTTTCTGTTTCCTTACATTTATATCTATTTTCTTTATTTTATAGCATATTTTACTTTGCACTCTTTTATTATATGTCCTTTAGCATTATTTAAGACTAATCTTATAGTTATATGGAGATAATCTAATTAATAATGTAACAAAAATGTTAATTCCTTATTGAATAAAAAACTTATAAAAATATCACTATTAATCTTTCCAATTAATTTATAAATTATTACCAATATTATTTATTAAACCAATAAAAAAATAAAAAACTCCATATTTGGAGTTTACAAAATAAATATATTTTTGTAATTTGGTACAAATTACATCAATAATTCTACATTTTACATTCTAAATTTTTAATTTAGGAGCTGTTGCTACAGCTCCTATGAACTATTTTCTTTCTAAATCAATATTTGCATATTCCTTTATTTTTTCATTATCTATAACTGATTTTCTAGTAGCTTGTGCATTTATTTTATTAAAGGTTGATTTAGATTTAAATGGTGTTGCTATAGTTCCAGCACCATTTATACATCCACCTTCACACATCATTCCTTCAATAAAGTTTCCTTGTAGCTTTCCTACCTTACCCATAGTCATAGCTTTTTTAATTTCTATTCCACCTGAAGCCTTTACTGGATTGAAAGTAATATCTAACCCTTGACTTCTAATATAATCTTGAATAGCTGCTGTTAATCCACCATGAGCTCCAAAGCCTCTTCCATAAATTGATGCATCATCAACTAATTCATCTTCACATTCTTCAACTTCTATATCAAAGGCATTAAATAATGCTAATATTTCTTCAAAAGTTAGAACATAATCTACAGCTCCCTTTACAGACTTTTTAGCTGCTTCATTTTTCTTAGCTGTACAAGGTCCTATAAATACAACCTTTGCTTCTGGATCAATGCTTTTAATATATCTAGCAGTTGCTATCATAGGTGATACTGTTCCTGAAATTCTTTCTACTTCTGAAGGCATAGTTTTTTCTATATAATTTAAAAAGCCTGGGCAACAAGAGTTAGTCATATACTTATCTCCATTTTCCATTCTTTCTACAAATTCATTACTTTCATGAACTGTTACTGCATCTGCTCCACAAGCAGCTTCTACCATATCTACAAAACCTAATTTCTTAATGGCATTTTTAATTTGTCCATAGCTAACCTTAGGTCCAAATTGTCCTGCAATGGCTGGAGCTACTATGGCATACATTTTTCTTCCTCTTGCAAGTCTCTTGGCTACTGGAACTATTAAACTCTTATCTGAAATTGCACCAAACGGACATGCAGTCATACAGCTGCCACAGTTAACGCATGTTTCTTCCTTTATAATTGCTCTTCTATCTTCTTGGCTTATATCTAAAGCTCCTGTAGGGCAAACTCTCTTACATGGTCTCATTACTTCTGATATAGCATCATAAGGACATGCTTTCTTACACATTCCACATTCCTTACAAAGCTCTTGATTAATATAAGCTCTGCCAGCTACATAAGAAATTGCTCCAAAATTACATGCTTCATCACATTTATGAGCTAAACAACCTCTACAAGAATCAGTTACACTGTATTTATTAATTGGACATCTATCACATGCAGCTTCAATAACGTATATTATTTGGTCTTCTTCTCTAATATCTACAAACTCATCATCAATATTATCCCCATTGGCTAAGTAACCTGCAGCAAGCTTTGCTCTTTCTAAAACAATAGCTCTTTCCTTATAAACGCAACATCTATACATTGCCTTGTCCCCTTTTATAATTTCATAAGGAATTTTTTCTATTGATTCAGTAGATAATTCTCCATTCTTAGCTAATTTAGCAACTTCTGTTAAAACTTCGTGCTTTAATTTCTTCAACTGAGTCTCAAATTGAAACATACCAAAATCCTCCTATATAAATAATTTTAAACATTGCTCCCCAATATTATTATAACAGTTAATTTCTCCCTATATTAATAATTTAGAATTTTCTGATAATTAATAAGAGGTATATACAATCCTAAAACTTCAAAAAAATTCTATGTTTTTTCATAATTTAATAAGAGGAAATAATATTAGACTCTAACTTAATATTATTTCCCCTAAAATATTATATTATCTCTTCTTAAATATTAAGCTCTTTATTTTCTAATTAAAGCTTTTTATAAAAAAAATAGAAACTCATATTCTTAAGTTTCTTAGAATTAAAATAAATATTTATTTTTTATTTGATTTTCCAAATAATTTTCCTGAAATAAACCAATAACATATGGTACTAATAAAAGCAGTAATTAATGTACTCTCTATTTTGTATTCATTAAATATAAATTCATTTATCATACTATATATAATTCCACACATTATAAACATCAATATACATCCCCATAAATTGGAGCTTAATTCTTTACTATTATTTATATAGTCTATTTCTTCCTTTGTTAGCTCCTTACCTCCATATTTAGTAGATAGGGCTTTATTTCTTATAAACGAAATTATATTTTTGCTTATTTGCGCTGATAATAGTATTTCTATAGAGGATAAAAAAGAAACACTTAATATATCTTTAAAATGTATTTGTATTCCTTCAGTTTTAGTTATAACTTCTAAGTATATGATTAAACATAACCATAATAAAGGAATTACATATAATAAATATTTAATTTTATCTATTAATTTTTCATATGGATTTTCTCTTTTATTTTTCCACATAAAAACAATTAATAACCCACATACTAAAATCATTAGTAAATATAATTTCAAATCAATAATCCTCATACCATCACCAATTTTTATTATATCATTTTATAAAGTTTTAAAAATGAATAAACTGTTAAATACTTCAAATGACATAATATTCAACAGCTTATTACTTTTTCATTGAAATTTTATTTTAGTATTTCTATTACATTATCAGGAACTCTATTACCAGCTAAGATGTATGCAAGTAATGCTGCTCCCTTCCACGGATCTAAAGCTGGTTCTTGTAAATAGCATTTTAAGCCTGATTCTTTAATAATTTCCTTTAAAGGATTTAAAACATGGTTCCCTGCTTTAAATACTCCACCAGTATATGAAACTACAAATTCATCAGTAAAGTTTAACTCTTTAGCTATAGCATTTATATGTTCAAATATTGCTTCTGCTGCATCTTTAAATATTTTCTTACAAGCTGGACATCCTGCCTCTGCTGCTAAGAAACATATGGTTGAAAACTTAGCTAATTCTGTTCTATTAAACTTTAATTTATTGAAGACTATATCAACTATTTCATACTTATAAGTAACTCCATACTCTTTTTCTAAAATATCAATTAAAACTGTTTTTTCTTTTCTTCCATCCTTTTGTTTAGTATATTCATTAATTGTTCTTAAGGATATCCAATATGCACTTCCATCATCACCTATTCCAGGTCCAAAGCCTCCACATCTAACTAATTTCCCATCTGAATTTCTTCCATAGGCTATACTTCCGGTTCCTGCAACCACATTAATACCTGGCCTACAAGCAGTACCACCTGCCCATCCATTAACCGCATCATTATCTATTGAATATGGAACTTCCATAATATCCTTAAAGGCCTTCTTAATTATTTCCATATCATCTATACTTTCTCCATAGCCTGCAATTCCAGCAAATACATATCCAATATCCTTTATATTTATATTGGCTTCCTTACAAAGCTTTGAAATATTTTCTTTTAATTGAGTTTTAATACCCTCAATGCCAACTTGATGAATATGAGTAGTTGAGCCTTCAACCTCTGCTACAGTTTTTAAATTATCATCAACCAATAAGTATTTTGTCTTAGTTCCTCCTCCATCAATTCCTAAATAATACATTTTTCTTCCTCCTGTATTTATAGTATTACGGATATTCTTCTTAATGTATTTGTTACTATATAAAAGCTATAATTACTTATTATTAAAAATCCAATAATATTATTATATATTAATTAGAATTAATTTCCAATAATATTATTACTTATTTTATATACATCATTGTTTTTCTTATTAAAAATAGTCTAAAAGTACTTTGTTGTTTATGGCATACTTGTATTTATAGAACTTACATCTGATTCAATGCTTGATATATTTGTATCTATTGAATCTACTGTATATTTTATATAATTAACATCTTGCTTTATCTCTTCAATATTATCATTTACTTCTTGTTTTATTCCTTCTATATTATCATTTACACAATCTAATTTATCTTCTAAATTTTCTATTCTGCCTTCTATACTATCAAGCTTATAATATATTTTTTCTAAAATCTCCACTACCCTATCCACACTCTCACCCCCTTAATTTTAAATTCTATAAATTTTTATAAAACCCTTTATATAAGTACCTATTAGATATGTATTTTAATAAGCGACTTCTTATACCAAAGTCCATTGACAACTTATAAGAGTCTTTTTATTTTTAATACTACTATTCTAAGGTTCATTATCTTTCAAAATTTTAGTTATGAACTTCTACTACTATTATTAGTATAAAAAATAGTAGTAAGTTTTGCTTTACGTAAAACTTACTACTATCTAATTTACTGATTTATTTTAATTCATTCATAGAGCGTTAGCACCCTATACTTCTATTTTGTTTTCTCTAGCATAATAGAAAAGGTATTGTTGAGCCATTCCTGATAATGCTCCAAACTTATCTCTTGCGAAAACTCTCATTTTATTTAATGATACATCAGGTGCTACATAGAAGTGAATCATAGCTCTTTTAACCCATACATCTACTGGGAAAGAAGAATGTTTTGCCATTGAAAATAACATTATACAATCTGCAACCTTTGCCCCAACTCCCATAAACTTTTGAAGGGCTATATGACAATCATCATCATTTAAGCTCATTATATAATCTAAATCATAGTCAAGGATTTCTGGTCTTTCTAGATACTTATCTGGATTAAGTGCCATATCTTCTTTAACTTCTATTGCTGCATTAACTTTTCCTATTGTATCAACTATGTACTTACTTCTAAAGGATGCCCCTGTTCCTTGAATTTCTTCTAAGGTTGCATTCTTTATAGCTTTAGGAGTTGGGAATGTATAATAGACTTCCCCTTTATATTCAATTCTTTCTCCCCAATTTTCACATATCTTCTTAACAGTTTTCTTTATTGAAGGAATACTGTTTCTTGCAGATATTATAAAGCTTATAAGCATTTCAAAAGGATCTTGATTTAATATTCTAATGCCATATCCAAACTCAACACTTTTTCTTAGTATTTCATCCTGTGCTAATACAGCTTTAATATCATCATAGTTTCTTTCTAAATCAAAATAATGTAACCAAATATTATTAAAATCTTCTTCATTAGAATTATATATTATTACTTCATCATCCTTTTGAAGTATTTCTATTACTCTTCCAAAGGCGACAACTATATAATTTTCATCTGTTATCTTATCCCATCTAAAACATTGGCCACACTCTAATATTTGCTTTATATTAAAATTTTTTACTCCTTCAATTATAACCTTATTATCTTCAAATTTTACATTTTTATAATCCATGTTTTCACCTCATATTATTTACTACCTTAGGTTTCCCCTAAATTTTTACAAAATATTCTCTTATTATCTAAAATTAATTATATCATATAGTAAAAAAAATTCTAAATAATAATTTATATTAATAAAAATAAATTATTTGATAAACAAAAAAGCTGCTGCATTTTACTGCAACAGCTTTCTTCGGTAATATATATCTTAATTTTAGTAAGTGTAAAAACCTCTGCCTGTCTTTCTTCCAAGGTATCCAGCTCTAACATACTTTCTTAAAAGATTACTTGCTCTATACTTAGTATCTCCTGTTTCATTATATAAAACATCCATAATAGCTAAGCATACATCTAATCCTATAAGATCTCCTAAAGCTAAAGGTCCCATTGGGTGGTTTGCACCATACTTCATTGAAGTATCTATGTCTTCTACTGAAGCTATTCCTTCTTGTAAAATGAAAGAAGCTTCATTAATCATAGGAATAAGTATTCTATTAACTACAAAACCTGGTGCTTCAGCAACTTCTACTGGTTCCTTACCAATAGCAACTGATAATTCTTTTACAGCATCAAAAGTTTCTTGAGATGTAGCCATACCTCTTATAATTTCAACTAGCTTCATTACTGGAGCTGGATTAAAGAAGTGCATTCCTATAACCTTATTAGGTCTCTTTGTTGCTGATGCAACTTCTGTTATTGATAAAGATGAAGTGTTAGAAGCTAATATTGTAGATTCTTTACATATTTCATCTAATTCAGCAAATATAGTTTTCTTTATTGCCATATTTTCAACAGCAGCTTCAATTACTAAATCACAATCTTCAGCAAGAGCTAATTCTGTAGTTCCAGATATTCTTCCAAGGATTGCTTCCTTATCTTCTTCAGTCATCTTTCCCTTTGCAACTAATTTAGATAGTCCCTTGTTGATACCATTAATTCCTCTTTCAACAAATTCATCCTTTATGTCTCTAACTATAACTTCATATCCCTTTTGAGCAAAAGCTTGAACAATTCCTGCTCCCATAGTTCCTGCACCAATTACAAAAATCTTTTCCAT
>JAEXLD010000110.1 GCA_023445445.1 Bacillota bacterium
GAAAAGCAAAGGATAAGGGAATTATAGAAATTACTACAACAAATATAAGAGATTTTACTTTAAATAAGCATAAAAAAGTAGATGATTATCCTTATGGTGGTGGAGCTGGAATGGTAATGACTCCACAACCAATAGTAGACTCTATTAGATATTGTAAAAAGAGCAATAAAGGTAAGGTAGTCTTTTTAGGCCCTAGAGGAAAGACTTTTAATCAAGAAATGGCTAAGGAATTAGCTAAAGAAGAAGAACTTATTTTTCTGTGTGGACATTATGAAGGAATAGATGAAAGAGTATATAAGTACATAGATTTAGAAATTTCTCTTGGAGATTTTATCTTAACAGGGGGAGAAATGGCTGCAATTCCTGTAATAGATTCAATTTTAAGATTAAAGTCTGGAGTTTTAGGGAAAGAAGAAAGTTATGAAGATGAATCCTTTTCTGAAGGGTTATTAGAATATCCTCAATATACAAGACCAGAAGAATTTGAAGGAGATAAGGTTCCAGAAGTACTACTTTCAGGTCATCATGAGAATATAAGAAAGTGGAGAAGAGCAAAATCTCTACTTATTACAAAGGAAAGAAGAAAAGACTTATATGATAAAATAAAATTAAGCAAGGAAGATAAAAAAACTTTAGAAAAGTATAAATAAAATATTGTGCTATAAGAATAATTATGTTAAAATTACCTTTGTGTTAGTACGGGCGGTCCTCTGTCAAGTATTTGTTAAGAACGTCTAAAAATTATTAAGGAGGGACTTACACAATGAACGAAATAATAAGAGCTATTGAAGCTG
Organism: Bacillota bacterium; assembly: GCA_023445445.1. Taxonomy (GTDB): domain Bacteria; phylum Bacillota; class Clostridia; order Clostridiales; family Clostridiaceae; genus Clostridium. The sequence continues at coordinate 795 of JAEXLD010000110.1, forward strand.
AACAATTAAGAAATGATCTACCAAACTTTAGCGTAGGAGACACTGTTAAAGTTTACGTTAAGATCAAAGAAGGAACAAGAGAAAGAATCCAAATGTTTGAAGGAACTGTTATCAAGAAGCAAAATGGTGGATTAAGAGAAACTTTCACTGTAAGAAGAGTTGCTTATGGTACTGGAGTAGAAAGAACTTTCCCTATGAACTCTCCAATCATCGATAAGATGGAAGTTGTAAGAAAAGGTAAAGTTAGAAGAGCTAAGTTATTCTACTTAAGAGATAGAGTAGGTAAGGCTGCTAAAGTTAAAGAATTAAACGTTAGATAATTTCTAATTACTAAGTAAGGGACTTGTTTAAGTCCCTTTTTCTTTTTTTATTAAGATTTAGATAGTAAAAATTTGATATAATAATAATAATAAATACGTTTTACGGAGGAGATAAATAATGGCTACAATAAACTGGTTTCCAGGGCATATGAAAAAAACTCAAAGAGAAATAAAAGAAAACTTAAAGTTAGTAGATGCAGTTATTGAAATAAGAGATGCTAGAATACCAAGAAGTTCTGCAAATCCCGATATAGATAAGCTTTGTGAAGGAAAACCTAGAATTATACTTTTAAACAAAAGTGATTTATCTGAAAATAGAGTCACAAAAATGTGGATAGATCATCTTTCATCAGAAAATGTAAGGGTTTTAGAAGTAAATTGTTTAAGTGGTAAAGGATTAAACCAAATTAAACCTACTTTAGAAGCTTTACTAAAGGAAAAACATGATAGATTAAAATCTAAAGGATTAGTAAAAATTCAAATGAGAGTTATGGTAGTTGGTATTCCTAACGTTGGTAAGTCTACATTTATAAACAAGATGGCAAAGAACAATATAGCTAAAACAGGGGATAGACCAGGGGTAACTAAAAGCAAGCAATGGATAAAAACTAAAATGGACATTGAAATGCTAGATACACCAGGAGTCTTATGGCCTAAATTTGAAGATGAAAAAACAGCATTAAATCTAGCTTTTACTGGAGCTATAAAAGATGAAATTATGGATATAGAAGAGCTTTCTTATAATTTAGTAAAAAGACTACAAGAACATTATAAAACTAACCTTATTGAAAGATATAAAATTCAAGATGTAAATGAAGATCCTTTAGAAACTCTAAATAGCATTGCTAGAAAAAGAGGTTGTCTAATAAAAGGTGGAGAAATAGATTATAATCGTATTGCCGTTATACTTCTAGATGAATTTAGAGGTGGAAAAGTAGGTAATATTTCTTTAGAACTACCAGTTGAAGAAAATGAGGATTAATATGTTAGAATTGTTAAATAAAGATATAGAAACTTTAAGTTATAAAGAAATAAAGACTTTAGTAGATAAAATAAATATATCTGAAGAAAAGCACAATGCACAGCTTGTTTACTTAATTGATAAATTAGCTTTAGATAAAAGAAAAAATGTAAAAGCATTAAGCGATAAAATCCAAAAAGAAAAAGATAAGTTAAAGGCTGAATGTGAAAGAGTTAGAAAAATGTATAATTTCGACAAAGGCTTTGGAAATTATGCTTATATAGCAGGTGTAGATGAAGTTGGAAGAGGGCCTTTAGCTGGTCCTATAGTTGCTTGTGCAGTTATATTAGATTTAAATGTAATAGATGATGAACTTATACTTTGGCTTAATGATTCAAAAAAATTATCTGAAAAGAAAAGAGAAGAATTAGCCAATGAAATTAAAAATAAAGCAGTGGCTTATTATATCTCAGAAAAATCTAGTTCTGAAATTGATGAAAAGGGTATAGCTTATTGTAATAATAGTATATTCTTAGAAGCCTGTACTTCCATGAAAATAAAACCAGATTTAGTTTTATCAGATGGATATTTAGTTAAAGGAATCAATATAGAAAATAAATCTGTAATTAAAGGAGATGCAAAGTCTGCATCTATAGCTGCAGCCTCAATATTAGCTAAGGTTTATAGAGATAATTTAATGAAAGAATATTCTAAGAAATATCCATACTATGGTTTTGAAGTAAATGCAGGTTATGGTACAACTAAGCATATTGAAGGCATTAAGGAATATGGAACTTGTGATATACATAGAATGTCCTTTTTAAAGAATATATTGTAATTTTTAATAAGGTCTAAAGGCATCTTTTATATGCTCTATAGAATACAAATTATTATTTTTGTTAAAATAAATTTCAATAACATCAAATCTACAATTATAATTTAATAATTTATACTTATATAAAAAGTATTTAGAAATATTAATAATTTGTTTTTGCTTAAAGTAGGTGACAGATTCACGGGGTAATCCAAAGTGATAACTGTACCTACTTTTTACTTCTATGAAAATTATTATATCTAAATCCATGCAAATCAAGTCTATTTCACCATTTCTATTTCTAAAATTCCTAGCTAGAATTGTGTAATTTTTATTTTTTAAATAATCTATAGCTAAATCTTCACCATAAGAGCCTATATCTTTGTTATATTTTTTCATATTATCACCTCTTTAAAATATTGACTAAAATAATATAAATAATTCTTAAATACTTGATTAATAATTATTTTTTTTTGTCAATAATCCTTAAAGAGGTGATTTGTTTGTCAATTGAAATAATAAGTGCTACACATAATGGACTAGATGGAATGCTAGTTACTGTTGAGGTAGATATTAATAAGGGAATGCCAAGTTTCAATATAGTGGGGCTACCTGATGCAGCCATAAAAGAATCTAAAGAAAGAGTAAGATCTGCAATAGTAAATAGTGGATATGAATTTCCTATAGGTAGAATAACTATTAATTTAGCACCAGCAGACATTAGAAAAATTGGATCTTTATTAGATTTACCTATAGCTATAGGGATACTAATGAAATCAAATCAAATCAAAACAAAGGATTTAAAGGAATTTATTATTTTTGGTGAATTGTCTTTAGGCGGGCAGTTAAAAGAAATAAAGGGTATTTTACCTATTATATTTGAGGGAGATAGTAGAAAAAAGAATAATTTTATATTTCCATTAAATAATCTTAAAGAATTAAGATATTTTAATATTGGTAACTTTTATCCCTTTAATAATTTAAATGAAGTAATTTCTTTTATTGAAAATAAGGATTTATTACCTTATATATTTGATGAGGAAGGAGAGTTAATTAAAAGAGAAGACTTTAATTATTCAGATATTATTGGGCAAAATACATCCAAAAGAGTTATGCAAATATCTGCAGCAGGAAGACATAATGTACTTTTATATGGAAACCCTGGTGCAGGAAAAACTATGCTTGCTAGAGCCCTTCCATCAATAATGCCACCTTTATCAAATAAAGAATCCATGGAAATAGCTAAGATATATAGTGCATCTGGATTATTCTCAGGAGATAATAATATAATTAGGCCTTTTAGAAATCCACACCATACTATAACTAGAACAGCTTTAGTAGGTGGTGGTAAGGAAATAAAGGCTGGTGAAATAACATTAGCTCATCATGGGGTCTTATTTTTAGATGAGATACTAGAATTTAAACGAGAAGTATTAGAGGTGTTAAGAGAACCTTTAGAAGAAAAAGTGATAAATATAACTAGGATAAATGGTAGTTATAAGTTGCCATCCAATTTTTTGCTTATTGCTGCATGCAACACATGTCAATGTGGAATGTATTTAAGCGGATCTCATGATAATAAGTGTATTTGTACCGAAGGTGAAAGAAAAAGGTATATGTCTAGATTATCTAGAGCTTTATTAGATAGAATTGATTTACTAAATTTTGTACCTAAAATAAAATATGACGAGATAAATAATAGAAATAATAATATAAGTTCAGAAAAAATGAAAGAAAATGTGCTTAAAGCAAGGGAGGTACAAAAGTTTAGATTTAAAAATACTATATATAGTTATAACTCTGAAGTTAAAGGTAAAGATATGAGTAATTTATTTAATATATCAAAGACTTCAAAAATTTTAATTGAAAGCTTTTATAAAAACTTTGATTTAACTATGAGAGGCTATGATAAGTTATTAAGAGTATCAAGAACTATAGCTGATTTAGATGAATGTGAGAAGATATGTGATTATCATATAATTGAAGCTTTAGGATATAGAAAGAATATAGAAGGAGAAATAGTATAAAAGGAGATTGTAATGGATACTAATGAACTTTGGTTTATATTAATACAATTATCTAATGATAAAAAAATAAAATTACTAAGAAAATATTCTAATGAAGAGAATATAAGGAAAAATAGTAGTATAATAAAAGAATTAAAAGGTATAAATATTGATGAAATAACAGAAGAAAAAATAGAAAAATTTAAAAAATACATAAATGAAAATAGTATAGGATATATAACTATAAATTCTAAAGAATATCCAGAAAAGTTAAATCATTTAGGTGAGCCGCCTTATGTAATTTTTTATAAAGGAAATATAGAATTATTAAAGGGAAAATTAATAGCTGTTATAGGTGCTAGAAAATATAGTAGTTATGGAGCTGAAATTACTAAGGTAATAGCAAGGGAAATAAGTGAAAATAATTATACTGTAGTTAGTGGATTAGCTGCTGGAATAGATTCTATTGCACAGAGAAATGCTATAAATTATCCAGGAAAAACCATTGGTGTTTTAGGATGTGGTATAGATATAGTCTATCCTAAGAGTAATAAAATTTTATATGAGAATATACTTAAAAATAATGGTTTAATAATTTCAGAGTTTTTACCCAATACTCCTCCAATGGCTTATAATTTTCCAAGAAGAAATAGAATAATTAGTGGAATAAGTGAAAAATTAATTATTATAGAAGCAACTTCAAAAAGTGGAAGTTTAATAACTGTGAATTTTGCATTAGAGTTAGGTATGGATGTAATGGCAGTACCTGGGCCAGTTTTTAATGGTAATAGTGAAGGATGTAATAAATTAATTAGAGATGGTGCAAAACCTTTTACAGAAATGGTGGATTTATATGATTTTTTAAGTATAATTAAAGAAAATAATAAAAATAGAGAAAAAAATACCTATAAATCTACAGTTTTAAGTGTAATTAATAGTGAACCAATTCACTTAGATGACATTATAGAATCTGTAAATGTTGACAGAAAGGTATTATTTGAGTTATTATTTGAAATGCAAAATAGAAATGAAATTATTTGTCTTCCAGGCAATTATTACGCTAAATCAATATAAATTAAGGGGGGTGAAAACTCCAGTAAAAATGGAGTTTGTGATATATGGGACAAAATCTTGTAATAGTAGAGTCACCTGCAAAGGCTAAAACCATAGGAAAATATCTTGGTAAAAATTATATAGTAGAAGCATCTATGGGGCATGTTAGAGATTTGCCTAAAAGTACATTAGGAGTTGATATAGAAGATAATTTCAATCCAAAATATATAACTATAAGAGGTAAAGGTGACTTAATAGCTAAATTAAAAAAAGCTGCTAAAAAAGCAGATAAAGTTTTTCTAGCAACTGACCCTGACCGTGAAGGTGAAGCTATATCTTGGCATTTAGCAAATATATTAAAAATACCAGAAGATAAAAAATGTAGGATTGTTTTTAATGAAATAACTAAAACTGCTGTTAAATCATCTATAAAAGAAGCAAGACAAATTAATTATAATTTAGTTGATGCACAGCAAGCTAGAAGAGTTGTTGATAGATTAGTTGGATATGAAATTAGTCCAATTCTATGGAAAAACGTTAAGTGGGGATTAAGCGCGGGTAGAGTTCAATCAGCTGCTCTAAAACTAATATGTGATAGAGAAACAGAAATAAAAGCTTTTGAACCTAAAGAATATTGGACTGTAGATTGTACAGCTACAAAGGACAGAAAAAAATTCCCTATAAAATTAACTCAATATAAAGGTAAAAAAATAGAAATAAACACAGAAGAAGAAAGCAATAAAATTATAGAAGAACTAAAAAAGAATAAGTTTATAGTTACTAAAGTAAAAAAAGGAACTAAGTTAAAGAATCCCTTAGCTCCATTTACAACTAGTACACTTCAACAAGAAGCATCAAAGAAATTGAATTTTATGACTAAGAGAACTATGTCTATAGCACAAGCCTTATATGAAGGGGTAGAAGTTAAAGGACATGGAACAGTAGGTCTTATTACTTATATGAGAACAGATTCTGTTAGAATATCAGATGAAGCTCAAGGAAAGGCTCTTGATTTTATTAATTCTAACTTTGGAAAAGAATATATACCTGCCACACCAAGAGTTTATAAGAGTAAGAAAAATATACAAGATGCTCACGAAGCAATTAGACCATCTGTAATTGAAATTACTCCTGAAGTTGCAAAAAATTCATTAACCTCAGAACAATATAAGTTATATTCTTTAATTTGGAATAGATTTATGGCAAGCCAGATGGCATCTTGTGAGCTTAATACTAATAGCATCGAAATTATGAATGGAGACTATAAATTCAAAGCTAGTGGATCAACTGTAAAATTTGATGGATTTATGAAGCTTTATGAATATATGACAGAAGAGGATAATGAAGATGTATCATTACCAAAATTAGAAGAAAATGATGAGCTAAATAAAGTTAGTATTGAAGGAAAGCAACATTATACTCAGCCACCAGCTAGATATACTGAAGCCTCATTTGTTAAATTACTAGAAGAAAAGGGTATAGGAAGACCTAGTACCTATGTTCCTACAATTTCTCTTCTATTAAATAGAGATTATGTAAATAGAGAAAAGAAAAATTTAGTTCCAACTGAACTTGGATTTATAGTTAACAATATAATGGGAGAATATTTTGAACAAATTGTTGATGTGGATTTTACTGCAGAAATGGAAAGAAATCTAGATTACATTGAAGAAGGTAAGGAAGAATGGAAAAGAGTTGTGGAGGAATTCTTTACTCCTCTAAAGGGAGCTTTAGAAAAAGCAGAAAAACAAATATCTAAGGTTGTAATAGAAGATGAAGTAAGTGATGTTCCTTGTGATAAATGTGGTAGAATGATGGTAATTAAACGTGGTAGGTATGGGAAGTTCTTGGCTTGTCCCGGATATCCCGATTGCAAAAATGCTAAACCTATAGTGGAAGAAATTGATGCACCTTGTCCAAAATGTGGCGGAAAAATACTTGCTAAGAAAAGTAAAAAGGGTAAAAAGTTTTTCGGATGTTCTAATTATCCAAATTGTGACTTTGTAAGTTGGAATGAACCATTAAAAGATAAGTGTCCAGAATGTGGTGAATATATGGTTTTAAAATATAGTAAAACTAAGGGTAATTATGCACAATGTTCAAATTCTAATTGCAATAAAATTGTTAATATAAAAAAAGCAAAAGATGAAGAATAATTTAACGAAATTGATTACATGTTAATAAAATATTAAAAATAAAAAAATTTTCTAAGAAAATGTCGAAATTACGAAGAATTTTGTTGAAAATAAAAAAATCCTATGATAGTATAAATAAGTAATAAATATATTTTTGGAAAATTTATATAATTTTAAATTTTCTAAAAATTTAGGGCTTATTCGTAGGAGGAAGAGTAAATGTCAGCATTATTAAATAAGACTAGGATGTTAAATAAAATTTTACAAAAGTCGGGAACTGATCCAGTTGCTTTTGAAGATATATGTGAATTGTTAAGTGACGTTTTATCATGTAATGTATATGTTACAAGCAGAAGAGGTAAAGTGCTAGGTTATGCATTTTCTAAGAATTTTCAATGTGATGTAATGAAAAAACAAGTTGTAGATGAAAAGAGATTCCCAAGAGAATATAACGAAAATCTACTAAATATACATGAAACTGTTGCTAATTTGCCTAATGAAGGTATATGTGTTTTCGAAGATGAAGGAAATTGCATTATGGAAGATAAGATAACCACTATTGTACCTATAATGGGAAATAGAGAAAGATTAGGCACATTAATCCTTGCAAGATTTGGAGAAAATTTTACGGATGAAGATTTAGTTCTTGCAGAATATAGTGCAACTATAGTTGGATTAGAAATATTAAGATCTAAACAAGTTGAAATTGAAGAAGAAGCTAGAAAGAAAGCTGTTGTTCAATTAGCAATTGGAACATTATCTTATTCAGAACTTGAAGCAGTTGAACATATCTTTGGTGAATTAGAAGGAAATGAAGGACTCTTAGTTGCATCTAAAATTGCTGATAAAGTTGGAATTACTAGAAGCGTAATTGTTAATGCATTAAGAAAGTTTGAAAGTGCAGGAGTTATAGAATCAAGATCTCTTGGAATGAAGGGAACACATATTAAGATTTTAAATGACAAATTACTAGATGAATTAAAAAAAATAAATTAACATAAACTAAAAACGTTAAATTATAATTAATTTAACGTTTTTTTAATTTTCCAATAAGAATTTAATTTATTAATATTTGTATTAAAAAAATGTTGATACTGTTAAAAGCTTATGATATACTAACAAAGGTAAGAAATACACACATTATCCAATTTATAGAGATGGTGCCTCAAAAGGAAGCTCTATAAGAAGATAATGGAGGAAATAACCAGGAGGTAAGGAAATGTCAGTTATATCAATGAAACAATTATTAGAAGCAGGTGTTCATTTTGGACATCAAACAAGAAGATGGAACCCTAAGATGGCTCCATATATATTCACAGAAAGAAATGGAATATATATAATAGATCTTCAAAAGACTGTTAAAAAAGTAGATGAAGCTTATGAATTCATTAAAGAAGTTGCTGCAGAAGGAAAAGATATCTTATTTGTTGGAACTAAGAAACAAGCTCAAGAAGCTATCGAAGAAGAAGCAATAAGATCAAACATGCACTTCGTTAACAATAGATGGTTAGGTGGTATGTTAACTAACTTCAAAACTATCAAAACTAGAATTAACAGATTAGAAGCTTTAAAGACTATGGAAGAAGATGGTACTTTCGAAGTTTTACCTAAGAAGGAAGTTATAAAATTAAAAGGTGAAATGGAAAAGCTAGAAAAGAACTTAGGTGGTATCAAGAATTTAGATGCTACTAACATAGGTGCTATATTCGTAGTAGATCCAAGAAAAGAAAAGAACGCTATCTCAGAAGCTAGAATTTTAGGAATTCCAGTAGTGGGTATTGTAGATACTAACTGTGATCCAGAAGAAGTTGATTACGTAATTCCAGGTAACGATGATGCTATAAGAGCTGTTAAATTAATAACTGCTAAAATGGCTGATGGTATAATGGAAGGAAGACAAGGCGAACAATTAGCTGAGTAATTACATTAAAAAGGTAGGTGAGATTTCTCATTTACCTTTTAACCTAAATAATAAGGTTTACAATAAGTTAGGAGGAATAACATTATGATAACTGCTCAATCAGTTAAAGAATTAAGAGAAAAAACTGGTGCAGGAATGATGGACTGCAAAAAAGCTTTAACAGCATCTGAAGGAGATATGGAAAAAGCTATTGAAATATTAAGAGAAAAGGGTCTTGCTGCTGCTGCTAAGAAAGCAGGAAGAATTGCTGCTGAAGGTATTGTAAAGACTTACATATCAGAAGATAGCAAATCAGCTGGTATGGTTGAATTAAACTGTGAAACAGATTTCGTTGCAGCTAACGAAGAATTTGTTAACTTTGCTACTAGATTAGCAGAAATGGCATCAACAACTTCAGCTACAACTGTAGAAGAATTTGTTGCAGAAAAATTTGATGCTGAAAATACAGTATCAGAAGCACTTACAGCTTTAATAGCGAAATTAGGCGAAAACATGACTGTAAGAAGATTTGATAAGTTCAATGTTGCTAATGGCGTTGTTGAAAGTTACATCCACGGTGGTGGAAGAATTGGTGTTGTTGTTGAATTAAACTGCGATGCTGATAATGTTGCTGTATTAAAGGAAGTAGCTAAAGATGTTTGTATGCAAGTTGCAGCTGCTAACCCATCATTCTTAAGTAGAGAAGATGTTGATACAGAAGCTTTAGAAAAAGAAAAAGAAATTTATAGAGTTCAAGCTTTAAATGAAGGAAAACCAGAAAACATCGTAGAAAAGATGGTAATGGGAAGAATTCAAAAGTACTATAAAGAAGTATGTCTTTTAGATCAAGCATGGGTAAAAGATGGCGATAAGAGCATAAGCAAATACCTTCAAGAAAAATCAAAGGAAGTTGGTTCTCCTATAACTATCAATAAGTTTGTAAGATTCGAAAGAGGAGAAGGTATCGAAAAGGCTGAAGATAACTTCGCTGAAGAAGTAGCAAAGATGAGCAAGTAATAAACAAAGGAGGACACATATTGTGTTCTCTTTTTTTAGGAAAGTGCTTAATATGAATGGAGGTACTAAGAATGGAGAAAAGTAAATATAAGAGAGTTATACTTAAAGTTTCAGGTGAAGCTTTAGCAGGAGTAAATGGGTTCGGTTTTGATTTTGATATAGTAAAAAGAATAACTTTAGAAGTAAAAGATTTAGTTGCTATGGGTGTAGAAGTAGGATTAGTTGTTGGCGGTGGAAACATTTGGAGAGGTAGAAGTGGAGAAGGCATGGATAGGTCACAAGCAGATCATATGGGAATGCTTGCTACTTGTATAAATGCTTTGGCACTTCAAGATTCACTTGAACAAAACGGTGTAATGACTAGAGTACAAACAGCTATAGAAATGAAAGAAATCGCAGAACCATTTATTAGAAGAAGGGCTGTAAGACATTTAGAAAAGGGCAGAGTAGTTATATTTGCAGCTGGAACAGGAAACCCTTATTTCTCAACTGATACTACAGCAGCTTTAAGAGCAGCAGAAATAGAAGCTGATGTTATACTTTTAGCTAAGAAAGTAGATGGAGTTTACGATAAGGATCCACATAAATACGAAGATGCTAAAAAGTATGAAACTCTTACTTATATAGAAGTGCTTGAAAAAGGATTACAAGTTATGGATTCTACAGCTACATCTTTATGTATGGATAACAATATTCCAATCTTAGTATTTGGATTAGATGAGCCAGGAAATATAAAAAGAGCTATTTCTGGTGAAAAAATAGGAACTTTAGTTTCGTCTAAAAAATAGGAGGTTATTATGATTAAAGATATTATAGTAAAAGCAGAAGAAAAAATGAAAAAAACTATTTCTGTACTTAGATCAGATTTATCAACTTTAAGAGCTGGTAGAGCTAACCCAACAATGTTAGATAGAATTAAAATTGATTATTATGGAAGTCCATGTCCATTAAGTCAAGTGGCTAATATTTCAGCGCCAGAACCAAGAGTGTTAGTTATTTCTCCTTGGGAAAAAAGCTTAATTAAAGAAATTGAAAAGGCTATATTAGTTTCAGATTTAGGAATTAACCCATCTAATGATGGAAGTGTAATTAGATTAGTAGTTCCAGAATTAACAGAAGAAACTAGAAAGAATTTAGTTAAGGTTGTTAAAAAGACTGGAGAAGAAGCAAAGGTTGCTTTAAGATCTATTAGAAGAGAAGCTAATGATAAAATTAAAGTACTAAAAAAAGATGGTGACATAACTGAAGATGAACTAAAAACTTCAGAAGAAAAAGTTCAAAAAATAATAGATGGCTATGTTAAAGAAGTTGATTCTTTAGTTGCGGCAAAAGAGAAAGAGATTATGTCAATTTAAAACCTGCAATTAAGCAGGTTTTTTCCATATAAAATGGTGGAGGGAACATAAAATTATGTTAAATGTTTTTAAAACTAATAACAAAAAAAAGCAAAAGTTAGGAAAAAGTATAGATAAAGATAATATTCCTAAACATATAGCTATAATTATGGACGGCAATGGTAGATGGGCTAAGCAAAGAAAGCTTCCAAGAACTATGGGACATAAAGCAGGAGTAGAAACTATAAGAAGAGTAATAAAAGAATCTCATGTTTTAGGTATAAAATATCTTACCTTATATGCTTTTTCAACAGAAAATTGGAAAAGACCAGATTCTGAAGTTTCTGCATTAATGAAACTGCTGGTAGAATATTTAAGAAGTGAGCTTGCAGAATTAAATAATAATGGTGTAGTTATTAAAGTATTAGGAGATATAACGAAACTTCCTAAAGATGCTCAAAAAGAAATATTAGAAGCCATTAAGGTTACAAAGAATAACAAAGGCATAGTTTTAAATATTGCTTTTAATTATGGTGGCAGAGACGAAATAATTAGGGCAACTAAGTTAGTAGCAACAGAAGTTAAAAATGGGACTTTAGATATAGAAGATATTGATGAAGAAGTATTCAAGAAATATTTATATACTAGTGATATTCCAGATCCAGATTTAATTATTAGACCATCAGGAGAACAAAGAATAAGTAATTTCTTATTATGGCAATGTGCTTATTCAGAGTTTTGGTATTCAAATGTATGTTGGCCTGATTTTAAAGAAGAACACTTGCATGAAGCTATTTATGATTATCAAAATAGAGACAGAAGATATGGTGGAGTATAATATTGAGGTGGAGAAATGAAAATAAATAGTAGATATATAGGGGCTGCAATGATAGCTCCATTTATAGTATTCATTTTACTAGGTGGAGTTTGGCTTAAGGGATTTACAATACTACTTTCAGTATGTGGATTATATGAGTTTTATAAGGCTTTAAAAGTAAAGGAATTTAATCCTATATCCATAGTTGGATATATAACTTTAGCTGTATTTTACTTAATAGGAAATGATTTTAGTTATTTGATATACATAATTGTATTAGCAACTATGGTCTTATTAATAATGCCTGTAGTAAACTTAAAATATACTTTTATTGATGCTTCAATAACTTTACTAGGATTTTTATATGTGGGAATACTATTTAGTTTTATTCCTCTTATTAATAGTAAAGTTTATGGAAACTTTTTAGTATGGCTTATATTTATAGGCTCTTGGGGAGCTGATACTTTAGCATATTATTCAGGTAAGTATTTAGGAAAGAAAAAACTATGCCCTGAAGTAAGCCCTAAAAAAACTATAGCAGGAGCTATAGGAGGATTTTTAGGAAGCACAATAGGATGTGGTGTATTTGGAATTGTGATAGCTCCGTATATACCAGAAATTCAAATAATACATTTCTTCTTAATTGGAGCCTTATGTGGAATTATGGGACAATTTGGAGATTTAGTAGCATCATCAATAAAAAGATATGTAGGAATTAAAGACTATAGTAATTTAATACCAGGTCATGGTGGTATATTGGATAGGTTTGACTCTATATTGTTTAATTCAGCGGTAGTATTTTATTATTTAACATTTATTGTAGGAATTTAGAGAATATTATTTTAATAAGGAGTGAATTTATTAAGGCTCCTTATTAAAATATTAATTTAATAAAAAAGTTATCTTTCAAACTCCTAAAGGGAGTTTTTTTGCTTATAATTAACTTTTACATTATTTTATTTTTAATAATTAATATATAAGTCATGTAAAATAATTTTAGTTAATATAATCATAGTATGAAAAAATAAGGAGTAGTGCTATGAAAATATATAATACATATGGAAAAGTAATAAATTTATTTATAGCCTTTATAATCATTTCTATAATAACAATAATAATTAAAAATTATTTTAAACCATTTTTTATATTATTAATTTTATTTTTTATAACTAATCCACTATATAAGTTAATTTTAAAAGTTAATGCTCCTAAATCAATTTCAGCAATAATTAGTATTATATTAGTTAATTTTATATTATTTGTTATATTATTTTATTTTGGAAATAGATTACTTGAGTTATTTTATAAGTTTTATATAAATAATATGACTGAACTAGACTCTTTTATTAATAGTATTAAGAAAATGCTGAATTTTGATGTAAATAAAACTTTACAAAGTATAGGAAGAGTTTTAAATAGTAATATGATAATGAAAAGTGCAGTGTTTACCGGAGAAGGTATAATATCATACTTTTTAGCAAACATAATTAATTTTTTCCTTTTAATTGATAGTGATAAAGTATATGGTATTATAAATAAATTATTTCCAGAAAATCTTGTTAAGAATATTATTAGTAAAAGTAAGAATTTAAGAGATGTACTAAAAGTAGAAACAAAGCTTATAATCTTAAGTGCTTTATTAGTTATAGTAGGCTTTAAAGTTCTAGGTATACCTAATAGTTTATTTCTTGGAAGTTTATGTGCTATTTTAGATATACTTCCTTTTGTGGGAACAGCAATTGTTTTTATACCAATTATAATATACAATATTATAATGAAGAGATACTTATTAGTAATTGGATTAATTTCTTTGTATTTATTAGAAAGATTCACTAGAGAGATTTTAGAAGCAAAATTTTTAAGTAGCAAGCTTGAAATTCATCCAATTATAGTAGTAATATCTATTTATGTAGGGGTAAATATGTTTGGATTTATAGGTGTAATTGCAGGTCCAATTTACAGCATAATAGCAAAAGATTTAATTTACAATGATTAAGTTAATCTAGGAGGAAAATATGAAGAACATTTCAATTTTAGGAGCTACTGGCTCAATAGGTACTCAAACCTTAGATGTAATTAGACATTCTAATAAGGAGATAAATTTAATTGGTATAAGTGCGAATTCATCTGT
>JAEXLD010000043.1 GCA_023445445.1 Bacillota bacterium
ATTATTTTCAATTAATGCTTCAATTCTAGCTCCACATCTACTAGCTCCACAGAATCCTGTTCCAGCACAAGTAGCTTCTTGAACCTTTTCAAAAGTATCAGCACCATCTTTTATAGCTTTTACTATTACATCTTTTTCTACAGCTTTGCATAAACAAACTAAATCCATATCTACACCTCAATTTCTAAAATCTTTTCATTAGATTACAAAAAATTAATCTCTTTTTTGATTATAATATATTTTCGCAATTTGTAAAGAATATTATTAGAAAATAATTATTATAAGCTTATTATTTTCGAAATTATAGGTATAGTAATAATAGATAATAAGGTGGTGATAAATACAACTATTGATGAATATTCCTTTTCCTTATTAAAATCAGCTGCAAGTATTGATGTCATAGCAGCTGCTGGCATGGCTTGTATAACTATAATAGTATTTATTATAGTTGTATTATCCTTTAAAATTAGTTTTATTAGTATAAGTACCAAAGGTATTATTATTAGCTTAATTAATGATCCATAATATATTGATATTTCCTTAAACACATCTTTTAAACTTACTTTAGACAATATACTGCCTACAATTATCATTGAAATTGGTGCAGTCATATCTCCAACTATTTTTGTTGTATCTAATATAAAAGACGGTAATTTCACTTTAAATAACATCATAGGTATGCCTATATATACTGCTATTATAGCCGGATTTAATAAGACCTTTTTTATATTTTTATTTGATATTTTATCTGAAAAAATCATAACTCCATATGTCCATAAAGCCATTGTAAATACCATATTAAATATTGAGGTATAAATAACCCCTTCTGCCCCATACAAGCTATTAATTATAGGAAATCCTATAAAACCACAATTAGAAAATACATTTGCAAAATGTAGAATTTTTTTCTTTTCACTTTTAATAGGATATAAAAATATATAAGATATAATAGCTCCTAATATCATAAAAGCCACGCTATAAATAAATGATATTAAAACATTTTTTCCCATTTCATCACTAAATTCAAAGCTAAATGAGTTTATAACTAAAAGTGGTAATGTTATTTCTAATAGTAGTCTTCTTAATCCTTTATTTACTTCTTCATTTATTATATTTTTTTTGGTTCCATAAACCCCAATTAAAATTATTAAAAATAAGGAAATTATTTTATTTAAAACAATCATTTTTTCTCCTATACAAATCTTTTTGTTTATATTATATGCTCTTTATTATTTTAATGTATATATTAATTTTTTCAATATTATTATTGATATAATCATAATTATTTGTTATTATAATTACTATCGAATTGTTTGTATAAGGGAGTAGTTAACTCTAATTTTGTAAGAGTTGCTAAGTCAACATATTGAACTTAGTTCTGGCTTAGTATTAAATAACGAGACTTATGCGTGGTTTTAACTACGCATAAGTCTCATTTTTTATGATAATAATCTATAAATAGTAATAAAATCCTAATTAATATTTAGGCTTTTATAATAAATTCTATAATAAAGGAGTACATATCATGGGTTTCATTTCAATTTTTATGACAGGTATAGGATTATCTATGGATGCCTTTGCCGTTTCCTTAGCTAAAGGTATATGTTTAAAAGAAGATGAATTTAAAAATTCCTTTAAAGTTGCTTTATTCTTTGGCGGCTTTCAAGCCTTAATGCCATTATTAGGCTGGTGGTTTGGTAGATATTTTGAAAGCTATATAAAATCTTTTGATCATTGGATAGCTTTTATATTACTAGCACTTATAGGTGTAAAAATGCTAATAGAAGCCATTAAGGAATTAAGATCTATTAAAGATTCAGAGGTAGCTACAGAATGTGAAAGAGATGAATTTTCTTACAAAAAGTTAACAATACTAGCAATTGCAACTAGTATAGATGCCTTAGCTGTTGGAGTTAGCTTTGCATTTTTAAACGTTAGTATTATTCCTTCTGTAACAATTATAGGAATAACTACTTTTTTATTAAGTTTTTTTGCAGTTTTTCTTGGCAAAAAGCTTGGTGAGTATATGCAAAGTTATGCTGAAATAATAGGTGGAATTATTTTAATATTTATTGGAGCTAAAATATTGTTTGAACACCTTCTTTAAAATGAAAAATGTAAAATGTAGAATTAAGGAAAAAACTCCTTTTGGAGTTTTAAAGAAAATCAAAATTAAGAGGCTGTGGGAACAGCCTCTTAATTTAATTTTTTAGCAATACCAATTTATTTCTGCTGGATTAGGCTCATCTATTATAGCAACTTCACGTAAAGCCTCTTCCATCTTTTCACACTCTCTTGCTGCAATTTCATCATAAATCTCATCACTATCATTAACACCAACTAATGAATATGCTATTGCAGCAGAACCATAAAAAGCAAGTCCTAAAGAGCTAGTTATAGTATTGATAGTTGTTGTTGTAGCTGCAATTGCTCTAGCAGCAGCTTGTGCCGCTGGATTTCCTTCTGCTTCTCTTGCAGCTATTTGAGCTTCCTTAATAATTTTCTTTGCCTCAGCTAATTTTATATTACCTTTTAGCCATTCATAAACTGCCTTTAATGCATTTTCCAAACGATAATCATCAGGATATACATTTTTATAAATTGGTAGAATATGTTCCCTAGCATATTCATTACACCATTTTATAATTGTATTTTTGTTCTGAGTTTCTATTAATCTCATAAGAGAAATGATATATGGTGAATCAGCTTTTCCAAGCATTTTTCTTACTTTTGACATAATAACCTCTTTTTATTAAATAATTTTATTTTAAACCCTACTAATGTATTTCTATATCTAAATTATTATTCCTTCAAAATGATCTATTTCATGTTGAATAATCTGTGCAGTAAAACCAGTAAATACTTGTTTATGCTTCTTAAAATCTCTATCAAGATATTCAACTTCTATTGTTTCATATCTTTTTGTTTTTCTAAAGCCAGATAAGGACAAACAGCTTTCTTCTGTTTCATATTCTTTTTCTTTCTTTAAAATAACTGGATTTACCATAGGAACTATTATATTACCTACACTAAATACAAGAATACGCTTTTTAACTCCTATCATATTTGCCGCCATACCAACACAAGCCTCTAAATTTGCTCTTAATGTATCAACTAAATCATCAATAACTGTTATATCTGCTTTTGTTGCAGCTTCTGACTTCTGTCCCAGGAATAATATATCTTTTACAATTGGTCTTATCATACTTATTCAAACCTTTCTATTTCTTAATTTTTATTCTAATTCTAATTCTAATTACTAACTACCTTATTTATCTACCTTTTATTTTAATATAATCAAAGTATAAATATTAAAAATACTAGTAGAATCAACTAAATTCTACTAGCACTAAAAATTAATATTTAACCACTTTGGAAGCTTCTTATCAGCCCATGCTATCTTTCCCTGCTTTAAATATGCAACTTCTCTTAACACCTCAGTATTATCATATATATTTACTTCATCACATATTTCAATTACTTCATTTAAATTTTTTAGAGAATTATAATATCTTCTTTCTATATCTTTATCAGGTATTCCATGTCCACCTTTGCTTACTCTAATTTTAACTCTTTCTTTAGCAATTTCAGGATCATCTACCCCTATATAATTCATAACTATATAAAAACCATTCTCTTTAGCAAGCCTTATATTCCTTATTATACTTTTTCCAGATAATGTTGTTTCTTGGTTAAAAGATACTCCTTCAAGAATATATTTTTTTATTAATACAATAGCTTCTCTTGCGCACTTAATTTGAAGATTATTATCTTGCCAAGAACCTATTCTTGCAACCATTTCATCAATATTTATTCTTTTTTCATCTTTATTTTCATTATAATATATAGATTTATATATTGAAGTTTTACCTGCTCCATTAACTCCTGCAAAAATTGTATATGTCGGCATACTACTTACCTATAACCTTTTCTTGTTCTTTTTGTAATACTAAATTAGATAATGCCATATAAAAATCTTGTTCTTCTTTTGTCTTAGCATTCTTAAATAATTCTTTCAATTCACTATATGAATACTTTATAAAAATATCATATAAGTTAATATCCTTATTTTCCATAAAAGGCACCTCCTAAAAGAAACATATTTATATAAATATTATATATTAAATTTTCTAAATCATAAACCTCCCCTATAATTCTATCCAATCACTTATCTTGTTATAAACCTTAAAGCCCCTCTTCTTATACATTTCATAAGCAATACTATTCTTTTCTATTACTGTTAGGCAAAGCTCTTCTATTTTCTTTTCATTTAAATATTGTATTGCTGTTTCTAATAATCTTCTACCATAGCCTTTTCCCCTGTACTCTTTTGCTAATCCTATATCAAAAAAGCCTTTATTACCTTTAACAATTGTATTTAAAAATCCTATACTTTCACCTTTATCTATAACAATAAAATAAGCTTCATTATCATTTTTATTTTCTAAATATCCTTTTGCATCTTCCATTTCTATATAAGTTCCATGAGGCATATCCATAAAGGATTTATTATAAATATCCACATACTCTTTAATATTTTCCTTTGATAATTTAGTTTTATCTAATACATCATTTTCTTTTTCCCTATTAGTTAATATCATATTAAAAGAGGAATAACTTCTTTTTAATCCAATACTTTCAGCTAAATTAAGTAAATCTGTATTTCTTATTCCAAGTAAAACTTTATTGGCACTATATTTCTTTGATAATGCTAATGAATTATTGATTAATTCTTTTAATACTTCTTTATTATTCTTTGGACAAATTACTTTATTAATATATATAGTCTTTAATTTATCTACAACTTCTAATATTACTGATACCTTACCTATTATTTTATCTTCATGAAAATAAAACAATACACCTTCACCATAATTGCAAATCTTACCCTTAAGTTCTTTTTCAATTTCAGATAAGGATAAATTAGTATTTTCATTATTTTTTATAAACTCTAATGCTAAAATTCTTTCATCACTATTTAACTCTAAAAAGCTCTTTATCATTATTCCTTCACCCAATATTCACTACAATCCTTAGATCTATCTAAGAAACCATATTGAATTAAAGCTCTTCTTATTGTTACATAGTCTTCGTATATTCTCTTTAATACTCTATTAATTTCCTTTTCAGAATATTTCTTTCCAACATTAAAGTTTTTAGTTATTTCTTCTAATAAAATAATTTTTTTCTTTTCTTTAGCTGGATAACTTTTTAATGCTCCATTTTCATCTACATAAGTTTCTATTACTTTAATCTTTTCTTCCTTAGTTATATTAAATCTATCATCTAAGGTTGTTGCTCCCATGTGAGCATCACAAATAACATCACCCTCTAATATATTTATATTCTTATTTGTATTTTTAGAAAGTAAACTCATAGTTGCTAAAAATAGCTTAGCTTGTTTTTCTCTTTCCCTTAATTTATATCTATGATTTCTAATAGTTGAATTTGCCACTCCTAATTTTGATGCTATTTCCTTATCTGTAAGACCTAAAGCAATTAATTCAATTACTGATTTTTGAGAGGATGATATACCTGTATAATTTGAATTCATATTTAATAAATAACTTAACATAGATTGGTGCTTATCCTTAATATGAAGCTCTGCTGTCTTTTTTGCATCATATAAATTCCCATCTACTTCATATATTCTTCCCTTAACAAAGCTTTCTTCACAAACTATACATTTTATATCTTCTTCTGTTTCAATATATCCCTTTTCAATTTCTTTAATAGATGCATTCCAGAAAAATTCATTATCCATAATTATGACCTCCATAATATTCCTTTAATTAGATTTTATAATCCTTTATTAATTTTGTCTATATATTTATAAACTTTATTTAATTAAGTTTATTATTTATGTAAAAAAAGAACAGGTTGTAATAAAAATACAACCTGTTCTTTCTTTTAATTAATATTCATATCCTTCTTATTATAAATAAAAGTGGCAGCAGCTAAAGATAATGCCATTAATAAAAATCCTATTAAAATATACTTTACTTCAAATCCATCCTTTATTATCTTTGATGGAATTATCCATTCGTATGGAGCAATATACTTTATAAATGAAAATTCTTCTTTTAACTTAGATATAATCCCTAGTATATAGGTTATAAAAAATAAACTAAGACCTATACTAGTTCCCATTTTCCCTCTTTTTAAAATTGTTGATATAGCTATACCAATTGCCATAAATATATATCCTAAAAAAGACATCCCAATAAACATAATTTTTATATTCGTCATAAGATCCATTGTATTTATTTCACTTGGTTTAACTGCAATAGATATACCTGTTGTAATTCCTCCAATAATAATTGCATATATTAAAAGGTAAACAACCCTTGATAATATCTTACTCCAAAGAATTTTACTTCTTGATACTGGTTTAGAATATAAGAATTCTATTGTGCCTTCACTTTCCTCTTCTATTATAGAATTAGCTCCAAGGATTGCCCCGTAAATAGCAAAAGCCATCCCAATATATTGAAGACAATATGCAAGGTAATCATTTATATTACTAAAATCAGTGGCACTTGAAAAATTAAAGGTTTCTAAAACTGCTGCTGGAAGGGAATCTAATTTAGATCCTACTAGTTCTTGCATTCCCATATCCTTCATACTTGGAAATAATACCATAAATAAAACTATAATTGCAGAAGTTCCTATACTCCAGTATATTAATGATTTTATATTTCTTTTAAACTCAAACTTAAATATATTCATTATTTACTCTCTCCTTCATAATAGTTTAAAAAGGCCTCTTCTAATTTAACTTCTTCTATTAGAAGCTTGTCCAAATCATATTTAGCAAGTATCCTTATTAATTCATTTATATTTCCTTTATAAATAAACTCAACTTCTTCACCAATAAGCTTTAAGCTTTCTGATATATTCTTAATTTCTTCTATATTTATATTACTAGATTTTAGTGTTATCCTTTTTCCTAAATCTCTATCCATATTATTTAAATCTAATATATCTATTATTTCCCCTTCTTTTATAACTGCAACTCTATCACAAAATCTCTCTATTTCTGAAAGGTTATGAGAGGATAAAAATATAGTTTTTCCCTTTGATTTTTCCTTTAACAATATATTAAATAGTTTTTGTTGAATTAATGGATCTAAGCCATTTGTTGGCTCATCTAAAATAACTATTTTAGGATTGCTTAAAAGTGCTTGAACTATAGCTACCTTCTTTTTATTTCCAAGGCTAAGTTCTTCAATTTTTTTATCTAATTCTACCTCTAATTCATTGCAAAGTTCATTTAAATATTCTCTATCACTGGAATCAAAAAATGAAATAGCATAATTTAATATATCCTTTACTTTAACCTCTGAATAATATCTTACTTCACTTGGTACATAACTAGCAAACTCCTTAATAGCTTTACTTTCACTTACAATATCCTTTCCTAATATCTTAGCACTTCCTGAAGTAGGAAAAATAAAATTTAGTAATGTCTTTATTGTTGTGGATTTACCTGCTCCATTTGGTCCTATAAATCCGTATATTTCTCCTTCTTTAATTTCTAAGTTTACATTTTTTATCCCTCTGTTTTTACCATAGTTCTTAGTTAAATTACTTATTTTGATAGCTTCCATATTTAACACCCCACTATAAATTTTCTTTATATCTCATTAATTTATCATTAAATCTTTCTCCTGTTATTTTCTTATAAGCATAAAAATTTATAATTACAAGAATAAAATAAACTGTATATATAATGAAGAATATCCTATTAGATATACCCCATAGCTCTGACCAATCAAAATAATAAATAAAAATATTTAAAATACCTAAAAGTATTAAGTATTGTCCTACTACTTTAATTTTTATTGACACTTTAGATAATACTTTTTCATTATATAAAATAAATTGACTACTACTAATCAATAATGCTAACAATATAAATTCCCATAATAATTCTAAAGGCATTAATTTATTCCCAAGAAAAAGACTTACTAATCCATAGGTTAAAATTATCATCATAAAAAATAACCCTGTTAAAGCTTTTAAGTCATGTCCTATATTATAAAGATTTTTCATTATTTCCTCTCCTTTTAATAATCTAATTTTGCTTTAAGTATTGGAACATATTGCCTTGAAACTATTAATTTTTCTTTATTTTCAAGTAAAACCTCTACTCGTCCTCCAAATATAGGATTTATAACGGAGATTTTAGATATATTTATTATTGTAGATTTAGATGCTCTAAAAAAATGATATGTTGAAAACTTCTCTTCAACTTGATATAACCTTAGATTACTTTCATATACATCTTCCTTAGTATATACAAAGGTTCTTTTATCTACAGATTCAAAATACAATACATTTTCTAGTTTTATAATATGTACTTTACTATCTTTAATGCCAGTAATTACATTTTCTTCTGCTCTTAGCTTTTCAACTATTTTTACTATACTATCGTCTATAGTCTTACAATTAATAACTATTTCAATTTCATTATTATTTTCATCTTGATTAATTATTATTTTCATACTATCTCCTTTTATAATTTTATAATTTCATACTACTACTTTTAATAAATATAGCAATATGATCTATACTAAGATTCATTATTTTAATACTAAGTTGCATTTGTAATATTTTGCGAAGCAAAATAATGAAAAATGAAAGAATGAAAAAGTGAAAGAATTAAGAAGATTTTGCTCTGCAGAACTTAAGTAAAATTGTGAAAAACACTATTATTCAAAAATCCTTAAGGATTTTTCACCTTAATTTTTTCATTCCTTCATTTTATAATTCTTTCATTAATTAATTCTTTCGTAGAGCAAAACAACCTTAACTTTTCACTAAATAAATTGCTTTGCAATTTATTTATTTTGAGTATTAATAATTAGCAGATTATATATACTAAACTATATAAAGTTTAGTACTTGGAGGTAAATAAATGCATAATAAATATAATGATCTTTTTGATACTTTAGTAAGATCTTATTATGAAGGAAATTTTGACAATACTCTTTCTAGAATTATGGTATGCCATGAGGTTTCTCCTCAAGAAACCTTTAAAATTGTTACATCCCTATGTGGAGTATCTCTGGAATTCGATAATAACTATGTTTACAATATCAAAAAAGCAATTACTAATTATACTGTTAATAAGAGATTTATAGAAAAGTTAGATAACTGCAATATAAATTGTAAGCAAAATAAAGATAAAAAATTCAATTGCCAAGCAGCTTGCCCATTCGATGCTATTTTATATGATGATAATAATAAATCCACATATATAAATTATGATTTATGTATTGGCTGTGGCTTATGCATAGATTCCTGTAAGGATGGTAAGCTTTTAGATAAAATAGATATTATTCCAATAGTAGATTTAATAAAGAATAATAAAACTGTTATAGCTGCTGTTGCTCCAGCAATTATGGGACAATTTGGTGAAGATGTATCTTTAGATCAATTAAGAGAAGCATTTATGAAAATTGGATTTACAGATATGATTGAAGTTGCCTTTGCTGCAGATATGCTTACAATAAAAGAAGCTGTAGAATTTAATAAACATGTAAATGGACCTGATGATATAATGATAACCTCTTGTTGTTGCCCTATGTGGGTTGGAATGCTAAAAAGAGTATATAAAGAATTAGTTCCTGATTTATCACCTTCTGTTTCTCCAATGATAGCTGCAGGAAGGGTTATAAAAAAATTAAATCCTGATGCTAAAGTAGTATTTGTAGGTCCTTGTATAGCTAAAAAGGCTGAAGCAAAAGAAAGAGATTTATCTCATGATATAGATTTTGTTCTAACATTTCAAGAATTAGACGATATATTTAAAGCTCTAGAAATTATACCTTCTGAATTAAAGGGAATTCCTACTAAAGATTACGCTTCAAGAG
This sequence comes from Bacillota bacterium, assembly GCA_023445445.1. Taxonomy (GTDB): domain Bacteria; phylum Bacillota; class Clostridia; order Clostridiales; family Clostridiaceae; genus Clostridium. Next base: position 9,879 of record JAEXLD010000043.1, read on the forward strand.
GTGGCAGATTATACGCTCGTACTGGTGGTGTTTCTATTGCTGTAGGTGAAGCTGTGGAAGAATTATATCCAGAGAAATCAAAACTTTTTAAATCTTTAAAAGCTGAAGGTGTCAAAGAATGTAAAGAAATATTAAATAAAGCTTTAAGTGGTGATATTAAGGCTAATTTCATAGAAGGAATGGGTTGTATTGGTGGATGTGTTGGAGGGCCAAAAGCCTTAATATCTAAGGAAGAAGGAAAAATCTCTGTTGATAATCTAGCTTATAATTCTCCAATTAAGATTGCTACACATAGTAGTACTATGGATGAAGTATTAGAAAAATTAAATATAACTTCTCTAAAGGATTTTGAAGATGATAGAAAAACCGAAATTTTCCATAGGGATTTTAGTTGAAAGTAAATATCATATTATGCTCATTTTCTTTAAAATACACTTAATTAAGTAATTTAAAGTAGAAATTGAGTAGAATATCTACTTTTCTATTACTGTCATAAATGTCTTAATTATCATATGTTATACTGTGAAAATATTATTGGAGGAAATTTTAATTTGGATACCTTAAGTGTTTGTATTATAGCTAAAAATGAAGAGAACAACTTATTAAGATGCCTAGAGAGCATAAAAGGTATTGCAGATGAAGTAATATTAGTTGATACAGGTTCTGTTGATAAAACAATAAGTATTGCTGAAAAATATAATGCTAAAGTAATAGAATTTCCTTGGAACAAAAATTTTAGCTCTGCAAGAAATAAAGCCTTAGAAATGGCAACTAAAGATTGGATCTTATGTCTTGATTGTGATGAAGCTCTAGATGCATCTCAAATTTATGAAATTAAAAGTGCCTTAAGAAATTCTAAAAATTTGGGTTTTAGACTAAAATTAACTAATGTTATTAATAATAAATTATATGAAGGAAAACATATCTTGAGAATTATTAAAAACAATTCTGGATTTTACTACTCTGGAAAGATTAATGAAAGACTTATGAATTCAATTTATGAAGATTCATATTATACTAAAATCATTAATTTAGAATATCTTTTATATAATTTTGGATTTGACTATAATAGAAAGACTTTGACTGAAAGATGCAATAGAAATATAGAAATTTACTTATCATTTAATAAAGAAGAATTAGATTTTTCTTATTATTATAATATTGCAAATGAATATTACCTTTTGAAAAAATATAATACTGCAAATAACTATTATATTAAATCACTTAATTCAAATGATAATATTTATATAAATAGCTATATAACATTTTTATTAGTTAAATCCTATTACTATATGAAAAAATACAATAAGGCTATTTTAATAGGTGAAAATTTCTCTATTAAATATAATTTTATAAGGGAACTATATTTATTTTTAAGTGAATGCTATAAAAAAATTGAAGAATTTGATATTTCTAAGGAATGTTTTAAAACTTATTTAACCATTCCTCCCAATGAATACTCTTACTACTTTAATTTAACTCATAATATATCTAAAGATATAATCCCTGAATTTTTCGGATTCTCCATATTAAATTTGTGTATAACTAAATAAAATAAGGAAGAGCTTGTTCTCTTCCTTATTTTTCATATATTAGAAATTTGAAAACCTTTATACTGATATTAATATAAACTTAATATCAGTAATGTCAACTTACTAGTCTTGTCTCTTGTCTAGAATTTGCTCTAAAACATTTAATCTTGTTTTACCAAGTATTTGTTTAGGTTTCTTAGCTATTTCATTGTCTTTGTAAAACTTATTTTTGTTAGCTTGTACAACCATATAGATTTTTTCCTCTAATGCTTCGTCTTCAATATTCCCTTCAAAGTAGTCATCTATGTAGTTTCTCAATGCATAGCTCAGCTCTTCTTGATTTTTGTAATATAATCTAATTCCACCCTTATTCACTATATAATCCTCCCTATAAAATCTACTTTTTAAATATATTTTATACCAAATATATCTAATATACAACCTATATTGCTATTCTTAATTATTATTTAATTATTAAATGCATTTAATTGCCACATTTTTCTTTCATTTATCTCCATTTTAAAAAAATATTAATAAAAATCCCTTAATTTCAAAAATACTATTGACAAATTATTAATTAATAATTATTATTAATACATAGAGAATATTAAAAAAACAGGGAGGAAAAAATTTATGTCATTAATAGGAAAGAAATTAGAAGATTTTAAGGTTCAAGCTTACCATAATGGAAAGTTTGTAGAAGTATCAAATGAAGATGTTTTAGGAAAGTGGGGAATATTCTTCTTCTATCCAGCAGACTTTACATTTGTATGTCCAACTGAATTAGGAGACTTAGCTGATCATTATGATAGCTTTAAAGAAATAGGAGCTGAAATATATTCAGTATCAGAAGATTCACACTTCGTTCATAAGGCATGGGCTGATGCAACTGAAACAATTGGAAAAATCACTTATCCAATGTTAGCAGACCCAACTGGTAAGTTAGCAAGATTCTTTGAAGTACTTATTGAAGAAGAAGGTATGGCTTTAAGAGGAACATTTATCGTTGACCCTGATGGCATAATCCAAGCTTATGAAGTTCACCAAAACGGAATTGGTAGAAACGCTGAAGAATTATTAAGAAAAGTTCAAGCTGCTCAATTCGTAAGAGAACATGGAGATGAAGTTTGCCCAGCTAACTGGACTCCAGGAGCTGAAACTTTAGTACCAAGCTTAGATTTAGTTGGAAAACTTTAATATATAAAATAGAGGGGACTTTCTCCTCCACTATAAAAAATTAGCGAGGAAACTCGCTATTTTTTTAATAAACTAATCAATAATAATTATTAGGTAATAACAGAGTGTTAAGATATATATTTTATTTATAAGGAGGCTTATATGAACAATAATATTTATGATTTAATTATAATAGGTGGCGGTCCTGCTGGATTATCTGCTGGTCTATATGCTGGAAGAGCAAAACTTAGAACATTAATAATAGAAAAAGAACAGGTTGGTGGGCAAATTTCTACTACTGCTGAAGTAGTAAACTATCCTGCTATAGTTAAAACTAGTGGTGCAGAAATGACAGCTCAAATGAGAATACAAGCAGAAAATTTTGGAGTTAAATTTAAAACTGCTGATGTTAATGATGTAGATTTCAATGGTGAAGTTAAAACTATAAAAACAAATGTTGGTGATATCCAAGGAAGATCTGTTATTATAGCTACTGGAGCTTCTCCAAGAAAATTAGGATTCCCTGGAGAAATTGAATATGGTGGTAGGGGTGTTGCCTATTGTTCAACTTGTGATGGTGAATTCTTTAAAGGTTTAGAAGTTCTTGTAATAGGTGCAGGTTTTGCTGCAGCGGAAGAAGCTATATACCTAACTAGATTTGCTAAAAAGGTAATAATAATCGCTAGAGAACCTGATTTTACTTGTGCAAAATCTATTGGAGATAAGGTTAAAGCTAATAAGAATATAGAAATAAGATTTAATACTGAAGTTGTTGAAGCTGTTGGTGATGATGTATTAAGATCTGTAAAATTAATTAATAATGTTACTAATGAAACTTCTGAATACTATCCTCCAAAAGAAGATGGTACATTTGGTATCTTTGTATTCGTTGGATACCAACCTCAAACTGATGTCTTTAAAAATAAAGTAGATATGGATAGATGGGGTTATATATTAACTGATGAAAATATGAAAACTAATGTAGATGGTGTATATGCAGCTGGTGATTTAAGACCAAAAATGCTTAGACAAGTTGTAACAGCAGTTGCTGATGGTGCTATTGCTGCAACAGATGCTGAAAAATATGTAGCTGTTCAAAAAGAAAAACTTGGAATTGTTGATGAATATATAGAAGAAGAAAAAGTTGAAAAGCCAAAAGAGTCTCCAGTATCTTCTATTGCAAATACAGGTAAGAGTGCCCTATTAAACGATGCTTTAAGAAAACAAATTCAAGGAGTCTTAGCTAGATTTGAAAGTAATATATCTCTAGTTTCAATTGTAGATGAAACTAATAGTAAATCTATAGAACTAAGAGATTTAGTTCTAGATATAGCTGATTTAGGTGATAAAGTTACTGCTCTTATATATAAAAAGGGTGAAAATCCTGAAATGGAAGATAAGATTCATGCAAATAGATTCCCAGTAGTAGCTATTTTAAACAAAGATAATGAATATACTGGTGTTAAATTCCATGGTGTTCCTGGTGGTCATGAATTAAATTCATTCCTTATAGCTATGTATAATGTAGCAGGTCCTGGTCAAGAAATTAATGCTAATGTATTAAATGACATTAAGTCTATAGATAAGAAACTTAACATTAAAGTTGGAGTATCACTTTCTTGCCATGTATGCCCTGATGTAGTTATGGCAGCACAAAGAATTGCAATTGAAAATCCAAATATTGAAACAGAAATGCTAGATTTATCTAACTTCCCTGATTTAAAGAGTAAGCATAAAATAATGAGCGTACCAGCAATAATAGTAAATGATGAAAAAGTATATTTCGGTGGTAAAAAGCTAGAAGAGATAGTAAACTTATTAAAATAAAAAAGAATATTTAACTATAGAAAAAGGCGGATTCTGTATATATAGAATCCGCTTTCTACATATTAATAAAATTATTATTTATTATTTTGTGCATATTTAACCCAAGTATAAAAAATAAGAAATATTCCAACTAATAAAGATGCACTACTAATTCCTTTAATCATTCCATAGAAAAATTCATCAAAAACTCTTCCATTACTACTCCAAATTAAAGAATAAATAGCTGTAATAAAAGATATTAAAAGAGCACATATTGCTCCACTTAAAGATTGATGCTTCACTTATAAATTTTCCTATTTTTATTGTATCCATATAAATCAACTCCTTTTAATATCATAATAGTTATTTTCACACTTTTAATGAACTAACTAGAAGTAGAATAGGTAGAAATATAGTAGAATTCCTTTCTATTTTTCAATTTGATGCTTTATCTTATGGGCAGTAATAATAGTAAAACTATAAGCATTAACAGTTATTTTGAAACTATCCACAGTTATGTACCAATTTTTGCCTATGTGAGTTATATAGGCATTTGATTTTTGTATTTCTTCTTTACACCATTTAACTACATCATTTACCTCTAAAGAAAGATTTTTTTTAATTCGCTCTCTTCCTAAATCTGTTGTATGTAACTTATCTAAGTTTATTAGTAAATCACATTCATTATTTCTCATCCACTTCTATCCCCCATTTATTTCTTTAATACTCTTAATTTCTATTTAATTAAATTATACAAAATAAATAGAAGGACATAAACCAGTATTTACTAGACTCTTATAGTAAATAAATCACTTTTTCTAAATTCCATGTGTACGCTTAAATATTTATACTCTAATAAAAAAAACCTATATGATAGACTAGCACTGATGCTTGTCTATCATATAGGTTTAATTTAAATCTATTATTATGCTGTTACTTTAGATGCTAATTTTGCCTTTTTTCTTTTCTCTGTTTCATCTACAACCACTGCTGTAACTGCTGCTCCAGTTACATTAGTTAATGTTCTCATCATATCTATTATTGCATCTACTGCCATTACCATGGCCATACCTTCTATTGGTAATCCAGCAGTTGCTAATACTACAGTTGTTGAAATAGTAGCAGCTCCTGGAACTCCTGCTATACCAATTGAGGAAACAATTGTAGTTACTACTATTAATATATAATGATACATTGTCAAATCTATCTTGAATACATTTGCTACAAATACAGCTACTATAGCTGGATATAATCCACCACAAGCATTCATTCCCATTGTTGATCCAAGTGGAGCTACAAAGCTTGCTACATTACCTGAAACCTTAGCATTTTCTACTAATGTCTTAATAGTAACTGGTAATGTTCCATAACTACTTTGACTTGTAAATGCCACTACTTGAGCTTCTGATATATCTTTAAAGAACTTTAATGGATTCTTTCTTGCAACAAAGGCTACTAAAGGTGTATGAACTAATAATATTTGTAATATACATGCTATATAAACAGCTAGTACAACTAAGAATAAGGACTTAATAGTATCAATTCCATTTTTTGCTGCTGCTGTAGCTATTAATGCAAAAACTCCATATGGTATAAACTTCAATATTATTCTAGTAATACTTAATACTAATTCATATGCTGATAATACAAAATCTTTAAAAGCTTTAACTTTCTCTGGATTTTTATTATCTTCAATAACTAATGCTACTGCTATAAATAATGAAAAAATAACTATTGGTATTATCTGATTATTTACCATTGCTGCTACAGGATTAGATGGTAAGAAATCTAATATAACCTTTGAAAGAGCTGGAATTTCTCTTGGAGTAAAACCTTCCACACCAACATAGCTTAAACCATTTCCCAGATTAAATATTCTTCCAATAATTAAACCTATTACTGTAGCAACTCCTGTTGTTCCCAATAATATACCTATTGTTTTAAGTCCTATTGACTTTAAAGTATCTAAATTTTTAAGTCTAATTATACTTGTTATTATTGATACCATAACTAATGGTACAACTATCATTTTAATTATTGCTATATATCCTTTACCAACCACTTCAAGGTAGGCAAGATTTTCTTTAAAAACCCCTCCTAAAATTAAACCTATTGTTAATGCTGTTAAAGTTGCATATGAGAACTTTCCAGTCTTTGATTTTACTAAATAAATAACATAAAATCCTACTAATGATAGCACTACTGCTAAAACTAAATTAAAACTAATATTTATATTCATATTTCCCTCCTATTTTTTATTACTTATTATAATTACAATATAAATTGCTAATATTCACAAAAGAATAAAAAAAACTCCTGCCCTGAATTACAGAGGCAGAAGTCTAACTTCCACGGTTCCACTCTGATTAGATAAATATATCCATCTCATCTTAGGTACTATAATAATACCTAGTCTCTATAATGGGAGAACCCATAATCCCCTACTTAATTTCAAGGATTAAACTCTGAGATGCACTTCATTAATATAATTATAAGCTATTTCACCAACCTAGCTCTCTCTAAAATAATTAATATTAATTACTCCTTCTCTTCAATGTCTTTATTCATATCGGAATACTATGATTTAATTATAGCATCATATCTTTTATTGTCAATATATAAATAAAATATTTAATATAGATATTTTAGAATTAGTTAATTTAATGATATTAGGGGATTTTATCTTAAGTTTTTATTTGAAAGAATTATACATTTATGATAGAATTTTAATTTGCAAAATGATATGAGGTGATATTTTGAATAAAGACTACATAATTAAGTTTATTAAAGATTCTTGGAAGGCCTTTCGTCCATTATCCCTAACTCTTGCCATTGGTTCTACTACCTTAGGCATAGTTTCTGCATATAAAATGGGGGCAATTGATTTTTCAAACTATAAAACTTTATTTTTGATTTTTCTTGTTACTATTGCTGGGCTATTAGCTCAATCTGGTGCTAACTTAGTAAATGATTACTTTGAAGGTAGCTTTAGATATTATAGGCCTAGTGGAAGAAAAATAAATTTTCTAGGTGTATCTAGAAGTTATTTTGATATTTATGTATTTCTTTGGGCAATGGCTTGTTTTGGACTAGCCTCCCTAATTGGTATATATCTAGTTTATATAACTGATTACAAAATGCTTTTAATAGGGTTAATTGGAATATTCGGAGCTTATTCTTATACTGGAGAACCTTTTGTCTTTAAAAGAAAAGGCTTAGGTGTTCCACTTTCCTTTATAACAATGGGACCTTTAATGGTTTTAGGTGCTTCCTATCCTTTTATTAAAGAAATAAGTTTACATCCTATTTTATTATCACTACCTGCATCATTTTTAATTCCTGCTTTAATGATAAGCAATGAAATGAGAGATTTTCAAAGAGATGCTAATTTAAGTCTTGGAACATTAAGTGTTAGAATAGGAAGTAAATTTAGTAGATACATTTATAGATTTTTAGTTTTTGGTTCATATACATTAACATTAATTTATGTCCTTACAGGCTTTTATCCTGTAATATCTCTATTAGTATTTATTACTTTACCTATTGCTTTAAAAGCACATAAAGCTGTTTGTAGCTTTGAAAAGCTAGGAATTCCTTATACTAATAATCTTCATTGGACTTTTACTTTAATATTAATTTTTACATTATTACTAGGATAAATCTTTAATAAGACTCCCCTTTTTTCCATATACTAATAATGTATGTTATAATAGTAATATATAGAAAGGGGTGTTTTTTATGAAAAATGGAATAAAGATACTAATAACTGTAGTTGTAATTATTGCTATAATAGCCTTTCCTATTATATCTAGTTACAATGGTTTAGTTAACTTAGAACAACAGGTTGATAAGGCATCTTCTGATATAGATACTCAACTTCAAAGAAGATCTGACTTAATACCTAATTTAGTTAATACAGTTAAGGGATATGCAACTCAAGAAAAAGATATATTTACTGATATTGCAAATGCAAGAAGTAAACTATCAGGTGCTACTAATATTACAGAACAAGCTAATGCTGATAACGAATTATCAAGTGCTTTATCTAGATTACTAGTAGTTGTTGAAAGATATCCTGATTTAAAATCAAATGAAAATTTTAAAGATTTAAGCATACAATTAGAAGGAACTGAAAATAGAATAGCTGTTGCAAGACAAGATTATAATACTGCAGCAACTAGTTATAATACTAAATTGAGAAGATTCCCTACAAATATAGTAGCTTCACTTTTTGGGTTTGAAGCTAAAGCACTTTACAAAGCAAGCGATAATGCTAGTGAAGTTCCATCAGTAGATTTTAGTAGATAAGTATGAGATTATTTTCTAAATTAAAGGTATTTCTTTTATCTTCTCTATTTTTATTAATAAGTTTTTCTCTAATTGCTTCTGCTGAAACCAACTATCCTTCTCCTACTAATTATAAGTATGTAAATGATTATGTTGGTATATTAACTCAAGAAGAACAAGAAAAAATAATATCTATTGGAAAAGAGTTAGAAGATAAAACTGGAGCCCAAGCTGTTACTGTTATAATAGATAGTACAAATGGAAGAGAAATTGCAAATTATGCTTTAAATCTATTTAGAACCTGGGGAATTGGTGAAAAAGGTAAAGATAATGGTTTGCTTGTACTAATTGCAATAAATGATAGGAATTGGAGAGTTGAAGTTGGTAGAGGCTTAGAAGGTGCAATTCCTGATGCATTAAGTAATAGGGTAATGCAGTCTTTAGCTTCTGAAAAATTCAAAGCCAATGACTATGGAACTGGTATAGTAGATAGCTATAGTGCCTTTAGTGATTTAATTGCAGAAGAATATGATGTTACATTAGATAAATCATTAAATATAACTATTCCACGTAATAATAATGATAATAGTATTTTTACCTTTGGTTCATTAGGATTCTTTGGAATTCTTCTATTAATTGACTTAATTTTTAATAGAGGTAGAATTACTAGCTTCCTTATTAAAATTTTCATCTTATCTGGAGGAAATAGACGAGGTGGAAGAGGTGGAAATGGTGGCTTTGGTGGCTTCGGCGGTGGTTCCTCTGGTGGAGGCGGCGGTTTTGGCGGCTTCGGTGGTGGTTCTTCCGGTGGCGGAGGATCATCTGGAAGCTGGTAAGAGTGTGCTTCGCACAATTAAAAATTAATAATAAATAATGAAAAATTAAGGATTAAACTCCTTAGGGAGTTTATAAAATATAATAAAGTAAGAAGCTCCAAAAGGAGTTTCTTATTTTATTCATAATTGTGAATTATGTAGAATAAAGAAGAAACTCCTCTATGAGTTTCTAAAAGATATATTTTCAGTAATTCGTTTCGAATTACTTCAATAATTCTACATTTTACATTCTACATTCTAAATTTTTACCAGTATGCTTTTACATATTTAAAGTAGAATTTTTTCCATATTGGAAGGCCTTCATATACAAAAATACAGGAATTTTTATAAGCATTTAATGCTTTTTTTGTTTTTTCAGGGGAAGCATGTTTATTACCAAATCTTTCTTGAAGGGCAGAGTTAATTATTTCTTCTGCTTCTTCAATACTAAGCTGTGGTAATATTTCTGCAATTACTTCTGGGAATTCTGGTTCCATGCCTGTATATTCTTTTACATATCCACCCAATTGAAGAACTTCTACTAACTTTGTAACTAACCTATCTGAATAAGACTTCTTATATTTTTTTAGTATTTTCTTTCTTCTTAATAAGACAATATAGCAAAAAGCAATTATAGAAGCTAAAATCCCTATAAATATTGATGCCCCCTTTAAAATATTTAAAAGCATTTCTAAATTTTTTTTGGAATTGTTTCCTTCATTTATGCTTATGTCATTTTCTACATTATCTATTTCTTGTTCTTCATTAACTATTTCAGGAATAGTATTAGTTGTTTCTTCAGTAATATTTTCTCTTTCTTCATTTATTCCACTGCTAACTACGTTTATAGTTGGTGTTACCTCTACTTTTTCCCATCCATAACCTTCTTTATAAATTTCTACCCATGCATGTGCTTCACGATCTGTAACAGTTGCTTTATATAAGCCTCCTGACTCTTCTACAAACTGAGATGGCCTTGCTATATATCCAGTAACATATCTAGCAGGTATTCCATACATACGATACATTAAAGTTGCTGTAGTTGCAAAATGAACACAATATCCTTTTCCACTTTCAAATAAAAAATATTCAGGTATTTCTTTATTTAATGGTATTTTTCCTGGAGATAATGTATAAGTAGCCTTTGACCACAAAGTATTTTTTATAAACTCTGTAATATTATCAGTTCCATAAACATAATTATCTTGGTATAATTCAAAAAGCCTAGGAAATCTTTCTTTTTCAACATTCAAATATTTTTCTTTAGCATACTTATGCTCTTCTTCGTCTACATCTTTATAAAATATGAAGTATTCACTATCTATATTTTTAAGTGCATTTAAATATTTCTCCTCTTTGTAAGTTAAAAAAGTATATTCTATCTTTCTCATACGCTGAGCTTGAGAAATATAAGGAATGTAAACCCCTTCTTCCTCTGGATTAAGATGCTTTACTTTTAACCATTGAGTAGAATCTATGTATAATCCTTGATTTTCTACAATCTCATTATTTTGAGTTAAATAAAATTGCTTATCGAAATAATTTAGAGCAGGTATATTATCACCCTCTAAATTCTCATCAGCTGAATAATTTAATTCGAGATCCTTCTCCCATTTATTATCCAAATAATTTGCACCTATAAAATTCTTAAGATAAATTATTTCATCCGGTTTCTCAGATACAGTTACTTCTAATTTTTGAACTCCTTTAGCATTATTATTCCCTCTACTAACTCTTCCTTCAATTTCTTTTTTCCCCTTCAATTTTGTTGAAATTTCTTTAATTTCTTCTTCTAATTTAACTGGTATTGAGAAAAGAGTCATCATATGATTATCAGTTATCTTATATGTAACTATTAAAGACAAAGTGAAAAATATAGCTGTAAATAAAGCAGCAATTCCTGCTGTATTTATAAGTTCTGTAGTAGATTTATTTTTCTTTTTCCTAGTAGATAACATATTACCTGTAACAGAAGTCCCTATATGGAAAAACACAAATAAACATACCTGAATAATATCAGGGGGATTTCCAATAATAGGACCAATTATTATAACTGCAATTGAAACTAGATAAATTAACCATCCCTTTCCCTTTTTAAAGGTAAGCCAATATATAATAAAAGCTACTATTAAAGAAAAAATTAAAATAGTTTCTGTAATATCAAAATTCTTAAGATATTTTATATTGTAAAAAGATAAAGTCCATATATTTTCCCACTGCTCTTTTAAAAAATTTATATTAAATAGTAAAAATAAAGCAAAAAGTATTAATACCACCTTCATTTTTTTACTATTATATAAAATCCAAATAAGACTGCAAATTCCTATAGAAATCAAGTATACAAAGCTTTTATTAAAGCTTAAGAAGGGACTAAAAGATATAGTATATAGTATTCCAATAACTCCAGAAACATAGCTAAAAAATAACATTATTTCTGATAGTATATTTCTACTTTCCTCTTTAGCAGTAAAAATACTTGTTTGAAAATCTACCCCCACCTTATCTTTAGTTACCTTTTTTCTTAGAATGTTAAACAGTTAGACACCTTCTTTCTATTTCCTCTAGATAATTTTCTTCTGAAAACTCCATAAGTAAATCTTTATTTAAAAACAATTTAAATTCTAAATTCAAAGTTATTGTAGTTTCAAAAGGATCTTCATATAAATATATTTCATTTAATAGTTTATCATCAGACTTTTCATTAAATAACTCCGCTTTTAGCATTAAGTTTTCTATCATATTTATATAATCTTCTTCTGTTCTAACTATTTCCTCTACCATACTCATATTTTTTATATCATACCATCTCACTATGTATGATACTTTATTTTCTATTAGTCCAAGGGAAATAGCAGAGCATAATTCATAAAAAATATCTCTTCTTTCTATACTTATACCTTTTTCTGTCCTTAAATCTATAAAAAATGTTATTCTATTTTCTATATCTGAAGAATATTTTTTACTTAATATTTCATCATTTCTAGCACTTAACTTCCAATGTATATCCCTCATAGAATCACCATGCTTATATTTATCAATCCACAATATCTCTGGTGGTTGATTTATTAATATATCTGAATTTCTTCCTTCTTCTAAGGGAAAGTATATATAATCCTTGTTTTGCACTTCAGTTTTAAGCTGATATCCAGATGGTAATATTAATATTTCTTTATGATATTGTATTTTTTTCTTTGTTTTAAACAACAGAAGATAATCATATACTTTTATCTCTTTTATTTTTATAGCTAAAATCCCACAATATTTAGATTTCACCTCAAATTCCATATTAGTTGTACTTTTGGCAGGAACATAACCTTTTATAACTTTTACTGCAGATTTTGATACTTTATTATTAAAATATTCTATCTTTATAGCAAAACGTGTAATTGGAAGTATACCTTTATTATTTACTACTATATTACCTTTAATTATATTTTCCTTCTTAACAACTCTACTGTTTACATCTATTTTAGCCTCTATATTTTTTTTAAAATATTTAGTGGTTAAAAATAGAATAGTAAATAAAATTAATATTGAGACAACTAATAAAATTAATGGTTTTAATTTATGTGTTCCTGCTAAATAAAAAGTGACTGTAAGAAGAACAAAATACACTATTTTTCTCATTTAATCACTTCCTTTTAAATGATGGCATTTCTATGTTCTTCAAAATTCCTTGTAAGATTTCCTCTTTACTAATGCCGTCAATTCTTGCTTTTGCACTAGTTTGAACTCTATGCCTTGCTATTGCTGGAAATAAATCATATACCTCTGATGGAGATACAAAATCATTCCCCTTTAACCAAGCTGCTGCTTTAGTAATCTTTACAAGTGAAATAGTTCCTCTTGGACTCACTCCAATATTTAGATACTCACTATTTCTAGTGGCAGTAATTAATCTTACAATATATTCATAAATAGTATCATTTACAAAAACCTCTTCTACTTCTTTTTGCATCTTTACTAATATTTCTGAATTAGCAATAGGAGTTAATTTTTCTGTTCTCTTTCCTCCATCTAATTCCTTAGCCATTAGTACCTCACTTTTAAAATCAGGGTATCCCATAGTCATACAAACTAAAAATCTATCCATTTGTGCAGGTGGCAAAGGCTGAGTTCCTACAGTACCTAATGGATTTTGTGTTGCAATAACTAAAAATGGAAGAGGAACCTCTCTAGTAACTCCATCAACTGTAACTTGCATTTCTTCCATAACCTCTAAAAGTGCAGATTGCGTCTTTGGAGATGTTCTATTGATTTCATCTGCTAAAAGTAGATTACAAAATACAGCCCCTGGTTCATAAACAAACTTCTCTGTTTCTCTTCTATATATAGTAAAGCCAGTTAAGTCTGATGGAAGTACATCTGGTGTAAATTGAACTCTATTCCATTTAAGTCCCATCAGTTTTGAAACTGCTAATGCTAGGGTTGTTTTCCCGACTCCTGGTATATCATCTAATAGTATATGTCCATTAGCTAATACCGCAGATACAACTTCAAATATAAATGATTCCTTTCCTAAAATAACTTTATTTAATTGTGCTATCATTTCTTTTGCAATTTCTCTATTATTATCCATAAGCCTCCTTATTTTTATCAAATTATTATCCTATCAGTTATTCTTATATTTTCTAATAGAATTATTAAAATATCCCTTTATACCATTTATTATTTTTCCTGTTTATTATACTATGTTATGGAGTTAACATTATGTCAATATATAATTGACATTTTTTATATTTTTTCCCAAAAGTCCTGTGTTTTTTAATAAATTTATATAAAAAAATCTCAATGCTTATTTCTATTACTAGATATAAGTATTGAGATTTTTATTTTATTATTTCATATAATCTTCTGTTTCTGTTTTAAGCCCTTTTTTTTCTAGCCTTGCTTCTATAAATATTTTAACTATAGAATAAAATACTGCAAATAAAGGCACTCCAATAACCATTCCTACTATTCCTAATAGTTTACCTGCAACTAAAATTGAAAATAACACCCAAAAGGCTGATATTCCAATTGTATCTCCCAAGATCTTAGGTCCTATAAGGTTCCCGTCTAACTGTTGAATAAATAATATTATTAATAAGAACCATAAAGCTTGAATAGGCGAAACAAATAGAATAATTATAAAGGATGGTATTGCCCCTATAAATGGCCCAAAGAATGGAATAATATTGGTTATACCCACTATTACTGAAACTAATACAGTATATGGCATCTTAAATATAGTTAATATAATAAAAGTTAATACTCCAATAATTAATGAATCTATTATTTTACCTACAAAAAATCTTCCAAAGGTATAGTTACTTTTATGTGCTAAGCTTATTAAGTTGTTAGCATATCTTTCATTAAAAACAGCAAAGGTTATCTTTTTACTTAAGGCACATAGTTTATCTTTATCAATTAATAAATATACAGAAACTATAATACCTAATATTACATTCCATATACTTGAAGCTATTTTGGCTACAATTCCTCCTAAAGCTGGAAGTAAATTAGTAGCAAACTTAATAATAGAATTTACTGAGTTATTAAAATGATCAATAAGAATAGTTGAATATTGTTCTTCTATATGTAAGTCCTTAACAATATCACTAAAAAACTCAGTAGTATTTGTTATGTACATAGGCACATCATTAACCAAACCAATAATACTATCAATTACCTGTGGTAATAAAAATTTAACTACCATTCCTACTATTAAAAAAGCAGTTATATATGAAAGTAAAATAGATAGTCCTTTTGTAGATTTGAATTTTATTTTCTTTATATACTTTAAATTAAAAACCTTATCATTATAAAATTCATAAAGAAAATTAATTATATAGGCTATACAAAAACCTATAATAAATGGTTGAAATATAACAATTATTGAGTTTAATTTATCAGTGAATATAGATACTTGGGATATTGCTAAATAAAATAAAATAACTGAAACTGCTACTAAGAAAGAATATATAGCTATAGTTGTATACTTACTATTCCAATTTAACTTCATCTTTAACCTCACTTTTATATTTATTTTCTATATTATTATAATTCATTTAAGATATAAATTTTATACTTTTTCTAAAATTCATTATTTATTCATTATTTATTTTAATATTTATAAATTATATTAGATAAAAAATTGAGCTGTATAAAACAGCTCAAAATTTAAAAATTTCATAACCTCTTTATTCTTTTTCCTTTTTAATTACTTCATTTTTTCCTATATGAATAATAATAAACTTACTGCCATTACTATCATACCAAGTATTAAACCATATATTGATAAATGATGTTCTCCATACTCCTTAGCTGCTGGTAGTAATTCATCTAATGATATAAATACCATTATACCTGCCACCATTGCAAATATTATTCCAAAGGACAAATCATTAAAGAAGTTCTTTAATAAAACATATCCAACTATGGCTCCAACTGGCTCTGCCATACCCGATAAAAATGAATAAAGAAAAGCTTTCTTTTTATCTCCTGTGGCAAAATATATAGGAACTGATACTGATATTCCTTCTGGTATATTGTGTATAGCTATTGCTATTGCTATTGGAATTGCTATTTTCATATCAGTTAAAGCTGATATAAATGTTGCTAACCCCTCTGGGAAGTTATGGATTGCTATTGCTATTGCTGTAAAAACTCCTGTTCTTAATAATCCAAGTCTACTTTTTTCCTCCTCAGCTTCTTCTGAAGGAATTAATCTTACTTCATGAGGATTTTCCCCACTTGGAACAAATTTATCAATTATAGCTATCAATAACATTCCTGAAAAGAAAGATATTACAGTTAACCAATTACCTAATTTTTCTCCCCTAGCTAATACTAAAGAATCCTTTGCTTTAACAAATATTTCTACCATGGAAACATATATCATAACACCTGCTGAAAATCCTAAACTAACTGATAGGAACTTTTTATTTGTGCTTTTAGCTAAAAAAGCTATTAAACTTCCAATACCTGTAGCAAGTCCAGCAAATAAAGTAATCAAAAAAGCTACTACTACATCATTCATTCATTTCCCCCTTAAGATTTTTATATTTAATATATTTTAATTTTACACTTATTTACCTTATATTTCAAATATTAATATATAAAGAAAGGAGCTGTCGCAACAGCTCCTTTAAGCTTGTATAAATTTTAGTGTTAATTTATATAAAGTAAATATTATATATTATTGACAACTTCTCCAGCAAGAACTAGAGTTAGTATTTTCATTTGATGCAGTGGTTATATTGTTTGCATTACAAGCTAAATTATTAACAGCTCTAGTTACATCTCTTAAAGCCTTATTATAGCCTGTTCTAAATCCATTATTAAAACCTTCTCTTGTACCCTTTTCTACTCCAGCATTAAAGCCTTCTCTATAACCCTTTTGATATCCACATTTAAATCCTTTTTGATATCCACATCTAAAGCCCTTTTGGTAGGCTGCTCTAGCTAACTCTTCTGATCTACTTAAGCCTCTTTCAAGTCCAGCATTAAAGCCTTCTCTTAATCCAGCTTCTCTACCTTGTTGTTTTCCTCTGGAAAACCCCCTTATAAATCCTTGTTCTAATCCTTCTCTTAATCCTTTTTCATAACATTCTCTAGCGTTAAGAACTCCACATGAATCATTGTTATTTTCGCATGAATCATTGTTGTTTCTACATGAACCACTAATATTTCTAGAAGAACCACCATTATTACTTCCTAAACCTAAGTTTGTATCATCTATATCATTTGAATTACATCTACATCCATTACTAGACCTAGAGTTTAATTCTTCAAAATTTAGTGATTCTAAGTCATCAAAATTAAAGTTGTCTAATCCATTTTCTGAATCAACATAATTTGCACTTGAGCGTAATTCAGCCTCATCATTACCAAGTCTGCTTAAAATTTCTTCGAAATTTTCAGCACTATATCCATAATTTGTTCCCATCTTTTTTATCTCCTTGTATATTGTTATAATAGACAATATATGCTATCATTCTTGCTTTTGTTAATATTTAAGTTTATATAATTTAGTCATTAAGTAATGAATAAACTTCTCTAACTAAATTTTTCACTCTATCAGGAAGTCTAGATAATGCTTTTTCTCTTTTTCTTTCATCATCTATTTGAGCTATTCTCATTACTTCTTGTTGAACTCCAGGGATACTATTAAATTCAGATACTATCCTATTAAATCTTTCAGCAAATCTAGGATCCTGCATTTTTGCTTGTAACTTCATTATTAAGTTATAATTATTCATCAAAAATTTACTCCTAATATTATTTTAATTTATACTATTCATCTATAAATTTATTTGTGACCACAAAAAAGCTAGGACACAAATGTTATATTCATTGCCACCTTGCCAGCTCTAGGTAACACTAGCCTTTTCTTTGCTTAAAAATGAACGCTTCTTAACTTTTGATTTTTAATAATGAACATCTATTGCAATCCTCTTTTATTTTCCATATTATGTAGTCAAGGATGTGATATAGTGCAAATCAAAAAGGAAGAAATAAAGCAAAAAATTTTAGAAGTGGCAACTGATGAATTTATAAAAAAGGGATATGAAAATGCCTCTATGAGAGTTATTGCTAATAAAGCTCATACTACTTTGGGAAATATCTATCACTATTTTAAAAATAAAGAAATGCTTTTAGAAACAATACTATTGCCTACCTTTGAAAATATAGAAGCTTTAATGGGACAACATATTGAAAATGGTAAGACACTAAATATGACAAGAGAAGAAGCATTATATTATGCTGAAAACTTAGAAAAATATTTTGATGAAAGTGAATTAATATGTTTTTTTCATAAGCCTGTAGTAATAATTTTAAAATTAGAAAGTTCTCATCTACTAGAAAGAAAAGAAAAATTATTGAAAGAGCTTCAAGAGCATTTACAAGAACATTTTAATATGAAAGATGATGCCCATTATTCAAAAGTTGTACTAGATGTACTAGCTGATTGCTTAAAACACGTACTACTTGAACATGAAGACATGGATTGTGCCAAAGCAGAATTTATAAAGTTATTTAAGGTATTCTGTACTGGGGTAATTGGGCAAATGAAGTAGAAATACTTGCATAAATTCTATTATTTTATGTAGGTGTTTTTATTATACAAATTTTTATGAGGGGAATGAATTGTATGTCAATAATAATTGCAAAAAATATATCAAAAATTTATGAAACTGGTTCAAAAAAAAACTATGCTTTAAATAATGTTTCCTTTGAAATTGAAAAGGGTGAATTTGTTGTAATTCTCGGACAATCTGGTGCTGGGAAAAGTACACTATTAAATATTCTTGGAGGAATTGACTCATTAAGTACAGGAGAATTTATAGTAAATAATAATTCCTTATCCACCATGAAAGAAAATGATTTGGCTAGATATAGAGCAAGTGAAATTGGTTTTATATTTCAATTCTACAATCTAATTCCTACTTTAACTGTATATGAAAATGTAGCTTTGATGAAAGATATAAAGGATGATATTCTGGACCCTGTAACTATATTGGATAAAGTTGGATTGAAAAATCACTTAAAGAAATTTCCAAGTCAATTATCTGGTGGAGAGCAACAAAGGGTATCTATTGCAAGAGCTGTTACAAAAAATCCAGAAATTCTGCTATGCGATGAACCAACAGGAGCATTAGATAGTGAAACTGGTTGTATGGTACTTCAACTTATACAAGATATATGCAGAGAATATAACAAAACTGCAATAATTGTTACTCATAATGCTAATATTGCAAAGTCTGCAGATAAGGTAATTCGCTTACGAAATGGACAAATTGTGGATATTACAGTAAATGAAAATCCTATAAGTATAAAGGATGTGGAATGGTAATGCTGATTATAAAAATGCTCCGTGATATATGGAAAAATAAAGTACCTTTTATTTCTATATTCTTGATGATGTTTGCAGGTAATTATATCTTTTCTGGTATTACCTCTGAATACAATGGAATGAATGAGTCTTTTCATTCTTTTATTGAGAATACAAACCTTGCAGATGCTTGGATTCTAAGTAATGAATTTGATTTATCACAAATAGAAAAATTGAAAGAAAAATCAAATATAATTGATGTGGAGAGAAGATTGTTACTACCCTCTACTCTTAGCAATAATGAAAATAAATCTATAGATTTGTATGTTTTAGATAATGAAAATTCAATTTCTAAAATGGAAATAGTATCTGGCGAACAATATGGCGAAAATAAAGATGGTATTTGGATTGATAAAACTTTTGCAAAAGAAAATGAATACAAGCTACATGAGAAGATTAAATTAGATATAGGTGGACAAACCATAGAAAAAGAAATTATAGGATTTTGCTATTCACCTGAATATATCTATAACACCAAAGGCGGCGAATTATTACCTGATCATAAAAATACTGGTTTTGCTTTTGTAAATAGTGAGTCTATGAAAAATATTTCTACGATACCATATAATCAATTATTAGTTACTGGTACAGGAAATATAGAAAAAACAATCAATGATACCTTAGGTACACAAAACATAACTGTAGTTTTTCAAAAAGATCATCCAAGTTATTCTATGATAAGTGATGAAATTAATCAACATAAGGAAATTGGACTTATTTTTGTAGGGGTCTTCCTATTTATAGCAATCCTTATTACAATTACCACTGTACATCGTTTATTAAATTCACAACGTATGCAGATTGGAATTTTAAAAGCTTTAGGCTTCCGTAAGAATAAATTATATCTGCACTATGTTTCCCATAGCACATTTGTATGTTTAGCAGGTGCCTTTGCAGGCTGGCTCCTAGGATATATTACACTTCCAAATTTAATCTATCCCATTATGGAACAAATGTATATTTTGCCTAAATTAACTCCTGCAGTATTAGAAGGTAGCTTTTTACTTCCTATTCTTTGTGCTTTCATAAGCTTTTTACTCTCTATGACAGTATGCAAAAAATATTTAAAGAACAATGCTGCCAAAATTCTATACTCAAATTCAGTTGAAAAAGCATATAAAGATTTACCACTTTACTCCTTAAGAAAACATCTTTCTTTTTATAGTCAGTGGAATATTAGAGATATATTTCGTAATAAATTACGAAGTATTATGACTGTATTTGGGGTGGTGGGATGCGTATCATTATTATTTGCGTCATTAGGATTATATACTTCTATGGAAAATATGTCTAAGTGGACCTTTGATAAGATACAAACCTTTGAAACAAAAGTAACAGGTACATTTTCAAATGAAGAATATAAAAATAAGTTGCTTGAAAATATGTATGGCGAAGAACTAATGGAAACTTCTATAGAGCTTAATTTTGACAAAAAAGAAAAGAAAGTATCTTTTACAGCATTAGAAAGCCAAGATTATATTCGTCTTTACAATGTGAAAAATAAGCAAATAAATTTAGAAGATGGAATTGCACTTTCTAAAAACATTGCAGAAGAATTAAATATTCAAATTGGAGATAGGGTAAAATGGAAATTTTCTGGTGGTGATAGGTGGTATTTAAGTATTGTTTCTGAAATTATCAGAACTCCTATGTCACAGGGAATTACTATAATGAAAAGTGAAATGGAGAAAGAAAAAATACCATTTCAAGGAACCTCCATTATTGGAGAAAAACCTGAAAATATCACAGTTGATTCAAACTATGTTAGCAGTATTCAAAATAAATCCGATTTAAAAGCAGCACTAGATACAATGCTTAATGCCTCTTTAATGTTGAGTGTACTTTTCCTTACAATGGCTGTTCTATTAGGTGGTGTTATTCTTTATAACTTAGGTACTCTTTCTTACATTGAAAGATATAGAGATATGGCTACATTAAAAGTATTAGGCTTTAATGATAAATCTATTAGAAAACTTATGATTCAGCAAAACCTATGGCTTACCTTTATTGGTATTATTATAGGATTACCTGCTGGATATGGATTAATTATTATTATGCTTGGAACTATTCAATCTTCCATTGATATGAGTTCCTATGTACCATCTTTTGTGTATATGATTAGTGCCTTAGGTACATTTATTATATCATGGATAATTAGCAAAACTTTATCTAGAAAAGTTAAGAGTATTGATATGGTATCTGCATTAAAAATAAATGAATAAACTCCTTCAAAAGTTTATAAAAAATCTATATTTTTAGTAATTTGGAATAAATTACTTCAATAATTCTTCATTTTACATTCTAAATTTTTAATTAGAGGCTGTTGCGACAGCCTCCTCTTGCTATAGCTAAATTATGCTTTTACTTCAAGTTATTAATAATATTCTTATACCTAATACATTAGTAATTAAAACTTTAAAGATGAAACTTGCTTAAACATATTGATTTCAGTTTCTGAATCTACTTCACTTAAGGTTTCATTCCAATCCTTATCAAAGTTTATTTTATAAATTTCTATATTTGATTTATCATTTACAGGTGCCATTGCAACGTATTCTTTTCCACAAATAAGCTTTTGCTCTAATATTGCATATTCAATTCTTTTTCCATTTTCATCATTAAATGCCATTATTTTTTCACTCATATGTATACCCTCCTTTATTTTTCTATTTTTATTTTGCTTTTATTAAATAAATTTATACATATTTGTGAGATTTTAATTTAATTGTATTAAGTATTCTTGCATTTCTTTTATATTTTTACTATATTCATCTGATATATTTATTAATTCCTTTTTAAAAGCTTCATTTAAATCAGCTTCTTTTATAAGAAAATCTAGAATAGCTTTAAATCCCATTTCTGTTCCTTTAATTCCTGTTTGTAATATTTCCTTATCTGTATCAATATTCATTTCCTTAACACTATTAAATACTTCTACAAATTTTCCCCAAGTACCTTCATCTTTGGTAGGCTTTCCGCCTAAATTTTTTATTTCTTCTGTAATGGCAAATTTATTTTTCTCTGCTATCTTTAAGGTGTTATCTAGTAATTCGATTACTTTATAATCCTTTGCTTTTTCTAGAAGTTTTATAATTTGATTTTCTCCCATTATTACTCCTTCTAATTCTTTATTTAATTCTTTTAAAACTTTGTCTTTCATAATAAAAACACTCCTCTATGTTATTTTTAGAAACATAGAGGAGTTTATACCTATTTTTTTAATTTTTTTTATTTATAATCGTCTTCGTCATAAACTGCTTCTTCTTGAATATTATGATTCATTATTATTTGAATTCTATCAATTCTTTTATCATCTAACTTTAATAATTTTAATTTTAAATTATTAAAAGTAATTTCACAATCCTTTGTTGAAGTTGGTATTTCTCCAAGCTTTTCAATGAATAAACCAGCTATAGTATCTGCTACTTCAGACTCTAACTCAATATCTAAATAATTACTTATATCATCAAGGGACATTAATCCACTTACTATATAATTATAATCATCTATTTTCTCTATATCTAAGTTATCATCATATTCATCTAGGATTTCTCCCATAACTTCTTCTATAATATCTTCCATTGTAACTATCCCTGAAAAACCACCATATTCATCAATTAATATTGCAATATAAGATTTTTTTTCTTTTAATTCTTTAAATAAATCATCAATATTTTTAGTCTCAATAAAGAAACATGGTTCTATTAATAAATCCCTTATTTTAACATTATCTATTCCCTTTTCAACTATACTTGCAAATAAATCCTTCATATGCAATATTCCTATAACATTGTCTATTTCATTTTCATAAACAGGTATTCTTGAAAAGTTCTCATCTAAGATGTCCTTAATGCAATCTCTTATACTTTCATTAACATCTAATAAAAATGTTTCTGTTCTAGGTGTCATTATCTTCTTAGCTGTAGTGTCATCGAATTCAATAATTCCATCTATCATTTCTCTTTCTGATGGATTTATGGCTCCATTTTCTTCACCAATTTCTATTAAACTTCTGATTTCTTCTCTTGAGATTTGTTCTTCTATGCCTTCAGCGTTAATTCTTAATATCTTCAAAATTATATTTGTTGAAAATGATAAAAACCATACAAAAGGCTTGGTCAATTTTGAAATAAAGTTTATTGGCTTTATATATGACATAGCTAGTTTTTCTGAATTTTGAAGTGCTATTCTTTTTGGCACTAATTCTCCTAAAACTAAAGTTATATAAGATATACCAAGTGTTGTTAAAACTAATGCAATACTTTCTGAATAAGGAACATTTATATCCTTTAAAACATTTGCAAAACTATATGATATTGATGTTGCTGCTGATGCTGATGCGAAGAATCCTGCAAAAGTTATTCCAACTTGTATTGTTGATAAGAACTTATTTGGATCCTTTAATACATTCTTTAATAATCTTGCTTTTTTGTTTCCTTCTTCAGCTAAAATATTTATCTTAGTTTTGTTTAATGACACTATGGCCATTTCTGCAGATGCAAAAAATGCATTAACAACTACTAAAATTAAAATTAAAATAAAACTACTCCCGGGACTTCCTTCCATATATTCATTTCTCCTTATTTTTTAATGTAATACTCTAATTTTATCACAGTTTATATTATTGTATCAAATTCGTATTTATTATATAGTTGCTGAATTTTCTCAATATTAGAAATTATTATCACCTATATATTTATAATTAGCTGTATCTTGTTATAACGAGGTGTTACGAACTAATATAAACAAAAAAATCATTTTAATTATATAAAATGATTTTTCTGTAATAAATTTTATTTATTATCTTTTTCCATGGCTTCTTTTAATGTGTGCCATGCTAAAACTGCACATTTTACTCTTGCTGGCATATTTGATATATTTTTAAGGACAATTGCATCTTCTAATTCTTCTAATTGCTCCTCATCATCTATCTCTCTTTTTATCATTCCAATAAAAGTTTCTACTAATTTTAAAGCTTCTTCTTTGCTTTTACCTTTAATTAAATCTATCATCATTGAAGTTGATGCTTGTGAAATAGCACAGCCTTGACCTGAAAATGCTAAATCTTCTATAATATCACCATTTAGTTTTATCTCTAAAGTGATTTCATCTCCACAACTTGGATTGTGTCCTCTTTCTGATAAATCTACTTTTTCTAATTTTCTTCTATTGTGCTTTGATGTACTATGCTCCATTATAAGAGTTGTATAAATTTCATTTAAGTCCATTAATTTTTACCTCCACTTTGAAAACATATCATATGTTTTTTTAATTCCTTCAACTAACCTATCAATATCTTCCTTAGTATTATAGAAGTAAATACTTGCTCTTGATGTTGCATTTATACCCATATATCTCATAAGAGGTTGTGCACAGTGATTTCCAGCTCTTATACAAACTCCAACTGTATCAAAAATTGAAGCCACATCATGTGGATGAACACCCTTTATTTCAAAGGATAGAACTCCTCCCCTTTTTTCAATATCTTTAGGTCCATATATTTTAACATAATCTAATTTACTTATTTCTTCTAAGGCATAAGACATTAATTCTTTTTCTATCTTTTCAACATTTTCCATGCCTACTTCATTTAAATAATCTATTGCCTTTGATAAGCCTACAGCAGCTTCTACATTTTGAGTTCCTGCTTCAAACTTGTATGGTAAAACATTGAAGGTAGTTTCTTGCTCATATACATATTCTACCATATCTCCACCAAATAAAACAGGTGGCATCTTTTCTAATAAATCTTTTTTACCATATAAAGCTCCTATTCCCATTGGTGCTAAAAGTTTATGTCCTGCTATAATTAGAAAATCTGCGTTTATATCCCTTACATCAACTTTCATATGAGGAACACTTTGTGCTCCATCTACTACTACTATTGCTCCTTTAGAATGTGCATATTCTGCTATTTCTTTAACAGGATTTATAGTTCCTAATGCATTAGATACATGTGTGATACTAACTATTTTAGTTTTATCAGTAATTTTAGAATGCACTTCATCTTCTGTTAATTCTCCATTTTCGTCAGTATACATATATTTTAAAACTGCACCCTTTGCTCTTGCTACATTTTGCCATGGAATCAAATTAGAATGATGCTCTGCAATAGAAATTACAATTTCATCACCTTCATTTATAAAATTCATTCCATAAGACATAGCTAATAAATTAAAAGCTTCTGTTGCATTTTTAGTGAAAATTATTTCTTCAGGATATTGTGCATTTATAAATTTTCTTAATTTTTCTCTTGCTTCATCGTATGCCTCAGTAGCAAGGACGCTTAATTCATAAGCGCCTCTATGAGGGTTTGCATTTATATTTTCATAATAATTTTTAATGGCATCTATAACAACTTTAGGCTTTTGTGTTGTTGCAGCACTATCTAAGTATGCTATTCTTTTCCCGTTTTTTTCTTTATTTAAAGTAGGAAAATCTTTCAAAAAATCTCTATTATTCATTGTCTAAACATCCCTTTACAGCAGCTAAAATTTCATTTCTTGTTGTTTCATCTACTATCTTATCTATTATAGGATTGAATGCACCTTCAATTATTATTCTTCTTGCATCACTATAGCTTAATCCTCTGCTCATTAAATAAAACAATTTATTTTCATCTATTTTTCCTGAAGCAGCTGCGTGTTCCCCTGATACATCATCTTCCTCACATAATAACAATGGAAGTGCCTTTGCTTTTGCTTTTGGTGATAATAGCATGCAGTACTCTTCTTCTGCTCCTGCACTCTTAGATGCTCCTCTTTTAAAATCTATAGTCCCTCTAAAGATTTTACTTGCTTCTCCCTTTAATGCGCCTTTTGTTGTAATTTGAGATTTGCTTCTTATGCCTTTATGAGTAACTACATAATTCATATCAATTATCTTTTTATCTCCACCAAGATAAATTGAACTTAAATTAGTTTCTGAACTATCTTCAATTAAATCTCCATGATAATTTGTAATGCTGACTTTTCCACCTAAATCTATTGAGAGGAAATCAACATTTCCATAACTATTAATATCTGAAAGATTTGAATCTATATTTACAGTGTTATTGTTTAATAAGTTTACTTTAACAACTTGTATATTACTACTATTTTTACCGAATATTTTGCATACTCCATTACGATATCCACTAACATCGTCCATTGAATTATATTTAATAATAATCTTTGCTTCTGATTCTTCTTCAGCAACTACTAATATATTATCTACTAACGTACTATTTTCCTTATCCATATTAAATTCTAAAATAATTGGCTCTTGTACCTTTGCTCTTCTATCTATATTAATAAGAAAACCTTTGTTAAAATCAAATTCTCCTTGATTAACTAATTCTTCTGAAGCTCCATATATAAACTTTTTATTTAAAGGAAATACTTTTCCTTTTTTAAATTCTTCAATTGTAACTCCATCTAAATCATTACCAGTTACTTTATAATTATTAAATTCTCCAATTTCAGGAGCATCATAATCCTTTAATGTTATATCATTAATCTTTAACCAGCTTTTAGTTCTTACAGGAGTCTTATTAATATTATTAAAACTTATATTACTGCTCATTATCCTATGCTCCCTTCTAATTCAAGCTTAATTAAGTTGTTCATTTCTACTGCGTATTCTAATGGTAATTCCTTTGATATAGGTTCTACGAATCCTCTTACTATCATTGCCTTAGCTTCTTCTTCAGAAATACCCCTGCTCATTAAGTAGAATATAGCATCATCACTAATCTTACCAATTTTAGCTTCATGTCCTATTTCAACATTATCATTCATCAAGTCTATAACTGGAATAGTATCTGATTTAGATATATTATCTAGCATCAATGATTCACAGGATACAACTGATTTAGAATTATAAGCATTTGCATTTACCTTAACTACACCTCTGTAAGTTGCATTTCCTCCACTTTTAGAAATGGATTTTGAATTAATTGTTGATGAAGTATTTGGTGCTGCATGAATTATTTTTGCTCCAGTATCTAAGTTTTGTCCCTTACCTGCAAATGATACTCCAGTAAATTCTGCTCTTGCGCCTTCTCCCTTTAATATACTCATTGGGTATAGCATAGAAATTCTTGAACCAAATGAACCTGATACCCATTCAATTCTACCATTCTTTTCAACTATTGCTCTCTTAGTATTTAGGTTAAGCATATTCTTAGACCAGTTTTCTATAGTACTGTATCTTAAAGTTGCTCCTTCTTTTACAAATAATTCAACACATCCAGCATGTAAATTAGTAACATTATACTTAGGTGCTGAACATCCTTCTATAAAATGTAAGCTTGCTCCTTCTTCTACTATTATTAGTGTATGTTCAAATTGTCCTGCCCCTGGGGAATTTAATCTAAAGTATGATTGTAGTGGTATATCTACATGTACTCCCTTAGGTACATAAACAAATGATCCACCTGACCAAACTGCTCCATGTAGAGCTGCAAATTTATGATCACTTGGAGCTACACATTTCATAAAGTACTTTTTAACTATATCTTCATATTCTCTAACTGCAGTTTCCATATCAGTATAAACTACACCTTGTTTTACTAAGTCTTCTTTTATACTGTGATAAACAACTTCAGAGTCATATTGTGCTCCTACTCCAGCTAGTGATTTCTTTTCAGCTTCTGGAATACCTAAAAGATCAAAGGTTTTTTTAATTTCTTCAGGAACTTCTTCCCAGCTACCATTTAGTTTAGATTTTGGTCTAACATATGTTACTATATTATCCATATCTAACTCATCTAAGGATGGTCCCCAAGTTGGTAATTTAATTTCATTATATATATCAAGAGATTTTAATCTAAAATCTTTCATCCATTCTGGTTCATTTTTCTCCTTAGAAATAGTTTCTACTATTTCTTTTGTTAAGCCCTTATCGGCTTTAAAATCAAATTTATCTTCGTTTTTTACGTCGTAAATTCCTCTTTCTACATCTTCGACGTAAGTCTTCTTTTTAATTTCCAAAGTAAGTCACCTCCTGCTTAAATTGCTTCTGCCTTAAAAGCTTCATATCCATTTTCTTGAATTTCATCTGCTAAAGTAGCATCTCCTGTTTTAACGATTTTACCATCAACTAAAACATGAACATAATCTGGATTTAAACCTTCAAGAATCTTATTATTATGAGTTATTATTAATACTCCATTTTCTTCATTAGCAAACATTTTAATACCTTCAGATACTATTCTAACTGCATCTACGTCTAAGCCTGAATCTGTTTCATCCAATATAGCTAACTTAGGATTTAACATAAGCATTTGTAAAATTTCATTCTTTTTCTTTTCTCCACCTGAGAATCCTACATTTAAATATCTCTTTGAATATTCAGGATTCATCTTTAATTCTTTCATATTGTTCTTTAAGTCCTTATCAAACTTTAAGTACTTAATTAATTGGCCTTCTTTTGCAATTTTTGCACTTCTTATAAAGTTTTCCACTGTTATTCCTGGAACTTCTTCAGGTGTTTGGAAAGATAAAAATAAGCCCTTCTTAGCTCTTTCATCAGTTTTAAGCTCTGTAATATCTTCCCCCTCAAAAGTAATTTCTCCTGAAACTCTTTCATACTTAGGATGAGCCATTAAAATATTAGCTAAAGTGGATTTTCCTGCTCCATTTGGTCCCATAATTACATGTATTTCACCCTTGTTAATTTTTAAATCAAGTCCTTTTAATATTTCTTTACCTTCTACAGCTGTTTTTAATCCATTTATATTTAATAAATTATCCTTCATTTTTACATCTCCTTGTTATAGTTATCATTTATTTCATTTATTTATTTATTTTGTTTAAATCTTATCATTTTAGTCTGAATTAACTATATCATACTAAATTACTAAGAATTAATCAACTTTTTTTTAAATTATTACAGTAGATAATAGCCAATTATTTATTAATATCTTATATTAGCTTTATATTGCTAATTTTTATTTCAATTTATACAAAAAAGGTTCAAATATCATGTTCATTATTACTTTTTATAATATGGAAATATAATTAGCATAAAAGAAAAAGAGGCTGCCTAAACAGCCTCTAACAATTATTTTACATTATTCATTGTGCCTCAGCACATTCTAAAGTTCTTTAGCTAAAACATATCTTCTTAATCCACCATATTTAATCTTTTCTTTTTTAATTTCATATCCTAATTTTTTAAATGTATCTACACTATATTTATTATAAGGAGATGCTGTAGATGTTAATAACTTCACCCTATCTTCCTTCGCTATCTCTTCTATCTTTTTACATAATATTTTTTGAAGTCCATTTCCCCTAAACTCACTTCTAACAACAGTAGATTCTACTTGTGCAACCTTAAGTAATAGTTCTCCTTGCAATCCTAAATCATATCCATAATTTCCTTTTTCATATCCCTTTTTCACATAAACAGCCATTGCAATTAAAGTATCTTCTTCATCTACATATCCAATTATTTTTCCACCACTTTTTAGATAATTAATAAATTCTTCTCTTTCCGTTGGAGCATATAATTGCTTATCCTCTAATCCATTAATAATTATTTCTTGCAATTCAATTATTTCATCTATATTATTTAAATCTAAAATTTTGTACCTAGCATTAACTATATTACCAGATTTATTTTTAAGCTTTAGTATCTCTTCCAAATTTCCCCCTCCTTTTCACCTCTATATTATAATATTTCAATAATATTAAAGTTGTTAATATAAATCTAATTATCTTTTGTTTTTATAAAATCAAAAATAATCTCTAAATATGCTTCTAGTATATCATTATTTTCTAAATATATTTCATGCTTAGCCTTATTAAATTTAACTAACCTTGCTTTATTACATCTTTTAATAAACTTATTAATTCCTCTAGCTCCTACTAACTCATCTCTTCCACTTTGGAATAGTATTACTTCAGCCTTAATTTTACTTATATTTTTCTTTTTTAATATATTTATAACAGCTTTTAAAGACTCATATAACCATCTATAAGATCCTCCACCTCGTTGTATCTTTTCATTTCCAACTATCTCCTTATAATAATATGTATATCTACTTTCATTAGATGTAGATGCCAAAAAGAAATCATATGTACTATCATAGGGCATATTACCTAAAATAAAATCATCTCCTTTTCCTCTTAGCAATTGAAACTTGGCTAAGGCTATTGCTAAAAAATTTGGAACCTTTCCTACTGATATTTCTAGCATTGGTGATGATAAAATAGCTTTAGTAAAATATTCTGGGTGTTTTTCAAGAAACATTATTCCAATTGCACCTCCCATAGAATGGGCGAATAAATATAAATCCTTATTTTTATTTTTCAATACTTCTTTATCTATAAATAACTTTAAATCATTAACATAATAATTAAAATCTTCAACATTTATTTGTGTATTATTTTTTCCTAGACATCCAGATCTTCCATGCCCTCTATGCTCCATAATAAATGTAGAATACCCTTCATTGGTAAAGTAATATATTAATTCATAATACTTTTCTATACATTCTGTAAAACCATGACAAATTACTATTCTTCCCTTTTCATTTTTCACCTTATATTTTTCAAAATATATTTTATTATTTTTCTCTCCTCTAAAATATCCATAGGATTTTATATATGAAAGTTTTTTCTTAACATCAGAAACAACATCTTCATCCATTCCAAAATTCATTATATATTTTCCATTTATCATTTGTTGTACCTCTTAAAATTTGATACTTATTATGTTTCCTCCTTTTATTAAATTTATTTATATATAATGAAAAGAGCTGAATAACAGCTCTATACTAGGGATTTAATATAAAATTTTGAATTGCCATTAATGCTTTTACATCTATATTTTCTTTGGACTTAATAAGTTCTTTTGCATCTTCTTTAGTAAGCATAACTACTTCGATATCTTCATCTTCTTCTAGATTTTCTTTTGAAATAGTTCCTTTACATGTACATTTCACTAAGGCTATGGATTCATCTGTCATTCCTGCGGAAACATAAACCTTCTCACTTGTTCCTTCCTTATCAATTTCTATAAGATCTAAGCCTGTTTCTTCTTTAAGTTCTCTTTTAACGGCTTCTTCAAAGCCTTCATTTCCGTCAACTAATCCAGCTGGTAATTCTATAACATAATCATTAATAGGTACTCTAAATTGCCTAATAACTACTAGCTTATTTTCATCTACATGTTCTGCAATTATTACAACAGCATCTATTTTATCCTCTTCCTTATTAAAGAATTTATTTTCTAAGGTTTCTAAATCTTTTCTTGAGGCTATTGTCCAATTTTTTAAATTTCCTTTTTTATTAATATAGTCTGCACTATATAAGGATAAAAACTTATTTTTTGATAATACTTTAATTTTTTTAACTCTACTCATTATTTCATCTCCATTATAGCTATAGTCTAATCATACCTTTTACTTATATTTTACTTTTATTTTATAATTCATTCAACTTTATGACTAGTAATCCTTCTATTATTGTTTTAAAATTAATATATTGTACTAATTTTACATATTGGAGGATATTGAGTTTGAAAGAAATAAATAAAAAATTTAAAGAAAATCTTTTATTAGGAACCTATTTACTTATTCTTTATTTTATTTTGTTAAATATTAAAGGGGTAATGTTAGCTTTAGGTGGTATTCTAAGTATTATTAGCCCTTTTATAACTGCTTTTGCTATGGCATTTGTTTTGAATTTACCAATGACCTTTTTCGAAAGAAAAGTTTTCAATTTTTTAGACAAGGAAAAATCTAGCTTTGTTAGAGGGCTTAAAAGGCCATTATCTATTTTAGCTACATTTGTAACTGTAATTGGATTAATTGTAGCTCTAATACTATTTGTGGTACCTCAAATAGTATCAAGCCTTTCTACACTACTTGATGCAGTACCTGGTTACATGGACTCCTTCGAAAATTTACTAAACCAATATCTTTCCTCTACAGAGATATTGCAAAACATTTATGATACTTTAATGAATACATGGCAAGAACTATTAAAATTTTTCGCTAATTTCCTAAGCACTTCATTAACTGGAATTTTAAATACTACAGTTTCTATAACTAGTGGATTTATAAACTTTATATTATCCTTAGTTTTAACTATATATATGTTAGCTAGTAAAGAAACTTTAATATATCAAATTAAAAAAACATTATATGCATTTATTAATACTACTATTGTAGATAAAATTTTAAGTATAGGTAGACTTGCAAATACTACTTTTGCAAAATTTATTACTGGCCAATGTATTGAAGCAGTTATTTTAGGTGTACTATGTTTCATTGGAATGACTATTTTTAGAATGCCATATTCCTTGCTAGTAAGTGTTCTTATAGGGGTAACAGCTTTAATACCTGTCTTTGGAGCATTTATAGGTACAATTCCAGCTGTATTCCTAATCCTAATAATAAATCCTATACAAGCTCTATGGTTTATAGTATTTATTTTGTGCTTACAACAATTTGAAGGTAATATTATTTATCCAAGGGTTGTAGGTAATTCTGTTGGACTTTCAGCAATATGGGTAATGCTTGCAATGTTAGTTGGTGGTAGTACCTTAGGTTTAATCGGTATGTTAATTGGTATTCCTCTGTTTAGTGTTGCTTACCAGTTAATTAAGGATTATACTAATAAAAGATTACGTAAAAAAGAAGTGAAACTATAAGTCATTAAATAACTATAATTATACCTAGACACTTTTTTATATAAAAATTAAAGGAGCTATAACTAACAGATTCTATCTACTAGTTATAGCTCCTTTAATTTTCAAAACTACTGAAAGTAGTTTTTACCTTAATTATACATTATGCATTAAGCATCATTCATTACTTTTCATCTATTTTATTTAGTATTTCAAAACATAATTTATGGGTTTCTAATGAATCTTCTATGGTAAGCTTATCTTGATTGTGATTTTTAACAGCCTTTAAGAATTCCTTAATTATAACTTCAAAGCCTCTTCTATAAAGAATAGTATCCCAGTCATTAAACTTTAATGTCTTTTCAGTATTTTCTGATAGTACACTAGAGTTAATTAAATCTCTTACTATTACCTTTGTTCCTGAAGCATAGTACTCTAGTACTTCTTCATTAGCTCCGTTTTCTCTGTTCATCATAGCGACACAAGTGGTTTTATCATTTCCTAAAGTAACAATTAAATTATATAATAATCCATCTTTCTTTTTAGCAGAAACATTTAATATTTCTAATTTATCTTTTGCTAGAAATCTAATTGTATCTAGAACATGTATAAAATCATCTAAAACAAAAACCATTGGGTCCTTAGGGCTATTTAATCTGTTTTTTTCTAATTTTATTATTGAAGGTAATCCCATGTTCTCTAAATTAGAATACATAGGTGCAAATCTTCTATTAAATCCAATCATAAATATCTTATTTTTTTCTTTAGCTAATTTAGATAATCTAATAGCATCTTCATAACTATAACTTATAGGCTTATCAACATATACATGAATATTATTATTTATTAACTTTTCAATTATTTCTGCATGACTTTCCGTAGCTGTATGAATAAATGCTGCTTCTATATTTTTATTTATTAGTTCATCAACTGAAGCTACATATTCTGAAATTCTGTATTTATCTGAGTAATACTTAAGCTTATTTATGTTTCTAGTGCAAAAAACCACTTCTACATTCTCTAAAGAAGTAATTACTGGTAAATATGCTTTTTCACAAATATTTCCTAGTCCAATTATACCTATTTTCAAAACCTTCACCCCAAACTTTATTAAATTAAAGTATCTAACTTATCTTTATTCTCATCGATTACTTCTATAAACTTTTCTGCTATTTCAGGATCAAATTGTATCCCTTTGTATTTTTTAATTTCTTCCATGGCTTCTTCATATGTCTTTCTAACGTTATATGGTCTATTTGAAGTCATAGCGTCAAAACTATCTACTACACAAAGAACCCTAGCCAAATAAGGAATTTCATTTCCCTTTAAATTATTTGGATATCCTGTTCCATTATATTTTTCATGATGATGTAATATAATAGGTACAACAGCTTCTAAGGATTTTACAGGTTTAATAATTTCTATACCATCTTCAGGGTGCTTCTTAAGAGTTTTCCATTCTTCATCCGATAATGGCATTCTTTTCGTTAAAATTTCCTTAGAAATATTGATTTTACCTATATCATGCATATAAGCACTATAAATTAGTATTTTCTTATCATTTTCATCTAATTCTAATTTATCAGATAATAATCTACAATAAAGAACAACTCTTTCTGAATGTCCATATGTATATCTATCCTTGGCATTTATTACACTAATTAATGTTTTTATAGAGGCTATTAATTCTATATCTTGTTGATCTATATCTGAACTAATTTCATCTAATATAGAAGTGTATGTTTCAACTCTATTTTTCATAAAGAATTTAGCTCTATACAATGCATCATCTGCACTTTTTATAAGAGTAATATCATCCTTTGCTTTATCAGGATAAACAGATATCCCCATTGATACAGTTAAAATACCATTAGGTTGATTTTCTTCACCTTCAAATTTAGTATTTTCTATAATCAGCCTAATTTTATCTGCTATAAGTACAGCTTTATCTTCATTTGTATCAGGTAAGATTATTGCAAATTCTTCTCCACCATATCTAGCTGCTATATCATTTTTCCTTAAATTATCTCTTAATATTTTTCCTATAGTTCTTAAAACTTCATCTCCCATTTGATGACCATTTAAATCATTGTAGTGTTTAAAATAATCTATATCAACAAATACCATCGAAACAGGTTTATTGTATTTCTTTGATAATGCTACTTTCTCTTTTAATTTATCATGAAAATACCTATGGTTATATACTTCAGTTAAACCATCCTTATTTACAAGCTCTTCTAATTTGTTTATATGCTCTCCCTCAATCTTAACATAAAAACCTAGGGGCCATGCAGTTAAGATAAATATTCCTGATAAAATTAAATCATTTTGAAAATATTCATTAACTACATTACCTTTGTTTTCAAAACAAATAATATCCATTGCTAATATTAAAACTGATGAAATTATAGCAACTGTTATTCCATTTTTTAAACCAAGTTGTATAGTCGAAGTAGTAATTATAAATAAAAATATATATTTATATTGACTTTCATTAGCTCCAGAAAAACCTATAGCTATAAAAAACACAGCAATAAAAACTAAGTTTTCTATAAACATTATATATTTATAATTTTTTCTATTCATTCTATTTCTTGTAGGAAATGACCATAAAAGATATATAAATAACAATATTAATCCAGCTATAAATATTCCCATAGATGCAGTTTGCTTTTCAAGAAAACCATTGTCAATTTTTTCTTCATCAAAAAAGTATTGAAAAAATATAATTCCAGTGAACATTAATGATGCTAATTTTACTACTGATACCATATCATTTATTTCTTTTAATCTATTACTTTTTATACTTACCATAGTCATCATCTCTTTCTATGCCAAATAAAGATCGGAAAAATCCGACCTTTATTTAATTATTCATCTCTTAAAGCCTTTGGCTCTTCTGGTTGATACATAGCCCACCAACAAGCTGAAGTAGATACTACAGATGCAATTACTGTAGCGAAAGCTGCAACTGCCATTAAAACCTTATTATTTAACTTTTTCATCTTTAATCCTCCTTATATCTAAAATTTTTATTAATAAAGAGTCTATCTTATTTACTACAACATGACCATATTTTGTTAAGGTAAAAACTTGCCATAGTACTCCTACATAAATACAAGAAGAATAAAGTAAAAACAAGTTTATATCTTTAATATAATAAATTATTATGTTAATAAATACTAAGGCCATAAACATAGATAAAATAATAATAGATCCTCTTTTTAATCTTTTTATTTTTTCCTTCTTTTTTATAGGTTTATTGGGACTATCTACTGGTGCTAATTTATAAATAATTATTAGAGAAATAATATACAATAAAACTCCTATAATAACTATGAATTCTCCGTTTAAATTTATATTTTTAGATATATATGCAGGTATTACAGAAGTTAAGACTCCTAATACTGCACAATTAACTGAAGTACTTGCATGAGCTCCTCCTGAAAATTTTCTTAAAATAGCTCCAGAAAAGGATATTATTAAAGCTTCTAGCATTACATTAAATATTAAACCAATTAGTGCAACCAGTAATATAGATATTGCCATATGAAAAAATGCAAATATCCCATATTCAATAATGCTTCTTTTATCTTCATCAATATTTAATTCTTGCTTTAAATCATTAGATATTTTTTTACTTAATAATTCTAAATTCATATCTTTTCATCATTACCTCTCCTACATGTAATTCTATAAAATATTAATATTATAATTCCAGTAAATATTAAGGATGGAATGCCTAAAATAGATTTATAAATTGGATTTTTAAATTGACTATCTAAATCAATATTCATAGAGTTAAGTATTAAAACATTTATTGCTTCTGAAATAAACTGTATTAAATATATGAATATGATACTCTTTATAGAGCTTACAACATCAATTTTATTATAAGAAACTATTATAAACAATAAAAGTAATACTGATAAAACCATATGTACACCGTAGTTTATTGGCAAAGACCTAACAGTATATGTAGTTACTGAAAATATAATACTAGTAATTAAATACTTTATTTTATCTATTTTTGTTTTTGAAAAAATATAAATTGCTAATATAACTAAAAAGCCTTCTGGTAATGTTCTTAATACAAATTCTATTGGTTTTAATTGTAACATATTAAGTCTCCTTTTTATTGAATTAATTAATAACTGTTTTTATTAGTTAAATTTATATATTTTACTGTATTATATATAATAATAAATACAAATCCTCTTATAAATATGTCTCCTAAACTAAGAACACTGTATCCAATATCAAAGATATCAGTTAAAAATTTTAATTTAGTAGATGAATCTCCCAATATATGAATATCATTAACTTTTGAAAAAGCATCAAGCTTTGCATATCCTGTTAAATATGAAAGACTTGGGAATACTGGCATATATCCATTATTGGCATATATAGCTATATCATTTAATAAACCACCAATTACAACAAATATTGATCCTATAATAGCAGAAATATATTGCCTATAAGTAAATATAAGTGGTAAGTATGCACATAAATATAATGTCTTAAATAGTCCTACATATTTGATAACACCGTAATTTTCAATAAAAATATTAGCTTGTACAACTAAATAAAGCAACTCCATAGCTATAATTGGATATATAGACCAATGTTTAAATATTGGTTTTATTTTAAATTTCTTTATTTTACAAAATATAAATGAAATAATTATTGTTTCTATCATATTTAAGCTTTCACCTTTTACTTTAATTTAATTAAATATATTAAATATAACATTTATTATATTAAATTTTTATACAACAATTATACTATCTACTGTTATTCTTTTCCATAACTTTTTTGTATTTTTATTAAATTAATATAATTATATATATTTCAGCTAAAAAAAACAAAAAAAATAGGGAAAATTTTTCAAGTAGATCCCTATTTTTTTATAATATTATTTTTTATAATTTACATGTAAAATATGATGAGCTATATCACTATTAGGCTTAATAAGGAATTCATCATATAATTCTTTTATCATTGGATTCTCATGGGACTTTCTAATTGATTTTTCCTTATCTTCCATATAAATAGATTCCATTCTATCTTTTAATATTTCTCTATTTGCCTTAATATAAGGTTGGCCACCTCCATTAATGCAACCTCCTAAACATGCCATAACTTCAATAAATTGATATTTTGATTTTCCATCTCTTACATCATCCATCATTTTCTTAGCATTTCCAAGAGAACTAACTACAGCTATATTTATTTCTTTACCATTAAACTCTACCTTAGCTTCTTTAATACCATCTAATCCTCTTACAACTTCAAAATCAACTTTTTCTAAAGATTCTCCTGTAATCCATTCATAAGATGTTCTTAAAGCAGCTTCCATAACTCCTCCACTTGCTCCAAATATAGCACCAGCTCCACTTGCAGTACCTAAAGGATTGTCGAAATCCCTATCTGGAAGATTAACTATATCGATTCCAGCTTCTCTTATTAACTTAGCAAGTTCTCTAGTGGTTATTACTATATCTACATCTCTTGTTCCATTTTCATCCTTCATTTCTTCTCTTTTAGATTCTTGTTTTTTTGATATACATGGCATTATTGAAACGACCTTTATATCATCTTTATTTAGTCCTAGTTTACTTGGCAAATAATTTTTAGCAATAGCTCCGAACATTTGTTGTGGAGATTTGCAAGTAGAAAGATACTCTAGATTATCTTTATAATTATTTTCTGCATACTTTATCCAAGCTGGACAGCAACTTGTAATAAGAGGTAATTTCTTACCTGAAACAAATCTTTCTAAAAACTCATTTGCTTCCTCCATTATAGTTAAGTCAGCTGCAAAATCAGTATCAAAAACTAAGTCAAAGCCTAGTATTTTTAATGCATATACTATTTTACCAATAGATAATTTCCCAGATTCTAATCCAAATTCTTCTGCTAGTGCATATCTTACTGCTGGAGCTATTTGTGTTATAACATATTTATTACTATCTAATAGTTTCCAAACCTTTTGATAATTCATTTTTTCTCGTAATGCACCAGTAGGACAAACAGCTATACATTGTCCACAGTAAGTACAGTTAGTATTTTCTATATTTTCATTACAAAAAGTTGATATATTACTATTAAATCCTCTATTAGTTACTGTTATAGCATTTACCTTTTGCACCTCATTACATACTGTTACACATCTTCTACATAAAATACACTTTTCTCTATCTCTCACAAATCCTTCAGAAACATCTAAATCAAATCTATTTCTTTCACCTTCATAAGGATTTTCATATATTCCAAGTTCTGCAGCTAAGTTCTGTAATTCACAAATGTTATTTTTTTCACATTTCAAGCAATCCATAGGGTGATTTGATAGTAAAAGCTTTGTTAAAGTTCTCCTTGCTGTAATTGCTTTTAAGGAATTAGTTCTTATAGACATCCCTTCTTTTATTTCTGTTGCACAAGAAGGAACTAAACCTTCTTTTCCTTCAATTTCAACAACACATATTCTACAAGTACCTTTGCAATTTCTAGTTTTTCCATCTACCATATACAAATTACATAATGTTGGTAAACTTATATGGATTTTTTTAGCTGCATCTAAGATACTTGTCCCTTTATCCACCTCTATATTAATA
Organism: Bacillota bacterium; assembly: GCA_023445445.1. Classification (GTDB taxonomy): domain Bacteria; phylum Bacillota; class Clostridia; order Clostridiales; family Clostridiaceae; genus Clostridium. The sequence continues at coordinate 49,606 of JAEXLD010000043.1, forward strand.
CCATTAATCTTTGCATTAACCATTAATTATCGCCTCCTAAGCTAGTTTTAATTATGGCCTTGGTTGGACATGCTTCAAAACATAATCCACATCTTATGCATTTATCATTGTCTATAAAGTGCTTTTCTCTAAGTTTTCCCTTAATGGCTAATACTGGACAAGCTCTTAAGCACTTAGTACATCCAATACATTCATCTGTAATATCATATTTTAATAGCTGTTTACAAACTCCCGCTTTACATTTTTTATTTATTATATGCTCTTCGTATTCATCTCTAAAAAATTTAATAGTACTAATAACAGGGTTAGGAGCAGCTTCACCTAATCCACATAATGATGTATCTTTAACTACTTGACAAAGCTCTTCTAGCTTATTTAAATCCTCTTTTCTAGCTTTTCCATTAGTTATCTTTTCTATTATTTCTAATATTCTTTTATTACCGATTCTACAGGGAGTGCATTTACCACAGGATTCATCAACACTAAATTCTAAATAGAATTTTGATATATCCACCATACAATTATCCTCATCCATTACTATCATTCCACCTGATCCCATCATGGAACCGATATCAGTAAGAGTATCATATTCTATTGGTAAATCTAAATATTCTATAGGAATACATCCCCCTGATGGCCCTCCTGTTTGAACAGCCTTTAATTCTTTATCCTCTGCTAATCCCCCACCTATTTCATATATAATATCCCTTAATTGTATACCCATAGGTACTTCAACTAATCCTACGTTATTTATATTTCCAGCTAATGCAAATACCTTTGTTCCTGTAGATTTTTTTGCTCCTATACTACTATACCAACTAGCACCATTGTTAATTATTTGACTAATATTTGCAAAGGTTTCAACATTATTAACACAAGTAGGCCTTTGCCATAATCCCTTTTCTGAAGTTCTAGGTGGTTTCATAGTAGGTTCTCCTCTTTGACCTTCTATAGAGTGTATTAAAGCAGTAGCTTCTCCACATACAAAGGCCCCAGCACCATACTTAATTTCAATATCAAAATCAAAACCAGTATTTAATATATTTTCTCCAAGTAACCCTAGGCCCCTAGCTTGAGCAATTGCAATTTTTAATCTATGAACCGCTAATGGATACTCTGCTCTAATATAAATATATCCCTTGTTTGATCCTGTAGCATAACCACAAATAGCCATAGCTTCTAATACACAATTAGGGTCTCCTTCTAAGATAGCCCTATCCATAAATGCTCCTGGATCTCCTTCATCTGCGTTGCAAATTACATACTTTATGTCTCCCTCAGCTCTTCTTGCAGTTTCCCACTTTCTACCTGTTGGGAATCCTCCGCCACCTCTTCCTCTTAATCCAGATTCAGTAACTTCTTTTATAACTTCTTCTTTAGTCATTGATGTTAAAGCTTTTCCTAAAGCAGTATAAGCACCAACCGCCAAAGCATCTTCTATATTTTCTGGATCTATAACGCCACAATTTTTTAAAGCTATTTTAACTTGCTTTTTGTAAAATGGTATTTCCTCTTTTACTTTTATTCTTTCTTTAGTTTCTTTGTCTTCATATAATAATCTTTCAACAACTACTCCATCAAGTATGTGACTTTCTATTATCTCTTTAATGTCATCTTCTTTAACTTCAATATAAAAAACCTTATCAGGCATAATTTCTATTACTGGACCCTTAGCACAAAATCCAAAGCATCCTGTCATTATAATCTTTACTTTTTCTTGTAATCCTAATCTTTCTATTTCTTCTTTAAATCCTACCTGTATTTTGTCTGCATTAGATGCTTTACAGCCAGGTCCACCACAAATTAGTATATGTCTTTCTTCTATTTTACCCTTATTAAATTTTTCTGGATTTTGTCTTACTTCAATTTTACTTTTACATTCACTAACTCTTTGCAACAGATCTTCATAATCTTTAATTTTATTCATATCATCCTTGCTCCCTTAAATCATTAATTAATTCAGTAACTTTAGCTTTAGTAAAATATCCATAAACCTTATCATTTACTAATACTACCGGTGCAATAGCGCATGAACCTACACATCTTAAAGTATCTAATGTAAATAATCCATCTTTTGTAGTTTCCCCATCCTTAATACCCAAAACTTTTCTAAAATCCTCCAGTATGTCATTTGCTCCTCTTACAAAGCAAGCAGTTCCAGTACAAATACTAATTACATATTTTCCTTTTGGCTCAGTAGAAAAATATGAATAAAAAGTTATTACACCATAAACCTTTGAAACTGGTATATTTAGCATTTCAGCTATATATTCCTGCACTTCCCTTCCCAAATATCCATAAAGGTTCTGAGCCTGATGTAAAACTGCTATTAAAGAGCTTTCATCATCATTTCCTTCTTGGATAAATGATTCTAAATCTTTGAACTTACAACACCTGTCCATTAAATCATCTCCCACAAATAAACTTTAAGAATATTCTAAATATTCTATATATTGTATATTATCATATATATCATATTAATTAAATAAAAAAATTGCATCCTAACATTATAATTAGAATGCAATTAAAATATTCCTATTTTTCTTCATAAATATTTAATGAAAAACCCTTTTTTAAAGTTTCTTTTGCATATTCCTTAGCACCAAATAAAGATAAGTCTCTATAATTTCCACATTGTATTTCATTTGCAGCTGGTATTTCAGTTGCATTTAAAATATTTCTTAATGTATCTTCTAAGGCTATTTTTATTTCTGCTGGTTCTCTATCCCCCCAAATACTTAAATAAAAACCTGTTCTACATCCCATTGGAGATAGATCTATAATTCCTTCTATTTTCTCTCTAAGTTCATAAGCTAGTAAGTGTTCTAATCCATGCATAGCTGCTGTTCCAAAAGCCTCTTTATTAGGTTGTAAAAATCTAATATCGAACTTAGTTACCTTATCTCCCTTTTCCCCTTGAAGTAAACAACACTTTCTTATATAAGGTGCTTTGACTATTCTATGATCCAATTCAAAACTTTCAACCTTTTCCATTTCCTATACCTCCCAATTTGCTTATATATTTAATTTACTACATTTTCACAACTATTTATAGTATTTATAATTGATGTAATACTTTCACTTATTCTTTTTGCAACATAAGGATTGTTCATGGTATATAAATGAATTCCATCTACTCCACTAGATATTAAATCTATAATTTGCTCAGTTGCATAAGCAATGCCAGCATCTCTTAAAGCTTCTTTATTATATTCGTATTTATTCATTATTTTTATAAACTTATTAGGAAGTTTTGCTCCACATAAAGAAACTATTCTTTTTATTTGATTAGCATTAATTACTGGCATAATTCCTGCCTGAACAGGTATATTAATTCCATACTTTTCTTTTTTATCAAGAAAATTATAGAAATACTCATTATCAAAAAATAATTGTGATATTAAATGGGTAACTCCAGATTCTTGCTTTTTACTTAAAGTTATAAAATCTTCCTCATAGGATTTACTTTCTAAATGTCCTTCTGGATAGCAAGCTCCTACTATGTTAAAATTCTTTTTTTCCCTTATATATCTTATTAAATCACTGGCATAGGTAAATTCTCCATTTATATTAGCTTCAATTGGAACATCACCTCTTAAAGCTAAAACATTCTCTATACCTTCATTTCTTAATTCATTTAATATATTATCCACTTGGTTTTTGGTTGAATTTATACAAGTTAAATGTGCCAATGGTTCTATCTTATATTTATTTTTTATAATAGATGATATTTCACAAGTCATATTTTTAGATAAGCTTCCTCCTGCCCCATAAGTAACGCTTATAAAATCTGGACTTAAACCCTTCAATTCATCTAAAGTACTATAAATAGTATCAATATTAGATTCTTGCTTCGGTGGAAAAATTTCAAAAGAGAAAACCACCTTTTTCTCATTAAATAAATTATTAATATTCATATTTGCCCCCCTAATTAATGAAATAAAAAAATACCTAAAGGATAACCTTTAGGTATAAAATTTGCCTATATATTACCCTTATCTAACAGGAATTAGCACCACACAATAATGACTAATTTAAATATAAATTAACCTTGTAGGTTGCCGGGTATCATAGGGCCAGTCCCTCCACCGCTCTTGATAAGTATATCTTTTATTCTTTTTATATATTATAAGCTATTTACTATTTTTTGTAAATCAAAGAATTAGTTTTTTTACTTTATCCAATCTTCCTTAAATAAAGACATAAGTATAATATCGTGATATTTTCCATTTCTATATAATTCCTTTTTTAATATTCCTTCTTCTACAAAACCTACCTTTTTATAACATGCTATAGCTCTACTATTAAAGGAAAAAACATTAAGCTTTATCTTATTCATATTTACCTCCTCAAATATGAACTTAATAAGAACTTTTAATGAGTCACTACCATATCCTTTTCCCCAATACTCCTTGTCTCCAATCATTATACCGATAGTACAATTTCTACTTTTTAAATTACACTCATTGATACTACAGCCACCGATGTATTTTCCTGTTTCTAAATCTTCAATTGCGAAATCATAAGTATATTCAGAATTACTCTTTCTACTTTTTACCCACTCTTCTTCTTCCCATTTAGTAATTGGAAAAGGTATGTTGCTATCTAAAAACTTTTTAACCTCTTCATCATTTATAAATTCTACAGCTCTTTCTATATCACTTTCCTTATAAGCTCTTAATTTTATTAACTTACCTCTGTACATAAATATCCCCCTTAATTTCAATTTATAATATTCCCAATTTTCAAACTTTTTAATATAAAATAAATTCAGCTGTAAAGCTGAATTATATACTTATTTTTTTATTAATAATAGAATAATTGATATTAAACTAAAAGCTAAACTAACCATATTTATATATGTTACAACCTGCTTTGGAGTAAATCCCTTTGATTCTAACCTATAATGTATTTGACTTCTATCTGCTTGATACACTGGCTTACCATCTATAAATCTTTTTACTATAACAAAAAGATTATCAAATATTGGAATTGCTAAAGCCAATATAGGTATAAATATACTCATTAATGTAGCTTGTTTAAAAGCTCCATCTAAAGCAATTATACTTAAAATAAATCCTAAAAAGTTTGCACCTGAATCTCCCATAAAAATCTTAGCAGGATAACTATTATACTTTAAGAATCCAAGTGTAACTCCAGAAACAATTAATGACATTGTAATAGATTCACTTTGTTTTAATATAATTGCTGCTCCTGCAAAGGTAATAGATGATATAAGAGACAATCCCCCAGCCAGTCCATCCATTCCATCTGACCAATTAATAACTGTTGTTACCCCAAATATCCAGGTAAGTGTTAATATTAATTGTAATGCATTTGATAATACTATGTATTCACCTGTGAAAGGGTTTGTGAATCCTCTAAAAACAATTCCAGCATTATATATTATAAATGCTGCTATTAACTGAATTATTAATCTAGGGTATATTGGGAATTCTTTTCCCCTAGTTTTATAATAATCATCAACTAAACCTATTGATAAAATTAATAATGAACCTATAAATATCCATATCTTTTCCCTTGTTAATGTATAGTTATTTATCAAAAAATAAACTATAAAAAATCCTATAAACATTGCTAATCCACCACAAAGTGGAGTTTCTCTATCATGTTTTTTTCTCTTGGTTGGTTTATCAGTAAAACTAAATTTAGTGAATAATTTCATTAACCATGGAGTTATAAAATAAACTATAAAAAATGATAGTACAAAAGATAAAATATATATCATAATATACTCCTTAAAACCTACTGCTATTTTATTATGTAAATTAATTATTATCTAATTATACTATTATCATCTGCTTTTATCAATGACAAAAGGATGACGATTTTACAATAAAAATTTAACAACACATATAATTATCTATACTTACTTTATAATGGTAATGCACGCTAACTAATGCATAATGCACGTTAACTAATGCATAATGCATAATGCCTAATGAATAATTAAGGTAAAAACTCATTATGAGTTTTAGAAATGAAATAATGAAGAGCTTCTTTGCTGAAGCAAAATCAGCATGAAATAATTAAGAAGTAAATTCCTTCAAAAATTATTTTTTAAAATATAAATGAGTATAAAACTTATAAGAAGTTTTATACTCATTTTGTTATTCTTTTTATAATATACAATAAACTTATTAGCTTTTTGCTTGTATAATGTCTTTAACTTTCATAAGTCTAGTTAAAGCTCCTCTTTCATTTTCATCTAGCTTCATTCTAATATATTTAATTGTTTCTTGTAATGAAGGTATAGTCATATATTCAAGGGCATTAACTCTTCTTCTAGTTTTTTCAATTTCATCTGCCATTAACTGAGTTGATTTTTCAACCTCTGCTAATTCTAACAATTTAGGTAATATAGTATATAATTTAGCAATAGAATCATCTAATTCTGATGACGTAGTTGCAAAACCATATGGGAATATACTACCTTCTTCACCTTCAAGTTGCCTATGAAAGTCCATTTTAGGAACATTAACACTCATTATATTTTTAATTCCTACTTCAACAGAAATGCTTTCTTTTGGATAAGCTACTGCTTCTTCTAAAAATTCTGAGCTCATAACAGCTCTAGCCATAACAAAATCCTTAAGTGCTCCTTGAAGCTCTGCTTCTACAGATTTTCTTAATTCATTATTATATTTGACAAGATTAACGAATTGTCTCATAAGCTCATCTTGCTTATCCTTTAAAAGTTTATGTCCTCTTGTTGCTGTAGCTAATCTTTTCTTTAGCTTAGACATCTCCATTCTAGTAGGATTGACATTTAATCTTGCCATGACTACTCTTCATCTCCCTTTGGCATATACTTTTCAAGATATTCATCTCTGATTCTTTTAAGTTCTGTTTTTGGAAGTATCTTTAAAAGTTTCCATCCTAATTGTAAAGTTTCTTCTATGCTTCTATTTGTAGTAAATCCTTGAGAAACATATTCTTCTTCAAAAGCTTCTGCAAACTTAGCAAATTTCTTATCTGTATCTGATAATGCTGATTCACCTAAAATAGCTGATAATTCTTTTGCTTGCTTTCCTTGTGCATAAGCTGAGAATAATTGGTTCATTGTATCAGCGTGATCTTCTCTAGTTTTATTTTTACCAATCCCCTTATCTTTAAGTCTTGAAAGTGATGGTAAAACATCTATTGGAGGCATAATCCCCTTCTTATATAACTCTCTTGAAAGAATTATTTGTCCTTCAGTTATATATCCAGTTAAGTCTGGAATTGGATGGGTTTTATCCTCTTCTGGCATTGTTAAAATTGGAATTTGAGTTATAGACCCCTCTCTTCCTCTTAATCTTCCTGCTCTTTCATATAATGTTGAAAGGTCAGTATATAGATATCCTGGATATCCTCTTCTTCCAGGAACTTCTTTTCTAGCAGCAGATACTTCTCTTAAGGCTTCTGCATAATTTGTTATATCAGTCATTATAACAAGTACATGCATTCCCTTTTCATAAGCTAAGAATTCTGCTGCAGTAAGAGCCATTCTTGGAGTTGCTATTCTTTCTATAGCTGGATCTGATGCAAGGTTCATAAATAATACTGAATTATCTATAGCACCAGTTTTATTAAATTCGTCTACGAAGAATTGAGATTCTTCAAAAGTTATACCTATAGCCGCAAATACAACTGCAAAATTAGAGTCTGAATTTAAAACTCTCGCTTGTCTTGCTATTTGTGCTGCTAATTGTGCATGAGGAAGTCCTGATGCTGAGAATACAGGCAATTTTTGTCCTCTAACTAAAGTATTAAGTCCATCAATTGCAGAAATCCCTGTTTGTATAAATTCTGATGGATAGTCTCTTGATACTGGATTAATAGCTTCTCCGTTTATGTCATATCTTTTTTCAGGTATTATGTTAGGTCCATTATCAATTGGGTGTCCCATACCATCAAATATTCTTCCAAGCATATCTGAAGAAACACCTAATTCAAGTGGTTTTCCTAAAAATCTAGCTTTTGTTTCTTTTAAATTAATTCCTGATGAACCTTCAAAAAGTTGAACCATGGCTTTTGTACCATTAAGTTCAAGAACTCTTCCTCTTCTCTTCTCACCAGTTTGAAGTTCAACTTCAACTAATTCATCATATTTAACACCTTCAACGCCTTCAACCATCATTAAAGGTCCTACAACTTCCGTTACTGTCTTATATTCTCTAAGCATCTAGAACACCTCCTTCTTCAGTTATTAGTGTATCTATAGCAGATTTTAATTCTACTGCAATTTCATCCATCTTATTTAAATTATCTTCATGAATATATTTACTTCTTGCAATCTTATCTCTAATTTCATCTAATCCTAAGATTTTATTTAAATAAACACCTGCTTTTAATGCTCTTTCTGCTTCTTTTCTGAATAGAAGTATTAATTTTAACATCTTATATTGTTTATCAAGTGAAGAGTATGTATCAACTTCATGGAATGCATTTTGTTGAAGATAGTCTTCTCTTATTGATTTAGCTACTTCTAATTTAAGTCTATCAATTTCAGAAAGTGCATCAATACCAACAAGGCTTACTATTTCTTGAAGTCCTGATTCTTCTTGAAGTATAGTCATAGCTTCTTGTCTTAAAGTTGACCAATCTGATGAAACTTTTTCATTCATCCATGTATCAATAGTATCAGCATATAATGAATATGAGTTTAACCAGTTTATTGAAGGGAAATGTCTCTTATATGCTAATTGAGCATCTAATCCCCAGAAAACTTTAACTATTCTAAGAGTTGCTTGAGTAACTGGCTCAGATAAATCTCCTCCTGGAGGTGATACTGCTCCAATAGCTGTTACAGCTCCTTCTCTTCCATCCTTACCTAAACATACTACCTTACCAGCTCTTTCATAATAATCAGCAAGTCTTGATCCAAGATATGCTGGGTAACCTTCATCCCCTGGCATTTCTTCAAGTCTTCCTGACATTTCTCTTAATGCTTCTGCCCATCTTGATGTTGAATCAGCCATTATTGAAACTGAATATCCCATATCTCTAAAGTATTCTGCAATAGTAATTCCTGTATATATACTAGCTTCTCTAGCTGCAACTGGCATATTTGAAGTATTACCAATAAGAACTGTTCTCTTCATTAAACTTTGACCAGTTTTGGGATCTTTAAGTTCTGGAAACTCATTAAGAACATCTGTCATTTCGTTACCACGTTCTCCACATCCAACATATACAACTATTTCAGTATCTCCCCATTTAGCTATTTGGTGTTGTACTACTGTTTTACCAGCTCCGAATGGTCCTGGAACTGCTGCAGCTCCACCTTTAGCAACAGGGAAGAATGTATCTACAACTCTTTGTCCTGTAGTCATAGGAGCATCTGGTTTTAATTTTCTTGCATATGGTCTTCCTTTTCTTGCTGGCCACTTTTGCATTAAAGTAACTTCTTTATCACCTTTTTCAGTTTCCACTATACAAACAGTATCAACTACAGTAAAATCTCCAGATTTAATTTCTTTTACTTTTCCCTTTACTCCATAAGGTATCATTATCCTATGAAGTATAACTGAAGTTTCTTGAACTGTTCCAATAATATCTCCTGTTTCTACTAGATCTCCTATTTGTACTGTAGGATTAAATGTCCATATTCTTTCTCTATTTAATGATTTTACAACTACACCTCTTTTTAAAAATGGTGAATTTGCAGCTTTTTCAAAAGCATCAAGAGGTCTTTGAATCCCATCAAACATTGATTCAATAAGACCTGGTCCTAATTCTATACTTAATGGTTCTCCAGTAGTAAATACTGGATCTCCTGGTCCTATTCCTGTAGTTTCTTCATAAACTTGGATAGAAGCCCTATCATTTCTCATTTCTATGATTTCTCCGATAAGACCTTTCTCTCCAACTTTTACCATATCGAATATATTTGCTTCTTCCATCCCTTCAGCAACAACTAAAGGACCCGCAACCTTAATTATCTTTCCGGTCTTCAACGTACTAACCTACCTTCCTATAAAATATTAACGCCAACAGCTTTTTCCACACTATCACTAATTCTCTTAAGCCCAATATTTAATGAACCTTGATTACTTGGAATTAATATTACAGATGGAAGTATTTGTTCGTTATAACGTGCTATAGTTTCTTCTATGTTTTGAGCTACTTGCTCGGTAACAAATATTACTGCATAATTATTTCTTGCACAATTATCTACTGCTCTTCTTGCTTCATCAGCTTCCACTACTGGAAATACATCTATGCCTAAAGCTTTAAATGCTAAAACTGAATCTTTATCGCCAACTACGGCTATTTTCTTATGCATATATATCACGCAACCTTTCTCTTATTACTTCCTCAGCAATATTATTAAGCTTGCCAACCATTATAATTCTTATTACTTTTATTTCTGTTTCCTTGGCATAAATATAAGATAATAATTTTTCTGGTCCAAATGTAACCAACTTAGAATCCTTCATTAATTCCATGATATAGTTATCACTTAATTTCTCTAAAAGACTTGCAGACTCTGTTGCAATATATCCTTCAAATCCTTCTCTAATTAAATCTGAATAAATAGTACTTTGTAATTTTGACATTATATTTTCTGGTGATTCGTTTAATAGAGAAATTAACTTATCACTATCTATGGCACCACCATCAACTATAACTTCTTGTGCAAAATCTCTTCCTTTATTTTGTTTTTTAATTCTAAGTAAAGTTCTTATATTAGTAGAATCAATCATAGCTTTAACTAAATTATCTATGAATTTATAATCTAAGGATTTATTAAGTTCTACTAATTCTTTATACATATATTTATCTATAATAATATCTAATTTTTGAGGATCCTTAGTTTCTTCAAAAACCTTCATAGCTTCTTGAATTCCCTTGCCTAAGGTTCCATTTAAGCTTTTTAAATTATCAGAGTCTATCTTACGCTTAACTTCAACTAAATCTATGTTTCCTAGCTTTATAAGCATTGATGATAAATCTCTGCCTAATACCTTTTCTTTTAAAAGAACCTTAGCATTATGATAATCATATTTTAAACTCATTATCTTAACAACATCTTTAATAGGGCTTATTTCATAAACTAAATCATATACTCTTTTTAATTCTGCTGTTAATATTTCTTCATAATCTTCTGCTCTTTTTACACTTGCTGAAACATTTGAGTATTCTGTTTCATTTAATATTCTAAGTACTTCACTAGCTGAATTGGCTTCAATCATTCTCTCAACTTTTGCCTTATCAAGAAGTCTAGTTTCTAGAACCCATATTCTTGATATTGCTTGGGTAAATTTCATTACATCCATTTCTTACCCTCCTTAATCAAATAACACACTTGCTACTTCAAACTCCAATTCATCTTTTAATGAACTCACTAAAGCTTCATATGTATTATTTATTTCTATTCCATTTCTTTCAAGAATAAATCCACCTTTAAAATTTCCAACATTAGGACTTAATTTTATATTGCCTTTGTCTCCTAATACCTGATTTAAATCATATATAAAAGTAAGATCAACTAATTCCATTCCTTCTTTATTTAAAATTAGATTTTGTTCACCTATTTCCCCTAAAGAAAGTATTGAATTTTTAATAAATCTTAAAAAATCATCTCCAGATATAGAAGATAATACATCTATACTTTTTTCAAACACTTCTTTTATAACTTCTTGCTTTGCAGATAATTTATTATTTCTAACCTTTAGAGAAGCAGAAGATATAATTCTTTCTTTTCTGCTCTTAGCTTCAGCCTCAGCCTTATTTATAATTTCCTTTTCTAGTTCCTTGGCTTTAGCTATTTTCTTTGAAAGAATCTTATTCTTTTCTTCTTCAGCAGAAGCTAGAATACTTTCCTTTCTTTCTTCAGCATCCCTAAGGATTTTAGAAGTTAGATTATTTATATTTGCCATCGCCTATTCTCTCCAATCCTAGAATCCTTTGTTTACTAACATAAATGAAATAACGAAACCTAATAATGCATATGTTTCAACCATTGCTGCTAATATAATACCTTTAGTGTTGTGGTCTTCATTTTTAGCTAATATTTGAATACCTGCTGCTGCAACCTTACCTTGAGCTATACCAGACCAAAGTCCTGCAAAAGCTATTGGTAAACCAGCCATTAATAAGTATAATCCTTGTTCAAATGGCATACCTGAAGTCATCTTAGTAAATATTAAGAAACCTATAACGAAACCATATAAACCTTGTGTACCTGGTAATAATTGAAGAACTAATGCTTTACCAAACTTCTCTGGTTCCTCTGTAATTAAACCTGTAGCTGCTTCACCAACTATACCAACACCCTTTGCTGAACCTATACCTGATAGTCCAACTGCTAATGCAGCTCCAAGTGCTGCAAATATTAATCCTCCATTATTTTCTATAAAAAATTGAATCCATGACATTTCCATTTGTAATTCCTCCTAATTTCTTTTGATCCTTATATACTTTTCTGAACTTTTAAACGCTTTAAACGGCTTTCCACCACCGTCATAAAATTTTCCAAAATATTCAACATATTGAAGCCTAGCTGTATGAACATATGCTCCAAGTAAAGATAATCCTAAATTGAATATATGGAATAAAACAAATAATACAGGACCTATTATTATTGCAGCTACTCCTGGTAAAGTGTGAATTAATAAATTTAATGCACCTGCAATAGAACCACCTGCAAGGCCTAAGGCCATAAGTCTTGTATAAGAAACTAAATCTCCTACATATCCAGTAATACCGTATAATGCATATAGTCCTTGGCCGGCTTTAGCTCCAAAGGATTTTTCTTCCCTTCCACCAGCAATAACTATTAATACTGCACCTATAACAGCTGTAATTATAAACAATGTACCTAAGAAACTTGATAACTTTAATAATTTTACTGCTGCAATTCCTCCTATTGATAATAATGTAATTATCCAAGAGCCTGCATCAAGTAATGCATCCATACCTTTTCCTAATCTTATTAAACTATAAGCTTTTATAAATAGCCCAAAGAAGATTTGAATTACTCCTAAAGCTAAAGATAATACAACTATAGTCATTACATTCTTATTTGTATCAATTAATTTGAATGGCATTGCAATTGCATCTCCAAAGAAAGAGCCATACACTATTCCAAAGAATATTGTTGGAAAACTTAAGTAGAAGAAAAACTTCATAAAATCCTTCATACTATCACTTAGCTTTAAGAACTTTAGAGCTATAATTGAAGCTATTAAAACCACTAATCCATATCCTACATCAGCAACCATCATACCAAAGAAGATTAAATAAAATGGTGTAAGAAGTGGAGTTGGATCAATTTCATTATATTTTGGGTAACTATACATTCCAGTTACACTTTCAAAAGCTGAAACTAATTCTCCATTTTTTAGCTTTATAGGAACATTATCTATTTCCTCTTCCTTAACATCTTCAAATTCTATGTAATAATCATCCTTAAGAACCTTTGAACATATAGTTCTTAAGTCCTCACTATCTTCTTCTGCTATCCAACCTTGTATAGCAGAAACATTTTTAGTCTTTAAAAAGTTGCTAGATACTTTTATTCTTTCAACCTTACTTGCAAAATAGTCATAAGCTAATTCTAACTTTTGTAAATCCTCTTCAAGATCAGATATCTCCTCTTGAACAAAGAATTTTTTAGATTGAATTTCTTCTATTCTATGTTTAAAATCTAGAATAAGTTTTAATGGTACATCTGTATATTCTGTTTTAAAAGAATTAAATCCAATACTTCTTAATACTTCAGAAATATTTTCATCATATTCATTGTTAGCTAAAATCAATAAATTAACCTCATTAGTACTTCTTGAAATTATTTCAATATAGCAATTTGATAATTCTTCAAGCACTTTTTCTTCATAGCCTTTAGCTATTGTTCCTAAGTAATAAGATGTATATTTTAATGACTTAAGTTCGCCAAAAGCAATATCTAAATTTTCCCAAGGTGTTAAATTATCTATTTCAGACTGTAACTTTGTAACTTCTGAGTCTAACTTTACTAACTCTGATTCCTTCTCTTTAGCTTTATCATAGCTGTCTATCCAATTAGAGGAATTAACCTTTTCTTCTAATTCATCTAAAGTTAAAGTTAATTTTTCTTCCCTTAATGCCTTTAATCCTGATTTTTTAGGAACATATTTATTGAAGAAATCAACTCCAAATTTTGTTTTTGATAAGTTTTCTTCATATTTAGAACACTCTACTTCATCATTATCCTTAGATAAATTTTTCAAATCTTCATACTTTTCAAGAAAATCTTCATCTTGTAAATTAATAAATTCAACATTAGATAAGCCTTGAATTTCTTTTAAAAACTTTGGCTTTTTAGATTCAAAGGTAAGTAAAGTGAACTTCTTCATCTTAACTATTGCCATGAATCTTCACTATCCTCTCAACGATTAAATTAATAGCATTATTTTTCTTTTCAGTAGAAATATTCTTTATTTCTTCCACCTCAGTTTCACCTTTATCTAATATAGGCTTAGCTTCAGAATTCCCCTGCTCTTCTGCCCCTTTAATTATTTCCTTTTTCCTTAAATTAGCAGACTCTATAATTTTATTATATTCTTCATCAGCTAGTAGGCTTGCTTCTTTAATTATTTCCTTTGATCTTAATGTAGCTTCTTTAACTATATTTTCAGCCTGATCTTCGGACCTTTTAATATCATTTATTGCTTCTAATGCCAAAATCTCACCACCTTTATTATATTAAATAACAATAATAATATAGTCATTAATACTTTAAGTAGTATTAATTACTTTTTCTATATTATACACTATTCCTCATTTTTTTCAATATTTTTATTCTTTTTTTGCATAAATTATGAATTTAATTTATTTTTCAAATCATTTTTATAGTGATTGCTTAACAAATTAACACTTCATAAATTTATATTACTTTATTTTTAGATGTATTATATCACCTTCATATCCGAATAAATAATAATCCTTTTCCTTAACTATTATCGAAGATTCTTTAAACAAATTAATATTTATATTAAAACTCTCTAAATAATAGTTTTTAAAAGAATATTTTTCTCTTAATTTTTCTTTCAATTCTTCCTCTTCACTTTTATCAATACTTTTAGCAATAAAATCAGGTATTCCTCTTTTTTTATTAAAACTTAAATAATCATATCTTAATATTTCATTTAATATAGAATTATCTTCTTTTAATATTTCCATATTAAAATCTAAAAATACTCTATAGTACTCACTATTTCCTATATTTCTATTAAAGTATCCTTTTTTCTCAAAATAACAACCTAGCTCATAATAAAAATCAAAGGGTGTATCAAACTTATTAACAAAATATTTTATTATGTTATTAAATTTTTGAGAATTATAGTATTTATCCACCATTTCTTCAACCTTTTTAAGTTTTAAAAGTTCTTCATAACTTATAGAATTAGTTTTTAATATTTCATATGGAGGATATGGTGAATATTTCATTCCATATTCTTCAGCTTCCTCCCTCATTGATGACCCTCTAAGAAGCTTTAAAAATCCTAATTGTATTTCTTCTGGAGCTATGCTATATACATCATTAAAGGATTTTTTAAAGGAATTATAATCTTCTCCTGGTAATCCAGCAATTAAATCAAGGTGTTGCTTAATATTTCTTATTTTAAGAAGCTCATCAACCTTTTCCTTTATATCACTGAAATTAACAAATCTATTTATTTTATTTAAAACTTCATCATTTGTAGTTTGAACTCCAACTTCAAATTGGAATCTATCTTTAGGAGCTTTTCTTAATAATTCAAGTTCAGCTTCCTTTAAAATATCAGCTGATATTTCAAAATGGAATTGCGTTTTAGTTTCTTGGTTAATTAAAAACTCCCATATAGCCATTGTAAATTTATGATTGCAGTTAAAAGTTCTATCTACAAACTTAACTAACCTTACTTCCTTATCAATAAAGTATTGTAATTCCCTTTTAACTCTATCTACATCTAGGAACCTAACTCCATGAATAGTAGAAGATAAACAATATTTACAATTGAATGGACAACCCCTGCTAGCTTCATAATATACTATTTTATTATCTAAGTTTTCATCCTCTTCATAAGGAAAAACTATTTCATTCATATTCATTAATGGTCTCTTACCATTAAAAACAACCTCTTCATTGACTTTGTAGTAAAGGCCTCTAATTGAATCTATATTCCTTTCTCCAAGCTTATATTCCACAAACTCTCTATATGTTTTTTCTCCTTCACCTTCAATAATATATTCCCCATTTAATTCCTTAAGTATGTTTTGACTATCATAGGATACTTCTGGGCCTCCATAAAGTATTTCTATATTTTCATCTACTAATTTTATTAAATTTGAAATTCTATTTATCATTTCTATATTCCATATGTAAGTAGAAAAAGCCACTACATTAGGCCTTTCCTTAATGATTTCTTCTAATATTTTTTCTTCCCTATCATTTATAGAAAACTCTCTAATTTTACATTCATAATCCATATCCTTTGTATAAGATTTTAAATATCTAACAGCTAAGTTACTATGAACAAATTTAGAATTTAAAGCTGTAAGCAAAATTTTCATAAGTATATCTCCCTTCGAACTTAAACTATATTTTTTTACCCCTTATAAAATGAATATCCTCCCACAATTTAGTTTCCTCTATTATATAATATTTTTCAATAAGTTTCTCATTTTCTTCAATGTTAGATTTTATTATAGGATTTAAATTTTTGAATTCAAATTCTTTATGATTTCCAGAGGGAAGTAATGCTATTATCTTATTATTTATCATATTTCTTACTTCCTTATTAATATCCCATATAAGTAATTCTCCCCCAGATTTAATATATTTACTTACTTCTTCTATTAATTTAAATCTATTTGAATTGTTCCAAATATTACTTAAGCAAAAAAACATAGTGCAAGTATCATATTCTTCTTCCTTTAAAATATGATAGTTATCCCCATTAATATAATCCACTGATATTTCATTCATTATATCCTTTGATATATTATAAATAACTCCAAAGCTTTCTCCCACATCCAATATATTTCCCTTTAGTACTACATTGGATAAATTTAATACTATTGTTTTTCCCATCTCACCATACCTCCATATTACATAAGTTACATTATATTTATATTAGTACTTCTATAAATTTATTATTATTTTTTATTAATATTTAAAAATCCTTCATTATTCATATTTCTATTTTATAGAGAATACATATAAGTGTATTGATTGGGGGTGAAAATTTTGAAAGAAGATAGCTTTCTAAAGAATTCTGTGTTGCTAACAGCATCAAATATAACCACTGGTGTATTGGGATTTATTTTCTCAATTTACTTATCAAATCTTATAGGTCCTGTTGGTGTTGGACTTTATGGTTTAGTTATGCCTATTTATAATCTCTTCATTTGTCTTATGACTGCTGGTATAATAGCTGCTATATCTAAAGTTTCTGCTATATATAAGTCAAAGGGGCAATATAACAATATAACTAAAACAATAAGAGCAGTTGCAAGTTTTAACGTTATTTGGGCTGTTTTTATAGGAGTAATGGTGTTTTTTTTAGCGCCTTACATAAGTAAATATGGAATTCATGATATGAGAACTATAAATGCAATTAGAATAACTTGTCCTGCCATGGTATTTATAGCTTTATCAAATATTCTAAAGGGATACTTTTATGGAGTTTCAAAAATAATTATTCCTTCCTTTATAGATATTTTAGAAAAGGCTATGCGTATTATAACTATCACTTTATTAATTTTTATATTTAAAGCTAATTCAATTACATCTCTTGTAACTTTAGCTTATCTTTCCCTTGCTATAGGTGAATTGCAAAGCTTAATTTTACTTTTTATTTATTATAAAAATCTTTCTAAAAAAGTTCCTAAATCATTTACTAATCCTGAAAGAGCTTCTCAGCTATTATTTAATGTTTTGGTTATTGCATTGCCTCTATGTTTAAATGGATTTTTAGGAAATTTATTTGGAACTGCTTCCACTCTTTTAGTTCCAAGAAGATTAGCCTCCGCTGGATTTGATACAGCAACAGCACTAGGAATGATAGGTAAATTCAATGGAATGGCATTAACCATTGTGGCTTTTCCAATGATAGTTATTATGTCTATAAATTCATTAATAGTTCCAGATCTTTCTGAAACCATAAGTAGAAGAGATTACTATAATGCTTCTATAAGAATAAAGAAAGTTATGAAAATAGCTTTCTTATTAGGATTAGCTACTACAGTAGTATGTAACTTAATTCCTAATTCTCTAGGTGAAATGTTCTTTAAAAGAGATGACTTAGGTAATTATATTAAAATTGCTTCTTTAAGTGCTCCTATATTCTTCACTGCAAGTACAATGTTTGGAATATTAAATGGCTTAAATAAACAAGGAATAATTCTTCGAAATTCATTAATAGTATCTACAATAGAGATTATCTGTTTATTTATATTCATAGGTATTCCAGGAGTTAATATAATGGGATATGGTATAACCTTATTTATAACTTCTAGCATAAGTTTATTTATAAACCTTAGAGAAGTCCAAAAACATATATATTTAAATTTATCTACTAGCAATATAATAATTTTCACATTGCTCTCCATATTATTATTTATAATATTAAAAGGACTTACTTCAAACATATTAAATAATTTTATTATACTAAAAAATATTCTTCTTATTTTTATAACATTTTCAACCTTTGTCGCTTTAAGTTTCTTTGGAATAGAAGAAGGGTAAGTGTGCTACGCACAATGAAAGAATTAAAGAATTGAAAAATGAAATATTTAATGAAAAGGTGCTTTCTCACAATGTAAAATTAATAATGTATAAAATTTAAAAAGCTCTTAAAGAAATAAGGATTCTGTCTCGTAGATAATTAAAAATCATTTACCAGGCAGAATCTTTTTTATATTTACGAAGTTTTTCTTTGTTTTTCATTATATAATTTGTTAAAGCCTCTCCTTTTCTTTTAACATCTTGTTCTTTTATAACTTTATATCCACGTTCTTCAAAAAAGGATTTTGCTGTTATTGATACATGAGTTGTTATAATATTTTTTCCAGATTCGTATGCATATTTTTCAAGACTTTTAAGAATTTTTGTTGCTATACCTATATTTTGATAATTCTTATGAACATATAGCCTATCGATATAGTCTCCATTAATATCACCAAAGCCTACAATTTTATTATCAATCTCAACAACAACAGTATAATGTTCTAAAAAAGATTTATTCCATTCTTCTTTATTAATATTTCCATCTGCCCAGGCATTAAGTTGACTTTTAGAATAATCTTTACTACATACTTCATGAACTGTGTCGTAAAAAACTACTAAAATTTCATTTAAATCAGAAGCTCTATACTTTCTAATCTTAATAATATTTTCATGGATATAATTATATACTTTTTGAATCTCTTCTTCATAATCTTCATTAATTTCAAAATAAGGCAATCTTGATTCAATACATTTTTTCTTTATTTCTTTGTTTTCTAGAATAAACTCATTTTTATTTCTTTCTTCTTGGAATTTTCTTTTCTCTATTATATTTTCATAAGAAATAATTTTATTGAAGTTCTTATTTATATATGAATCTGAAAAGACAATATAAACTGCTATTACATAATCAGAAATATCAACCACTTTGTGAGGTGGAAGATAACATCCCTCTATAATTATATTTTGTTTATTTTCAACACAGGTATCAACTATTCCCTTTATAACTCCCCATAGCTTTTCTGAAATTACTTTATCACTATCATAAGGAGTAAAGCCACAATTTTTATATCCACGTATAATTCCCATCTTTATATGATCTATACTTGTATATGGATAATGATATTTTTCAAGTAACTTTTGTGCCATCAAGGTTTTCCCTGCATGACTTGCTCCACCAATTAAAATGACCATTTGTATCCTCCAACTCTTCTATATTCTCTTTTACTCTCTATAAAATTTATCTGAGATTAATAATTTACTAGCTTATCCAAGTCATATTGCAGGTTTTTATTTTCCATGTACCATTAATTTTTTCTGCCTTAGTAGTAAAACCAATTGCTCCAAGACCAGAAGCCCACTTTGCTCCTTCAAAAGAAATTTCATTTTCTGAATTTTTTATATATTCGTCAATTTTAAAGCTTATACCATCTATGAAGGTTAAATTCTTAATATATCCTTCATCTTCTAACTCTTGAAAAGTTTTATCCATTATAGTTGAATTGTATTTCTTAGCTATATAATCAAATAATTGTTCTTTATCTTCTTCAGTAAAATCTTTAAATGTACTTGTATCTATGTTTATATATTTTGTATCACTATTTAATCCTTTATCAATTTCCCATACTATATTAAATATATCAGCATATAATTTTGATTTGTCTGATTTTAATATTTCATCTTGAAGTTCTTTTTCTTTTGAAGTTATTACAAAGTACTCCCCTTGTCTATTTATAATAGTTACTTCATCTGTGGCTACAATATTATTTGTTCCTTTTTCTTCAATTTGTAATAGTACTACTATCTCGCTGTATGCATCTTCAATATAGCTTACCTCTGCATAGATTGCAAATTTAACTGGTTCTCCTGAATTAGTAATTTCATTAACAGGTCCATTTTCACTTACAAAACCATGTATACCTTCACTTGATAATGAATCTTTAAGTATCCAATGATATTGCACCTGATTATTTAGTTCACCTTCTAATACACTAGTAAATGTTGCTTCTTCATTGTAAAATAATACTTTATCACTCTCTATATTTACTTTAATTCCTGAATTTTGAATTCCTGTATAATCATCATTTATAACTTCTTTATTATCTAATAATGTACATCCAGATAGTAAAATAATCATTATTAAAATCATAACTAAAGATATTCTCTTCATAATTCACACCATTCCTTTTAATTTTCTAAAGAATCTAGAGATATTACATATTTCTTAATAAACCTATTATTTTCATAATCACATTCATATTCAAATACTTCTCTTGTATTTGGATCAACATATAATTGTTTTAAAGGATAATATTCATAGCTTAAGCTTTCATCTGGATTTTTTATATAATACTCATCATTAGCAATAGAATTAGCATAGACAAGCACATATTCTCCTACTCTATAAACAGGTAGACCGTCCCTAGTTTCAATAAAGTTTTTAGTTTTATCTTCAATATTGTTATAACCTCTTTTTTCAACTAATCCTGGATCAGCTTGTTCTATAAATTCATAATAACTAAGCTCTCCCCCTGAAACCCCAAGTATAATGCTACCTCCTTCTTCAATATTTTTTTTATAGTCATTTATAACTTCAATAGTTATATCACTTAAAATCATTCCCCCAAATTTCACATAACTCTTTACATTAATCACTTTTCCATAAACTATGGCTTCTGCTTCAGTTTCATAATTAATAAATCTCAAATCATATGCATAACTATTTTCTAATGACCTTCCTAACACTATTTTATCACTCATAACCTTTTCTAAATCTAAGCCATCTAAAACCTGAATTTTGCTTGCAATTTCAGAGTTAAAATTAGTGTCTTCACTTAACATTTCATTGTTTATGTCACCTTTTAATCCAAACTTATTGTAAGTTATACCAATAGTAATAATTATTCCTATACTTGCTGCTATAGCTATAATCCTTTTATTTTTCTTACTTTTCTTATTATCTAGTTTATTTTCTATGTTATCCCACAAATCAGGCATATTATTTTTAGAGTAATCTTTCAATAAGTCTTTTATATCATTATTCATAACTATTCTCCCTATAATCTACTTTGCTTCTAAGTTTTTTTATAGCTTCACGGTATCTCCATGTAACTGTACCTATAGGCTTATTTAAAATCTCTCCAATATTTTTAAAGGTAAGGTCAGATATTGCATGCAAAATAACAATTTCTCTTTCTTCATCATTTAGCAAATTAAGGGCTTCTTTGATTAGAATCTTTTGATTTATATCCTCCATCATATCTTCATCATCAATTATGTTAAATTCCTCTACTATTTCTTCCCTTTTATATTTTCTCAAATAATCAATAGCTGTATTTTTTGTTATAGTCATCATCCAATTTTTATGATTACTCTTACTTTTATACTTGCTACTGTTATTCCATATCTTAATAAACACGTCTTGACATATATCCTTTGCTAAATTTTCACATTTAATTATAGATAAAGAATATGAGTAAATAGTATGCCCATAATAATCGTATATGATTTTCAAGTATTCTTTTTTTCCATTACTTATTTCTTTTAAGCATCTTTGAAATTCCAATTCACTCATAATTCCTCCATCCGTAATCAATCACTTCACTTATTATACGTTTAAACCAAGATAAATTTATGGTAATTATTAAAATAAATTATCTATATATTTAAAAAAGCCCCAGGTAGTCTTAATAACCACAAGGGACTTTTTCTAATGCATAATGCATAATTAATAATGCATAATTAATGAAATAACTCAGTCAAGCTGAGTTATAAAAGTATAAATTCCGAAGGAATTTAATCCTTAATTTTTTCATTCTTTCATGCCAATTTTGCTTCAGCAAAGAGGCTTTCATTCTTTCATTCTTTAAATTTACAAAACTCCTGTGGAGTTTTCACCTTAATTCTACATTTTACATTTTACATTCTTCATTCCTAAAGTAGTTCTTTTCTAAGTCTTCTTGGTAATAACTTAAATAATTTT
Source organism: Bacillota bacterium (assembly GCA_023445445.1). Classification (GTDB taxonomy): domain Bacteria; phylum Bacillota; class Clostridia; order Clostridiales; family Clostridiaceae; genus Clostridium. The sequence continues at coordinate 72,288 of JAEXLD010000043.1, forward strand.
GGTGAAAATAAATCTAAGTCTTTCTTTCTAATGCCTCCAAAGTAAATCATTAAATAAAGGTACACAATTCCCCCTATTCCTATTAATATTACTGTTGCTATAGCAGTTACAAATTTTCCTCCACCTAAAGCTTCATTTACTTTAAGAACAGGGAACTTTGTAAGAAATATAACTAAAGTCATTAGTATAGAGCAAATTGTTGGTACTATTGCTTGTTTTACTATTGGAATATTTACTCTAAAGAATCTTTTTATCTTTCTATGATTTATTATAGTCGGTATTATAAATGATATAAAAGTGGCGATTACAGCACCCATTACATTAATATTAGGATTAGAAACTAAAACTATGTTTATAATTATTTTTGCAAGTAATCCAAGGCTTGCAGATACAATAATTAAATATAATTTATTAATTCCTTGTAAAATAACATTTTGTATTGTTGTTATTGACATAAATATCAATAATGTTGACCCGTACATAAGTAAATAATATCCTGAATTAGAAGGAAATAAGAAACTATATATTTCCTTACTTAATATAGCTAATCCAAAGGTTGCTGGCATAACAATTATATACATTATCCTAAAGGCATAACTAGTTTGTTGTTTTAAATCCTTCTTATTTTTATAAACAAATGCTTGTATAATCTTTGGAAATATAGATGTTCCAAGGGCTGTTACTATAGCAAGTGGCACATAAATAAGAGTTTTATAATATGAAAGTATTGCCGTTAAACTATCTATCTTATCTTTATCAAAGCCTGCAGAATTTAAGCTTCTCGCTAAAGTTATACTATCTATAACTCCTGCGAAATTCTGAACTGCTGCAACTAATGTTATAGGAATAGCATACATAAATAACTTTTTAACTATTCTTTTATCAGAAACCCTTTTTCTACTTGGATCGTGATTTAACTCTGCTTCTTCTTTAAAATCTTTTTTATTATAAATATACACTATGTATATTATTGCAACAATTGCGCCAAGAGAAGTACCTACAGTACCTCCAGCACTTCCCCATTCCGGCTTACTTGTAACTGATAATAATAAAGCTGCAAAAACAAGGCTAAGCACTACATTAATTAATTGCTCAACAATTTGTGATATTGCTAAGGATTCCATTTCTTCTACACCTTGCATATATCCTCTAAAGGCAGCTAAAACAGCTGCAAAAATTATTGCAGGCCCTAAGAATACAAATGTTAAAGCAGATCTTTCTCTATATATTAATTTAGATATTGGAAATGATAATGCCATAAATATTCCAGCTATTACTATACTAATTAATGCTAAATACTTTATTGATAGCTTCATTGCTCTTAAAGCATCTTTATGATTTCCCATTGTCCTAAGTTCTGTTACAACCTTAGTAACTGCAGGTTGAGCACCTAAACTAGTTACTGCAATTAAAAATACAAATATATCATAACCTGCTACATATATACCATATCCAGTTTCCCCTAAAACTCTTGTTAATAAAGGAACATATATTGCTGATAATAACTTACCAGCAATACCTGCTATTGATAATATTAAAAAACCACGTCCGGCTGATTTTTGTTCCATACTAATCACCTTTTATTATATTCTGAACTTAAACACATCATTTTTAATCTTTTTAAATACTGGTGGTAAGCTTTCTGTTATTGTTTTATTATTTAAATAACTTAATTTATCTTTTGTATCTCTAAAAACAATTTTATATGCATATAAGAATTGGCAATCCAAACCAAATTTATTTGCAAAGAATGAATTTAATTTTCTATCTCCATACTTATTATCACCAATAATAGGTGCTCCTAAGTGAGACAAATGAGCTCTTATTTGATGGCTTCTTCCTGTTATCAAGTCTATTTCTAAAAGTGAATACGCACTATTAGTTTGTATTGTTTTAACTTCCATAGCTATTTCCTTAGAATTAGGAACTTTTTCATCATAAATCTTAGAAATATTAGCATCTTCATTTTTTAATATATATCCCTTGTATAATCCATCTTTAATTCTGCCCTTAACTAAGGCGTTGTAATACTTTTCAACATTGCCTTCTCTTATTAATTCATTAACATTTCTTAAAGCTTCAAAATTCTTACCAAATATAACTATACCTGAAGTATTTCTATCTAATCTATTACATGGTGCTGGAGTAAAAGTTACTTCATTTTCAGGTAAATAATCACCTTTTTCATTTAAATATGATAATACATAATCAGTTAAACTTGGTTCCTTACCTTTTTCATCTGGATGAACTAGGATATTAGGCCATTTCTCAACTATCAATATATTAGCATCCTCATAAGTGATTTTTATTCCACTTGCATTTACCTTTATGAATTTTTCTTCTGGTTTTTCTTTTGTACTTTGTATATATTTAATTTCAACTATGTCATCCACTTGAAGTGTATAATTTTCCTTTTGCTTCTTTCCATTAACTCTTACATCACCTTTTCTTAAGGCTTTAAATATTTTACTTAATGGAACATCCTTTAATAATTTTCTTAAAAATTTATCTAGCCTTTGGCCAGCTTCATTTGTTCCTATTTCTATTTTCAATAGTAATCACTCCTAGTTTCTATTTTCTAAACTATTTTCCCCATTATACTAGATTAATATTATTTTAACTTCTTGTCAAATATTCAATAGCCATTTCACATTGCATTGCTACTCCAAGAGGCAAACAATTTTCATCTATATCAAATAAATTACTATGAGCTGGATGAATAATATTTTTTTCTTTATTCCCTGAACCTAAGAAATAGAACACTCCTGGTCTTTCATTTGCAAAATAAGCAAAGCTTTCTACTCCCATCTTAGGATACTTTTGAAGTAATACATTTTCTTTTCCTAAAACTTTTTCTGCTCCAATTTTAAATAACTCTACCATATTCCCATCATTATATAAATTAGGATAAGATTCTTCTATATCTATATCAGCAGAAGCTCTAGAAGACTTACATATACCTTCTACTATTTCTATTAGTCTTTCCTTTGCAAATGCTCTATCTTCTTTACTCATAGTTCTAATAACACCACTTATTATAACCTCTTCTGGTATAATATTTTGGGCTGTACCACCATGAATACTACCAACAGTTATAACAGCAGGATTAGCTGTATTTATTTCTCTACTTACTATTGTTTGAAGGGCTAGAACAATATGACTAGCAATAACTACTGGATCTACTGTAGTATGAGGATAAGCTCCATGTCCACCTGCCCCTTTTATTTTTATTGTAAAGGGATTGGATGCTGCATTTACTACTCCATCCTTTAACATTATAGTTCCACATTCTAAATTTTCTTCTACATGAAGGCCACAAACACAATCTACTCTTGGATTTTCTAATACTCCCTCTTCAATCATAAATCTAGCGCCACCTATAGTTTCTTCTGCTGGCTCAAATAATAGTTTTACATTTCCACTGAATAAGTGCCTGTTTTTATTTAATAACTTAGCAGCTCCTAGTAAAATAGTAGTATGTCCATCATGACCACATGCATGCATTTTTCCTTCTACTTTTGAAGAATATTCGCATACCTTCTTATCTAAAAGAGGTAGACCATCAATATCTCCTCTTAAAGCTATAGTTTTTATATTTTCACTATTACTTTCTTTAGTTCCTCTAATAATTCCACAGACCCCAGTTTTAGCTACTTCTATAAACTCTATTCCTTCTTTTCTTAAAAAGTTTTTTATGAACTTAGAAGTTTCATATTCTTCCATACCTAGCTCTGGATACTGATGTAAAGTTCTTCTTATATTAATTAACTCACTTTTTATGCTTATTGCTTCGTCTTTAAAATTCATAATATTGCCCCCTTAATTGTATTTTTATGTATATTATCTATGTCCAGAAAACTTCAATACTGTCCCCATCTTTTAGCTTTTCTGTATAACCTACTTTATTTCCATTTAACATTAGGTTAATTGTTCCCTTTGCTTCTTTTAAATCAAAAGAAACATAATTGAAAATATCAACAAATATGTAATCTTTCTTACCATTCATTTTTATCTTTGAATCATTAAAGCTTACTTCTATTTCAGTAGTATCTTTTATTACTTCCTCTTGATTATTGGAATCTTCATAGGTAGTTAAATTATCATTTTCATTAATAATATAATTATCACTTATAGCTACTAAATCCTTTTTAATATTTACTTCCTTATTAATTATATATCTTTTTAAATCCCCAATAGTTTTAGGAAGAATTATATTAATATCATCATTTTCCTTTATAAAATAATCTAAGCCTTCTTTATTCTCATTAACTAAAATAATTGGTTCCAAATTTATTATTTTATTATCAAGATAAAAACTCTTGCTGTTAAATCCTTTTATTTCCTCAATAATTTTAGGATTTGCATCCTTTCCTGAAATAGCATATATTATTTCAATATTATCACCTGATTTAACTGTCTTATCTAAGCTTTCTATACTTCCATTAACTTTAATCTTTGGACTTCTTCCTCTCTCTCCAAAGGATATTCTTTTTACCCCGTTTAATGTATATCTTAAATTCTTCCCATTCCTTGCAATTAACATATTAGGATTAATTCCAGACTGAATTATAACATCCATAACACTATGACTATGAGAATTAAATAAAGTAACTTCTGAACCATTTAAAGTAACTTCAATAAAATCATTGTTACCATTTTTTACAGATATTAATGCTATACCTATTACAGTTACCCCTGCTGAGCCCAAATTATTATCGCTAATACAATTCTCTATAGCCTTTCTATCCTTAATTGCTATTCTTTGAACTGGTATATTCATTATCTCACTTAATTCATTTATAAGTCCTGGAGTGTGAGCTCCTCCCCCTACTAAAAATAATGCGCTAGGAGACTTATTAGCATTTAGTTCAATTATCTTACTCCCTATTGATTCAGCTATCTTTTTTACTATTGGTTTAATACTTTTTAATATATTTTCTGACTTTATAGTATTTTCAAAGCCTATTACATCTGTATATGTTATTTCATCCTTTATTAATAAATTTCTTTTTATATATTCAGCAGTATTAAAATCTACTAAGCATTCTTGAGCTATTGCCTCTGTTACTTCATCACCTGCAAGCGGCACCATTCCATAAGATGATATACTGTCCTTAGAACTTATTGCTATATCTGATGTACCTGCTCCAATATCCACTAAAGCTATATTTAAAAGTCTTAGTTTTTGTGGCACTACAGCTTCAATAGCTGCAATTGGTTCTAAAGTTAAGTTGTTAACTCTTAATCCTACCTTACTCATTACTGAATATAGGGAATCCACTACTGATCGTGGTAAAAATGTGGCTATAGTTTCCACTTTTACTTCTTCACCTTTATGCCCAACTAAATTAGAAATAACAAAACCATTTAAAAAGTAATTTTTAACGGAATATCCTACACAGTAAAGTTTTCCTTCTGTAGTTTTATTTATTTCATTTTCAGCAGCCTTTAAAGAAATTAATTCTAAATTTTTTATATCTTCTTTAGTTATCTCATCATCTGCATTTAAATTTATTATACCTTCAGCATTTACTGTTTTTAGAAATCTTCCTGCTGCTGCAATAGATACTTCTTTAAGTTTAATTCCTAATTCAGTTTCAATGTCATCTACTATTGTTTTTACACCTTTTGCAACTAAATCTATATCATGAATTTGTCCATCTATCATTGCTCTTTCTTCATGCTCTAAGTATTTTTCACATATTACTTTAAATTTATTGTCTTCAACTATTCCAACAGTTCCTATTAGCGATCTCGTTCCCACATCTAGTGCAAATTTAACCTTACTTAAATTTACATTTTCCATTTAATACACCTCATAATCTATAATATAGCTTACTTTCTCCTTTTATTGCCATAATAAAATTATACAGCCTAATATCTAATTAGTGAACAATTACTTACTTATTATTTATTAGAATAAGATTATTATCCATTAATACTTTAATAGAAAAGCTCTTATTTACTGTGTCTCCAAAATCTATTTTTATAAGATCCTTATTTATTTCTATAACTCTTCCACTTCCATAAGCCTTATGAGTTATTATATCATTAACCTTTATTCCATAGTCTTCATTACTCTCTATTTCCTTAAACTTTCCTTCTATAACAAACCTAGAAGCTTCTTTAAATTTTCCCCTTTGAGTTTTAGGAGAAAATATATATAAATTATCTATAGCTCTAGTTATTCCTACATAAAATAATCTTCTTTCTTCCTCTATGTTTTCTTCCATGGATGATCTATGTGGAATTGTTTCTTCATTTGCATTAACTAAAAACACATTTTTAAACTCCATTCCTTTAACTCCATGAATAGTGCTTAAAATAACGCCTTCTTTTATATCCTTGCTTTCTTCTATACTTTCCTTAACTCTTTCAACATGAGAGAATAATTCTATTATAGTCTTAAGACCATCAGCTGCACTTTTAAATTCTTCAACTATATCTTCTAAATCATCAATACTTTGATTATATCTTTCTGAGTACTCTTTTAAGTAATCTATATATCCTAGTTCTGTTATAATGTATTGTATGGCTGATGATAATGATAGCTTATTTAAGTGAATAATATCCCTTCTTAATTCATCTAACTTCTTAGCCTGATAAGGTGGAGTATCCTTTTTTTCAATTAAAATATCAAAAGGACACTTATCTTCTCTATAGGATCTTAAGTATTCTAAGTTGCTCTTACTAACATATCTAAATGGTTTATTTATTATATGTAAAAAACTTTCTCTATCTTTAATATTAATAGCTAACTTTAAATAGGCTAAAATATCTTTAGCTATAAAGTGCTCAAAGAAGTTATATCCTTTATCTAAAAGGACAAATGGAATTCTTCTTCTTGTAAATGTGTCAATAAGACTTCTAGCCTCCATATTAGTCCTATATAGCACTGCATTTTCACTTACATTATATATAGACTTTTCAACTATGTTAGCTATCTCTTCACCTTGATTTCTTTCATCATAAGGAGATGAAAATTTTATAATTCCATTAGTCTTTTTATAAGAATTAATTTCCTTATTATTTCTCTTTAAATTATTTTTGATAACATCCTTAGAGGCTTCCACAATATTTTCATTACTTCTATAGTTAATAGATAAGTAAATTTTTTCTCCACCATTGAAAATTTCTTTAAAGGTTACCATATACTCTGGCTTAGAGCCTCTGAAACTATATATGCACTGATCTTCATCTCCCACTGCAAATAAAGAATTATTTTTATTCATCATCATTAAAAAGGTTATTTGTAATTCATCACAATCTTGAAATTCATCTACAAGAACATATTTAAACAAAGATAAATATTTATTTAAAAGATTTTCATCCTCTTTAAATAATGTAATTACCTTAATTGATAAATCATCAAAATCCCAAAGTTGATTCTTATTTTTGTACTCTTCATACTTTTCTAAAGCTTCTACAAAAATGTCCTTGGACAAAGAAGGCTTAAAATCATCAATATTTTTTAAAGAAGTTTTAAAAAGTGAAATATTATTAAGAACTTCCTTAATTTTATCTTCACTAACTTCATCAGAATACTTTGTCAAAACAGACTTAATAATTCTATGAGCAACTCCTCCTTGAATTATAGATATATTATAGCCCTCTCTTAATAAAATTTTATAGAACAAGCCATGAAAAGTTCCAAAAAAGGGTGCAACATCTCTATTAAATACATTTTTATACCTGGTTCTCATATTATCTGCTGCTGCCCTTGTAAAAGTAATTACTATTATATTTCCTACCTTAACCTTTAACTTAGTAACTAAATAATTTACTCTGTTAATAATTACTGTGGTTTTTCCTGAACCTGGCGCAGCTACAACTAATACATTTTTTTCATTTATATAAACAGCTTTTTCTTGATATTTATCTAAATTAACCTTCATCTTATCTCCTTTTACTATTTATTATTGACTTTTTTATACTACAAATAACTATATTGTAATAATTTATTTATAGAGGTACAATAGGAATATGTTTCAATATTAATTTCTTTAGTATATTAATATTTAAAAAAGGAGAAGTATATGGAAAACTTAATCAGATTTGATGTTACTAATGAACGTAATTTAACCATGTTGGTAGACTTTTATGAACTAACTATGGCAAATGGCTATTTTAACAAAGAAATTCAAAATAAAATAGCGTATTTTGATATGTATTTCAGAAGGGTTCCAGATGGTGGTGGATACTGTATTATGGCAGGAGTTGACCAATTAATTCAGTATTTAAACAACTTAAACTTTACTGATTCTGATATAGAGTATTTAAGAGGCAAAAATATTTTTTCAGAGGACTTTTTAACTTATCTAAAAAACTTTAAATTTGAATGTGATGTTTGGGCTATTCCAGAAGGAAATTTTGTTTTTCCAAATCAACCACTAGTAATAGTAAGAGGCCCTGTTGTTCAAGCGCAATTCATAGAAACTATGATTCTTCTTACAATAAATCACCAAACTCTAATTGCAACTAAAGCTAATAGAATATGTAGAGCTGCTGACGGAAGGACTGTAATGGAATTTGGTTCACGTAGAGCCCAAGGATACGATGGTGCTATATACGGTGCCAGAGCCTCTATAATTGGTGGTTGTAATTCAACTGCTTGTACTATAGCTGATAAATATTTTAATGTTCCAGCAGTAGGTACTATGGCTCATAGTTGGGTTCAATTATTCGATACTGAATATGAAGCATTTAAAGCATGGGCAGAAGTTTATCCAGATAATTGTTCATTATTAATAGACACATATAACGTTTTAAAATTTGGATTACCAAATGCAATAAAAGTATTTGATGAAATTTTAAAACCACTAGGCAAAAGACCTACTGGTATAAGAATAGATTCAGGAGACATCACTTATTTAACTAAAAAATGCAGAAAAATTCTAGATGCAGCTGGATATAAAGATTGTAAGATAATAGTATCTAACTCCTTAGATGAACATATAATAAGAGATGTTTTAAGTCAAGGTGCTTGTATAGATGCCTTTGGAGTTGGTGAAAGATTAATTACTGCAAAATCTGAGCCTGTTTTTGGAGGAGTTTATAAGCTTGTAGCTGTTGAAAAGGATAATGGAATATTACCTAAGATAAAAATCAGTGAAAATACAGAAAAAATAACTAATCCTGGATTTAAGAAAATATATAGAATTTATGATAAGGATACAGATAATGCTATAGCTGATCTTATTGCTTTAAACAATGAAACTATTGATGAATCTAAACCACTTGAAATATTCCATCCAATTGAAACTTGGAAAAGAAAAACTGTAACTAATTATTATGTTAAAGATTTAATGGTTAAAATATTTGACAAAGGTCAGCAAGTTTATGAAAGCCCTTCTGTATTAGAAATTAAGGAGTTTTCTAAAAATGAAGCTTTAAGAATGTGGCCTGAAATATTAAGATTTGAAAATCCACATACTTATTATGTAGATTTATCTGAAAACTTATGGAAATTAAAACAAGAATTACTTCATAATTGCATAAAATAAGGAGCTTTAAAAGCTCCTTATTTTTTTGTATGTTTATATGTTTTAATAATTAATAACCCTATTATCTTCATCATAGCTTGAATATCTTTCTTGAGAATAAAATAAATCATCATTTAAGTTTTCCCCAAAAGAAAGCTTAGAACTTGATGCTAAAAACTCATTAAAAGGACATAAATCATTCTCATTACCTGCAGTATGCATTGGGCAATCGCTATAACAATTGACCCTTTCTTTGTTTGTTGACCAAAAAGGACACTTACTCATACTCTTCCCTCCAAACCCCAATAGTTGAAAACGAAATCACAATTTTCTTATATTATAGTATATATTCTTGTTAAAATAAAGTATTATATCCATACTTTTGTAAGACAAATATCGACTTAATTATCTATATTGCTACACCATTCTATAGATTTAGAATATAATGTCCACAATAATCCTTCACTTACACCAATTTTTTTTCGTATTTTAGTTATTTTTTCACTTTCCATATTCTCATAAGCTAAGGCTAAGTCTAAAATATCTCTAAATATATTCTTTTCTCCCAATAATGCACTTTTTATTCCATAATTTAATGGCAACTCTTCAACTACATAATTAATATCTTTTTCAATCATTAAATGTATATTAGAAAATAATCCTACCATAAATGCTGATGATGGCTCTTCACAATATATTACATTAGCAATTTCCTCGCAAAACTTAGCTCTTATAATTATAGTGTTAGCATATCCAGCATTTGCAGATGCCATTTCTGCTACAGATAATATAGATAACCACTTTCTAAGTTCTTCTCTTCCAATTAACATTATTGCTTGTTTAATTGATTTTATTTCTTGAAGAAAATTAAAATAAGATGAATTGATAAATTTCAAGAATTTATATGTTAATGCAATATCTGTTTTTATTATATATTCAACCTTGTCCACATCATAATCTTCTTTAATAAGCTCTACTAGTAACATAAAAATACTAGTATTTTTCACCGCTATGTCTTTTCCTAAAAATATGGATGGTTTACTATAATAATATCCTTGAAAAAAAGAACACCCTAATTCTTTTGCTTCATCTAAGTCTTCATTAGTCTCAATTTTTTCTGCTAGCATATGTATATTATATTTATTGCATACATAAGCAATATCTTGTCTTGACTTCTTTGTTGATAACATAAAGTCAATTTTAACTATATCTATAGCCCCGATAAATTTTATCATATGCTCTAAATCTACAACATCATCTAATGCTATATAATATCCAATTTGTTTTAAAAGTAATAATTTATTTATTATTTCTTTAGATGGATTAACAGTTTCTAAAACTTCTATTACAACATTATCTTTTGGAAGTAATGTAGCAATGTCTTTCTTTATAAGTTCTTCAGGAAAATTAACAAAAGCCCTTTTCCTATCTGTTAATATATCTAAGCCAAATGATGAAATGTTATCAATAACTTTATAAGTTGAATCTTCATCTTCAACTAAAGGATTATAGCTGTTTTCTAGTGAATTTCTATATAATAACTCATAAGCTACAACTTTACCATATTCATCATAAATTCCTTGTCTAGCTATAAAAATATCCATATTCTATTCCTTCATTAATTAATATACGTCTATTATAAACTAATTTGGGTAAATATAGAATATTTTTTTAGTTTAAAAATAAAAGAGGATAAATCCTCTTTTATTTTTATTTCTTAAAATGAATACTGTTTTTAACTACAGATATATTTATTATTTCATTAGTAAATGCTTTAAGAAGAGCCTTTTCCAAAACCTTTTCATGATCAAAATTTGCTATATCTCTGCATTCTGCAAATACTTTATTTAATTCTCCATCTAAATTTCTATATGTTAATGTTACATATGGTTTATCATATTCTACCTTAACTATTTTTAATCCCCAAGTAATTTGCGCATAATCCCCATCAGATGTTAACTTAGTTAACTCTCTTATTTTTTCTTTTTCCTCTGAAGGATCGCTAATTACTATTAATTCATCTCCAACTTTGTATTTTCCCATATAAATTCCTCCTTAAATAAATAAATTCTATCTTTAGTATATATTATTCCACTAAATTATGATATTATAATTTAGTGTATTTTAATATAGCGTTTTTGTTAATTTATTAACAACTGTATTTTAATGATATCATAATAATTATTTTATTACAATATTATTAGAATTATTAAAAAATTTCAAGATATTTTTTTAATAATAATATTTATTTATTAGAAATTATTACTAAGAAATAAAAGTTGACACTTAGTGTTATATATTATATAATATTAATACTAATAGAAAAGGATGGTGTCTTATGGAAAATATAACTTCTATCTTCAGAGAAAAGAAATTAAAGCTTACTCCTCAAAGATTAGCAGTTTATAAATATTTAATGAGTACAAATGAACATCCTTCTGCAGAAATTATATACAAATCACTTCAACCTGAGTATCCTACTATGAGCTTGGCTACAGTCTACAAAGCCTTAAAAACTTTAGTGGAAGTTGGATTAGTTCAAGAAATTAACGTTGGTGAAGGTAATTTTAGATATGATGCTAAAGAAGGCGACCACGCTCATATCCAATGTATAAACTGTAGTAAGGTTTCTGATTTAGAAAATTTATCATTTTCTACTCTTAATCATGCTGCTGAGGAATGCTCAGAATTCAAAGTTTTATCAAACAGAGTTTTCTTTTACGGATTATGTAAAGATTGTAAATAAAAAAAAGCAAGCTAAGATTTTTAATTATTTTTTAGCTTGTTTTTTTATTTTGAAGGCCGCATTTCTGCGGCCTAAAAGGGGGATGGGGGGGTTTTAGCTTAAACGAAGATTACTCTACGTTTGCTATAGGAGAATACTTCTCCGGTACAATAATAGTATTATCTACTCCAAAGCTTTTTATTCAGTTTTTTATTTAAAAAGCCCTTTATTATAAGCATCAATTACCTTATCTAGAAAAATAGCTTTATTATAGTCTACTATGCTTTTTATAGCTACTAACATTTGTACATTTTCATCTTCTTCAAGAAATTCTTCTTTTATCTCTTCTTTACTTTCTTCATCATTATTTTCAGTATCAGTGCTATCTAAATTTCCATTATGTGATATATTGTTTTCATAGCCATACATATTAGCTCCATTATTGGATACATTAAAATTTCCCAAACCTAACCCACTAATAATGTTTTGTAGTGGTGAAACATTAAATCCCATGGGATTAGCTTGGTTATTAGTATTTTGATTTAAGCTAAAATTATTTAAATCTACCCCATCAGTTTTCATAGAAGATAGCATACTTCCAATTTGATTAAGATCTATGTTACTA
>JAEXLD010000075.1 GCA_023445445.1 Bacillota bacterium
TTCTTCTTGAGTTAAAGGAGAAAAAGCTAGTTTCTCACTTGCCAACTGTTTGATTAGCGGGTTTTTACTTGTAGTTATCAACTGTTGCAAGATCAATGGATTCTGGATTTTTGAAATAATAAATTCAAAAATATCTGGGTGCCAATCATTGAGCATGATCATTTGCGCCCCTCTGCGACTTCCTCCTTGTTCGACTAAATGAGTGAGATTAGCTAAATCATTGAGCCAAGAAACAGCACCAGAAGATTTTCCATTTACGCCATGTACGACAGCTGATTTTGGTCTCAAGGTTGAGCCATTCGTTCCTACTCCACCACCACGACTCATGATTTCCATGACTTCTTCTCGGTGTTTTGCTAAACCAGAACGAGAATCTTGAATAAATGGCATGACAAAACAATTAAAGTATGTGACTTCTGATTGCGTACCAGCACCATATAACACCCTTCCTGCAGGAATCAAATTTTGTTCAGTCAATTGTTTGTAAAAATCTTCAAAAAATTCAGCTTTTCTATCGCCCTCGACTTGACTAATTCCGAAAGCAACTCGAGCAGCAATTTGTTCATAATACAGTTCTAAAGGTTTTTCAACTTCACTTTTGTTTCTTTTAACGAATCCACGAGCTATTTCTTCAGGATCAGTCAAAGATGAGCGAAATTCCTCTTCCACTTCGATCGTTAAATCGTCTCCAGAGTGCTGAATGATCGTTCCAATTCCACGAGCCGGGTATTGTGGATCCGCATGTACCGTCAAGACGACTAGATCACCTATGGTTAACGTCTGATTATGTGGATCTTTGTAAGTATATCGATCCTACATGACCAAGCGTGTAATCCCTTCAAATGTCAGTTCCATTTGTGGATCAATAGGTTTGACCTCCGGATAATTCCGTATATCCTGATTAAGTTTTTCTATATATTTTTTTGAATAAATTCCCATTCCATCGCCACCTTATCATAAAAAACACTATATATAGTGTCTGTTGATTATTATCACGCTACATCATGTGTTTTTCAATCTTGTAATAAAAAAAATTTATGATATAATGAGAACTATTATCAGTGAAGGAGCAGCCTCAAAAGATGAACACATTTAAACAAAAACCTTACTTTACGATTCACAAATTTGCTTATTTGTCATTATTAATTGCTGCCTGTGTCGTAGGCAGAATTTTTTTTGCTTGGTTACCAAATATTCAACCTATGACAGCAATTTTTTTACTACTTGCGGCATTTGGTTCTTTAACAGATGCTTTAATCGTCTCCATATTGAGCTTATTCATCACTAATCTATATTTAGGATTAGGGACTTGGACAATCAGTCAAATGCTCGCCTTCAGCGGGATTGTTTTGTTTTTCCATTGGATGAATCAGTTACCTATAGTCGCTAAGCATGTGACTATTCAAGCAATTTTGAGCTTTATTTGTGGATTAATTTACGGTTTGATTGTTTCACGAATTGAAACTTTCATCTATCAACTTCCCTCTTTTTGGGCTTACTATTTTCAAGGACTTCCTTTTGATCTCGCCCATGGTATAGGTAATTTCTTTTTTTATTTGATTCTCTTTCCCGTATTCCAACGAATACTATTTCCGCTATACAGTAAGACGCTTGATGACAGATATAAAAAATAAATGAGGTGAGAATCCTTATTTTATCAGCCCTCTGATTATTTTTGTCTAACTTTTTTTTGGGGTATAGAATCAGAAGTGATTCTTCTGTCCCAGTTTTCATTTAGCCATAAAAAGTGGGATATTAGTGTGGGATATTAATCAAATTTTTTCTGATTAATATCCCACACTCATTTATTATGTAATCATTTTTAGAGTTTATTGATTGTTATCTATGTAACGGGTTAAACTTCTCAATTTCTTTTTCTCGTCTCTCTCGGCTTATTCTTGGTCTATTCTCCAACTCATCTATGAATTGCTTTAATATGGTGGGGTTAAGTTTAGTAAAGTGTCTATTCTTCATAAAACTTGCTATCGCTTGCTTAACCGCTTCATTTTCTTTTCTTTCTTCAATTAATTTTTCCACTCTTGACGTTTGATTTCCTATAAGTTCCTTAACGTCCTGTTCATCGTTTATTTTTAGATCATGAATAAATGCTATACACGTATCAGGAGTCAAGGGATTAAACTTAAATTTATTAAGGTCTCCAATTAGTGCATCTTTTGTTTCCTTCGGCAAACGTGTATCTGAGTGAATCTTATGCCTTGTCTTAAGGTAGTCAATATAAAAAGTTTTATTTTGGCTAGTTACTTCTATTGTATTTTGGGTCTCTATTAGGTTGTTTGGTTGTATGAGTTTGCTCTCATCTGGATGAAGTGGAAGTCGTTGGATGACCCCTTCTGCTACATCATCTTTAAGTTCAGAAAGAAATTCACCTATTGCTGCTAATGTTTCCGAACTAACAGGTTCACCCTCCTCAAGCTTACACTCTTCGATTAGTTGAAAAGCTATAGTAGCATGATTATACAAAGTATTTCGAGGTCGTTTGCTTTCATTATTTGCAATTTTTTGATTTGTTTCTTTTTTCTGTTCCATGTTTGGCATGTTATTCTCTCCTTTAAAATTTTATGTACTGCTTCATCAATTTATCAGAAAAAAGAATACATAAGAAAACTTTTATTTCCAAGAAAAGAAAATTTTGCAATTTAATACCATTTAATTGATTAAAATTCTAGGTTATTACTTTTAATTTCTGAGAATACAAGGTCAAGAATAGTATTTTCAAAGAATTATGCATCAAAAAATTGTATTTGAGAAGTCCTATACATAACAGTTCCTTTCATAATATTTCATTGATTCTTTAATCCTATTTTTGATTTAGCTATAAAAATCGGGTCGTTCATCCAATTTTTTCTGATTAACGACCCGAGCTCATATACTATGTAATTTGGGCTCTATATTTTTTGATGTTGGTGAAATTTACCAACATCTTTTTCATGATGTAAAAACATAGAAAAGACACCCTGAAATCCTTTAGAATTAATTTGACGAACCAATTCATAGGATAATTCAAGATGTCTTGTACTCAGCTTATCAAAGATCTCCTAAATATTCTAGACCTAACTATCTATTTTGAGGTAAATTGTTAAACCAAAGAAAGATATAAAGAGAAATTTTGCTTGATTTACAAAGGTACTCTTCAATACACGCCCGAAGAG
>JAEXLD010000093.1 GCA_023445445.1 Bacillota bacterium
GAGTTGTAGGTAAAAACTATCGGTTTAATATCGTTAAAATTATTAGAGCACAAATTTAGGTGGTACCGCGATATAAGTTCGCCCTAATTAATTAGGGTGAGCTTTTTTTATTTATAAAATTACAAAAGATATAGTAAAAAAGTATTTTTAGCTTTAATTTTATATTTGTTAGTAAAAATGGATAAATACTATATAAGATGATTTATAGATTTATTATAAAAATCACTTGAATTTTATCTATGTAATATTAGCTTTGAATATAATGATAAGAATAGTAGGAGGAACAAATAATGAAAATGTCTAATATGTTAGTATCAACATTAAGGGAGGTTCCAGCTGAAGCTGAAATTAATAGCCATAAATTAATGTTAAGAGCTGGTATGATAAGAAAGATGGCATCAGGAATATATAACTACATGCCATTAGGATTAAAAGTTTTAAAGAAGGTAGAAGACATAATAAGAGAAGAAATGAATGAGGCTGGAGCGCAAGAATTCTTAGCATCAGCTGTACTACCAGCAGAACTTTGGCAAGAGTCAGGTAGATGGGATGTTTATGGAGAAGAAATGTTTAGACTTAAAGATAGAAATAATAGAGATTTCTGCTTAGGTCCAACTCATGAAGAAGTATTTACTGATATAGCAAGAAATGAAATTAAATCTTATAAGCAATTACCAGTAAATCTTTACCAAATCCAAACTAAGTATAGAGATGAGAGAAGACCAAGATTTGGAGTTATGAGATCTAGAGAATTTATAATGAAGGATGCTTATAGCTTTGATAAGGATCAAGAAGGGTTAGACCTTTCTTATAATAAAATGAGAGATGCTTATATAAAAATATTTAGTAGATGTGAAATAGATGCTAAACCAGTTGAAGCTGATTCAGGAGCAATTGGTGGTTCAAATTCAGCAGAATTTATGGTTAAATCAGAAGTAGGAGAAGATGATGTAGTTTTCTGTACAGCTTGTGATTATGCAGCTAATATAGAAAAAGCACCATCAACTGTAGATAAGGCTGAATTAGAGGGATTAAAAGAACAAGTTAAAACTGAAACACCAAATGTTAAGACAATAGAAGAGTTAGTTAAATTCTTTAATACAACAGAAAAGAAATTTGCTAAGACTTTAATCTTTAATGCTGATGATAAAATAGTCGCAGTTATGGTAAGAGGCGACAGAGAAGTTAATGAAGTTAAGGTAACAAATGCTTTAGGGGGAGTAGTTAATTTAAATATGGCTACACCAGAAGAAGTATTTAAAGCAACTAACGCACAAGTTGGCTTTGCTGGACCTATAAATATAAAGGTAGATACTTTATTAGTTGATGAAGAAGTTGCTAATATGTACAATTTTATTGTAGGTGCAAATGAAACAGGATACCACATTGAAAATGTAAATTATGGTAGGGATTTTGAAGGCATAATAGGTGACTACAGAAATATAACTGAAGGTGAAAATTGCCCAGTATGTGGTGAAAAAGTAACTATATCAAGAGGAACAGAAGTAGGGCATATATTCAAACTTGGAACAAAATATTCAGAAGCTATGAAAGCTACATTTATAGATGAAAATGGTAAGGAAAAGCCATTTATAATGGGATGCTATGGAATAGGTGTAACTAGAACTATGGCATCAATAATAGAGCAACACAATGATGAAAATGGAATAGTATGGCCTTTAGCTGTAGCACCATATCATGTTAATGTAATACCAGTAAACATAAAAGATGAAGAGCAAATGAAGATTGCTAACAGAATTTACAATGAATTAAAAGAAATAGGTGTTGATGTAGTTCTAGATGATAGAAATGAAAGAGCAGGAGTTAAGTTTAAGGATTCAGACTTAATGGGAATACCTATGAGAATTACTGTAGGAAAGAAAATTTCAGAAGGTGAAGTTGAATTTAAACTTAGAACATCTGATATGGAAAATGCTAAAATTGAAGATGTAGTAGATAGGGTAAGAGAAGAGTTTAAAAAGAATAAAATATCTGTTAGATAAGGAGGCGATTAAATGAAAATTTATAATAGCTTAACTAGAAAGAAGGAGGAGTTTGTACCGATTACTCCAGGAGAAGTTAAGATGTATGTTTGTGGACCTACTGTTTATAATTATTTTCATATAGGAAATGGTAGAACATTTATAGTTTTTGATACTATTAGAAGATATCTAGAGTATAGAGGCTATAAGGTTGAATTTGTTCAAAATTTTACTGATATAGATGATAAAATGATTAAAAAAGCTAATGAAGAAGGAACAACAGTTGCTTGCATTGGCGATAAATATATAGATGAATATTATAAAGATGCTGATGGACTAAATATAAAGAGAGCATCAGTTAATCCAAGAGCTACAGAATATATAAAAGACATTATAGATTTTATAGAAGGATTAATAAATAAAGGGTACGCCTATGAAGTTGATGGAGATGTTTATTTTAGAACTAAGGAATTTAATGGGTACGGAAAGCTTATTAAACAAAGCTTAGAAGATCTTCAATCTGGTGCTAGAATTAATGTAGATGAAAGAAAAGAAGATCCTATGGATTTTGCTCTATGGAAATCTCAAAAACCAGGAGAACCTGCTTGGATAAGTCCTTGGGGCTTAGGAAGACCAGGCTGGCATATAGAATGCTCATGCATGGCTAAGAAATTACTTGGAGAAACTATAGATATTCATGCAGGTGGTATGGATTTAGCTTTCCCACATCATGAGAATGAAATAGCTCAAAGTGAAGCTTTAACTGGAAAAACCTTCGCTAATTATTGGATGCATTCAGCTTATTTAAATGTTAATAATCAAAAAATGTCTAAATCTCTAAATAACTTTTTAACTGCAAGAGATGCACTTGAAAAATATGATTCAGATGTAATTAGATTTTTAATGTTGTCTGCACATTACAGAGTACAATTAAATTTCAGTGATGATTTATTGGAATCAGCAAAGGCTTCAGTAGAAAGATTATATAATGCTGTAGCAAATCTTGAAAATTTAATTGATGAAGTTAAGACTGAGAAGATGGATAGTAAGGAAGAGGATTATTTAAAATCTTTAGATTTATATAGACAAAGATATATAGATAAGATGGATGATGACTTTAATACTGCAGATGCTATCACAGCTATATTTGATTTAATAAAGGACACAAATACAAATATATCTATTGAATCTTCTAAGGAGCTTTGTGAAAAAGCATTAGAGTTAATTAGGGAGCTTGGAGGTCCATTAGGTATACTTCAAAAATCTACTAAGGGTAGCTTAGAAGATGAGATAGAAAAGCTGATTGAAGAAAGACAACAAGCTAGAAAAAATAGAGATTTTGCACTAGCTGATAAAATAAGAGATGATTTAAAAGCTAGGAATATAATTCTAGAAGATACACCTCAAGGTGTTAGATGGAAAAAAATAAATTAATAAATGGGCTGCATTTTGCAGCCTTTATTTAAAGGAGAAGAAGATGTTAGAGGATTTAAGAATTAGAGAATTTAGTAAGGAAGAAGCTAGGCAGTTAAATCCTTTACAGTTAGCACTAATAGGGGATGGTGTTTTTGAAATATACATAAGAAATTTTATACTTTCAAGTAATACTGAACTTTCTGCACATAAGATGCACATAAAGGCTATAGGATATGTAAAGGCAAAGAGTCAGTCTTCTATAATACATAATATAGAAAATGATTTAACAGAAGATGAAATGTATATTTATAAAAGAGGCAGAAATGCAAAGTCTGCTACTGTTCCTAAAAATGCAAATGTAATAGATTATAGAAATGCAACAGGATTTGAAGCTTTATTAGGTTTCTTATACTTGACAGGAAATAAGGAAAGACTATTTAATATATTAGAAAAGTCTACTGAAATATAGTTAACATAAGGTGAGAAAAGTATATAATATAGATAAGGAGTGATTATTGTGACTAAAGGAACAAGAGAAGCAAGAATGAGAGCCAGAATGGAAAGAGAAATGACAGAGAATAATCAAAGATCTTCTAAAAGACAATTTTCTAAGGACAATAGAAAAGTCATGGGAGATAGAGATAATGAAATAAATGAAGCTGAAGTTAGAGAAGATTTAATTATTGGTAGAAATGCTGTTATGGAAGTATTAAAAAGTGACAGAACAATAGAAGCAATATATATATCTAATACCCATATGGAAGGTTCTATAAAAGCTATAATAAATATAGCTAGAGATAAAGGGTTAGTATTAAAAGAAGTTGATAGAAAGAAATTAGATATAATGAGTGGAGACACTAACCATCAAGGAGTAATAGCTCAAGTAACACCATTTAAATATTCTGAAATAGCAGATATTCTTAATTTAGCAAAGAAAAGAGGTCAAGATCCATTTATAGTTATTTTAGATGAAATTGAAGATCCTCATAATTTAGGTTCTATAATAAGAACAGCTGAATTATGTGGAGTACATGGAATTATTATACCAAAGAGAAGAAATGTTGGTATTACATCTACTGTATACAAATGTTCTGTAGGAGCTATAGAGCATATGAGAATAGCAAAAGTAACAAATATAAATGCAGCAATAGATGAGTTAAAGAAGGCTGGTTTATGGATATATGGAGCAGATATAGCAGGTGATGAGTACAGCTATGAAGTTAACTTCAATGGACCATGTGCAATGGTTATAGGAAGTGAAGGAAGAGGAATATCTAAGCTTACATTGAAAAAATGCGATAAATTAGTTAAAATCCCTATGGTAGGTAAAATAAATTCTTTAAATGCTTCAGTTGCAGGTGGTATAATGATGTATGAAATATTAAAGGGAAGGCTAGCAAAATAGCTTAGTCTAAAGAGGTACCATGTGAAGATAATGTTTATTGATGGGTATAACGTTATAAATAGCTGGCCCAACTTAAAGATTCAAAAAGATTATAGTTTTGATGGGGCCAGACAAACTCTGATAGATAGTTTACATAATTATTCAGTTTATGAGGGGTGTAAAATTATAATAGTTTTTGATGCCCATAAGGTAAATAGAAGCATTGAAAAGAAGGAAGCTATAAATAATAATATCAGTATAGTCTTTACTAAGGATGGTGAAACAGCTGATTCTTATATAGAGAGAGAAGTTCATAATCTAGGTAGAAGGTATGAGGTATATGTAGTTACATCAGATTGGCTTGAGCAACAAACTATTTTCCAAAGAGGAGCAGTGAGAATTTCTTCTATTGAATTTTATAATGAGGTTCTTGACACAGAAAATAGAATTAAAAGAAAAACATTAAAAAATACTAATTTATCCAACAAAAATAATTTATTAGATAATGTGAATGATGATATATTAGAAAAGCTTGAAGCTATGAGACGAAGCAAGTAATATATTGTAATATGAGAATTTGTAATATGGGAATTTATATAGGCATTAAAAGGGGGGATATATAGTGGAGAGCGCTAGAAGAAAAGAAGGTTTATTTGTTGAATTTGAAAATAAACTTGATGAAGAAGTGGTTGATGAAGCTAAGAATGGTGACTGTAGAGCTCAAGAATACTTAATTTCAAAATATGAAAGCTTTGTGAAGGCTAAAGCAAAATCATATTTTCTTATTGGAGCTGATAAAGAAGATATTTATCAAGAGGGTATGATAGGATTATATAAGGCTATAAGAGATTTTAAGGCTGATAAATTAACTAGTTTTAAGGCTTTTGCAGAGATTTGTATCACTAGACAAATAATAACTGCTATAAAAACTGCCACGAGACAAAAGCATATACCTCTTAACACATATATATCTTTAAACAAACCGATATACGAAGAAGATTCTGATAGAACACTAATTGATGTTTTGTCAGAACTAAAGATTACTGATCCAGAAGAACTTATTATAGGAAAAGAGCAAATAAAACATATTGAGGGAGAAATGGCAAAGGTACTTTCTGACCTTGAAATGGAGGTTCTTCAATCTTACTTAGATGGAAAGTCTTATCAAGAAATAGCTTGTGATTTAGATAGGCAAGCAAAGTCTATTGATAACGCGCTTCAAAGAGTTAAGAGGAAGTTAGAAAAATGTCTTTATTATGAAAAATAAGTCACTAAATTTTTATTGACAAATTTTTTGAATAATAGTAAACTTTATAATTGGTATATTAAAATGTAGACCAAAAAATTAAGATGGAAATGCTCACGTAGCTCAGTAGGTAGAGCGTCGCCTTGGTAAGGCGGAGGTCGTCGGTTCAATCCCGATCGTGAGCTCCAATATACTTGAGCGCTCACTAAGTGTGATTATTGTAATTAATTTGCTTTGATCTTTGTAGTGGGCTCAATATATTAACCAATAAGCTAGAAAACGCTAGGCAAAGTTTATTACAAAGATTAAAGGAGGATTTTACAATGGCAAAGCAAAAATTCGAAAGAAGTAAACCACACGTAAACATTGGAACAATCGGTCACGTTGACCACGGTAAGACAACTTTAACAGCTGCAATCACAACTGTTTTAGCAAACAGAGGATTAGCAGAATCATTTAAATATGATGAAATTGATAAGGCTCCAGAAGAAAAAGAAAGAGGAATCACAATTAACACAGCTCACGTTGAATACCAAACAGAAAACAGACACTATGCTCACGTTGACTGTCCAGGACACGCTGACTATGTTAAGAACATGATTACAGGAGCTGCTCAAATGGATGGAGCTATCTTAGTTGTTT
>JAEXLD010000002.1 GCA_023445445.1 Bacillota bacterium
AGATTGGGCTTTAGATATATTAAATGAAATTAAGGAAATGAATGATAAATTATCTTTAGGCAAGGAAGATATAATTAATTCTATGATAGAAAAAATTATGAACCCTAAATTAACATATGCTTATAGAATATCTGAAATGGTTAAAGAAGAAGGATTTTTAGAAAGTCATTTAAGATTAGCAAAAGAATATAAAGAAGAAGCATATAAAAATAGATTTAAATTAGAAGGCTTTGAGGATTTAGAGCTTTCAACTCAAATATTAATGAAAGAAGCTATGAAAAGAGGAATTAAGGTTGATGTTATTGATAGAGCTGATAACTTTATTTCTTTAAAGAAGGATGACCATATAGAATATGTAAAACAAGCTACTAAAACATCTAAGGATAACTACGTAACTGTTTTAATGATGGAAAATAAAGTAGTAACTAAAAAAATATTAGAGAAAAATAATATAAAAGCACCTAAGGGAGAGGAATTCTTTAGCTTAGATGAAGCTATAAGAAAGGCTCATAAATATATAAATAAAGCTATTGTAGTAAAACCAAAGTCAACTAACTTTGGACTAGGTATTTCTATATTTAAAGAAGGACCAAAGTTAGAGGATATAGAGGAAGCATTTAAATTAGCTTTTGAACATGATAATACTGTATTAGTTGAAGAATTTATTATGGGTAAGGAGTATAGATTCTTAGTAATTGGTGATGAAGTGCCAGGTATTCTTCATAGAGTTCCAGCCAATGTTATAGGTGATGGAAAAAGTAGCATTAGAGAATTAGTAGAGGAAAAGAATAAAAGTTCACTAAGAGGAAAAGGCTATAAAACACCTCTAGAAAAAATAAATTTAGATGATAATGTAAAACTATTCTTAAAGCATTTAGGTAAGGATTTTAATTATATACCAGAAAAAGATGAAGTTGTATATTTAAGAGAAAACTCAAATGTAAGTACAGGTGGAGACAGCATAGATTATACAGATATAATTCCACAAAGATTTAAGGATATAGCAATTGAATCAGCTAAAGCTATAGGAGCTAATATTTGCGGCGTAGATATGATGATAGAGGATTATAAAGATGAGAATTCTAACTATGCAATAATAGAGCTTAACTTTAACCCAGCTATTCATATTCATTCATATCCTTATAAAGGAGAAGAAAGAGAAATAGCTAAGGAAATCTTAAAATTACTAGGATTTATTAAAATTGAATAATAAATTTCTTTAAAAATACACCTCTAAAGTCTAGATATAAATCTAAACTTTAGAGGTGTATTTATTTTCTTTATTTTTTAAATATTATGGATTATATATTATTAAATGTAGTAGAATATAGTAAAAGAAATGTTACTATTTTAATGCTAAAATAGGTAAAATGGAAGGAGATTTACATATATGAATTACAATGTAAATAAGGAGTATGTTTTAAACACAGCAAAAAAAATATTACAATTTGATAGTCCAACTGGATATTGTTTTGAAATTATGAAGATAATTGAAGAAATTGCCACAGGATTTGGTTATAAATTTGAAACTACAAGAAAGGGATGTGGAGTAATTACTATTCCAGGGAAAAGTAATGAAAAAGTAATAGGCTTATCTGCTCATGTTGATACTTTAGGAGCTATGGTTAGATCTATAACAAATAGTGGTACATTAAAATTCACTTTATTAGGAGGGCCTATACCAGCCACTATGGACAGTGAATACTGTAAAATAAGAACAAGAGAAGGGAAAATATATACTGGAACATTTTTAAGCACTAGTCCAGCTGTTCACGTTTATCCTGATAGTAAGGATAAAAAGCGTGATCCAGAGAATATGGAAGTTAGAATAGATGAAAAAGTTTTATCTAAGAAGGATGTAGAGGCTTTAGGAATATGTCCAGGAGATTTTATATTTATTGATCCAAAGACTACTATAACTGAAAGTGGATTTATAAAATCAAGATTTATAGATGATAAGGGTAGTGTATCAGCGTTAATGGGTTTAATGGAAGTATTTAATAGAGAAAATATTATACCTAAGTATACAACTAAATTATTTATTTCAACTTATGAAGAAGTAGGACATGGCTCCTCATATATTCCACAAGATATAACAGAAATGATAGCTGTTGATATGGGATGTATAGGAGATGATTTAAGTTGCACAGAATATGATGTATCTATTTGTGCTAAGGATTCTGGTGGTCCATATGATTATAATATGGTAACTACTTTAGTAAATCTAGCAAAATCAAATAATATTAGATATGCAGTAGATATTTATCCAATGTATGGATCTGATGTTGGAGCAGCTCTTAGAGGTGGAAATGATATAAGGGGAGCTCTTATAGGACCAGGAGTTCATGCATCACATGGTATGGAAAGAACCCATTATGAAGCACTAGAAAACACTATAAAATTACTTATAGAATATTTAATGTTATAAAATTTTAATTCTACATTTTCAATTTGTACTATTAAATTTATTATTATAAGTAAGCGGAAAAATCTCCATGTGTTTCAATATTTTCTAGATAAAATTATTAAAACATATGGAGAATTATTCTTAAATTTTAATAATCATAAGATGCCAGTAAATACCACCCAGAAGTAGTCCAACCATAAAGTTTCCAACCGGGACCATTTGTATTCTTAACTAACTTAAAGGATCCCTCTTCCATTGCCCATATATCAGCACTGCTTGTTATATTAGGTGTTGATGGTATTGGTGTGGGAGTAGATTCTGGTGTAGGAATAGGTTCTGGGGTAGGATTAGTTTCGGGTGTATGGGATGGTATTGGGATGGGTGATGGATCTTGTGTTTGTGTAGGCAGCTGAGTATCTGATACAGATTGAGAAGGGTTTTTCAATTCTGTACTAGAAGGCTTTTCATTAGCTATGGGTGAACTGGAACTTTCCGTATTAGTAGAAGATTGTTGAGCTTCATTTGCCTCTACTGATAAACTATTACTTGATACTTTATTTTCATTCTTTGATGAATCCTCTATTTCCTCATCAGATGTTTCTTCCTGAAGGTTATTCTTATCAGTTAATTCTTTTTCTTTATCAGTATAAGGAAGATTAGTTGTTATAATAGGATCTTCTATTTGTTCATTATATTTATTTATATAATACAATGAACCTAATCCTAAAATTAATGTTATTAGAGAAATTATTATTGATTTTTTTACTTTTACTTTTTTCATTAGAAGTCCTCCATACAAATAATATTAATTTTTAAATCATAATTATCGAATTTAGTAAATAAATTCTATTTAAAGTTTTTTTAAAAAAATACTATTTGTAAAAATTTATTTATTTTTGTTAATATATATCGTTTAACTTAGGAGAAACTTTAATATAATCATAAAAATTATACTAATTATAGAAAGCTTGACAACAAAATTATATGCTTATAATATGTATTTAGAATGTATATTACAAAGGAGATAGGATAAATTATGAAAAATGGATTATTAAAAAAATTATTATCAGTATCTATTATAACGGCTATAGGAATGAGTGTTATGGTGGGATGTGGAAAAAAAGAAGTTGAAGGAGAAGAAACATCAAGAATAATTGCATTTGAAGAACCTATTGAAATATTACCCAAAAAAGTGCAAGAAGAATACGAGGATTTTGATGGAAAATTAAAAGATTATATGGCTTTTGGAGAATTCTTTTTAAGTGGAGTTGAAAACCAAGAATATTTTACTAAGTATAATACAAGTGCTGATGAACTTAACAACAGATATATGGAGTTTCATGCCAGGGAGAAAGAACATTCAACTAATGCATTTTTATCATATATTAATGGAGTATTAGGACTTCAAAAAGATATGGAAAAGGTTGCTGATGCTTATAAATTACAAGCAGAAGGTTTTATGAAAAGTGTATTATTAGGAAAGTCAAATGATGATTACAAATTATACCCTTCATTTAAAGAATTAAATCCAGAAGAAACTATACAAAAACTACTAAAAGATAATAAAATAAAAGTAGAAAGTGTAGAGTTTAGCGAAGGATTTAAAGAGTGGTGTAACACTTATTCTCCTATGTATATTACGTTCACAATTAATATTAAAGGTACTCAAGATGGAAAAGCCTTTGATAAAGATGTAGACCAATCGTTCTTTTTCACACCTAATCAAGATACATTAGATAAAATAGAGAGAGATGAACCAATACAAATGAGAGAAGTTAAATCTGAATTAGTAGGAATAGGATTATATAATTTAGAGGAATTAAAAGTAAAATAAAAGATGAATTATTTGTTTTTTTATTTATTTGTATACATATATAATAATTTAAGGAGGAATAGTGAATGAAAACTTTTAAGAAATTAAAAATAAAAAATACTTTATTCTTAATTATTGGGATTCTAATAATATTTGAAGACGTATTTATACATAGTAGTAATGCACAAGTCTATCCTTACTCTGAAAAAAATACTACTTTTGTATCTAATTTAGACGAATATGATGTTCCGGCAGAAAAATGCTATAAATTTGAAATAGTTGAATATCCTCATCCAGATAGATTAAATAAAGAATCATATGTAAATATTTATGGACCTGATGGTAGTTTAATAAAACAAATTTATAGATAAATTCAATTAATGCTCACATATAAAATATTGTGGGTATTTTTTTATTAAAAGTAAAACTTAATGTAACTTATATGGAGATAAACTGAATAAGAAGAAAAATTAGTGAATTATATTAATTTTAATAAAAAAAATTAAGAATGTTAAAAGTTTTTTATAAAAATGATATACTAAATATAAGGATTTTAATTAAGAGTAAGTACTATACATGAGAGAGAAATTAATATAAAAATAAGACTTATTAAAATAACTAATATAATATTTAATGTTATAAATCTTTACTTTTCTAGTTTATTGATATTTAAGAAAATTTATATTTTATGTTAAGCTTATATTAAGAAAATAGGGGTAAACTAAAGTCATCATAAGATGATTGGGAGTGATATTAGTGGGGGATATACAAATAATAATGGAATATTTTGCGAGATACGGCTTAATATTTGTATTTTTAATAATTTTTTTAGAGTATTTAAACTTTCCAGGCTTAGGAGCAGCTATAATAATGCCAGCCTTAGGTATAGCTGTAGCAAAATCAGGGGTAAACTTTTTCCTAGCTCTTGGAATATCAATAGTTGCAGGTGAATTAGCTAGTTATGTGCTTTATATAATAGCATATTGGTTTGGGCAACCTATTTTAACTAAGATATATAATAGGTTTCCTAAATCAAGAAAATCTATAGATAAAGTATGTTTATATATGGAGAATTACGGAGACAAAGGTGTGTTAATAACAAGATTAATTCCAGCTGTTAGGACGTTAATTCCAGTTGTAGCAGGAATGTTTAGAATGAATATTATAAAGTTTTCAACTTACTCAATTATAGGTATAGCAATTTGGAATTCAGCACTTATGTATGCTGGATATGCCTTTGGATATTATTTTATATAGTTTTGTATGGAGGGTATTTATGTATAAGAATATAATTTTTGATTTAGGAAATGTCTTATTAGAGTTTAATCCTAGGGAATATTTAAAAAACAAAATATCAGATGAAAAAATAGATGATGTTTTTAAAGCTATCTTTAATAGTGAAGAATGGGCAATGCTAGATAGAGGTACAATAACTGAAAAGGAAGCAATTAATAATATAATCAATAGAAATAGCACATATATAGATGAAATTAATTTAGCCTTTGATAATTGGTATGACTTATTAAAACCTATAGGAGATACAGTAGAAATATTAAGTTCTCTAAAAGATAAAGGTTACAATATATATTACTTATCAAATTTTCATGAATTAGCTTTTGGAGAAGTAACAAAGAAAAATAAATTCTTTCAGTTATTTGATGGTGGAGTAGTATCATACAGAGAAAAATTACTTAAACCTGAAGCAGATATTTATAAATTAATCTTAGAAAAATATAAATTAAATCCAAGTGAAACTATTTTTGTTGATGATATGGAAGCAAATGTTGAAGGTGCCGATAAATTAGGTATAAAAACTATTTTATTTAAGGGCGCTAAGGAACTAAAAGAAGAATTGAATAATTTTAATATAGAAATATAATTATTTGAACTAAACTTAATTTACTATGAGTTACTTGTACATAACATAATACTAAGTTAAAATAAATAAAGTTATTCAATATGTTATAAGAAAGAGGTAAATTAATGAATATAGATAAATTTGAAGATATGGGTCTAAAAGAAGAAATTTTAAAGGCTTTAAATAATTTAGGCTTTGAAAACCCATCAGAAGTTCAAAAGGAAGTAATTCCAGAAATATTAAACAAAAATGATATTGTTGTAAAATCCCAAACTGGTAGCGGTAAAACAGCTAGTTTTGGAATTCCACTTTGTGAGCTTATTAATGAAGAAGAAAATATTGTTAAGGCATTAGTTTTAGTTCCAACAAGGGAATTAGCAATGCAAGTAAAAGAGGATATTTCAAATATAGGAAGATTGAAGAAAATAAGATGTGCAGCCATTTTTGGTAAGCAACCCTTTAATGATCAAGTTAGAGAATTAAAGCAAAGAGTTCATATAGTTTCTGGAACTCCAGGTAGAGTAATAGATCATATACAAAGAGGTAATTTAGATACAAGTAAAATAGAATATGTAATTATTGATGAAGCTGATAAAATGCTTAATATGGGCTTTGT
>JAEXLD010000081.1 GCA_023445445.1 Bacillota bacterium
TAAGGAATTAAAGGAACAAAGTAATTATGCAAGTAAGGCTTTAAAGGAATTAGGAAAAATAAATGAGAACTACTACGAATTAAATAAGATATATGATAATTTGAGTAGTATAAAAAATAAAAGTAATATAAGTGAAACCTTCAACTAAAATTTTGATGTTTATTTTATTGAACCAGTATGAGTAAAATTTTACGATTAAAGGTGGTATATATGATAGGAATGGTTAATACAGTAGCAGATACAGCTTCAGCAGCATGGAAAAATATATCAGATGGGTGGAACAATTTTTGGGATTAGAGGTGATTAAATGAAAGAAATAGTAGTATTTTTAGTTTTTGCAGTGATATCATATGCCTTTCGAAGACTCTTTATTTGGTTAGATAAGGATAGCTTTATAGATGCAAGGGAAGCTAATGGAACCATTACTAGAATTATCTATGATGAAGGTGGAACTGTTAAATATTATGTTTCTTTTGTTACTAATGAAGGGATGCATATGCAAGGACAATCGATATACTATGCTTCAACGAAAGGTAAATATAAAACAAATGATACAGCTGTAATTAAGTATTTCATTAATAGAAAAGGGAGTGCGCGAGTTGCTTTGATAGATGATGAACTAATAACATGCGAAGAGTCGATCAAGAAAGCAGCTAGAAATATGCTTATTTCTACTATAGTGTTTTTAATAATATCAGCAATATTTTTTGTGAAAACATATTATTATAAGAATTAAGAAAAATCTTTATATGGAATATTTAGTAAGTTAAATGTGTAAATAAAATATTTATTTAATAAAAAAGTATGAAAGTAGGAGGATTATATATGGAAATAAATAAAATAGAATACTTACCATTAGGTAGCGTTGTAATTTTAAATGGAGGAGTGCAAAAGATTATAGTAAATGCAAGGGGGATGGTGGCAGCAAATATGAATCCACCTAAGTTTTTTGATTATGGAGGAAGCTTTTATCCACAAGGGATAATTGGAGATCAAATTATGTATTTTAATCATGAGGATATAAAGAAAATAATTTTTACTGGATATTCAGATGATGATGATGAGCTTATGATAGAAAATATAAATGAATGGTTTGAAAAATCAGGATTTGAAAGGGGAAATACTATAGAGATTAAGAATGCTAGGAGTGGTTTAAGTGGCTAAAGATAAGAAAGATAATAGCGCATTAATTAGGTCAAAACAAAGCGAAAAGTCTAGCTATCAGTCATCTAGAAGTAGTAAACAAAGAACATATGATAACAATGTTGCTAAGTTAAACAGACTGTATAGGGTAAAGTCTACTCTTGAAGCTCAAAAAGGCAATGCTAATGATAGATACAAGAATCTTAAATCCTATGTGGAATCTTCTGGTTATTCACAAAATTGGACAGGAAATAAGGCAAATAAAAGTAAAAATTATATTAGTGGAGATATTCTAGGCTCCTATAATGTATATGTAAAGCAAATAGACAATCATTTAGATGCTTTGTGTGATGAAATAACCCGTTTAGAAAATCAAAATATGCAGATTAGAGGCGATATTCTGCGTTTGGGTTCTTTAATTAATAGTTTGGCCAATGAAATTGAAAAGTTATTTAACTGAAAGGAAGTGGTGAAAGCATGGGCTTGATAGGAATAAATGAGCTTATATTTCTACAAACTACATCAAAAATGACCACAGCGGGAAATGCAATAGATGGTACTATAACAACATGGAAGTCCCAAGGGGAAAAATCAATAGCCTTTTCACAGTTTGTAGAGGATTATAGAATATTACAAAATATTATTAAGGAATATAAAAAACTTGTAATTAAAGATATAGGTACAATCAACAAGGTAGGTACAGAGATAATCAAAGTTGATGATAAATTATATAAGTTGTGGAGGAAATCTAATGGATATTAAAAAAATTAAAACCTTTGATTGGGTTTATATAGTAACATTTTTAGTATTTGTTATAAGTGGAGTATTTATGCCTAAGACTGGCAAATTAGCCATGGTAGATGTAGCTATTGATGGCATAATACTTTGGGGAATATTTGTTTATTTGATTCTGAAAATTAAGAAACTTAAAGGGGGCATAAGAAAGAATATATACCTATACCTAGTTTCTTTAGTTTTAGCTTTATTTAGTTTATGGAATACGAAAAATTTTGTGATTGATTTAGTTTTAGGACCACAGGAAATTAAATTATATGATATAGACATAGAAAAAAGACAAAGTTATAGAGGGATTATTGGTTTACATTATTATATAAGAGGAATTGATGAAAATGGAGATAGGCATATAATTGAAATATCAGGGAACGATTATAATTTTATTAAGGGGAATACTGTAGATACAATGGTATTAACATGCTATGAAAATACAGATAGATTATATGAGCTTGGAGGTCGATATGGGGAGTAATCAGTATAATATAAAATATCCCTCCATGGATCAGTTTTATGTAGAGATTAGCACAAAAACACAAGAATGGTATAGTCAGTTAGATTCTTGGAAGACAAGCTATACAAGCTTAATTAATATGACAAGCTTCAATGGACAGTCTGCAACAGCTGTAAAATCTTATCTTGGAGAAGTTCATGAATTTTTATTACAATCAATTTATGTAGCTATTAGTAGATTTCAAGCAGATTTTTTGCTTTATAAAAATAAGTATTATACTATTGAAGATAATATATATGCTAATATGTCAAGGAATACAATTAAATCCATTGAAGATAAATTATCCAATGAAATTAGATATCTAAATAATATATCTAATGAAATAGATAGAAGTCTTAATTCTATATCTGATATTTATTGGAGGGGGAAACCGTCAAAATCAACATTGGAAGGATATTTGAATTCTCAAAAGAACTCTTTATCAGCTTTTAATACTAGTATAGAAAACTATGAAAGTACTAAATATGCTGTAGCAAATGGAGAATTAAAAAGTCTCTTAGAAGCATTGAAGAGTACGATAATTCTCTATAGTGGTTCAACCAATTCAGTGATATCATATAGGAGTGGGGATTTAATTAATAAAACACAAGTATTGGATTTGTATAAAAATGTTCAATCAAGTATAGAGTATGTAGATAATAATAAAGAGGAAATAGAACTGGCAGCTGTAAATCAAGAAGAAGTATTTGCTCAAATGCAGAAAGATTATGAAGAGGCTTGTGAAGCTAGAGAGGACGAAGGAAGGGTAAAAATTATTACTGGAGCTTTAGCAATAGTAGTAGGTGGTGCAGCAATATTATTAACTCTAGGAGCAGCAACACCAATTGTAGTTACTGCAGCAGTATCTGGAGGCTTTAGTATGGCATACGGAGCTAGTAATATTGAGGAAGGCAAACAAGATGTCTATTATGGATCAATAGGAGACTTAAGTAGTGTAGCTACAAATCCTATAAGAGATACAGTATTTATGGGAAACCAAGGCGCATATGATGTATGGGGAAATCTTAGTATGTCGGTTGCAGGCTTATGTATTCCAGTTTCACAGGCAGTGAATGGAGTTGCAGGATCAAGCAAATATATAATAACTAGGGCAGCGATAACGAGAGCTGGAAAGGAAACAGCTTTTGGTTTAGGAATAAACTATGCAAGTAGTGGTATTACTAATTTTGCTACAAATAATTTAGACTTAAATAAAACAGAGTCAACAATGCTTAACTTAGGTTTGAATTTTGGAATTGGAGCAGGAGCCTATAAACTTAGAACTAAGGTTTTTGGAGAACCTACATTTGCAGAAGGAATGAAATATAAAGATGCCAAGAAATATAATGAGTTTTTAAAAGGGGGAGAATCAGGGAGTAATACAGGACACCCAGGTCTTACTGATGCAGATATTAAAGCATGGAAGCTTGCAGATAATAAGTTGAATGAACGTATTGCCTTAAATAAGGTAAATCCAAATGAAGTTGTAAAACTTAGGATGAAAGAGCTAGAAATAGAAAATCGACTAAGAGTAGTTGATAAGGGGGTAAGTAATCCTAACTTTGCATCAAAAGAAAAATTAGTTAGTCACTTTGAAAAACATGGAGATGAATTTAAAGGTATATATTCTAATATTGATGAATATTTAGATGGTGCAAGAAGTGTAATTAATGATGGTTATAAAATTAAATATGATTATAGAGGTGAGATAAGAACAGGGTATATTGAATTTATGGGAAATACAAGCAAAGGAAAGTCAAAGTTTGCATTTGTAGGTACTAATAATGATGGGTTCATTACTACTTTTCATACTGAAAGTGGAAAAGATTTTTGGAAAATGATTAATGGTAAAAATATACCTGTGATTAATCCAGTTGATTAAAGAAATAGGAGGGGTTTTATGATATATAATGGAGTTATAGAAAACATTGATGAAGATGGTGAAGAAGTTACAATAAAAACGAATGATATAATGATTATAGGATTTGTGAATTGTGGTGTGCAAAAGGAAATAGGGGATACCTGTAATTTTGAAATTGAATTATTTGATGATTTAGAAATAAAAGAAATAGCAGAAAGTAAAAAAGAAGTTCATAGGATAGGAAATAGTTATTCATATTATATTAGAGGTATATTGGATGTTGATGCGTTAAAAATCCATTCAATCTTAGACATTGATTTAGAAAAAGAGGATATTTATGATTATGCATATCTTGATGGAAAGTATATAGAAATTAAAGTTAAAAGACTAGATATAAATTTTATTATATGATTAAAAAAGACACTTCTGATTAAATCCAGAAGTGTTTTTTCTTGAAAAGTATAATAATCTTTAAATAAAATATACACAGATAATTGGAATTAATAAATTATATATGGAGGGATTTTAAATTATGGGATTTCAGATAATTTTATTAAGGAATTAATAACAAAAATAATTAAAGAAAATAAGAATGTCAGACCTTAGGTCAGCATTAGTTTGCTAAGACATTACTGCTACAGAAATTACGATTTCACCTAAGTTTTAGGTATGTAGTATCATTGCTAAACAACTTAGAATTCAATAGGTATTTTTATCGTCTCAATTGTTAATTGAGACGATAAAAGGAATATATACTAAAGTATTGATATTACTAGTGTGAATAGGTTCTATCAAAAGAAAAATTACTGAAACAGTAGTAATTGTCACTAGGATAACTATGTCTAAAAATATATTTGAAATTCATTAGAAAGAATTTATACAATATCACTAAATCCTTTAGAGGAGGTGGCATTTATGAATGATAAATGGAATTTTGAAATGGATGAAAAAACTTTAAACATATATAGGAATTTAAGTAATCAAATAGAAAAGGTATTTAGACATACAAGACAAGGGAGTATAAAAACAAGGCATAGATATGAAGATGGAATGAATCATTTCACAAAGTTTTTAGCAGAAACATTTAAAAAACAAAATTTAAATAAGATAGAGGATAAACATTTGCAATCTTATGTAGAACAAATGCAAGAAAGTGGTTATTCAAAATCTTATATTACAACTAATTTATCTGCTATAAGGTATTTTATTGATATAAAGGGTGGGAATAGCAAAAGGCTATCTACTAATAAGGAACTTGGTGTAGAGCATAGAACAAAGGAAGATAGAATTGGGTGCAACAAGGCTTGGAGTGAAAATGAAGTTAGAAAATTTGTTGAATATGCAGAGAATAACAAAGAATTTAGATATGCTAATATGGTTAAACTTGCATATTCACAAGGACTTAGGATTCACGAAGTAGCAAGGATTGATAAAAGCCAATTAGTTAATGCACTTAAGGAAGGAATTTTAACCGTAAAAGGTAAAGGTGGATTAGTTAGAAATATACCACTTCATAATAAGGAACTAGTACAAAGTCTTTGTGACAATACAAAGAATGGTGATAAGGTATTTATAAATAAAGAGGAACAAACACATAAGGTTATAAATAATTTACAAGTATTTATTTATAATCATAATAAGGAGTTTAGTAATAGCGATAGGAATTTAACATTCCATGGATTGAGACATGCTTATGCACAAAATAGGTATAGAGAGTTAAGAAATAAAGGTATTGATGATTATAATGCAAGGCTTAAAGTCTCTAAGGAACTAGGTCATTTTAGGGTGGAAATAACAGAGATTTACCTTAATTAAAAATAAAAATTAGAAAAGTCGACTCATTTCTTGAAAAAAGAAAAAAGATTCATATAATCTGTGAATGAATTAGTTAATAACTTTTCAAGAAATTGATAGACTGTCGCCCCCTTGCGAACTATAAATAGTTAACGCTGTGATTGAGGTTGTCACTTTTTCTTGAAAAGATGTTATATATAGATAATTCACTTGGAGATATTCCCGGGAGTATCAAAGAGGTTAAAATAATAATTCTAAAAGAGGAGTGATGACTATGAGAGATAGGCAAAACTATGTTTTTATAGGAGCAGATGTTCATAAGGAACAACATACAGCAGTTATAATTAATTGTTGGTCAGAGGTTTTGGGGGATTTTACATTTGAAAGTAAAATCTCTGAATACCCAAAGGTTATTGAAAAAATAAATGAAGTTATTCCAGAAGGGTTAATACCTATTTGGGGATTAGAAGATGTTTGTGGAAATGGTAGATCACTAGCCGTTTTCTTAAAAGAAAATGATTATACTGTAAAAGAAGTGAACCCTTCTTTTTCAAGTAGTGAAAGAAAAAATCATGCTACAACTAAGAAAAATGATTATTGGGATGCAAAATGCATTGCAGATGTTTTAATAAGAAAATTAAATGAGTTACCAGAGGCTACGCCAAATGATTTATATTGGACATTAAAGCAATTTGTTTATAGAAGAGATTCTTTAGTAAAATCAGCAACTACTGCTAAGATACAATTACATGAGCAACTAGTTAAGAATTATACAAGTTATAAAAAGTTCTTTTCTAATATTGATGGTAGTACCGCATTAGACTTTTGGGAAAAGTATCCTTCTCCGACAACATTAAAAGGAGTAACTGTAATTGAATTAAGAAATTTCTTGCGAAAAGTAAGTAAGAATTCTTGCTCAACTAAAAAAGCAACAACTATTTTAGAACTAATAGAAGGAGATGGAGATACCTTTAGAGAATATCAAAGTAGTAGAGATGAACTCGTAAAAAGTTATGTAAGAAGTCTAAAATACTATAAAGAAGAAATAGAAAAATTAAATAAACAAATTAAAGATATAATAAGTAATTTAGATTATAAACTAGAAACTCTAACAGGAGTTGGTACAGTAACGGCTGCTCAACTTATATCAGAAATAGGTGATATAAACAGATTTAAAAGTGCTGAAAAGTTAGCACAATATGCTGGAGTTGCTCCAGTAAGATTTAGTTCTGCTGGTAAAGGTAAGGATAAGAAGAGTAAACAAGGAAATAGAAATTTAAATGGAGTATTATATTTTCTTGCAATGCAACAAATTCAAATATCAAAGCAATCTAAAATGCCTAGAAATGAAATTCTTTATGGGTATTATCAAAGAAAATTAACAGAAGGTAAAACAAAAGTACAAGCCTTAATATGTATAATGAGAAGATTAGTAAATATAATCTTTGGAATGATGAAAAATAAGACAGAATATGTGATGAAATATAGACATGAGAGAATAGCAAATTAAAGGTGGTAGTTAGGCTATCACCTTAGCCTTTAATCATTTTTCATTTTATTGAGGGGGTTAGTAAAGCTAATGGAATTAAGTCATGGGATGAAATAACAGAAATTTTATCAAAAGAAGGGTTAGATAGTAACAAAGTTAATGATATACTAACGACTAAAAAACCTAATAGACCAGACCCTTCAACTTATCTTAGTAAGGAATATATAGATAATCATTTATCATATTTTAATGATGGGGTTACAAAAATAAAATCTAAAGCTCCAATAGACCAAGAGGGTATTGGATTAGGAACTTTCGTAATGCCAAAATCAGTTGCTGATGATGTAATAAAGAAAGCAAATGGAGATGTTAGAAAATTGGAGGAGTTATTAGGCTTGAATCCAGGAGATTTAGGTGATAATCCTATTAGGTTAGATGTATCAAATCCTAAAAATATAAGAGTTCCAAGTGGGAATGAAGCTGGTGCATGGGATGGATATTGGACACCGGGAGGATATACTAAGCCTGGAGGCGTTATTGAAGCGGTAATAGACCCTGTTCCCAAAAGTGAATATTTAATTACTGAGAATATATTAAAAATAAAGTAAAAGGAGTTAAACTTAAAATGGAAAGTATCTTTATTGGAAATGGCATAGAAATTGTTAAAAAGAATGATAAATTTATTTTGATTTATGATGCTGGTGAAATTTGTGATAGAATGGAAGAAATAGTGATTACAGAGGATGAAGTTGAATTAGCAAAAAAAAGTTCAATGGATGCATATAATATTATTATAAAATACCAGAATGAAGGCAGAAGATAAAATCAAATATATATATATGTAAAAGAATAAGAGTGAGAAACAGTAGATGCATAAAAAGTATTATAGTAACTGCATAATAGAGGCTAATAGAAAATTGTAGTTATATTAGTAAATGTAAGAGAATTTAATAACGCATAATTTTAATAATGTAGTAAGAGAAAGACTAAATGAACTAGCTGAAAAACTTCGGCTAGTTCATTGCTTTTTATAGTGATAAAATGGTGGTAGAGATTGAAAATACACAACCCTACCACTAAAAGATAATAAGACAGACTATGCCCCGAGGGGGTAAGACAACCTGTTTCTGTAAATGCAAATGAGATAAGATTTAGTCAAAGCTCAGTTAATGGTGCAGATGAAATAATTAGTAGTATGAAAGCTAATGGTTGGAAAGGTGACCAGATTGATGTTATTAAAATGAGTGATTATAAGCTGACTACAATAGATAATACAAGAGTAGTTGCAGCAAGGGAGGCAGGAATAGATGTCCAAGCAATTATTCATGATTCTAATGAGCTTCTACCTGAAGCTCTAATTGATAGGTTTACAACTAAAAAGGGTGTTCCTAAGACATGGGGAGAGGCAATTGAATTAAGAATTGAGAAGCAAAAAGCATCATTTAGAAATAATAATCCATTTGGAGCAGAAACTATGGAAAGGATAGGTAAATAATTATGAACATAGAAAGTTTAGAAAAAAAATTAGGAATTGATGGGTTTCAATATCCAGATTCATTTATTAAAGCAATAGAATTAAATTTATTAGATTTTGATTTGTGGTATATAATGGATGAGAAGAGGGTATTAAATAGGTTAAAAGGAGTTACAGAAAGATATCCTAATAGAAAGTTAATACCTTTTGCAAGACGAGATGACAATGATGATATAGCCTGTTTTGAAGTAGGGAAAGATGAGAAAGTACAAATAATACATGATTTTGCATCAGAAGGTTATGAACAAAGAAATGAATATAATGATTTTTGGGATTGGTTAAAAGATGCAATTGACGAAATGATTGAGTTTAATAGAGAATAAAAAGGAGATGAGTCATATAAATTATTTAGAATTAAGTAAGGAAATCTCATATGCTCTTAGGCATGCTCCTTGGGAATATGAATTGGAATTAGATGAAAATGGATGGGTTAGTGCTGAACAATTATTGATTGCACTTAATGAGAGTGATAAGTGGGAGAATGTAACTTTAGAAGATTTAGAGCATATGATAGAAAACTCAGATAAGAAGAGACATGAATTAGTTGAAGGTAGAATTAGAGCTATATATGGACATTCTATACCTAAGAAAATAATAAAGGAAAGCACTGAACCACCAGCAATATTATATCATGGTACTGCAAGACGTTTTATAAATCCAATAGAGGATAAGGGATTATTACCAAAGGGAAGACAGTATGTTCATTTGTCTAATGATATTGAAACTGCACTCCAAGTTGGTAAAAGACATGATAATAAACCTATTATTCTTGAAATTGATGCTAATAAGGCTTGGTATGAAGGCGTTAAGTTTTATTTGGGTAATGATAAAGTATGGTTAGCGGACAATATACCGAGTAAATATATAAAGGTCACTTCATAATTATATTAAATCTGATAGCATAAAAATATAATTGGTCTAAATGATTAAAATTGGTGGAAAGTATATAAATAAGTTACTGCATAATATTAATAATGCAGTAAGGTATGTACAAAATGAACTAGCTGAAAAATTAGTAGGCTAGTTCATTGCTTTTTATATTGTTAAAATAGTTGTAAGAGTTGAAAACACTCAATCCTACCACTAAAAATAAAAAGACAGACTCTGCCCCAAGGGTGTAAGTAAAGCTAATAGACTTATCCCAGGAAATATTGGAGTAGTTACAGGTAGTGATTCTACTAAGCTAGGAAAAAATATAATGGAATCCATGGGATTAAAAAGGTCAACTAAATGGACTGGACATCAAGCACAACATATAATTCCTGCAGAAATGGGAGATAATCCAATAATTCAAAAAATAGGAATGAACTTAGATTATGCAACAAATGGAATACTCTTAAGAACACCGGATGCCGAATTAAGTGCTATGTCAAGACATAGAGGATATCAATCAGTATATAATGATGTAGTAAGAAATCAACTGAATAAAATGGATATCAATCAAAGTGTGGAAGTACTTCAAAAACAAGTATTGGACTTACAGATTGATTTAAGAAATCTACAAGAAAGTGCTTTACCATTGTATCCAAGTCAAGGAGCAACGGTAGACTTGTGGGAAAGAAGTTTAAGTAGAATTAGAAAGTAATAATTAAGGAGGATTTTAAATGGATAAGTCTAAAAAGGAATATGTATATAAATTGCTCTATAGTAAAAATAGAAAAGATACTATAGATGAGATTAAAAGTATAACAGATTCTAAGTTATTGCATATAATAGCAGGAAATTATAACTGGGATAATGGTTTTGAGATTCCATATAATATAATAAATAATAATAATTGTGATTTAGGGACTGCTTTAATGATTTTTTATGACGCTGATGGATATAGAGCTTTAGAGAATAAGGAAGAACTAAAGAATCCTAATTTAAAAGAGTGGGCTAACTTTATTTCAAAAATAGAGGAGCAAATTATAAATAATGAATTTAAAGTAAATCACATTAAGTTTATTCCTCCATTAACAAAGGTTCAAATTTTTAAATTGAAGCATTGAGGGATAAGCTGCAGATTATATTGATATTATTAATATTTCTACAGATAGACAATCTTTTGATAATCTTAATGTTAATAATGAAATCATCCATGGAGAAGCTGTTTATAATATTGAAGAAACAATTAATAAGTCAGCAAATAATAACGAAGAGGGTTTCAAGATAATAAAAAGGAAGATATTGTTTAAATCAAAAAATTTTAAAGAAGCAAAATAATAATTATTATATGACTTTTAGAAAAAAGAAGAAAAAATATATAATATATGGTATAAATTTACAATTCGTTAAAACTCTCATAAAATCACAATAAAACTATCGAAAATGATGAATTTGCATTTATTTATTTACAATATATGGTAAAGTGGCGAAGAATAGATATAATTGCATTGTAATCGTTATAAAGGAGTGATTTTATGAGGAAAAGTAAAAAGTTTAAGGTCTTAAATATGCTTACTGTTTTATTTATGATCTTAGGTATCTTCTCAAATGTATCATCAAAAGCATTTGCAGAAAGTACTAAAAATCTAATTGGAAATGGCTCATTTGAAGACGGACAACAGGGCAAATGGACTCCTAGGGGGGACGTAAAGCTTGAAGTAACTAAGGAAACCAAAGCAGCAGATGGAGAGTATAGCTTAAAGGTTACAGGCAGAACTCAAAATTGGAATGGTCCATCTTATAGTGTGAAGGATACATTAGAAAAAGGCAGAACTTACAACATATCTGTTAAAGTTAAGGCTGTTGCTGGTGAAAATGCTTTAGGAAAAGAGGAAAAAGTTACTTTATCTATGGAAAAGGCAATAGACAATTCTTCAGGCTATTCAAATATAGCCTCAGCTGATATTAATGAAGATACATGGACTACAGTAGGAAAGGATTATACCTTAGATTATACAGGGGAGTTAACTAAACTTGAAATTTATGTGGAATCAAGCACTGTTAATTTAGAATTCTATATAGATGATTTAATAATTACAGATGTTACACCTGTAGATAAGGGAAATATTGTTTCTAATGGAACCTTTGAAAATGGAGTTACTGGATGGGATAATCAAGGAACAGTAAACCTTGAAAGCTCTAGTGATTTCTATCACCAAGGAAGTCATAGTTTAAAGGTTTCTGGAAGAGGAGCTGCATGGGCTGCACCTAGCTATAATTTAACTGAAAAAGTTGTATTAGGAAAAAGTTATGATGTAAGTCTTTGGGTTATGTATAATGAAGGTGAAAATACTGAAGAAACTATAAAAGCTACCTTTAAACCAGGCTATGCAACTGTTGGTGAAGTTATAGCCAAAAAGGGTGAATGGACAGAAATAAAGGGAGCTATGAGTGTACCTGAAACTTTATCAGAAGCACCTAGCATATATATTGAAGCACCAAATGAAAAATTACCTTCTTATTATATTGATGATGTCAAGATTGAAGGGGAATTACCAGCTGTACCTATTGAAATAGAACAAGGAATTCCAAGTTTATGTGAAAGCTTTAAAAATGATTTTCTAATTGGTGGAGCAGTTAATCCATGGGATTTTGGAAATAACAGTCTTACTGAACAACTTGTAGATAAACACTACAATATAATTACTGCAGAAAATGCTATGAAGCCAGAAAGCTTACAAAGAGAAGAAGGAAAATTCACCTTTGATGAAGCTGATAAGCTAGTAGATTATGCAAAGGCAAATAATCTTGTAATGAGAGGTCATACTTTAGTATGGCATAGCCAAGTTCCAGATTGGTTTTTCCAAGATAAAGATAATCCTGAACAATTAGCAAGTAAGGAACTTTTATTAGAAAGAGAAAAAACTCATATAAGAACAGTATTAAATCACTATAAAGATAAATATGGAACTTCTGCAGAAGGTAGTCCAATTAAATACTGGGATGTAGTTAATGAAGTTATTGATGATAATGGAGAATATAGAAATTCAAAGTGGTATCAAATAGCTGGGTTAGATTATATAAGAGTAGCTTTTGAAACTGCTAGAGAAGTTGATCCATCATTAAAATTATATATTAATGATTACAATATAGAAAATAATGGTTCAAAAACTAATAAGTTATATGAATTAGTTAAGCTTTTAAAAGCAGAAGGCGTTCCAGTAGATGGAGTAGGTTTCCAAATGCATGTTAATTCTAGTATATCAATGGATACTATAAGAAAATCTATTGAAAAGTTTGAGTCTATACCTGGAATAGAAATTCAAGTAACAGAATTAGATGTAAAAATGGGCGTGGAAAATGAAGCTGTAACTCATGAAGTTTTTCTAAAGCAAGGAAGATATTATAAGCAGTTATTTGATTTATTTAAATCAAAAAAAGAAATTATAAATGCAGTAGTTATTTGGGGAGTAACTGATGATACTTCATGGATTAAGGAGTCTAAACCATTATTATTTGATGTTAAATATAAAGCAAAACCTGCATTTTATTCTATTGTAGATCCTAAGAATGCAGAAATTAATATAGAAAAAATACAAGCTGTACAAGGAACACCAAAGGATAAGGATGATGTTATATGGTCAACAGTTAGGGGAATAGACATAAATACCTTCTATGAAGGATTAAAGGGTGCCACAGGAAAAGTTCAAATGATGTGGGACAACAATAATTTATATATTAAAGCTCATGTTGATGATGCTACTTTAAATGATAAGGATAGTCTTGAATTATTTATTGATATAAATAATGATAATGGAGAGTATTTAGAAAATGATATTCATCTTACTGTGAAAGCTAGTGAAGCAATTAAAGAAGAAAATGAATATTTAGTTTACAAGAAGATTCCTTTAGCTGCTGATTTAGCTTATGACAAGGTTATTGGCATTGATTTTAGAGTAAATGATTACAATGCTTATGGTGATAAAAATTCAATTGTTGTATTAAATGATTATTCTAATTCTCAAGATACAAATAAAAAATATTTTGCAGATTTAAAATTAAGCAATAAATCTAAGATAGAAGATTCTATTTATGGAACTCCAGTTATAGATGGTGATTTTGATAAATTATGGAATAATGCTAAGGAATTTAGTACAGATGTATGGGTAGAAGGTAAAGATGGTGCTACAGCAAAGGTAAAAACTATGTGGGATAAGGATAATTTATATGTTATTGCTGATGTAACAGATAAGGTTTTAAATAAAGAGAATTCAAATGCCTGGGAACAAGACTCAGTAGAAATATTCTTAGATCAAAATAATAATAAAACTTCAAGCTACCAAGGTGATGACAGTCAAATTAGAATTAATTTTGAAAATGAAGTTACTGTTTCAGGATATAAACCAGAGGGATTAAAAACTTCAGCTAAAATAACTGATAAGGGATATAGAGTTGAAGCTCTTATACCACTAACTGAAATAGAAGCAAAGAATGGGTCTATAGTTGGATTTGATATTCAGGTAAATGATGCAGATGAATCAGGCAAAAGAACAAGTGTAGTAACATGGTGTGATCCATCAGGTGCTTCCTATGCCAATACTTCAGGCTTTGGAAATATTCAACTTGTTAAAAATGATGATAATCCAGGGGAAAATCCAACAACTCCAGAAAATCCAGGAACACCAAGTAATCCTGAGGAACCAAGTACACCAGCTAACCCAACAGCTCCTGAAACTGAAAAACCAGAAGAAAGTAAAAATAATAGTGGGTTACCTTTAACAGGAAGTCCAATATCTTCTTTGGGTGTTACTATAATAGGTGCATTAATGGTTGCAGGTGGAATATTATTAAATAAGAAAAAAGTAAATTAAAATTAAAGCCTCAGAATATTTTCTGAGGTTTTATTATACAATAATTTCATAAATATTAACTAAAAAGTTTAATTAAAATAAAAACGAAATTAAAACTAATATTTTACTAATTAAGGTTAAATATGGTATAATATAAAAGATGCAAATAAAAGCCACATTATTATATATAACTTTAAAAATTATATAAAAACATATAAGTATTAGGAGGTATTATGATGAAAAATAAAAAATCATTTATTTCTTTATTAACATCGATGCTCTTGGTAATTCAATTATGTATTAGTCCTATTATTACATATGCAGATGTTGATGAGGATAATATAGGAACAGATAATTATAATGAAGTTATAGGTGGAGAAGAAATAAAAGTAGAAAATATTCGTTTTAGTAAGACCGAAGTTAAGGTTGGAGAAACCTTAGAACTATTTGCAAATATAGAAAATCTACAGGAAGGGAATAGAGTATATGCACAGCTATGGTTTCCACAGAATAACTTAGAATACGAATTAACATATAATGAAGAATTACAGTTATATGTTGCAGAAATAGAAATTCAAGAGAGTTTCAGGTATAAGACTATTGATTTACTTGGAATA
The DNA here is from genome assembly GCA_023445445.1 of Bacillota bacterium. GTDB lineage: Bacteria > Bacillota > Clostridia > Clostridiales > Clostridiaceae > Clostridium. The sequence goes on from JAEXLD010000081.1 coordinate 15,441, forward strand.
GAAATTTGTAATGAGAATGAAAGTTATATGCAATACCATCCGAAATTATCTGTAATTGTAGCAGATGAAAATGGAGTTACAGATAAAGTGGCACCTGTAATAAATTCAATAACTGTTAATAAAACTGAAATTCAAGTAGGGGAAACCTTGGAAATTGCAGTAGATGCAACTGATGATGTTTCAGGAATTGCACAAGTATCAGCTTCAGCATATATTAATGGACAGTATAAGAAAATTGAGTTTTCCTATGATGAAACTAAAAAGTTATACCTGGGATATTTTAAAATAACAGAGGATTTAATAAATAAGACAATAGGTATAACCAATATTTCTGTTATTGATAATTCTAATAAAGATACTTATTCATCAGAATTAATAAATATCAGTGTAATTGATGAAACTGGAAATAAGGATAATATAAAGCCAGTAATTAAATCTATTAAATTTGATAAAGAATATTATAATACTGGAGATACTCTTAAGCTTTATGTAGATGCCTATGACAATGAATCAGGAATTCAATTTGTTGAAGCCTATGTAAAAATAGGTATATATACAAAATCTTTATTATTACAGTACAACGAAGAATTAAAGAATTATACTAACGAAATCTACATAAGTGAAGATATGGAGGGAAGTAAGATTACCTTATCTAATTTAAGAGTAGCTGATAATGCATATAATTATGCAGATTTCAATGAAGAAATATCAGCTTATGTCTTAACCAATGATGGACGAGTAGATATGGAAGCTCCAGTAGTAACAAATATTGAATATAGTAATGATAAGCTTAATTTGCAGGATAAATTACAAATTACTTTAAATGCAACAGATAATATATCAGGTATAGACGAAATAAAGGCTAAAATAAATATTGGAGAAAAGAGCTTTTTATCTAGCTTCTCTAAATATGATGCAAGTAGTGATAAATTTGTTTTAGTAATTAAAACAGAAGAATATATGTATTTTAAGGATTTAAACATTGAATATATAGAAGCAATTGATTATGCAGGAAATAAAAATAGAATAGAAGTTAATAAATTTATTCCAGTAACAAATGAAGATAGAATAATTAATGATAATACAGATATAGAGGATATTATCAAAGAAATTAAAACTTCAGAAGAGAATACAATAACACTACTTTTAAATAATAATGACAAAGTAGTTGATAAAGAGATTTTTAATGCTATTGCTGGAACTGATAAGATAGTAAGCTTTATATTAAGGGATGGGACAATATGGACATTTAAGGGTAAGGATATAATTAATGAAAATATTGCTTCAATTAAATTATCAGTAAGTAATACTCCAACAGAAGAGGCTAAAAAAGCAATTGAAGGCCTAACTGATGATGCTATATTTATAAAATTTCATCATCATGGAAATTTACCAGGAAAAGCTTTAGTAAAGATAAAAATTAATAATGAGGAACTTGTAGGTAAGAAATTAACTTTATATTATTATAATCCAGAAACTAAAGAGGTAGAAAGGATTAGTGATAATATATTTGTAGATAGAGATGGATTTGCAATCCTAGAAATAGATCATTGTAGTGATTACTTCTTATCAGTTAATTCAAATTTATTAGGTATAGAAGAAACGGAAAACAATGAAGGAGAAAACCCAAGTAACAATAACAATGAGGGACAATCTCCAGTTGGTACTGGTGGACAAACTTCAGTTGGTACCGGTGGACAAACTCCAGGAGATGCTAGTTCAGAAATAGGTAACATTGAAAATTCAAATAGGTATAATAATATACCAGAAACAGGTGGAAATAATCCAATATTTACTTTAATTGCTGGATTATCATTACTTGGAATTGGTGTAGTTTTAACTATTAAAAGAAAATAATCTGTAAAAAATTGGGCCCCAGGGGAGGCAACGCCATCCCCTGGGGCCCAATTTTTTTCCGATTTTTTTTAAATTAAGAATCACCTGCGTATATAAGATATGAGGAGGTGATAAAGATGGCAGCAAGTTCAGTATTAGTTGGAAATGCTTTAGGATTAAGTTACCAAATAGGAGTTGATTCTAAAGGAAATGATGTTTTTAAAGGACAAAGCTTTAGAAACATTTCAGCTACAGCAACAGATGAAGATTTAGTGGCATTATCTGATGCTATAGAAGGAATCCTAGAATATAGGGTTACTACTATAAAAAAGGAACAAACTTATATAGTAACTAGAGGTTAATATGAATTACTTTTTACTTATTCACAATTAACTTATCTATTAACTATTACCTATTCACTATTAACTATTACCTATAAAGAAAGGAGGAAACACAATGATTCAAAGAACTGCAAGTATGAGCTTTAAGGATGTAGCTGGCAATAAGAATACATTATCAGTTAAGGATATAAAGGAAAACGTAGATAATGCAGCTATAACAGCTCTTATGGATACTGTAATTAATAAAAAGCTTATTAAAGGTAAATCTGGTAACTTAGTTGAAAAACAAGGAGCCCAAATAGTTGTTAAGGACATAACAGAAGTTAAATTTTAGTATTTAAATAATATATAAATTTCCACTTTATATATTCCCTTAGTGAAATTATTAGTAATTTTGCTAAGGGTTTTAATTTAAAATAAATATAAAATTGTATAAATTTATTGAAAATTTAGATTATTTATGATATTATTTTAGTAGAACTTTATGTGCACCCTAAAATCCCTAAAAGATCAAGGCCCAATTGAATTGGCTTTGGTCTTTTTCCAATATAAAGGAGGTTATATAATGAGGGTATATGATAAGGATGAATCTATAAAAATAAAAAATCCTTTAAAGGGACAACATGCTTTATTTGTTGGTGATAGTATAACAAATGCTGCTAAGGATGATTATAAGAAGTCTGGGTGGGCAGGACGAATAGGGCGAGAAAATAAGATGATATGGAAAAATGCAGGAGTTAACGCTGCTTCAGTATCAAATGTAAGAGGAAGTAATCAAATTATACATCAAATTATTAATAGCAGAAGTCATAAATATGATTATGTTATATTACATGGTGGAATTAATGATGCTATGGATAGTGCACCAATTGGAAATATTACTAATTCATTTAATATAGGAGAATTTAATAATAGCACCTTTGCAGGAGGGCTAGAGGAATTATTTTGTTATACATATAAATGCTTTTATGGAGCAAAGTTTGGGTATATTGTAAATTATGCTACTCCAAATTCTAATTGGGGTGGAGAAACAAAGGATATGAGTTCTTATTTTAATATGGCAAAGGATATCTGTGAAAAGTGGAGTATCCCATATATAGATTTATTTGAGGGTAAAGTAGAGGTAAATGGAAAGCTTTTATCTTATAGTTACGATATTTTAAAAATGGATACATCTGAATGTTTATATGATTGTGATTTAGGGGAAGTCCATATAGGGGGAAAGGGATATGATGTTATTTCACCATATATAGCTGATTGGATGAAGACATTATAATAAAAGATTAATAGATTAAATAATATAAGGAGCTTTTTTATTAAAGCTCCTTATATTATTTGGGTTGGATTAAAATTAGTATAAAAAATGATTATAATATATATAAAAAAAGTGAAGAAAAAGTTTGAATATTATAAAAAATAGGAGTATCATAATAGTATAAATATTGCATTAATTGTAAAAATGGTACAAAAAAGTATCTTTTTACAATAATTTTGTTTTTAAGGAGGTGTAAATATATTCTCAGAAATTTAAAATATAAATTTACAATTTAGATTGTTACAAGAAGGGACGTGAGAATTTGCTTAAAATTATTATCTGTACTCATTCTAATTTGGCTATGGGGTTAAAGGATTCCGTTACAATGATTTTAGGGAATGAGCCAAAGGATCTTTATGTTATGCCATTTCTTGAGGGAGATGACATGATGGAATATAGCAATAAATTAAAGGAAATTGCTGAAGAGTACGAAGAAAAGGGAGAAAAATATGTTTTTCTTGTAGACCTATATGGGGCTACTCCATTTAATGCATCTGCAGCAGCTTTAGCAAATTTTAATACTAAAATTATATCAGGTGTAAATCTAGGCTTATTATTGGAATTATTAGTAGGAAGAGAATTTTCAGAAGATTATGACTTGCTTTTAGAGGAATGTCTTGAAAAATCTAAAGATAATATGAAAATCATAGACATAAAGGAAATGTTTGAATAGGGGGAGAGACATATGTTAACACTAGTTCGTTGCGATGATAGATTAATTCATGGACAATGTATGACAGTAATTATTAAGGAGTATGATATTGAAAGAATATTAGTAGTTGATGATTTCACTGCTAAAAATTCAATTTTAAAAACAGTATTTCAAAAGGCAATGCCATCAGAAATAAAGGGCAATGTTTATACTATAAAGGATTCAGTTCAAGAAATTACAGAGGCGATGAATAATAATGAAAGAACTTTATTACTTATGAAGAGCCCTATAGTTTATAGAGATTTAAGAAAAGAAGTTGCGAATCTTCCATTAGAGCTTAATATTGGACCTATGAGTAATAGAAGAGGAACAACTTCTGCTACGCCAACAGCCCATTTGCTTCCTCAAGAGGCGGATGCAATTAAGGAATTGACAGAAGAAGGTGTACATGTTTATTTTAGGCAAGTACCTTCACAAAAAACCGTTGAATGGGATGAAGTTAAAAATAAATTTTAAATTAAATTTTAAACAAAAAGGGAGGAATAAAAATGACCTTACTTCAAGCTTTAGTAATTGGATTATTAGGATGGATGAGTTCTATATATTCTCCTGTTCTTGTTGGAGGACTAGGTGGATGGTATACACTTGGAAGACCATTAGTTTCCGGTATGGTAATAGGACTTATTTTAGGAGATGTAAAAACTGGTATTATTTTAGGAGCAGCAATACAATCTTTATATATTGGACTTGTTACTCCAGGTGGATCAATGCCATCAGATGTTAACTTTGCTGCATGGATAGGTATTCCATTAGCATTAGTAGCTGGAGCAGGAACAGAATATGCTCTTGCAATTTCAGTACCACTAAGTCTTTTAGGAGTAGCTGCAGTATATACAACTGTTGCTATTAACTTATATTTTGTTCACAGGCAGGATGCATTAATAGATGCTGGAAAGCTGGATAAAGCAATAAATATACCTGTAGTTGGACAAATTACAAACTTTGTTATTAGATTTTTCCCAATATTCCTTATTAATTATTTCGGAGCAGATTTTGCTACTAAAATGATTAACATAATGCCTGAATGGTTAACAAATATACTTCAAATGTTTGCACCAATGCTACCTTTAATAGGTTTTACTCTTCTATTAAAGATGATAGTAAAGAAGAAATTCGATTTAATTTACTTCGTATTTGGTTTCTTCCTAGTAGCAGTTATGAACTTAGATATGATATCTATAGTTATTTTAGGAGCACTATTAGCTTATGTACTATATAAAGCAAATAATAATAAGGAGGTGTCCTTATAATGGCTGAAGAAAAAAATAAATTATCAAAAAAAGTAATAAAGAAGGCTTATTGGGATTGGATGTTCTTTAATCTTTCAGTTCAAAACTTTGAAAGAATGGAAGGTCCAGGAATAATTAGAATGTTAGGACAAGTTAAGGACGAGCTATATCCTAATGACAAAAAGGCTCAACAAGAAATGTTGCAAAGACATACAATATTCTTTAATACAGAACCATATCTTGGTTGTATAGTACCAGGTATAGTTCTTGGTATGGAAGCTGAAAAGGCTGCTGGTGGAGATGTAGATGAAGAATTTATTAACTCTATTAAAACAGCTCTTATGGGACCTTTCGCTGGAATTGGAGACTCACTTCTTCCAGGTACATTAATACCAATATTACTTTCCATAGGAATGGGATTATGTAAAAATGGTGAAATTATAGGACCATTGTTCTATGTTATAGCATTTTTAGGAATTATGTTCCCTCTTACTTGGTTCTTGTTCTCTTATGGTGCTAAAGCAGGTGCAAATGCAGCTCAAACTGTATTAGAAAGTGGTATTAAAGACAAAGTAACAAATGCAGCAGAAATCGTTGGATTAGTTACTGTTGGTGCTATTACAGCATCTTATGCAAGTGTTAAAGTTGGATTGGTTTATAGTTCAGGTGAAATGACAGTAAATGTTGGGGAAATTCTTGAAGGTTTATTCCCTAAACTTCCAGTTTTACTTATGGCATTTTTAACTTATCATTTAATGGTTAATAAGAAATGGTCAGTTGGTAAAATGATGCTATTATTCTTAATTATATCTATAGTTGGTTACTTTACTAAGATACTTATCTTATAAAAGTATTATAAAAGTAATGTTTATAAACATTGGTTAATTGTGAGAGGAGTCTAAAATGAAAGAATCAGTAAGAAAGTTACAAAATGGAATTATAATTTCTTGTCAGGCTTATGAAGACACCCCTCTTTATGGTGCGGATTATATGAAAAAAATGGCTGAATCTGCAATTATAGGAGGAGCAAATGGGATAAGAGCATGTTGGCCACAAGATATTAAAGCAATAAGAAGCATAACGAATTTACCTATAGTTGGTATAAATAAAGTTATAAGTGATAAGGATCCATTAACTAATGTCTTTATTACTCCAACCTTTGAATCTGCCGCTGAAGTAATAGAGGCAGGAGCAGATATACTAGGTATAGATTGCACAATTCGTGAGAGTCGTGGCTTTGATGAACTTTGTAATTTGCTAAATAAAATTAGAGATAGATATCCTGAAATCGCAATAATGGCTGATTTAGCAACTTTAAATGAAGGTATTAAAGTAGCTGAAACAGGGCTTGTAGATATAATATCTACAACTCTATCAGGTTACACTTTAGAATCTTTAGGAAGCCATAAAGATGGTCCAGACCTAGAACTTTTGGAAGAATTAAAGAAAAAAGTGAATTTACCTATTAACTGTGAAGGAAGGATATGGGAGCTTGCAGATTTAAAAAGCGCTCTTGATTCAGGTGCAGATATGGTAACAATAGGGACAGCAGTAACAAGACCACATCTGATAACTAATAGATTTGTAAATTTCAATTTAGAATATCAAAAACATAAATAAAGAAATCAAATTATTAAAATGACAAATTAACAAACAAAACTATTAAAAGTTTTAATGTAGAGATTTAAAGTAGAATGCAGAGTATAAGATATTGAGGCAATTATTAATTAATTTATTAATTAATAATTAAAAATGAAACTCCCAAAGGAGTTTCCACCTCAATTCTACATTCTACATTATTAATATTGGGGTGAAATCTATGATAATACAAAGTAAAAATGTATGGTTACATGAAGATTTTGTAGCAGCTCAATTAACAATTGAAGGAGATAAAATAATTAAGGTTAATGAATATAATAAAGAAGCTCCAGATGTTGATTATGGAGAAAATTATATTCTTCCAGGCTTTATTGATATACATAGCCATGGGTATGGCGGAATAAGTGCATCAAAATCATCATCAGAGGAATTAGTGAAGTGGAAAAAATATTTACCAGAAGAAGGGGTTACTTCTTTTTTACCTTCAGTTGAAACTCAATCTGAAGCTGATAATATAAAAGCTTATAAAAATATAGTTACTACTATGAGTAATAATGATGGAGCAGAAATTTTAGGAATATATATGGAGGGGAATTTTATTTCAGAAAAGACTAGAGGGGCTCAATGTAAGGATTTTATAGTGAAGCCTTCTATAGATGTTCTTAAAAAGTACATAGATGCTGCTGATAATAATTTAAAGCTTATATGTATTGCACCAGAAGAGGATGAGGGTTTTAAAGTTTGTGAATATGCAAGTAGCAAAGGTATAAAGGTAAGTATTGGACATAGTAATGCTACCTATAAGACTGTAAAAAATGCTATAAATCATGGAGCTATATCTATAACTCATACTTATAATGGTTGTCCTAGATTTCATCATAGGGAAGTTGGTGTAATAGGAGCAGCTATGGATATAGATGATCTTTATACAGAGGTTATTGGTGATGGAAGACATGTATCCTTTGAGGCTGTTAGAATACTAGGAAGGCTAAAGGGAAAGGACAAGCTCATATTAGTTAGTGATGCATTTCCATTAAAGGGTTATATGGGGGAATTACCTCTAGGCATCACAAGAACGGATGATGGACAATTTGTAAATAATGAAGGTAATCTTTGTGGATCATCATTAAAGATAAATGAGGGGATAAATAATTTAATTAAAAAAGCTAAACTTCCTTTAGTAACAGCAATTAATTCTGCAACTATTAACCCAGCTAGAATGTTAGGTATAAACAAGAATAAAGGGTCTATTGAGATAAATAAAGATGCAGACTTAGTAATAACAAATTCAGATTTTAATGTTATGTTCACATATTGTAAGGGCAGAGAGGTATATAAAGGTGAATAGTATGGACGGTGTATTTCAGAACAGGGTATTTCAGTTTGCAATAAATAAAGAAGAGTATTTAGAGTTTTTAAGGTTTAGATATGGAATTTCTAAGGAAAGTAAAAATAGAAAGCTGTGGATAATAACTTCTATACCAACATTAATAATTGTAAGTGATATTTTCTTTAAGTTATATAGTAAGTGGCAATATATTCTTTTATCAGTTTTATTAATTGCTCTTTGGATATTTATTGCTGTACCTAAGATTTGGAAGTGGATTTTAGGAAAACAATTTAATGAAAGTATTTTTGAAAGGGTTAATATAAAGGCCTTTGAAAATATTACTGCTGAATTTAGAGATAAGAATATTCTTATTAAGGATAGAGGAAATAATATAGAGATAAATTATAAGGATGTATCAAAAGTAATTCCTATAAATAATATGTTTGTTATCTTATATAAAGGACAAGGAGTAATTTTATTACCTTATCGTGTCTTTAAGGAAGATAAAGATATAAAGGAATTTTTAATAAGTATAGAAAAGAAAATATCATAATTGGAAAATAAATGGGCCCCAGGGGCTTAATTGCCCCTGGGGCCCATTTATTTTCCAATTACATTCCATTTTGTGAATTAAAATGGTATACTTTTCACAGAAGGGGCTGGGAAAATATGTATAAGAAAACCATAAGAAATAGACTTTTAATATTCTTTTTAGTTATTATGTTTTTGCCAATAACTATGCTAGGTATATTTTCTAATTTAGTTTATACGAAAATGGTTGAAAACAAGGTTAATCAGCATACTAGCCAAATGATAAATCAAATAGAAATTAATATAGATAACTATATTAAATCTGTTGAAAATATTTTAATGTATATTTCTAATTCAGAGGACGTTATAAATTTCCTAAATAAACAAGATACTTTATCAGAAGATGAAGGAGAAATATTAGAGAATAGAATTAAAAGAAGTTTAAAAACCTACACAGAAGTTAATTCAGAAATATTAGGATTACTAGTTGTAAATAGTGAGGATAAATATATAAGCAATGATCTTGAGAAAAAGACAAGGGATGAGCTAGCAAGAGAAATATGGTTTAATGAAGCAATAATTGAAGATGGAAAGGTCCATTTTTTTAGCAAGCCCATTGGAAGAAACTTAAAATCTTATAAAAACTACAGTGCAGAGGATATTATTACTATTAGCAAGGCAGTTATTGATAAGGAAACAAAGAATATAATTGGTGTTATTATGGCAGATATTAATTTGAAAAAGTTTGATGATATAATAAGGGACAATTATATTGGAGAAACGGGATTCTTTTACCTTTTAGATAATAATAACAATATAGTCTATTCCCCTGTAAATCCAATTATATATAGAATAAGTAATAATAACTTTAATGGAACTAATGGTAATTTTATAAAGACTATAAATAATGAAGCCTTTAGGATAACTTATAACACTAGTGATGTTACAGGCTGGAAAAGTATTGGTGTGTTTTCCTTTAATGATATTTCAAAAGACATAATTAAAATGGAAAGGTTTACTTTAATTATTACTATATCAACCTTTTTATTAGCAGTATTCTTCTCACTTTTATTTACCAATAGTATTGTAACTCCTATTAAGGAATTAAAAAACCTAATGAAGGGAGTGGAATCAGGTGATTTAGATTTAAGATTTGAAGAAGAAAGATATAATAATGAGTTTGGAGAACTTGGACATAGTTTTAATCATATGGTTAGTGAAATAAAAGAACTTATCAACATGGTTTATAAAGAACAAAGTAGCAAGAGAAAAGCAGAAATAGAAATCCTACAATCTCAAATAAAACCTCATTTTTTATATAATACTTTAGATACTATAGCTTGGATGGCAGAGGATTACAATGCAAAGGAAATTGTGCATTTAGTTGGAGCATTAACTAAGGTATTTAGAATTGGATTAAGTAAAGGCAAGGAAGTTATTAAGCTTAAGGATGAAATTGAGCATATAAATAGCTACCTAACTATTCAAAAATATAGGTATGAGGATAAGTTAAGCTATAAGATTTCTTATGATGAAGCTGTTTTAGATGTTTTAGTTTTAAAACTTATTACACAACCTATTGTAGAAAATTCAATTTATCATGGAATAAAAGAAAAGAGAGGAAAGGGAGAAATAAACATTAACTTTAGAAAAGTTGTGGATGAAATAATTATTACTGTTAAAGATAATGGAGCTGGAATATCTGAAGAAAAGCTTCAAAATATAAATTCAATGTTAGAAACGGGAAACAGTTTTTATATTGATTCTGAAAGTGGATCTGGTTATGGAATATCAAATGTTAATACTAGAATTAAGCTTAGTTACGGACAAGCTTATGGATTAAGATACTATAGTAAATTAGGGGAATTTACTACAGTAGAAATAAGACTTCCATTTGAAAATAATTATAAGGGGTAGGAGGGATTAGCTTTGATTAAGGTTTTAATTGCTGATGATGAGCCTAGGATAAGAAGGGGAATTAAAAATACAATTAACTGGGAAGAAAATGATTTTCAGCTTGTGGGAGAAGCAGAAGATGGAGAAGAAGCATTAAGCTTAATAAAGGAAAAAACGCCAGATATATTATTTATTGATATATGTATGCCATTTTTAAATGGAATACAGTTAATAGAAGAAATAAATAAGATTTTATATAACCCAATTATAATAATAGTTTCAGGTCATGATGAATTTAATTATGCTCAAGCAGCACTAAGACTTAGGGTTTTTGATTATATTTTAAAGCCTATAGATAGAGATAACTTTAAAGCTTTAATTAATAAAGTAAAGGAAGAATTTATTTTAAGAAAAAGAAAAGATGAAAGAGAAAATTTTAAGAAGGAAGTTCTTGAAAGCAATATTTTTTATTTAAAGGATAACTTTTTAAAAGATTGGCTTAATGGTAAATTTGATGCTAATGAATTAAAGGTTAAAATGGAAAACTTCAATTTTAATTACACCAATAATATGGGACTTGCCCTTATTAAAATATTAGAAAAGAATTTTGTTGGCATGGTTAATAAAAATGAAAAAGAATTAATTTCTTATGGTGTTATGAATATTTCAAGAGATTTTGTTGAGAACTTTAAAAATTCCTATGTATTTCAATATTCATCCACAAGAATAGTTATTATTTCAGAGGTTGAATCTATAATAGCATGGAGAAAAATGCTAATAGACTTAGAAGAGAATATAGTTAATTTATTTAAGATTGATATTATAATAGAAAATTCATTATTAGATAAAGACCCAATGAAAGCTAAAGATATATTTAGTAAGATGAAGAAAAATATTATAGAAAAAAGTAAGAAGACTCCAATTGTTTTAGAAGTAGAAAAATATATTAATAAGAATTATGGTAATTGTGATTTATCTATAGAAATCCTTTCTAATAAGCTTGGAATTAGTCAAACTTATTTAACAAGGTTACTTAAAAAAGAGCTTGGTATGAATTTTATTGATTATTTAACTTATATTAGACTTCAAAATTCCATAGAGCTTATGAAAGAGCCTTCTATTAAGATATATGAAATTGCTAATTTAGTGGGTTATAGTACACAACATTATTTTAGTAATGTATTTAAAAAGCATACTGGAATGTCTCCAAATGATTATAGGATGTGCATGAATAATGAAGATGAAATATGAGGAATTTGTTTATTTTTTTGCCATTATACTACTTATAGTTTTTTCTATATTTTCTATTGTAATATTTTTTTATAATAATCTTGCTGGGAAGGAAAATAAAGAAGAAAAAACCTTTGTAATTGGGGTTTCTCAATCACAGCTAATGGAGCCTTGGCAAATTAAAATTAATGAAGAAATAAAGAAGGAAGCTAGTAATTATGATAATCTTCAAGTTATATATTTAGATGCTGTAGGTAGTTCTAATAAGCAAATTGATGATATTGATAAGCTTATGCAATATGATATTGATTTATTAATTATATGTCCATTTAATTCTAAGGAGGTTACAAAAAAAGTAGCAGATGTACATGAGGATATTCCAGTTATAGTGTTAGATAGAGGGGTAGAGGGATATGATTATACCTTATATATAGGACCAGATAATAGTACTGTAGGAAAACAAGTTGGTAATTTTGCAGTGGATTTATTAAAGGATAATGGTGGTAATATAGTTGAAATAAAGGGAAATGTTAATTCTAATGCAAGTATAGAAAGAAGTAGTGGATTTAGAAGTAAGATTAATCAATATAGTAATATTAATTTAGTAAAGGATATAAATGTAAATTGGAATCGTGATGAAGCAGAAGATGAAATGAAAAATATATTTGAAGAAAATAAGGATATTGATTTAGTATTTGCACATAGTGATGCTATGGCTTTAGGTGCTTATAACGCTTATAAAAGTTCTGATTATAAAAAAGATGTTAAGTTTATTGGTATAGATGGGTTAACTGGAGAAAGTGGTGGGTTGAATTTAGTTGAAAAGGGAATTCTTAATTGTACATTTACTTGCCCAACTGGTGGAAAAGAGGCAATTCAATATGCAATGGATATATTAAATAAAGAAAAGGGAATTCCAAAGAGGGTTATTTTAAGAAGTAGCTTAATAACTAAAAGAAACATCAATGAATATAAAAATAAAAATGATAATAAGAAGGAAAAGGAAGTAATAACCTTAGGCTTTTGTAATGTTGGAAAAGAAGGTGGATGGAGAGCAGCTAATGAAGGATCTATAAAAAATGCAGCAAAGGATTTTGGCATTAACTTAATATATGATGAAGCTGATTTAAATTATGAAAATCAAATAAAAATCTTAAATAAATTTATTGAAATGAAGGTTGATATAATTGCCTTTTCACCAGTAAGGGATTATGGCTTTGAAGATGTATTAAGTAAAGCGAAGAATGCTAATATTCCTGTTATTTTATCAGACAGAACTATAAATATAGAAGATAAAACCTTATATAATACTTATTTAGGAAGTGATATGAGGGAACAAGGTAGACGAGCTGCTAGATGGTGCCTTGAAAACCTAGGGAAAAATATAAATGTTGTTGAGCTTCAAGGAATTTATGCATCTACACCATCAATAGAAAGAAAAATAGGCTTTGAAGAAATTATAAAAGCTACTAATAATAATGTGAAAATAGTAGCGTCAGATAATGGAAATTACACCATTGAAGGTGGGAAAAAGGTTATGGAGAGATTTTTAAAGAATGATTATTCTAAATATATTGGTACAGAAATCCTTGTATTTTCTCATAATGATGATATGGCCCTTGGAGCAATAGAAGCAATTGAGGATTTTGGACTTAAGCCAGGAACGGATATAAAAATAATATCAATAGATGCTATAAAGGAAGGAATTTTAGCATTAAGGGATGGAAAAATAAATTGCATAGTAGAGTGTAATCCACTAATTGGACCAGAAATTATGAAGATTTCAAAGGATATATTAAGTGGAAAGGATACAACCAGCATGATAATTACTGATGAAAAAATTTTTGAAGCAAAAAACTTTGATGTGGAATGGCTAAAGAGAGCTTACTAGAAGCGAAGCTTCTAAATGTAGAATGTAAAATGAAGAATGTAGAATTGAGGAGTAAATTCCTCCAAAGTCGGAATTTATAAAATTAAAGAATGAAAAAATGAAAGAATGAAAGAATTAAGGAATGAAGAGCTTCTTTCCTGAAGCAAAATCAGCATAAAAAGTGGGAAGTTGATTGCTGTTTTTTTACAATAGTATATTACTTCCACTTTATGTAATTATATTCCAAATAGGTGTATAATAAAAATATATATATTTACGAAATTGTATTATATTATTAAACAATATTATTATTGGAGGATTTTCTATGAAAAAAGAAACAAAATGTATTAAATGTAATTCAGAGAAAATTAAATTGGTAAAAGCTCTACCAGTACAAATACAAAAGGGACTCATTCCCAAACTTATAAATCCTAAGTATTACATTTGTACAGACTGTGGATATACTGAAATATGGATAGAATCAGAAGAAGAGTTAAAATATATAGAAAATAATTACTAATAATCTTAATCTATTACCAATTAATTGATTTATAGGAACATGTAATTGTAATAAAATATGCGTTATATAAAAGGGAGGGGAGTATTGATTTGAAAATAAATAAGAAATATGCATTAAGTTTTTTTGTTATTGTAACAACTATATCAGCAATAATATTGAATTTTAATAATCATCTTATGGGTAATAATGCAACCATTTTAAATTTAAAAGTATCTATTGCATTTTTAATTCTTTGGTTTTTACTAAGCGTTTATTGTGGCTGGAAAAACGAAAAATCCTATAAGAAATTTATTTTAATATATTGGGGGATAAGTATTATTACTTATTTACTTGTAGCACTTAGTTCAATTATTAATTTTGATGGGATGATCATTGCCCCTCTAGCAATTTGGTACTACTCTCCTATATACGGATTAATGTACTTAAATAAGGGGGTTTCTGCCTTCAATTTGGGCCATTATACAGGCTTTTTAATAAGCTTTTTAGGATATTATATTGGATATTATATCTATAAATTAAAAATAATGCATAATGCGTAATTAATTGATTAAGGGCTTCTTTGTTGAAGCTAGAATGGGGGAAGGAATATGGAGTGTAAGGAAATTCTTATTAAAGTTGCTAATGAGTATTATAAGATTTTAGGGAATAATTTAATTGGTATATATGTGCATGGCTCTATTGCTTTTGGATGTTTTAATCCTAATAAAAGTGACATTGATTTTATTGTAGTTGTAAATAATATACCTAGTTTGGAGGAAAAGGAAGCATTAGTGCAGACGTTGTTATGTTTAAATGAGGAAGTACCTGATAAGGGCTATGAGATGAGCGTTGTTTTATCAAGATTTTGCAAAGAATTTATTTATCCAACTCCTTTTGAATTACACTATTCAATTGCTCATTTACATAGATGCAAAGATAATTTGAGAGAATATTGCATATCAATGAATGGTATGGATAAAGATTTGGCAGCACATTTTACAGTTATAAAAAAGGTTGGATATACTATTTGGGGAAAGCCAATAACTGAAGTATTTGGAGATGTTCCTAAGGAGAATTACTTAGATAGTATTAAAGAAGATATAGGTAATGCAACAGAGGAGATTAGTGGTAATAGCATTTATTTTATTTTGAATCTATGTCGTGTACTTGCATATAAAAATGAAGGCTTAATTTTATCAAAAGAGCAAGGTGGATTATGGGGAAAAGAAAAATTACCAGAAGAGTTTAGATTATTATTATCTAAAGCATTAAAAAATTATAAATCAGAAATTGAAGAAGTTTTTGATAGAGAACTTTTATTAGATTTTAGTAATTATATGATTGGAAATATATTTGATAAATAGATAAAATTTATAACTTAGATTTTATCAGTAATTCTAATATATTAATGATTAAATAATTTATAGGAAGTGTGTAATTATTTTTTAGAACTAAATAGCTAAAAGCGACGGCTGATACCAGTGATTAAACCAAAGGAATTTGAGAATATATGGTCAGTAGAGCTATTTATACTTTGAATGGAGGGTAAATATGAATATCATTATCAAACCACTCACACCAGAACTTTGCGCCGATTATTTTGACTTCTTTGAAAATAGGGCATTTACAGATGATACCCCATATAGGTGTTATTGCCACCTTTATCAAATGACCAAAGAGCAGAAGAAGGCAGTGTTTGACAAAGTAGAGGGGGCTGATGTAGGGCGCGTTGCCAGAAAAGTTGCCGAGCAGCAGATTAATTCAGGTGATTTGAAGGGGTATCTGGCCTTCGTAGAGGGGGTTGCCATTGGTTGGTGCAATGCGAACAACAAATGGAATTATCCCGTGGAATCCTGTACCGGCACATGCTTTTATGCACCTGTTGAGAAGCAGGAAAAAGCTGTGGTCTGCTTCGAAGTAGCACCTGAATTTCGTGGAAAGGGAATCGCCACCGCACTCCTCACTTATGTGTGTGAGGAGGCTAAAATTGAAGGCTGTATTGCTGTTGAAGGTTTCGCCGTCCTGCGTGATGAACGATACGAATGGGATTGCACCGGTCCAATTAGACTGTATGAGAAAGTAGGATTCGTAAAAGTAGCAGAACAGGATGGATTTGTGGTTATGAGAAAAGACCTAAAATTAGAAAAATAAAGGAATCTTTATATGTGGATTATCAATTGTTATAAATTCATTCAGTTTAGGTAACTTTTTTGCAGGACAGTATGATAGTACAGGATGGTCTTTGTCTGCTTATGAAGCAAATATAAAAATAATTTCATTTATGATAGTTGGAGCATTGATTTCATTTCTATCTGGGCTTGAAAAAGTATTTGGGAAAGTGGGTATATAAGAATACCTAATTATAAAGTTTATAAGGTGGATTCACATAATAAGACAAAACTTTACGATGTGCTTGAAAAAGAAATTAATATTATTAAATAATCCAATTATATTAGTAATTAAATTTATTCTATTTATTATGGTGATATATTATAAGTAAATGTGCAATTAAAATATTTATTATTGCTTTATATAAAATATTAAGGAGGGATACTTTGATGAAAAGATTTATTTTTGCTATCACAATATTTAGCTTAGTATTCATATTAATTGGGTGTAATAAAGTAGAAGATAAGCAAGTAGTAAATCCCTTTAATGATCTTCCATATGGTCTTTTTCTGGATATAGACAAATACAATGTAAAAAGTGTAACAGTACATTAAAAATTATTAATTCATCTAGATTAATTTTAGCAATATTAATATCATTACCAATATTATTTCAAGTATATTTATTTAAATTTGGTTTTAATATACCTGTTAGTTATTATAGCCGTAAGTCCATTAATAGTAAGATATAAACTAATATAATAATAGAAAATATCAAACTATTATGAATTAATTTATATGAAGTAAGTAAGAATTATAGTGTGAAATTAAGATGCTTTTAATATTATATAGATAAATAAGAATTTAGCGATGTAATTATTTAAAATCAATAGTTAGAAGGAGTTAATATGATTGAAAATAATAATGTAGATAAAAGAAACATTCTTGATGAAGAACCATTTTCTTATAAAATAACTAAGGATAAAAAGGTTTTTCTATATTGGCATGGAAAACAAGTAAGTATTTTAAGTGGTAAAGAAAGTGAAAGATTTATAGCAAAAGTAAAAAATGCTAATACAAAAGAAGCTCAGTTAATCATGGCTAAAATAACTGGAAATTTTAAACGTGGTAATGAGAAAGATAATAAAAATAGTTAAGGGGTGAGAGGGGAAGGTGAAAAATAGAAAAAATTTTTGGCTTATTATAATTGGTATGTTTATTCTAGGTGTTGTATTGAGTTATTTACTTAAACCAATTAGCATGGATGAGCTTTATAAAAAGCCTAATTTTACAGCAGTAGTAACAGAAGTATATGATAAAGAAATTTTAGTTACTGTTGATAAAGATCAGGATGAATATAAAAGTAGTGATAAGATCATTGTTTCTCTCGATGTTAAATTAAAAGATAAGTTGGTAAGTTTTAAAGCTGGTGATAAGGTAAGAATATTTTATGACGGAAATATATTAGAAAGTTACCCTGCTCAAATACGAAAAGTTTATGCAATATTGTTAATTAATGAGTAGAATTTTAAAACAGAGCCTTAAATTACAATATACAAGAGGACAAGCATATGTTAATGAATGATGGCATTAACATATGCTGTCCTTAATTTTTATTCTTTTTAGAATCATCTTTATAACCCTTTAAATATAACAAACCTAAGGACAAGCATGTTATGGAAAGGGATATATTAACGGGAAACATTGAAACATCCTTAGGTGTATTAAAATTTACTAATGCAGCTAAAATCCATATAAAAGCAGCTATAAAATATACTATTGCTATAGGCTTATTTTTCTTCATTAATAATCCTCCTTAAGGTGTAAATAATATGTTGAAAAAACCTCAACTTTGACATTTATAATTAAAGCTACTATACTTAAGAGTCCGTAGAAACAACTTTAGGACCTCTCCAATAGGAAATTCCTAAAGAAAAGCATTTAATAGTAAGAGCTATACTAATTATACAAGTTAGAATCTTAGAGTTATTAGCACTTATTAATGCATTTACCAACCATAAAATAGCAAGAATAAAATGTAGTATTGAAAAAAATTTATTTTTCTTCATTTATAAACCTCCTTAAGGTATAAACTATTGATAGTATCATTATACAGATTAATAGGTAATAATTCTATAAAATGTATAAATTAGGATTTAAATGATGATATAATTGTATTGAATAACAATGGATTGAGGGATTATTATAAAAAATAAATATAAATTAATTAGTACATTAATAATATCTGCAATAATAATTTCAATATTTATAATAGGTAATAGCTTAGGGAGAGAAGGAAAAATAGAAGAGGCTCTTAATATTGATGAAACTATCAACATGAATATTATTCATGAAGAACCAACTAATAAAGGAAGTATTGTTTTTAGTATTGCCTCAAATGATACTAATGAATATCTTAGTACAGCTTTTGTTAATAAAAATTTATTCGGATATAGGGATCTATACAGTGGAACTTCTTCAATTGATGGCTTTAGTAAAAGAGACTTAACTGCTCAATATTTTCCTGATATTAAGGACAGCTCATTACCAATATATTTTGGCGTAATATTAAATGATGAAATAAAGGCAGTTAATGTAAAAGAAAGTAAAAGCTCTGAAATGAAAGAGGCAAAAATAATTGAAGCTGGTGATAAGAGAATTTGGCTTGTGTATATGAGTGGATTTGTAGGAAATGAATTTGAAGTTCTTGGATATAGTAGTGATGGGGAATGTATTTATACTTATGAAGATACTATTCCATGGAAGGTTGAGCAAAAACCTGGTAAAAGTCCATACAAATAGTGTGAATTTATAAGCTGATTGCTGATAGTGTCAAATATAAATAGTAGGGATTAGTTAAAGCATCCACATTAATTAAGAATGAGGTTAGCTATGTTAAAAAATAATATTGTAGCATTTTTTATGCATATAGTTTTAAGGTTTAGTGTGTTTTCATTTTTATTCCTTTTCAATTCTTCTAAAGCTGAATCCGTAGTTGAGATGAATAAAAGAGTAATTATAGGTTATATTCAACAATGGGTTATTTTTATAATAGTAATTATAGGATATTACTTAATTGGTAGTATTCCAGCTATATTTATTCCAACTATATTAATTGGACTAGGTATTATTATACAGAGTATAAAAAAAGAAAAGATAAAAATATTTAATAGAGAATAAAAAAACGTTGAAAGGGATTTTCAACGTTTTTTTATTTTAGTAATTTACATCTTAAAACTAACCCTTGCCTTTAGTATTTTCCTTGAGTTTTTTTAGTGCAGAATTTTATAAATTATACTTGTTTATTGTAAATACATTTTGTGGAAATAAAATTAGAATTTAATTGTAATGGTAATCAAAAAAGTTTTGGAGGGGGATTAGTAAATGAAAGTTAAAAAATTATTATCTTTAGTAATTGCTGGAGCTATGGCTTTTTCTATTGGATGTTCTGGCGGAGGAGATAAGGTTAAAGAGGAAGGCAAG
Organism: Bacillota bacterium; assembly: GCA_023445445.1. GTDB lineage: Bacteria > Bacillota > Clostridia > Clostridiales > Clostridiaceae > Clostridium. Next base: position 35,420 of record JAEXLD010000081.1, read on the forward strand.
GGAGAAACTGGGGGAACTAAGAAATTAGTTGTAGGTTATGCACAATTAGGAGCTGAAAGTGAGTGGAGAACTGCTTGTACAAATTCTGTAAAGGAAGAAGCAAGTAAGAGGGGAATAGATTTAAAATTCTCTGATGCTCAACAAAAACAAGAAAATCAAATTAAGGCAATTCGTTCATTTATAGCACAAAAAGTAGATGTTATAGGTGTATCTCCAGTTGTTGAATCTGGATGGGAAACTGTATTTAAAGAAGTTAAGGATGCTGGAATTCCATTAGTATTAGTTGATAGAAAAGCAGATGTTCCAGAGGATCTTTATGCTTGCTATTTAGGCTCTGATTTCGTAGAAGAAGGTAAAAAGGCAGCAGATGAGCTTGCTAAATTAATAAATTCAAAGGGCAATATAGTTGAGCTTCAAGGAACAGTTGGATCTTCAGCAGCAGTTGGAAGACAACAAGGTTTCTTAGATACTTTAAAGGCAAAATATCCTGATATAAAAATAATTAAATCTCAAACTGGTGATTTTACAAGAGCTAAGGGTAAAGAAGTTATGGAAGCTTTCTTAAAATCTGATGGAGAAAATATTACAGCTTTATTTGCACATAATGATGATATGGCAATAGGCGCTATACAAGCTATTGAAGAGTATGGAAAGAAACCTGGTGAAGATATAAAAATAGTTTCTGTTGATGCAGTTAAAGGTGCTTTTGAAGCTATGATAGCTGGAAAGCTAAATGTTACTGTTGAATGTAATCCATTACTTGGACCACAATTCTTTGATGTTTGTGAAGATATAGTTGCAGGTAAAGAAGTTCCTAAGACTATACCATCTAAGGAAGGTGTATTTAGACAAGATACAGCAGCACAAGATTTACCAAATAGAAAGTATTAATTTATATTTATTTTCTTTAATTTAATGTAAGCTGTTGCATCTAATTATATTTGCAACAGCTTATGTTAAATCTAAAAAAAGGAGATGTAGCAATGAAAGATAAAGATGTATTACTTAAAATGAAAGATATATGTATAGAATTTCCTGGAGTAAAGGCATTAGATAAGGTGGATTTTAATTTAGAAGAAGGAGAAATCCATGCATTAATGGGTGAAAATGGGGCAGGAAAATCTACATTGATTAAGGTATTAACAGGAGTTGAAAAGCTAGATAGTGGAGAAATTATTTTCCTAGGAAATAGAATAAATCCAAAATCAACCTATGAAGCTCAAGTACTTGGTATTAGCACAGTATATCAGGAGGTAAACTTATGTAATAACATATCTGTGGCAGAGAATATCTTTATTGGAAGAGAGCCTACCAAGTTTGGAAAGATTAATTGGAAGGAAATGAATAGAAGAGCTACTTTAGCTATGAAGAAATTAAATATTGATATTGATGTAACAAAGAGCTTAGATAGTTATTCTCTTGCTATAAAACAAATGGTTGCAATTGCAAGAGCAGTTGATATTGAAGCAAAAATATTGATTTTAGATGAGCCAACAGCTAGTTTAGATGAAAAGGAAGTTGTAAAGTTATTTGAAATAATGAGAAATTTAAAGTCTCAAGGTATAGGAATAATATTTGTTACTCATTTTTTAGATCAAGTATATGAAGTTTCAGACAAGATTACAGTTTTAAGGAATGGGAAATTAGTTGGAGAGTATAAAACTAGTGAATTATCAAAGATTCAATTAGTGGCAAAAATGATTGGAAAAGATTATGGTGAGATAAATTCTGGTATTAAACCAGTTGAAAATATAAATAGTGAAAATCCTAGAGAGGTTTTTTTAGAAGCAGTTAATTTAGGTAAGAAGAATCTTATAGAGCCTTTTGATACAGTAGTATATAAGGGGGAAGTTCTTGGATTAGCTGGGCTTTTAGGTTCTGGAAGAACTGAACTTGTTAATTTGTTATTTGGAATAGAAAAGGCAGATACAGGGGAAGTTCGTATAAATAATATAAAGAGTAAAATAAATAATCCATTAGAAGCAATTAAAAAGGAAATTGCATATTGTCCAGAGGATAGAAAAAGGGAAGGGATAATCCCCAATTTATCTGTAAGGGAAAATATTATTTTAGCTCTTCAAGTTAAAAGGGGATGGATTAAATATATTCCTCTTAAGGAGCAGGAGAAAATTGCAAAAGAATATATTGAGCTTTTGGATATTAAGACACCATCACAAGAAAAGCTTGTAAATGAATTAAGTGGTGGAAATCAGCAAAAGGTTATTTTAGCAAGATGGTTATTAACAAGACCAAAGTTATTAATTTTAGATGAACCTACCAGGGGCATAGATATTGGAACTAAGGCTGAAATTCAAAGGTTGGTGTTGGATTTTGCAGCTAAAGGAATTTCAGTAATATTTATTTCTTCAGAGCTAGATGAAATGTTAAGAACTTGTACTAGATTAATAGTTTTAAGGGATAAGGTTAAGATTAAGGAACTTGTGGACAAGGATTTGGAAACTAATATTATTATGAATACCATAGCAGGAGGTAATTAGTATGAATTTATTAAAGAATATAAGAAAACAGCAAATATTTTGGCCTCTTGTTGCCTTATTTTTAGTTTTATTATTTAATTTATTTTTTACCCCAGGTTTCTTTAAAATAGAAATGAAGGATGGACATTTATTTGGTAGTTTAATTGATATTATTAATAGAGGGGCACCTTTAATGATTTTATCTATAGGATTAACTCTTGTAATAGCCACCTCTGGTACAGATATTTCAGTTGGATCTGTAATTGCAATTACTGCTGCTATAGTTGCAAGTTTAATTGGTGGAGAAATGAGTTTTGTAGATGGTGTTCAAGAATATGTTAGTTTAATTCCAATGCCTATAGCAATTATTATTGGGTTATTAATAGCATGTCTCCTTGGTTTTTGGAATGGTGTATTAATAGGGAAAATAGGCATTCAGCCAATTATAGCAACTATGATATTAATGGTTGCAGGTAGAGGGATAGCACAGCTTATAACAAAGGCTCAAATTATTACAATTTATTATAAGCCTTATTTTTTCTTTGGAGGAGGATATCTCTTTGGATTACCATTTTCCATTTTTATAGTGGCTCTTTGCCTTTTAGTTGTACTAATTCTTGTTAAGAAAACAGCCTTTGGATTATTTGTAGAATCTTCAGGATGTAACTCTGAAGCAAGTAAATATGTTGGAATAAAGGTAGACTGGGTTAAGGTTTGTGTTTATACAATTTCAGGCTTATGTGCAGGGATAGCAGCAATATTATTAAGCTCTAATATTAAGTGTGCAGATGCAAATAATTTAGGTTTATATATAGAGCTTGATGCAATTTTAGCTGTTGCTATTGGGGGAAACCCTATGTCTGGAGGTAAGTTTTCAATCCCTTGTAGTATAGTTGGTGCTTTAATTATTCAAAGTTTAACTACTACTATATACTCCTTTGGTGTTCCACCTGAAGTAACTTTAGTTGTAAAGGCTTTAGTTGTAATAGTTATTTGCTTATTGCAATCTGAGAATTTTAGAGTTATCTTTAGGAATTTCTTTAATAAGAAGAGGGGGGTTAATAGTGAAAAGCTTGCTACTGTTGAAAAACAAAATATTACAAACTAAATACTTACCTATATTTGTAACAATAATTTTATTTATAGCCTTATGTGCTTTTGGAACTTTTAAGTATACAGGATTTTTTAGATTACAGACATTTTTAAATTTGCTAATAGATAATGCATTTTTGCTTATAACAGCTATTGGTGTTACCTTTGTACTGATTACTGGGGGAATAGATATATCTGTTGGAGCAGTAATTGCCTTTATATGTATGCTGTCAGCATATCTTCTTGAAAATAAGGGATGGAATCCTTGGGTTGTAATTTTATTTATGCTTATAATTGGGTGTATTTTTGGAACTATTATGGGTGTCTTAGTAACAAAGTTTAAGATTCAACCCTTTATAGCTACTCTTGCAGGAATGTTTTTAGCTAGAGGTCTATGTTACCTTGTAAGTATAGATACAATAACTATTACAAATGAAACTTATACTAAGATAAGTCAAGCAAGGATAAAAATTGGTGATAGCTTTATTTCTTGGAGTGTAGTAATTGCAATAGTAGTTTTAATTTTAGCTATATATGTGCTGCAATACACAAAGTTTGGTAGAGCAGTATATGCAATAGGAGGAAATGAACAATCAGCAAGGCTTATGGGATTACCTGTTGATAGAGTTAAAATTTTAGTTTACACAATTAGTGGATTTTGCTCATCTCTTGCAGGAGTTGTATTTAGTTTTTATATGCTATCAGGCTATGGGCAACATACTGTAGGATTAGAAATGGATGCCATAGCATCTGCTGTAATTGGTGGAATCATGCTAACAGGTGGAGTTGGATATGTTATAGGAACCTTATTTGGTGTGTTAACACAAGGTGTCATTCAAACAATAATAATATTTGAAGGAACCTTAAGTTCCTGGTGGACAAAGATTGTGGTGGCAGCTTTGCTTTGTATATTTATAATATTACAAAGAGTATTTATAATAATGAAATCAAAGGAAAAGTAACTGGAAATAAATTGGACCCCAGGGGATTTTAAATCCCCTGGGGTCCAATTTATTTCCAGTTTAAGTTGCTTTTCTTCTTTAGCTTCTAAGCTATCATATAAATCCCTAAACTTTGAAAGTTCATCTTTACTTACCTTATATAAAGTGCCATCAATATTAATTTTATCACCTATAAGGGATATTGAATGCTCCTTGTTACCTTTAGTTTTTATAAGGAACTCCCAGTCCTTAATGTTATCTTCTTTCTATTTTTTACTTCCTTTTAAAAGGGAAATAAAATGATATTCTTAAATGAATATTATTATTGTACTATTATAATAACAATAATAAAGCGAAGGAGAGAGGTAAATGGTAAGAGATTTAAAAGTAAAAATATATGCAGATGGTGCAGATTTAAAATCAATGCTTGAAGAATACAATAAAGGAATTGTTAGTGGATTTACAACAAACCCTTCATTAATGAAGGCTGCTGGAATAAAGAATTATAAAGAATTTGGTAGGGATGTACTAAATGAAATAAAGGATATGCCAATTTCCTTTGAGGTTTTTGGAGATGATGAAGAAACAATACTTAAGGAGGCAAGAGAACTTTTTACCTGGGGTGAAAACGTTTATGTAAAAATACCAGTAGTAAATACTAAGGGAGAATTTAATGAGAATATAATTAAAACCTTAGTAGATGAAAAGGTTAAGCTTAATATAACTGCAATCTTTACCTATCAACAAGTAAAGGATGTTATGAGCTTATTAAATAAAGATAGTGAAGCCATTATTTCAATATTTGCTGGAAGAATAGCAGATGCAGGAGTGGATCCAATAGGAATAATGAAAGAAGCTATTGAGCTTTCAAAGGAATATCCAAAGGTAGAAATATTATGGGCAAGTTGTAGAGAGCTTTATAGTATTATTGAAGCTAACAATATTGGCTGTGATATTATTACAGTTCAAAATAGCATATTAAAGAAAATTGATTTATTAGGTAAAGACTTAAATGAGTATTCTATAGAAACTGTTAATGATTTCTTTAGGGATGCAAATAGTTTAGGATTTTCAATTATGGAATAGGGTTTAATTTAAGAGAGGTAAAACTATGATAGAAAAATTATTAACTGAGGAAGCTATTGATGTAAACATCAAGGCTGAGAATTGGCAAGAAGCAGTAACTATAGCAGGTAAATTACTATTAAAAAATGAAAAGATTGAGGAAAGATATATAGAAGCTATGATACAAACAGTTAAGGAAATGGGCCCATATATAGTAATGGCACCTGGAATAGCAATGCCTCATGGAAGACCTGATTCTGGAGTTTTAGAACTAGGAATATCATTAATATCTTTAGAAAAGGGTTTAAACTTTGGAAGTAGTGAATTTGATCCTGTTAAGCTTGTATTTGCAATTTGTGCTAAGGAAAATAAAACACATATTGAATTACTTCAAGATTTATCTTATATCTTGGATGATGAAAATCTATTAAATGAAGTTGAAGGATGTAATTCAAAAGAAGAGTTGTTAAAGGTAATTTTAGAGGTTTATAAAAGAAATAAAACAAATTAAGGGTGGGATTATTTATGAAAATTATAACTGTATGTGGAAATGGAATAGGAAGCAGTTTAATGCTAGCTATGAAAATACAAGAAATATGTGATGAGGAGGGGATAAAGGCAGAGGTAGAGTCTTCTGATGTTAGTGCAGCTGTAGGAAAGAAATGTGATCTTATTGTTACTGTTAAAGAATTAGCTTCACACTTTAATAATGATAATACTTTAATTGTTAGAAGCTATATAAACAAAAAGAAGATTAAGGAAGATATATTAGATAAGCTTAAAGAGAAAAGTACAGAGTTAAAATAGCATTTATTTTGGTTATTATAAAATTTTTATATAAAGGAGAAGGGTATTATGGAAGGTATTTTAGCGTTTTTTAGAGATTTCTTAAAAGAACCTGCATTATTAATGGGATTAATGGCTTTTATAGGATTAATTGCTTTAAGAAGGCCAACTCATAAGGTATTTACAGGAACTTTGAAACCTATACTTGGTTATTTAATGCTTGGTGCAGGTGCAGATTTTATAGTTTCTAATTTAAATCCTTTAGGAGAAATGATTCAAGAGGGATTTAATATTAATGGAGTTATTCCTAATAATGAGGCAATAGTTTCAGTAGCACAAAAGGTTCTTGGTGTGGAAACAATGTCTATATTAATAGTTGGTTATGTAGTAAACCTTGCTATAGCAAGATTCACTAAATATAAATATATATTCTTAACTGGACATCATAGTTTCTTTATGGCATGTCTATTATCAGCAGTTTTACAAACAGCAGGCTTTGAAGGAGCAGCTTTAATTGGAATTGGTGGAGCCTTCTTAGGATTGATTAGTGCAATATTACCAGCAGTTGGACAAAAGTATACTTTAAAGGTTACTGATGGTGATGAAGTTGCTATGGGTCATTTTGGAAGTTTAGCTTATTATGCATCAGCATGGATAGGTGGAAAAGTAGGTAAGGCAGAAGATAGCACAGAAAAGATGGAAATACCAGAACAATGGAGTTTCTTAAGAGATACAACAATTTCAACAGCTTTAACAATGATGGTATTTTATTTAATAGCTGCTATAGCTGCAGGTTCTGAATTTGTTAATAACTTATCTGGTGGACAAAATATGGTATTATTTGCTTTAATGTCAGCAATGAAGTTTGCTGTAGGTGTAACTATAGTTTATGCAGGTGTTAGAATGATACTTGGAGATTTACTTCCAGCCTTCCAAGGTATTGCTACAAAGGTTATACCAGATGCAATTCCAGCAGTAGACTGTGCAGTATTCTTCACATATGCACCAACAGCAGTTGTTATAGGTTTTGTTTCTAGCTTTATAGGTGGAGTTATTGGAATGTTATTACTTGGAGTAGCTGGTGGAGCTTTAATTATACCAGGACTTGTACCGCATTTCTTCTGTGGAGCAACAGCAGGTATATATGGAAATGCAACAGGTGGCAAAAAGGGAGCAGCTGTTGGAGCTTTTGTTAATGGATTATTAATTACCTTTGTTCCAGCATTATTACTTCCTGTACTAGGCAACCTAGGCTTTGAGAATACAACCTTTGGTGATTTTGACTTTGGTATTGTAGGATTAGCAATAGGAAAGCTTTATGAATTCTTAGGCTCTATAGGAGTAATAATATTATTAGCTTTATTAGTGATTGTAGTATTAATTCCAAGTTTTATAAAAACAAAGTCAAAGGTTATTAACAATAATTCTGAGGAAATGTAATCCCAAAATTGATCCCCAATTTGATCCCCAGGGGACCAAATAATTTCCAGTTTATAGTTAATCCCCAGGGGACCAATTATTTACCAAATCATAGGTATACCCCAGGGGACCAAATAACTTCCAATTAGGCTAGATATTATTATCTAGCCTTTATTTTTGGAGACAAACACATAAAAATATATTAAGGTGTATAATAAATACAAAATTAATTTAGATACAAATTAAATTTAGATACAAATTATAATTATGGGATAGTAATTATAAATTAGATAGGAGGGGAAATTTTGAATATAAGATATATTGAAATATTAAATTTATTAATTAATTCTAGAACTGATTTAAGTGTTGAAGATTTAGCCAATAAATTTGGAATTTCAAAAAGGATGATTAGATATGATATTGATGAAATTAATAGATATCTAAGGGAAAATAATATTTCTGAAATAGATAAAAAACCTAACTCTCCATTAAGATTTAACTTATCTAAAGAGGAAGAAGAAAAAGTGAAAAAGCTTATAAGCAATATAAATATGAAAAGCTATATTTTTTCTACAGAAGAAAGAGTTGGGATATTATTATATGAGTTACTAAGTTCAAATAAAATTTATAACTATAATGAGTTTCAAGAAAAATTATCAATAAGTAAAACTACCTTAGTTAATGATATTAAAAAAGTTAAGGAATGGCTTAGTGAATATAATATAGAAATAATAAAGGTTTCTAATAAAGGTTTTAAAATTAGTGGAGATGAAAATACCATTAGAAAGGCCATGATAAGCTTACTTATAGATAAAAGTAAGTATAATATTATCGAAACACTAGAAAAAATTTATAATAATGAAAATACTAGCATTTTAGGAGATATTAAAAATATAGACATAAATAAAAAGAATATGGGATATATAAAGGAGCTAGTTAGAGAGTTAGAGAAAGATTTTGGAGTGTTTTCTGAAGAAGACTTTTTTAATTTAGTAATTGCATTATTTGTAATTATAAATAGAGCTGGGAATCTACCAATTAATAAGGGAAATAAAAGCTTAAGTATAAATTATAAAAAGGAATATGAAGCAGCTTTAGAAATTTCCAATAAGATTAAAGATAGGTATAATATTACCTTAGGAAAAGAAGAAGTTAATATTATTGCTAGCAAAATACTATCTGGAAGTAAAAATGAAGGAGATTTATTTGAATCGAAGGATTATTTTGATGCTTGTTATATAGCTGGTAAGATAATGGACAACCTAAGATTAACCTTTGGAAATAATTTCAGAATGGATAATGCATTATTTGAAAGCTTTATTAATCATCTAAAAAGTTTAATTTTTAGATTAAAATATAATGTTAAAAGTAAAAATCCAATTTTAGATACTATTATAAATAACTATAAAAATGAATTTAAATTAGTAAAGGAAGCAACAAATTTTATTAAAGATAAATTTAACTGTATATTAAGTGATGATGAAATTGGATATATAGTTATGTATATTGAAGCCACTATAGAAAAAAATAAAAAGGATGAAATAATAAAAAGTAAAAATATTATTATAGCTTGTTCAGCGGGTTTTGCCACAGGAAGATTATTAGAAGCTAAGATAAAGGGGAGTTTTGATGTTAATGTAGTTGGAGTTACTTCTATACATAATATAAGTAGTTTATTAAAAGGAAAAGAAAAAATAGATTATATAATTTCACCAGTGGATATAAATGAAAATTATAATATACCTATAATAAAAGTATCTCCAATTTTGAATAATGAGGATAGAGGAGAATTAGCAAGACATTTATCTTTAAAAAATATAAATGATAATAATTTAAGTCTTCAAGACAAGGGAGAAAATATAGACAAGTTAAAAAGTGTAGATAGTGAAGAAGTCAATATAGATGAAATTATAAGTATTATAGAAAGAAATGCAAAGATTTTAGATAATAAAAAATTAAAGGAAGAATTAACTTTTTATTTTAATAAAAGAAATAGTGATAAAATTATTGATTTAAGAAAATATATTTATGAAGATAATATTCAATTAAATTTAGTAGCAGATAATTGGGAAGAGGCAATAAGACTTAGTGCCATGCCACTGTTAATAAACAAGTCTATAACTGAAGAATATATAGATGCCATGATAGATAATATAAATGATTTAGGTGCATATATAGTGGTAGATGATGGAATAGCCATCCCTCATGCAAGACCTGATAATTATGTTAAAAGCTTTGGAATTACTATTAATACTTTTATCAATCCAATTACTATAGGTGACCATAATAATATAAGGATATTTATAACTATAGCTAGCACAAATAATGAAGATCATATTGAACTAATAACTCAAATAATGAAACTAATAGACGAAGAAGGCTTTATAGATATGTTAAATAGAAAGGATGTTAGCAAGAAAGAAATATTAAAAATAATAAATTGTAAATAAATGGACCCCAGGGGTGCTTTTACACCCCTGGGGTCCATTTATTTACAATTAAAGAATAAAAACATAGAATCAGTGAATAATTAATATATAAAATAAAAATTAAATTAAAAAATTTTATTATTAATTTGATTTCAAGGATAAGTGTTTAAAAACATAGAAAAGGGAGTTATTCTTATGGTTACACCTAGAAGGTTTTGGAGAGAGGGAACTATTTATCATGTGACAACTAGAGGAAATAGGAAGGAAGATATATTTAATGATAAATCAGATTATAAAGTATACCTTGCAATGATAGAAGAAAATCTTAAATACTATAGTCAATTTAACTATAAATTACTTGAATATTGTTTAATGAAAAATCATGTTCATTTACTTATAAAAACAGACACCTGGCCCTTATCTGATTTTATGAGAAGGCTAAATTCTAAATACACTCTATATTATAATAACAAATATAATTATGTAGGTCATTTATTTCAGGGAAGATATTATTCACAAATAATAGAAAATAATGAACAATTATTAGAGGTAAGTAGATATATTCATTTAAATCCAGTAAGATCAAAAATATGTAATAACCCTAAAGATTATATATGGTCTAGCTATCATAATTACATAGTTAATAAAGAAAGTAAATTAATAAGTACTGAAGTTATATTAGACTTTTTTATAAATAGAAGAAGGTATAGAGAGTTTGTAGAGCATGTACCAGGAGTAAAAGAATTTGATAGTAATGAATGGACAGGGAATATATAAGAATTCAATTTCCAAATATTGTTCCCCTGGGGAACAATATTTGGAAATCTAAAAAAAGTCCTAATATATAAAGATAGTTAAAATATTATGTGAAAAATAAAAATAAATCTAAAAATATTAAAAGTTTAAATAAACATTTTTCTAAAATTTTTATAAGGGTATATGGTACTATAAATATAGAAAATGTAAAGCATTACAAAGGAACTTGATGTATATAATAACATATTAATATGGAGGGATAAAATGAGAATTAAAAAATTAACATCAATTATTATGGCAGCAGTATTAACCTTTGGACTTGTAGCTTGTGGAGAAAAATCATCAGACGGAGCAAATGAAAATAAGGGAAGTGAAAATAGTAAAAAAATTACTATTTGGGCTTGGGATGAGGCTTTCAACATTGTAGCAGCCAATAAGGCAAAGGCAATATATCTAAAGGATAATCCTGATGCAGAAATTGAAGTAGTTACTATGGCCCAAGATGATATTGTAGCTAAACTAAATACAAGCTTATCATCAGGTTCCTATGAAGGACTTCCTAATATTGTATTAATAGAAGATTATAAGATACAAGGATATTTAACTGCTTATAGTGATGAATTTGCAGATTTATCTTCAGTAGTTAAAAAAGATGATTTTGCAGAATACAAAACAGGTGTTAACTATGTAGATGGAAAACTATATGGTATCCCATTTGATAGTGGAGTTGCAGCTACCTTCTATAGAACAGATTTAATTGAACAAGCTGGCTATACTAAAAAGGATATGGAAAACTTAACTTGGGATAAATATATTGAAATAGGTAAGGCAGTTAAAGCAAAAACTGGAATAGATATGATTACAATAGATCCAAGTGAACTAGGACCAATCAGAATGATGTTACAAAGTGCTGGCTCATGGTATACAGATGCTGATGGCAAAGTTACTATAGGAAATAATGATACATTAAAGGATGCTATTAAGGTATATAAAGAGTTAAATGAAGCAGGTATTACAAAGCAAGTTGCTGATTGGGATCAATTTGTTGGTGCCTTTAATAAAGGTGAAGTTGCTTCAGTAATTACAGGGTGTTGGATTGCACCATCTATTAGAAAGGCAGAAGATCAAAATGGAAAATGGGCTGTAGCTGCATTTCCTAGAATGTCTATCAATAATAAATCAGTAGGAGCTTCATCAATTGGTGGTTCTGGATGGTATGCTCTTAAGAATGTTGGAAATACAGAAATGGCAGTAGATTTCTTAGGTAAAACCTTTGGTTCTAACGTAGATTTAATGAATGACTTAGCAGATTCAATAACTTTAGTTAGTACTTTAAATAAAGCAGCTGAAGCTCCTAATTATAAAAAAGGAAATGAATTCTTTGGTGGTCAAGAAATATTTGCAGATTTCGCTAAGTGGACAGGTGAAGTACCTTCAGTAAATTATGGTCTACACACATATGCAATTGAAGATATTATGACTGAAGCAATTCAAGCTATATTAGGTGGAGCAGATGTTGATGGAACTCTAGAGTCATATCAAAAACAAATTGAATCAGCAGTTGCTCAGTAAAAAGTCTATAAATTTATAAATAATAAAAGTAGCTATTTATTAAAAGAAAATTAGTAAATAGCTATTTCTTGTATAAGGGGTGAGAAGTTTGAAAGTTAAATCATTAAAAAATAAATTAGATAGAAAAGCATGGCTATTTATCTTGCCAAGTTTAATATTAATAACAGTACTTGTATTTTATCCTATGATTCAGGCTTTTATTATATCTCTAAAAAGTGGGATGGGTAATAATTTAAGCTTTACAGGGATAGATAATTATAAAAGGTTACTTACAGATTCAACCTTTAAAAAGGCATTATTTAATACATTAACATATCTAGTTATTCAAGTTCCAATTATGATAATTTTAGCTCTTTTAATTTCAGCATTATTAAATGATAAAAAGTTAAAAGCAAGAGGCTTCTTTAGAACAGCTATATTCCTACCTTGTGTTACTTCATTAGTAGCATATTCTATAATTTTTAAGAGTTTATTTGCTACAGATGGCTTTGTAAATGCACTTTTAATGAAAATTAATCTTATTGCAGAGCCAATTGCATGGATAACACATCCTATTTGGGCCAAGGTCCTTATAATCTTAGCAATAACATGGAGGTGGACAGGCTATAATATGGTTTTTTATTTAGCAGGAATGCAATCCATTGATGATTCAATATATGAGGCAGCAGAAATAGATGGAGCAAGTGCTTTTATGAGATTTAAAAGTATAACTCTTCCATTGTTAAAGCCAATAGTTTTATTTACAACTATTAACTCAACAATAGGAACATTACAGTTATTTGATGAAACAGTAAATATAACCAATGGTGGTCCAGCTAATGCAACTATTACTATTTCTCAATATATATATAATTTATTATTTAAGTATTCACCGAACTTTGGATATGCTGCTGCAATTTCTTATGTAATAGTACTAATTATTGTGGTACTATCCTTTATTCAATTAAAAGCTGGAGGTGATAAAAATGAGTAAAAAGTTTAGTATAATAAATATTATAAAGTATATTTTTTTAAGTATAGTATCTTTCATTTCTATTTTCCCATTTATATGGATGATAATTGCAACTACAAATAAATCTGTTGAAGTTACTAAGGGAACTTTGATTCCTGGAGGGTATTTTTTAGAGAATTTAAAGAATTTATTAGTTTCAGATTTAAAATATACCTTAGCCTTTAAGAATTCATTAATAATTGCAATCTCCACAACTATATTAGCTATGTTTATTTCTTCCTTAGCTGGATATGCCTTTGAAGTATATAAAAGTAAAGCTAGAGATAGGATATTTAATTTTATATTACTATCAATGATGGTTCCTTTTGCAGCACTAATGGTACCTTTATTTAGATTATTTACTAGGATTAAAGCTTTTGGACCATTAAAAGCAATAGGGTTAAACACAAATGGATCTGTAATTATTATATCTATTGCCACAGCCTTTTTAATATTTTTCTTTAGGCAAAACACCAAAAGTTTCCCTAAGGATTTAATTGAAGCTGCTAGGATAGATGGCCTTGGAGAAGTTGGTATTTTCTTTAGAATATATATACCAACAATGAAATCAAGCTATGCAGCTGCAATAATAGTTACATTTATGGCAAGTTGGAATAGCTATTTATGGCCACTTATCGCCTTACAATCTCAAGATAAAAGGACATTGCCTTTAGTAATATCAGCTTTAGGTTCATCATATACCCCAGATTATGGGATGATAATGACAGCAGTAGTTATAGCCACACTACCAACAGCTATAATATTCTTCTTAATGCAAAAGCATTTTGTAGCTGGAATGACAGGATCATTAAAGGGATAAAATTGGAAAATAATTGGTCCCCAGGGGAATAAAAAATATATTAGGAGGTTTTTTTAATGAATGTAAAAGATATTGAGCCAACTTTAGAATGGCTTGAAAATCCAGAAATATTTAGAGTAAATAGAATAGGTGCACATTCAGATCATTTATATTATGAAAATATGGAAGATATAGCATTAGGTTATAATATGCCACTTAGACAATACTTAAATGGAAAATGGAAGTTTTCTTATGCTGTTAATTCAGAAAGAAGAGAAAAAGATTTTTACAAGGAAGATTATGACTGCAACAGTTTTGATTATATAGAGGTTCCAAGCCATATTCAAATGCAAGGCTATGATAAATGCCAGTATATTAACACAATGTATCCTTGGGATGGGGTAGAAGAACTTAGACCTCCCAATATATCAAAGGAATATAATCCTGTGGGAAGTTATGTTAAGTATTTTAATTTAAAAGATAAGCTAAAGGGAAAGAGAATATTTATATCCTTTCAAGGAGTGGAAACTGCCTTTTATATATGGCTTAATGGAAAATTCATTGGATATAGTGAAGATACATTTACACCATCAGAATTTGAAATCACAGATTATATAAAAGAAAATGAAGACAATAAATTAGCAGTTGAAGTATATAAGAGGAGTAGTGCAAGCTGGATAGAAGATCAAGATTTTTGGAGATTCTCTGGGATATTTAGAGATGTATATTTATATGCTATACCAGAAGTTCATATAAGGGATTTATTTGTTAAATCAACTTTAGATGAAAATTATGAAAATGCTAATATAAATGTTGACTTGGAAATAATTGCTCCCCAGGGGAACAATTATTTCCAGTTGAAGTCTTATATTAAGGACAGTGATAATAATTTAGTTCATGATTTTGGAAATACCAGAATTGAAAAACTAAAGATTAATCTAAATTCTGCAGTTAAAGGGATAAAGCCTTGGAGCGCTGAAGAACCAAACTTATACACTCTTTATATAGAAATCCTAGATGAAGATAACAATATAATTGAAGTAATTCCTCAAAAAATTGGATTTAGAAGCTTTGAGATGAAGAATAATATTATGCATATTAATGGAAAAAGAATAATCTTTAAAGGTGTAAACAGACATGAATTCAATTGTAGAAAAGGTCGTGCTATAACTAAAGAAGATATGCTTTGGGATATAAAATTCATGAAACAAAACAATATTAATGCTGTTAGAACATCCCATTATCCAAATCAAAGCCTATGGTATGATCTTTGTGATGAATATGGAATTTACTTAATTGATGAAGCTAATTTAGAAAGTCATGGATCATGGCAAAAGCTAGGTAGGTGTGATCCAAATTGGAATATTCCTGCATCTTTGCCTGAGTGGAAGGAAGTAGTTTTAGATAGAGCAGAATCAATGTTTGAAAGAGATAAAAATCATCCTTCTATATTAATTTGGTCTTGTGGAAATGAATCCTATGCAGGTGAAAATATTTTAGAAATGACAAAATACTTTCATAAGAAAGACAGTACTAGATTAGTTCATTATGAAGGTGTATTTTGGAATAGAGAATTTAATGATGCTAGTGATATGGAAAGCAGAATGTATGCTAAGCCCAAGGATATAGAAGAATATTTAAATAGTAATCCAATGAAACCTTATATCAGTTGTGAGTACATGCATGCCATGGGGAATTCCTGTGGAGGTATGAAGCTTTATACAGAGCTTGAAGATAGATACCCTATGTATCAAGGAGGATTTATTTGGGATTATATAGATCAAGGAATTGAGATAGATAAAAATGGAGTTAAAACGTTAGTTTATGGTGGAGATTTTGATGATAGGGCAACAGACTATTGTTTCTGCACAGATGGATTAGTATATGCTGATAGAACAATATCACCAAAGGTTCAAGAAGTAAAAAAACTTTATACTAATATTGATATTATTCCAGATAAAAATGGAGTAAGTATAAAGAATAAGAATTTATTTATAGGAACACAAGATTATGATTTTATTGCCTATATTGAAAAGGATGGAATGAGAATATTTGAAGAAACTTTAGAAAATATAGATATTGCTCCAGGAGAAATCAAATATATAACTATAAAATACCCATTTATTGAAGATAAAGGGGAATACAGTTATAATGTAAGTATGAAACTAAATAAGGATAAATTATGGGCTGATAAAGGTTATGAAGTAACTTTTGGACAATCTATATGCAATATTCATGACAATGAATGTAAAGGTTATGATGATATAAGTGCAAATGAATTTAAGATAATACATGGAGATGTAAATATAGGAGTTGTAGGTAAAGATTTTAGGATGATGTTTTCTATTCCAGAGGGAGGCTTAATTTCTCTTTGCTATGATGGAGTTGAATATATAACAAGAGCACCAAAAACATCTTTCTTTAGAGCTACAACAGATAACGATAGAGGAAATGGACATAATTTTAGAACTGCAGATTGGCAAATAGCAGGATTACATCAAAGGTTAGTTGATTTTAAATATGAAGAAAGTAGTAGAGAAATTTCTATACTATATACATTTGAATTGCCAATAAGGATAAAAACTACTAATACTGTGAAATATACTGTAACTCCAGATGGGAATATAAAAGTAAATATACATTATTATGGAGTAGAAGGATTATCAGAAATACCTTTATATTCTATGGATTTTAAATTGAAGAAGGATTTAAATATCTTTGAATATTACGGATATGGACCAGAAGAAAATTATATAGATCGTAATAATGGAGGAAGACTTGGAGTATTTGGAAGTACAGCTAAGGCTAATTTAGCCAAGTATTTAATTCCCCAAGAATGTGGAAATAGAACTAATGTTAGGTGGCTTAAGGTGAAAGATATTAAAGGAGAAGATACTAAAGGAGAATATACTAGGGGAGAAGATACTAAGGGAAGAGGTCTTAAATTCACTTATATTAATAATCCATTTGAAGTAAGTGTATTACCTTATAGTGCCTATGAAATGGAAAATTCAATGCATATATATGAACTTCCACCTGTTAATTACACTTGGGTTAGAATTATAGCAAAACAAATGGGAGTTGGTGGAGATGATAGTTGGGGAGCCTTAGTTCATGAAGAATTTACTATCCCTTCAAAGAATGATATAGATTTAAGCTTTATAATATCTAGATTATAGTAGAGTAGGATAATCGGTAGTAAAAATTCTAATTGGGAAATTAAGTATTTAATGTAAAAAGAAGTTCCCATGGGGAAGGAAATATTTTCTGGGATAATTTGTATGTAATGGAGAATATAGTTCCCCTGGGGAATTTTTATTAAGGGGGTGTTTAGATGAAAAAAAATTATTGTAGAGTTTTAATTGTTGAAGATGAATTTATAATGAGACAAGGTATGAAACATATGATTGAGTGGGAAAAAGAAGGCTTTACAATAGTTGGGGAAGCCACTAATGGTGAAGAAGCACTACAATTAATTGAGGTTTTAAAACCTAATATAGTTATATCAGATATAGTTATGCCTATTTTAAATGGTGTTGATTTCTCAAAAGCAATTCAGAAAAAATATCCAGAAGTTCAAATAATAATTTTAAGCAGCTATGATAATTTTGAATATGTAAAAGACACACTTCTAAGTGGGGCTGTAGATTATATATTAAAGCCTACTATAAATCAAGCTCAATTATTAGTTTCCTTAAATAAAGCTGTTAATAGAATCCCAGGATTAGAATTAATTAAAGATGAGGATATGTATTATAGCAATATAATTGAAAGATACATTCTTGGTTTTGAAGACAATATAGATAACAAAAGCTTTTTTAGTATTTTCCCTAATAGTTGCTTTAGACTCTTAGGAGTTAATATTAGACAAGCATCTGGGAAAAATAGAGAAATTGTTAGAGAAGTTAAAAGTGTAATTGAGGAGTATTTAATAAACCATAATTACTCCTTTATTAAGCTTATATTAAATGAAGAAAATTTATTATATTTAATTAATTATAGAATGAATGAAGAAAATAAAATTCTTAAGGATTTTGAAAAATATATAGAAAATAAAGTAATGCAAGAAAATATATTCTTTGTTATTACACCAAGGTTTAATAATTTAAATAATGTTAGAGAAATGTACAATAAAAAGGTTATACCATATTTCCCTCTAAAATTTTATTATAAAAATAAAATAGTACTAGATACAGAAAAGGCACCTTTGGAAGAAAAAATAGAGAAATTTGATTCAATTAAGTATGACAACTTATTGAAGAGAAAGGATTTTACTTATGCTATAGCTTTTATAAAAAATTATATTGATTTAGCTATATTGTCTAAAATGGATGAATATAAGCTTAAGAATTTAGTTAAAAACTTACTATACAATTTAATTGTAAGTTTAGAAGCTTATGATTTAGAAGTAGAGGAGTTAAGACAAGGGTATTTTAAAAGTATAGATAAAATTCAGTACTTAGAGGAATTTATAAGTGTTATTAATGGAATAGTATTAGAACTTAATGAATTTATAAATAAGAAGGTTAATTTAGAAGAGGATAGGATTAGTATAATTTTAGAATATATAGAGGAGCATTATGATAAGGCTTTAGACTTAAGTGATATAGCAAAAGCCTTTAATTTTAATTATTATTATTTATCTTATTATTTTAATAATCATTGTAAGGAAGGCTTTTCAGATTATTTAAATAGAATTAGGATAGAAAAAGCCTGTGAATTGTTAAAGGATAATAATTTATATGTGTCAGAAATAAGTTCAATGATTGGATATTCTGATCATAGTTATTTTTGTAGGGTATTTAAGAAAATAACAGGATATACACCAAGTAGATACAGAAGAATATCTTTGCAGGGAGTGATAGCAGGTGATAAGGAAGCTGAAGCTAAATAGTTTATTTACTAAAATATTGTTAGTAGTAGTTATAGGAGTATTGTGCGTTTCAATTTCTGTAACCTATATTATTATTAATATTTCCAAGGGAATATTTGTTGATAATTATAGTGAATCCCAAAAGAAGATATTTGATCAAGTAAATGATGAAATCTATGATTTCCATAGTGAAATAGTTAAAATAATAGATTCAGTAAATTCTCATAATGCATTTAGAACATACTTTACTGAAAGTGATATACCTAACATAGAGTTATCTAGAACTATTTATGAATTGAAAAAGCAAATTAAAGCATCTTTAGCATCCAACACCTATGATATGAGTATTCTATTTGTAGGTTTAAATGGACAATCTTATTTAAGTAGCACAGAACTTTTAACCATGGATTCTGAGGAGATATTAAATTTAAATATAAATAAAAAGTCATTGGAAAATAATAAAACCATAACATATGAGTATTTTGAAAAGGGTATAACATCTTCAACTAAGAATGAACCAGTAATAATTATATCTAAGGCTTTGAATTTAAAGGATGAGACCCCCTATGGAGTTATTAATTTTATAATTAAAGAAAAAAGCTTTCAAAAATTCTATGATTATTTTACAGTTCAAATAAATGATATTGTCTTGCTTGATGAAAACAATAAAGTACTATCCTCAAATAAGAAAAATAATTTTGGAGAAATTCAAGAGGATTTTAGAGAAAATATAAATGAATTAATAAATAGCAAGGAGCTAAATAAGAGTTATGAAAGCAATGGCAATAGGATATTTATTCAAAGATTACCTTATTGTAATCTAACTATTTGTGGCACCTTAGATAATACAAAAGCTTTAGCTAAAATATATGATGTTAAAAATATATTGTTTATATGTATTTTTATAACTTTATGTATTTTAGTTGTTATATTTTTATTAGTAAGACAAATGACAAAGCCTCTATACTTATTAACAGAAAAGATGTCAAAGGTTAAGGATGGTAATTTCGATGAATATATAGAGGTTAGTGGACCTGAAGAAGTAAAAGAATTATCTTCCACTTATAACTATATGATAAAGGATATTAATAGATATGTAGAAGAATTAGTAGTGGTACAAAAGGAAAAGAGAAAGGCTGAAATTCATGCTCTTCAAATGCAGATAAATCCACACTATATATTTAACACTTTATCTAGTATAAAGTGGCTTATTTGGCAGGGAAATAAGGACAAGGCCACAGCATCAATAGATGCCTTTATTAGTATGATTAGAAATACTATAAGCAAAACTGATGAATTTATTACTATAGAAGAGGAAATAGATAATTTAAAGAATTATGTATTAATTAATAATATAAGATATGGAGATAGAATAAAGGTTGAATATTTTGTAATGCCAGATTGCTATAAATACTTAATTCCAAAGCTAATATTACAGCCTTTTATAGAGAATTCTTTCTTTCATGCCTTCCCATCAGAGGAAGAAGGGGAAATTCAAGTTTTTATTAAAGAGCTAGATGAAAATAATATTAAAATTGAAATATATGATAATGGAATAGGTATAGATAGTGAAAAATTAGATGAGGTAATTGAAAAGAAGGAGCATAGGAATCATCATTTCTCAGCTATAGGTATAAATAATGTGGACAGTAGAATAAAGCTTATTTACGGTAATAATTATGGCATTAATATAAAGAGTAAATTGAACAGTGGTACAACAATAACAATAGTTATCCCTAAAACAAATAAGTAGAATTTCCAAATATTGTTCCCCTGGGGAACAGTATTTTGGAAGAATATTAAGAAGAAATTAATAATATATTAAAGTTATTTTAAGAAAAATAGAGTATTAACTACATAATATAAGATAAGCCTGCTTAAGGAATAATTTGATGCATTATATTAATTCTATATATCTGTATAATATAATATAATGAAATATTATATTATACAGATAATATTGCTTTAATTAGTTACAAATAAATTAGAAAGAGGAGAAAATTTGAAAAAAAATATAAAGTTTATTTATAGTATTAAGATAATACTATTTTCCCTAATTATAGTTATTCCAATCTTATTTATGAATTTTAAAGAAGATGAAGTATCTATGATAGATAACAGAATGCTATTAAATTATAGGGATATAATAAATGACAGTAAAGATATTAATAATGTTTTTACTAATATAGGAATCTATGCAAATGATAGAATAGGCTTTAGAGAGAATATGGTTAATTTATATACATATTCTATGGATAAGCTCTTTAATGATATGGTTCATCCAACTTATCAATATGGACAAGATGGATTTGTATATCTTAAGCTACCAGAAACTAAGGTTAATTTAAGATTTCAAGAGACTTTTTCAAGCTTTATAAGTGAGTTTCAAGAGTATTGCATGAATAGAAACATTAAGTTTCTATATACCTTAGAACCAAATAAATCAACTGTTTATCCAGAATACTTACCAGAGGGGTATAATCATAGCAGTGAAAATAGAGACTATTTTATAGAACTTTTAAATGAAAAAGGTGTTAACTATTTAAATAATGCTGATACTTTATTACAAGCAAAAGAAAATCCTTTATTTGAAGATGTGTTGCTATATGATAAAAAATATGATGCAGGTCATTGGAATGAAACTGGAGCTATAGTTGGTATTTCAGCAATAATAGACAGGCTTAATGAGTTGGATAATAGAGTTGGAAGCTTTGATATCAATAAATATGAGGCAGAAGAAGTTATTAATGAAACATTACTTTCATCTAATTTTAAAATAAATGAGAAAACCACTAATTATAATTTAAAAGAATATAATTTAGAGTATGTTGAAGATTATGAAGATGAAATATATAGACATGAGGATTTTAGATACTTTACTCATTACAAAAACTTAACTAATACTGAAGCACCAAGGCTATTAATTTTTGCAGGAAGCTATTTTAATAATAAAGAAAAATTCATAACTGGAAACTTTTCAGAGGTTATGAAGATACATAATTACACTAATGTTATAGATTATGAGTACTATATTAATATTTACAAGCCAGATATAGTATTATTTGAATCAACAGAGTATACCAATACAGGCTATCACTATCCAACAACAATGATGGAAGAAAAACAATATATTAAAAGTTTAGATAGTTATAGTGATTTAGTAAAAACTGATTTTGTAACTATAGATACAGATAATATTGAAGTATCCGGAAATAATATAACTAACTTCATAGTCCCTATAGAAAGTGATAATTTATTATATGCTTATGCAAATATAAATAATAGGATATTAGATAGTAAAATTAAGAGAGATGAAGATAACTTATATATAGAATTTTCATTAATATCAAAGGAATTAGAAAATGAAAACAGCTTAGATTTATATTTTGTTTCACAGGATGAAAAACAATATCAAAAGATAAAATTAGAAATTAGCGAGGGATAAATTTATGGTATTTAGTTCAACAATATTTATTTTTGCTTTTTTACCTATAGTTTTGTTGGCTTACTACATACTAGGAAAGAAAGTAAGAAATTACATTTTACTTCTAGCAAGCCTTTTTTTCTATGCTTGGGGTGGAGTAGAATATTTAAAGATATTAATAGTATCTATTGTAATTAATTATATTTTTGGAATATTAATAGATAAATTAAGAGATGATATTATACTGAAAAAAATATTTTTAGGTATTGGTATTTTTCTTAATTTAGCTTTACTTTTTTATTACAAATATTACGACTTTTTTATAAAAAATGTTAATTTAACATTTAATACTGAATTTCCATTAAAGTATATTGTGTTACCAATAGGTATTTCATTTTTTACTTTTCAGGGAATGTCTTATATCATAGATATTTATAGAAAAGATGGAAAGGTCAATAAGAATCCATTTTCTGTGGCACTTTATATTTCCTTCTTTCCACAATTAGTGGCAGGCCCAATTGTAAAATATAAAACAGTAGATGATCAAATTAGAAATAGAAAAGAATCTATTGATAATTTTAGTTATGGAATAAATAGATTTGTTATTGGGTTAGCTAAGAAGGTTATAATAGCAGATATATTAGCAGCTATGGCAGATAATATATTTACTCAATATTATAGTGGAATTGATACTCCAACTGCATGGATAGGTGCAATTTGTTATACATTCCAAATATATTATGATTTTTCAGGATACTCAGATATGGCTATAGGTTTAGGATATATGTTTGGATTTAAATTTATGGAGAATTTTAATTACCCATATATTTCAAAGTCTATAACTGAATTCTGGAGAAGATGGCATATTTCTTTATCTACTTGGTTTAAAGAATATCTTTATATACCTCTTGGTGGAAATAGAAGAGGAAATGTGTATGTAAACTTATTTATAGTATTTTTAGTTACAGGAATTTGGCATGGTGCAGATTGGTCATTTGTGCTATGGGGATTATGGCACGGATTATTTATTTTAATTGAAAGATTCATAAGAAATAAGAAATTTTATATTAATATTCCCAATATAATAAAACACATAGTTACTATGCTAATAGTAATACTGGGATGGGTTTTATTTAGAGCTGACAACTTGGAACAAGCAGTAGGTTTTATAAAAACTATGTTTGGCTTTGGCACTGCATCAGCATTGACTTTTGAGTATAGGTACTTTATTAATAAAAAACTTATATTCTGGATTGTAATGGCAGCTATTGGATCTATGCCTTTTATTGCTAATAAACTAAAGAAGTATACTGGAAGAAAGAGTTTTGAAATCTTAACTACAATAGGTATTGCAATATTATTTGTTATATCAATTATTTTTGTAGTGAACTCTACATATAGTCCATTTATTTACTTCCAATTTTAAAGGAGGTAATTGCTATGAGAAAAATTAATATATCTAAGATAATAATTTTTACTTTTATTATATTAGTTCCAATAATAACTTTTAATATAAAAAGAGATGTAATATCAGAAATAGATAATAAAAAACTGATGAATATAGAAGATATATTTAATGTGGGGGATTTAACTAATGGAATAGAAAGCTTTGTAAATGATAGAATTGGATTAAGAACTAGTATGGTTAGTGCATATAATAAATCTATGGATTTATTATTTGATGAAATGATTCATCCTAGTTATCAATATGGTGAAGAAGGATATGTA
The DNA here is from genome assembly GCA_023445445.1 of Bacillota bacterium. Classification (GTDB taxonomy): domain Bacteria; phylum Bacillota; class Clostridia; order Clostridiales; family Clostridiaceae; genus Clostridium. Next base: position 59,772 of record JAEXLD010000081.1, read on the forward strand.
TTTTTCAAGGTATCAGAAAATAAATTAGATAGTGAATTCCAAGAAATTTATTCAAACTTTATTAAGAATTTTCAAGAGTATTGCCAAAGCAGGGGAATTGGATTCTTATATACAGTAGAACCATCTAAAGCCACAGTTTATGAAGAATATTTACCACAGGGATATATAAACAATGATGAAAACTTAAATTATTTTACATCATTACTAAAGAATAAAGATATTAATTACCTTGATAATTCAGAAATTTTAATAGATGCAAAAAAAGATACACAGGTTTTTGATAAGATGTATGATGCAGGACACTGGAATGAAACTGGTGCATTTATAGGAATTTCAAATATAATAGATAGATTAAATGAATTAGATAATAGAATAGGAAGTTTAGATTTAAATAAATATGAAAAAGTTAAATATATTAATAAAACATTACCGACATCAAACTTTTCTATTAATGAAGAAACAATTCATTACAATTTAATTCAAGATAATTCTATAAAAATCAATGATTATAATGATGAAGTACTTAGGGACAATAACTATAGGACTTTTTCCTATTATAAAAACCCTACTAATGAGGATTTACCTAAAATACTTATATTTGTAGGCAGTTACTTTAATGGAAAAGAAAAATTTTTAACAGACAACTTTTCAGAAGTAATTAGAATTCATAATTATAAAAACGTAATAAACTATGAATATTACATAAACTTATTTAATCCAGATATAGTTTTATTTGAGTCAACAGAATATACACATTCTGATACCTTCTTTCCAAGGGAAGATATGAAAAATAAAGTATCAAATAAAAATATAATGGAATACAAAGATAAAAGAATAGATAACTTTGCAACTATATCAATGGAAGGGATAGAGAAGACAGGAGATAAAATAACTAATTTCAAAGTTCCTATAGAAAGCGATGATTTATTATATGCTTATTCCGATATTAATAATAGAATATTGGATTGCAAAATAAATATCAATGAAGATAAGCAATACTTAGAGTTTTCAGTAATAACTTCAGAATTAGATAGTTTAGAAAATATTGAATTATATGTTATATCTAAGGATGAAGAGAGATATCAAAAATTAGAAATACCATTATAGAAGTGAAGGATGTAATAAAGAGGCTGTGATTACAGCCTTTTTATTATTGGATTGAAAATAGGAATTTTTGTAATTCTTCTGTTGTTGCAGGTATATCTATATTAGTGTGATACATATCTGTAAAACCTGCACTAATAATATTACCATCTGAAGGAAATCTTCCTTGTTCTATATTACCTAATCCCATTCCTAAAGCCTTAGTTGAAATAGAGATTATTTCACTGTTACTTAAATTAGTAGTAACTAAAGGAAGAATATTATTTATCATTCCAGGAACTTCAGTTAAGTTTATATCTTTAAATTTAATAAATAATGCATTTAAAACATCTCTTTGTCTTTCAGTTCTCTTAAAATCTCTACCAGCAGTATATCTAATCCTACAATAAGCAGAAGCTTGTGTTCCATTTAGTATTTGTCTGCCAGTAGAATAAATATATTCTGTTGTTGTTCCGTTTTTTTCATCGATATTATCAATATATCCATTAATATATTGTAATTCATCTTCAGTTATTTCAATTTCAACTCCACCTAGGGCATCTATTATTTTAGGTAGTCTTTCTAAATCAACTTGTACAAATTTATCTACCTTTAAATTAAAATTATAATTAATAGCTTTTAGTATGGAGCTTGGACCACCATCTAAAATAGTATAATTTAAATTCATTTTTCCACCATCAGGAAGATCTAGATATATATCACGCATTAGTGAACAAAGTTTAATTTTATTATTTTTAGTATCAATAGCTAAAATCATAGTGGCATCAGCTGCGCTGACATCATATGTTTCTGAGAAATCACTTCCAAATAAAGCTATTGTTATAACATTATCAGCTTCTTTAGGGGCTTCTTTACCAGTATTCACAACTTCTTCTCTATCAATTTTAACTCTTTCTACTTTACTAGAAATATAATAAGTATATGCTGATATTGATCCAAAGATTATTAAAATAATAACTGAAATAGATAAAATAATTTTCTTGTTTTTAGAAATTTTTTTCATATTTCCCTCCAATTGTAATATTCATTTAAAATACCGGTATATTATATCAAAATAAGGTAATTTTGGGAATATACCAAAAATACATTTAATTTCAATGAATTGTAATTAAATACAAAAGGTGATAAAATATAAACTATATACATATTTAACAGGGGGAAGAATAGTGAAAAAACTTAAATATTTAATATTAGTACTATTATTAATTATGCCTATGTCAAGACCAATGGCAGATGATAAGGTAGAAAATAATAATATTTATAATTATATTATGGATAACGGGACAAGCCTTGGTAAAGACAACTTAGGTGATAATTCTGATACAAAAATATTACCACAGATGTCTAATGGAGCTAATAAAACTATAAATAATATAGTTGTATTAATAAGATTTAAAGGAGAAGATGAATTTATTAATAAAGAAAATATTAATAAATTAAAGGATACTTTTAATCTTTATAAGGATTTGAATTCAGACAATGTTGCAGATTCAGGATCTATTTCTTTAAATTCTTATATTAGTGATTTAACTTATGGAAAGATTAAGGTTAATAGTAGTTTTTATCCTTTTGAAAATAATAATTACTTCTCAATAGAAGCACCTGAAACAAGAGAATACTATGAAAATAATATAGCTGGAAGTAGGGAAGAAACAAATTTTATTAAATGGGCTTTTGATAGTGTAAAAGATAAAATAAATTTAACAGCAAATGAATTAGATCAAAATAATGATGGTGAAGTAGATATTGTTACATTTTTATGTTCTGGTGCAACAATAAAGGATAGTATGCTATGGCCACATGAAACAAGATTTGTTGGAGATTCATCTGTTAATGGAAAAAAATTAAGTACATATAATTTGATAAATATAGGAAATGATGAGAAAAATCTTTTTAATAAAGGAAATTTAAAAATAGCAATTCATGAATTCTTACATGGTTTTAGCTACCCAGATTTATATAGATATTATCGTAGTGGAAATCCTGTAGGGGAATGGGATGTTATGGCTAGTACAGACGGGTATGGACAACTTCCTTTAGTTTATACAAGAAATTTCTATACTAATTTAAATTTAAACATTCAAGAAGTAAATAATGATGGGGTTTATAAAATTAAATCATCAAAAAGTACTAATAAGAATGATATTATAGCTTTAAAAATAAAGTCTCCTTTGTCAGATAAAGAGTACTTTATGGTGGAGTTTAGAAAGAGTGAAGGGAACTGGGATAGTATTTTACCTGGATCAGGACTTATAGTTTACAGAATAAATAATAATGTAAATGAATTCTATGGCAATAGAAATGGCTCTCCAGATCATGTTTATGTCTTTAGGCAAGGAGATATAAATAATACATATGCACAAGGAAATACAAGAACTGCCTTTTTATCTAAGGAATCAGGTAGGACAAGCATAGGAAGTAATAATTTAAATAGTGGATTTATTTCTAATAGTCTATTTTTTAGCAATGGAGATAATAGTGGAATAGTTATTTCAGATATAGGAAGTGCTAATGGAGATGAGATAAGCTTTAAAGTTACTTATCCTAAAATTAATGAGCCAGTTAATTTCACCCAAGTAGTAGGAAGTGATAGATATAGTACTGCTGCAAAGCTAAGTTCTCTAAATTTTAATTTATCTAATACAGTAGTAATAGTTAATGGAACTGCAATTGCTGATGGGCTGACCGTTACTCCGTTAGCTACTTATCTAAATTCTCCAATATTACTAGTAGAAAAGAATTATATTCCAAAAGATACTATAAATGAAATAAAAAGGCTTGGTGCAAAGAAAGTTATAATTGCTGGTGGAGAAGGTGTTGTTTCTAAAAGTGTTGAGCTTGAATTAAAGAAAATTGGTATAGGTAATATAATAAGATTAGCAGGAAATGATAGATATGAAACTTCTTTAGAAATTGCAAAATACATAGACTCTAATTGCTATGACATTGAAAATATAGTATTAGCAAATGGATATGCTGAGGCAGATGCTATGTCAATAGCACCTATATCAGGAAGAGATAGGATGCCAATAATATTGTCAGAGTCACAAAATATTAATTCAAAAGTATATAATTGGTTAAAAAATGAAAATTTAAATAATGCATATATAATAGGTGGAAATGGAGTTATAGAAGATAAGTTAGTACATAAATTGAATTTAATAACTTCATTAGATATTAGTAAAAATAGGCTAGGTGGTAAGGATAGATTTGAAACTAATGCATTAGTAATTAAGAAATTTTATGGAAGCAAAATAGAGAAAGTATATGCTTCAAAGGGATATGAAATAATTGATGCCCTATCAGCAGCACCAATTGCAGCATTAAATAATGGGGCTATAGTCCTATGTGATTATGATTTAAATTCAGCACAAAAAAATATTTTATCCTTAAAAACTACAAACTCCATAATTCAAGTGGGGGGAGGAATTTCCTCAACTGCTATTAATTCTTTAAAAGTTGCATTAAAATAAAAATATAAATACTTCTAATAATATCATATATTATTAGAAGTATTTTTTAAAAAAATAATGTTAATTTCGACAAAAACCAACCATTTAAGAGTAGTGATAATATATAATATAGTAGTTCTGGTAAAATAAAGTATTGATTTAATAGTTATTTTAAGCAGATAAAAAATAAATTTACAAATTAACAAGTAATAATTTGGAATTGATTTTTTGAAATTTGATTTAATAATTTTATATGATATAATTATACGTGCAAAATTATGAAGATTGTTATATTTTACATTATAATAGAATTATAATGTATTATATGTAATTAGGGGGATAGATATGGATAATATTAATTATAATATTAATTCAGTAGCTAAAGAAAAAGAAAATAAATTACTATATAGTTTATTGAAACGCTTAATTGATATTATTGGAGCTTCAGTTGGACTAGTATTATTAAGTCCTATATTAATTATTGTAGGAATTTTAATTAAATTTGAATCTAAAGGGAAGATAATTTTTTCTCAAAAAAGAGTTGGACTAAATGGTAAAGAGTTTAATATGTATAAGCTTAGATCCATGGTGTCAAATGCTGAAGAATTAAAGGAAAAACTAGCAAAGCAAAATGAAATGTCAGGACCTATGTTTAAGATGAAAGATGATCCGAGAATAACAAAGGTGGGCAAATTCATAAGAAAGACAAGCATTGATGAATTACCACAATTGATAAATGTATTAAAAGGTGATATGAGTCTAGTTGGTCCAAGACCAAGTTTACCAAAAGAGGTTGAGAAATTTGAACCTTGGATGTTAAAGCGCTTAGAAGTGAAACCAGGACTTACTTGTTATTGGCAAGTAATGGGAAGAAACAATATAGATTTTGAAGATTGGATGAAATTGGATATTAAGTATGTAAAGGAAAGAAGCTTTTTGTTAGATATTAAGCTTATATTTAGAACTTTCTTTGTTTTATTTGGAGATGACAATGCTGCTTAATAATGGAGAATTACTATATTTGGAGGATTAATTATGAATATATGTGCCTTAATAATGGCAGGAGGAAAAGGAACTAGATTTTGGCCTTTATCTACTGAGGAAAAACCTAAACAGTTCTTAAATTTAGTAGGGGATAAAACTATGATACAAATGACTGTAGATAGAATTAATCCAATAGTTCCAATAGAAAGAATATTTGTATGTACAGGTGAAAAATATGTGGATCTAGTTAAGGAACAGTTACCATCCTTACCACAAAGAAATATTATAATTGAACCAGAGGGAAGAAATACAGCACCTTGTATTGCATTATCAGCTTTTGTTATAGAAAGGTATTATAAAGATTCAAGTATGGTTGTTTTACCATCAGACCACCTTATAAGAGACGAAGATGAATTTAGAAATATAATAAATAAAGGTGCTGAATTTTTGCAAAATAATAGTGATGGAATTCTTACACTAGGTATGAAACCAGATAGACCTGAAACTGGATACGGATATATTAATTATGGAAAAGAAGTAGAATCAGGCATAAAAGTAGTTAATAGATTTGTTGAAAAACCTAATTTAGAATTAGCAGAAGAATACTTAAAAGAAGGAACATATTTATGGAATGGTGGAATGTTTTTATGGAAGACAAACCATATTTTAAGGGAAATAAAAAAATATTCTCCTGCAACATATGAAGCATTACATAATTTAGATAAGGTTAATGAAGAAGAGTTACAGAATTATATAAATAATAATTATATTAACACAGAATCAATATCAATAGATTATGCTGTGTTAGAGAAAAGTGAAAAAATATTTGTAATTCCAAGTGAAATAGGATGGGACGATATTGGAACTTGGAAGTCAGTTGAAAGATATAGAGAAAAAGATACAAATAATAATATATTGTCTGACGGAGTTAAAGCAATAGAATGCCAATCAAATATGGTTGTAAATAATGAAAAGAAAATAGTAATGCTAGGGGTGGAAGATATCTTAGCAATAGAAACTAAAGATACTATATATATAGTTAACAAAAATTATATGGATAGTTTAAGAAATTATCAAAATGAAATGTTGTAATTTAAAAGTAAGATAGTATGAAATAGTATGATAAATATTAATAATTTAAAAATAAAATTGACATGTATAAAAATAATAATAGAGGTGAGATATGGTAATATTTAATGCGTTACAAACATCGTTAACAGGAGGGATTGGTAGATATTGCTATGAGCTCAGTAAAGCAATTTATGAAAATGAAGTAAATATAAAAATTGTTATAAGAGAAGAAGATCTTGAATTGTATAATTTTGCGAAAAATGAAGATTTAATAGTAATAAGTGGTATTAAAAATTCTATACAAAGAAATATATATGAACAAATTAAGCTGCCTTTTTTTGTTAAGAAAAATTATCCTAATGCTATCATACACTATCCAGATACTATGGCACCTATTTTTTCTCAAAATAAAGTTATAATCACAGTACATGATCTTGCTTTTAAAAGTCTAAAGAATGCGTTTACTTGGAAAAGTAATATTTGGAAGAGTTTAATTACAAATTTATCTGTAAGAAAAGCTGAGAAAATAATTGTTATTTCTGAGTTTACTAAATCTGAAATAAAAAAAGTTTATGGAGATAGAATTTACAATAAAGCTAAAGTTGTCTTAAACGGGTTCAATAATTTTTCTAATGAAGATATAAACGATAAAGAAGTAAATGAAAATATAAAAAAGCTTAAAAATGAAGATTATATTTTAACTGTAAGTACTATCTCTCCAAGAAAAAATATAGATAGCCTTATTAAGGCTTATAATATTAGTAAAGTAAAAGAAAAATATAAATTGGTGATAGCTGGAGGTAAGGGGTGGCTCTTTGAAGATGTTTTTAAATTAGTTGATGATTTAAAAATAAGTGATAGGGTTTTATTTACAGATAGAATTAATGATGAAGAATTAAAATTTTTATATAAAAATTGCAAATCTTTTTCTTATGTATCTTATTATGAAGGATTTGGGTTACCACCATTAGAAGCTATGAGCTATGAAAAACCATGCCTTACATCTAATGTTTCATCAATACCAGAAGTAGTTGGTAATGCTGCTATAAAAGTTGATCCTTATAGTGTTGAAGATATAGGAAAGGCATTAGATAGACTATGTTTTGATAAAGAAGAAAGAATTAAGTTAATTCAATTAGGAAATATAAATATAGCAAGGTTTTCTTGGAATAAATGTGCAAAAGAGACTATAGAAGTATATGGTTAAACTTAATTAAATAAAAAATATAATAGATGATAGGAGTGATTTAAATAAACAAGTTTATTTTTTTTAAGTTAGATGAAATATATGAAAGATTATACTTATGTTTTGTAGCTTTATCATTATCAATTATAGGGCCAATTTCTTATATATCATATTTAATAGATGTTCCTGAAATCAAGCTTTGGAAAGAACTCTTTATACTTATTATGTTTTTTCTTTCTTTATTTCTACTAATAGTAAATAAGAAGAAAACTATAATTAAATCAATTATAGTAATAATGAGTATATATTTTATATGGGTTTTATATAGTATTTCGTTTCTTAATATTAATCAAGTATTATATCAGATAAAACTAGATATGTTTAATATTTTGTTTGTATTTAATACTATTACGGTATTGCTAATTTCTAAGAATAGAAAATTATATATAAAAAAAATTATAAAAATAATATTAATATTTGCCATTGTGAATTCTATATTTGTTATTTTTCAAGGGATATTTTCAAAATTTTATGTGACCAAAATTTTGAGGATACAATGGGGAGCTTGGTCTAGGAAGTATGGGATTAGTGTTATAAGTTCTAACGGTAAATTTAGAGCTATTGGATTAATGAATAGTTATGTTTCTGTATCAGAATTATTTGTTATTGCAACAATATTAATTAATGAAATTAAAGACACTATAAAAGTATCTAATAAAATTAAAAATACTCTTTTAATTTTATTTGTTATAAGTATATACTTTACAACTTATAAAACTGCTTATTTGTGGGTTGTTTTTTATTTTGGATTAAAATGTTTATCATTTATATTGTTAAAGCTAAATAATAAATATATAAAAAAAGTTTATGATAAGACACGAATGAATTATTACAATGGAAATTTATTAATTTCAACATCTATATTACTATTATTACAATGGATACTTACCAATACATTTATATTTTATAAAATAATTGAAAAATTGTCTCCTAAGATTGCATACAATAGTATCTATTTAAGGGTAGAATTTCATAATAATATTGTTAATAAAATGTCTACAATTACCCAAAAAATAATGGGATTAGGGATGGGTTTAAATGGAAGTTATAATGGGAAGATGAATTTAAATGGAATAAAACCTATACCATTAGATAGTAGTTATGTTTACACTTTAAGTAATTATGGCTTTTTAGGATTAGCAATATATATTTCTTTTATAGCTATAATAATGGTTTTATCAATATTTTATGATGAATATGATAAATTTGGAATAAAGTATTTAATGAGTTATTTATTATGTATACAATTGTTTTTTAATAATTTATCTACAAGTATACCGATATCATATATAGTAATAATTTTAATATTAATATTTATATTTGATATAAAAAATGAAATTAATGTTAAAAGATTAGTTTTTTATAAAAAATAAATTATATATCTTTATTATAGATAAAGAGAATTATTTTAGGTTCTATAATAACTGGAGGATATTATATATGAAAAAAAAAATAATGCATATTGCTCAATCAGCTGGAGGCGTAGAAAGATACATAAAAATGTTTTTAGCAAATACAGAATTATCTAATTATGATAATATTCTTGTTTGTTCATTAGATTATAAAAAAGAAGATTATAGTGATTTCCTATTCGGATTTGAACATGTAGATATGATTAGAAATATTAATGTTATATCTGACTTTAAAGCGATTATAAGAATAAGAAAATTAATTAAAAAATATAATCCAGATGTTATATACATGCATTCAAGTAAAGCAGGTGCTTTAGGAAGACTAGCTAATTTAGGGATTAATAATTTGAGTGTCTATAACCCTCATGGCTGGGCATTCAATATAGATGCAGGAAGATTATATAAAAAAATTTATGCAGTGATAGAAAAAATTCTTTCTAATTTTTGTGATGTAATAATAGCAATTTCCGATTTTGAAAAAGAATCTGCTTTAAGTAATAATATATGTAAAGCTGAGAAAATTAAAGTTATTTATAATGGAATAGATATAGATGAATATAATAAAAATAATTTTATTATTACTAGAGAGAAACTAAATATACCTAAAGATGCTTATATTATAGGAACTATAGGAAGATTATCTAAGCAAAAAGCACCAGATACCTTTATTGAATCGGCAAAGCGTATAAAGGAAAAAATCCCCAATGCATATTTTATGCTAGTGGGGGATGGAGAAGATTATGTTGAAATAATGAAGTTAATTGATAAATATAATATGAAAAATGATATTTTAATTACTGGTTGGGTAGACAATCCAATGGAATATTTACAAATTTTTGACCAAGCAATGTTATTATCAAGATGGGAAGGGTTTGGATTAGTATTAGCAGAATATATGATAGCTAAAAAACCAATTATTGCTACTAATGTTGACGCTATACCTAATATAATTATCGATGGATATAATGGATTAGTAGTTGAAAAAGATAATATAGACGCTATAGTTAATGCAAGTATAGAAATAAATAATAATATTAAATTGAGCGAAAAATTAGTTGATAATGGATATAAGTTAGTTAATCAAAAGTTTAATATAAAGAGAGTTGTAGATCAGTTTTATAAAGAGATAATTGGTGAATAGTTAGATAAGTATTATAATATATATTATAATCAAATACGTAGGATATTAAGCGAGAATAATAAATTTGAAAATATTATTAATCAGATGAATTAAATAATCAAAAAATCATGGGACTAGGCATGGTTCTAAATAGAAGTTGTTGTTTAAAATCAAATATAAATGGTGTTAAAACAATAAAATTATATAGTAAGTATGTATATATAACGAGTAATTATGTGATTTTGGATTAATTTAATATATATACATGCATTATTTATTATAATGATATCATCAATAATTTATAATTATTTAGACGTGTTGAGATTAAAGTACTTAATGAGTTAATTATTATGTGTTCAGATGGTTTTAAATAATTTGTCTACAAGTATTCCGATATAATATATTTTAATAATATTAATTGTTTTTTTAAAACTTAAAGGGACAATTAAATTAAAACAAAGTAATAAATAATATATACAAAAGGATATTTTTAAGTGAAAGGTTGATAAATATTATGTATAAAATAGTTGTAGCAGGAACAGGATATGTAGGTCTAGTTACTGGAGCATGTCTTGCAGAGGTTGGACATAGTATAACCTGTGTAGATATTGATGAACATAAGGTTGAAATTATGAAACAAGGGATATCACCTATATATGAACCAGGTTTAGAAGAATTGTTAAAAAGAAATTATGAATTAGGTAAGTTAGACTTTACAGTTGATTATAAAAATGCATATAGGGATGCAGATGTAGTATTTATAGGAGTTGGAACTCCAGAAAGAGAAGATGGTTCAGCAAATCTTGATTATGTATTTAATGTATGTAAGCAAATTGCTGAAAATATTGAGAAGGATTGCTTGGTGGTTGTAAAATCTACTGTTCCAATAGGAACTAATGATAGGGTAGAAGAGTTCTTAAAAGAAAACCTAGTAAATGATGTGAAAATTGAAGTTGCTTCAAATCCAGAATTTTTAGCACAAGGAACAGCAGTAATAGATACATTACATGGAAGTAGAATAGTAATTGGTGTTGAATCAGAAAATGCTGAAAATATATTAAGAGAAATATACAATCCATTTAATCAGCCAATAGTTTGTACTAATAGAAGAAGTGCAGAAATGATAAAGTATGCTTCAAATGATTTTTTAGCTTTAAAGATAAGTTTTATGAATGAAATGGCAAATGTATGTGAAATAGTTGGAGCAAATATTGAAGATGTAGCAAAAGGTATGAGCTATGATAAGAGAATTGGAGACAAGTTCTTAAATGCAGGGATAGGATATGGTGGATCTTGTTTTCCAAAAGATACTAAAGCTCTACATTGGTTAGCTAATGACAATGGATATGAAATAAAAACTATAAAAGCGGCCATAGAAGTAAATGAAAATCAAAAATTTAAATTATTTAGAAAAGCAAAAGAAAGATTTGGGTCATTAAAAGGGAAAAGAGTAGCAGTATTAGGGTTAACCTTTAAACCTGGAACAGATGACTTAAGAGAAGCTCCATCAATTCCAAATGTAAGAAGACTTTTAGATGAAGGAGCAGAAGTAATAGCATATGATCCAGTTGGAATAGAGAATTATAAAAGGATATATCCAACAGAAATAAGATATACAATAAATCCATTTGAAGCAATACAAAATGCTGATATGGTATTTATATTTACAGAATGGAGAGAAATAAAAGATATAGGATTAGATTCTTATAAAAATATGATGAAAACACCAGTAATATTTGATGGAAGAAATTGTTACATGATAAGTGAAGCAGAAAAGGTAGGAATTGAGTATTACTCTATTGGAAGGAAATCAATAATTAAAGAATATTCATTAAGAGTTTAAAAAAGAGGAATTAATATGAAAATTTTATTAGTTAACACATTTTATTATCCTAATATTGTAGGTGGAACTGAAAACAGTATTAAATTATTGGCAGAAGGATTAAAATCACGAGGATATCAAGTAGCAATTTATTGTGTTGATAATCTTGAAAATGGAATAAAAAAAGAATATATAAATGATATCTTAGTTTATAGAGGAAATGCGGGCCTTTTTGATAGTAAAGTTAGACTAGGTAAAAAAAGCAATTTGATTAAGAAGATTATAAACAAATTAATAGAATTGAGAAATTACAGTTCTTTAAATGAATTTAAATATATCATTAGTGACTTTAAACCTGATATTGTTCATACAAATAATTTATATGGAATTTCACCTTTATTTTGGAAGGAATGTCAAAAAAAAGATATCAAGATCGCTCATACATTGAGAGATTATTGGATTTTATCATATACTGGAAATTTGGAAGTGGAAAAAGATAAGTCTTTATTAAAAAAATCAATTTTAAATATATATAGGTCTTACTTTAGATATCAAAGCAGATATGTTACAGCTGTTACTGCACCGTCAGAATTTACACTAGAGAGGTTTTTGAATGAAAAATATTTTTTTAATAGTAGAATAAAACAGAGTATTAACAATAGTATACATCTAGATATTAATGAAACTAAGGTTTTGATCGATGAAAAAAAGAATAGAAAAGATAAAGTAATAAAATTTATATTTGTTGGTGGGCTATATGAAATTAAAGGTATTAAAAATTTGATAAATGCATTTACAAATATAAAAAATGACAATATTTTATTATACATATGTGGAGATGGAGACTTAAAAGAGTTTGTAAAAAATTCTTCTAATAAAGATAAAAGGATAATTTATAAGGGAAAATTAAACGCAGATGAGTTAAAAAGAGCATATATAGAAAGTGACGTTTTAATTGTTCCATCTGTTTGGGATGAACCTTTTGGAAGAGTTGTCATTGAAGGAAATCAGTTTGGATTACCAGTAATAGCTTCAAACAAAGGGGGAATACCAGAGATAGTTAAAAATATTAGAGGTGGAGAATTATTTAATAGCGATAGTGTAGAAGATTTAAAGAATAAAATTAATAGATTCACAGACAGAGAACATATTAAATCATTTTATGCAGATATAGAAAATAATATAAATAAATACTCAATTGATTATCAGATAGATTCATTTCTAACTTTATATAATTATATTTTAAAAATTAATTAGTATTTATATTTTAAGTTTATTTGGAGAATATTTATATGGTATTTTGTACTATGAGCTTAGAGACATGTTAATATAAAAAACACTTAACATAATGGAGGAAATATGCCTAAGGAAATAGATAATAATACATTAAGAAACAATGTTATAAAAAATCTCTTTTGGAAATTAATGGAGAGAAGTGGTGTTCAAGGAATACAATTTGTTATTCAGATAGTTTTAGCTAGAATATTATCACCTAATGATTATGGAATAATATCTTTAATAACAATATTTATAGCTTTAGCAAATGTTTTTATACAAAGTGGATTTAATACGGCACTAATTCAAAAAAAGAATGTAAAAGAAGAAGATTTTTCATCAGTATTTTATTTAAGTATATTTGTTGCGACAATATTATATATTATATTATATTTATCATCTCCATTTATAGCTAATTTTTACAAAGTAAAAGCATTAACACCAGTATTAAGAGTTCTTTCTATTACATTGTTTTTTGGAGCCTTTAATTCCATACAAAATGCAGTAATATCTAAAAAAATGGAATTCAGAAAATTGTTTATTAGTAGTATATTATCAGTGATAATATCCGGTGTTGTAGGAATAATTTTAGCACGTATGGGGTATGGGGTATGGTCATTAGTTATACAACAGATAGTTAATCAAATTACAGTTACTATTATACTTTGGTTTACTGTAAAGTGGAGGCCAAAGTTGACTTTTTCAATAAAAAGAATAAGTAATTTATTTTCTTATGGATGGAAGCTATTAGTTTCATCACTAATAGATACTTTATATATGAACTTAAGAGGCCTAGTAGTGGGAAAAGTTTATACATCTAATATGTTGGCTTTTTATAATAGAGGAGAACAATTTCCACAATTAATAGTTTCAAATATAAATGGAGCAATACAATCAGTTATGCTACCAACATTATCTTCAGAACAAGATAATAAAAAAAGAGTGAAAGAGTTAGTTAGAAGATCTATAGTTACAAGTTCATTTTTAGTGTTTCCACTTATGATTGGATTAGCTGCTGTTGGAGAACCTCTAATTAAAATACTATTAACAGATAAATGGTTACCATCTTTACCATTTATGCAAATTTTTTGCTTAACATATGCCTTATGGCCTATACATACATCAAATTTACAAGCAATAAATGCTTTGGGACGTAGTGATATATTTTTAAAATTGGAGATAACTAAAAAGATAGTAGGTATAATTATTTTAATTATCTCAATGTTTTATGGAGTTTATGCAATAGCACTGGGTGGATTGCTAGTTGGAATAATGTCATCCTTTATTAATGCATATCCTAATTTAAAGCTTTTAGATTATAGCTATAAAGAGCAAATAAAAGATATAATGCCTTCTTTAATATTGTCCATAATAATGGGAGTAATAGTATATTCTATTTTATTTTTTAATATGTCTCCGTATATAACATTAACAATACAAGTATTTATTGGAGCTATAGTATATGTAGTATTAGCAAAATTATTTAGACTTGAATGTTATGAGTATATTATTCATACAATAAAGTCAATTAAAAATAAGAATAAATAAAACTAGGAGGAACTATGATACTACATTTATTTCCACAGGAGAAGTTTACAGTCCCTTTTATTAAATTTATAAATACTAATTTTAATATGGATGATCACTTATTTATAGTGTATGGTGAAAATGACAGTTTTAAGAAAAATCAAATAGAAGATTATAATAATATAATATACTTTAATAAAGATAATATATTTAAAATTATAGATTATATTAATAAAGCTAATAAAATAATAATACATTCCTTTTTTATTCCTAAAATAATAAAAATTTATATTTTTATAAGATCAGATATATTAAAAAGAAGTGGATGGGTAGTTTGGGGAGCAGATTTATATTTACATAGAATTAAGGGAAGTAATTTAAAGGCTAAAATATCTTATTATATGAATAGAAAAATAATTAAAAATATGGGAATTATTATTACGTTAAGTAAGAATGATTATAACTTGGCAAAAAAGTGGTATGATGTAAAGGGTGAATATAGAGAAGGAATGTATACAAATCCTCTAGAACTTGGATATTTAGAAAATATAAAATTAAATAGAGTTAAGGCGAAGAATACAGTTACAATTCAAATAGGAAACTCTGCAGATAAGTCAAATTTACATTTTGAGGTAATAGATTTACTTAAAAAATATAAAGATGAGAATATAAAGATATTCGTTCCATTATCATATGGTGATAATGATTATGCTGCTAAAGTTAAGGAGTACGGTGAAAATATTTTTAACAATAAATTTGTAGCCATATTAGAATTTATGGATAAAAAAGAATATAGTGATTTTTTAGGAAGTATCGACATAGCTATATTTAATAATAATAGACAACAGGCATTAGGGAATATTAGAGCATTGCTTTATTTAGGTAGTAAAGTTTATATGAGAGATGATACCACAATGTGGTGTGATTTTATATCAGAAGGATATATAATAAATAATATAAAGAATATTGAAACAGAAGAGTTTAACGAGTTTATTTCAAATGATATAAATGGGATTAATAATAACTCTAAACTAGCAGAAGATACATTTAATGAAAAAATAATTGCAAAGAAATGGCAAAATATATTTAAATAATATTTTATTATATATTTCAACAATATATATATTAAGAGGTGTAATAATGAATAGTTTTTATAGCAGAGATGAGTTGAAAAGTTTAGGTATAAAAAAAGTTGGAAATAATGTGCTTATAAGCAGAAAAACTAGTATATATGGAGCTGGAAATATAGAAATTGGCGATAATGTAAGAATAGATGATTTTTGTATTTTAAGTGGAAAGATTAAAATTGGTAGTTATGTACATATTGCAGCTTATTGCGGGATGTTCGCAGGAGATGCAGGTATTTTTCTAGATGATTTTTCAGGCTTGTCTTCTAGAACTGTTGTTTATGCAGCAAGTGATGATTATTCAGGAGAATTTTTAACAAATCCTACTGTAGATAATAAATACAGAAATGTTATTGGTAAGCCAGTTAAAGTTGGGAAACATGTTGTTGTAGGAACAGGTTCTACTATATTACCAGGAGTAACTATAGGAGATGGAAGTTCTGTAGGCGCATGTTCTTTAATAGCAAAGGATTGTGAAGAAAATGCTATATATGTTGGAGTGCCAGCTAAAAAACTAAAAGAGAGAAGTAAGAAAATTTTTGAGTTAGAAAAAGATTTCTTATCTCATAAATAATAGATAGAAGGTGAGAATAGTATGGCTGATAGTAAGAATATAATCCAAGTAACCTGTTCATCTATGCCTGTATTTGAAGAGTATGTTGAGGAAATAAAAGAACTATGGGATAGTCATTGGCTAACCAATATGGGAGCAAAGCATAGAGAACTAGAAGAAAAACTTATAGATTATTTAGATACTAAGAATATTTCACTTTTTACAAATGGACATTTAGCTTTAGAATGTGTGATAGATGCATTAAATCTTACAGGAGAAGTAATAACTACTCCTTTTACATTTGCTTCAACAACTCATGCTATAGTTAGGAATGGACTAACTCCTGTATTCTGTGATGTTAATGAAGAAGATTATACAATAGATGTGACTAAGATTGAAGAATTAATAACAGAAAAAACTTCTGCAATAATTCCAGTTCATGTTTATGGAAATGTATGCAATGTTGAAGAAATAGATAGAATAGCTAAAAAACATAATTTAAAAGTTATATATGATGCAGCACATACCTTTGGAGTTAAGATAAATGGTGTTGGAATTGGTAACTTTGGGGATGCTTCTATGTTTAGTTTTCATGCTACAAAGGTATTTAATACAATAGAGGGCGGTGCAGTAACTTTTAAAGATGAATCATTGAAAAAGAAATTAGATGAGTTGAAAAATTTTGGAATTACTAGTCCTGAATCTGTTGAGTATGTAGCTGGAAATGCAAAAATGAATGAATTCCAAGCTGCTATGGGAATTTGTAATCTTAGACATGTGGATAATGAAATAGATAAGAGAAGAGCCGTGGTAGAGAAATATAACTCTAGACTAGAGAATATTAAGGGAATAAAAATATGTAAACCACAAGATGGAATAAAGAGTAATTATGCATATTTTCCAATAGTTTTTGATAACTATAAATATAATCGTGATGAAGTATTTAAAAAGTTAAAGGATAATGGAATAATAGCTAGAAAGTATTTTTACCCTTTAACTAACGATTTTGATTGCTATAAGGGTAAGTTTGAAATAAATGATACGCCAGTAGCTAAATACATATCAGAGAGAGTTTTAACATTACCACTTTATGCAGATCTATCTCTAGAGGATGTAGATAGGATTTGTGATATAATAATAAATTAATTAATATATTTTGGAGGTATAAACATGAAGGGGATAATTTTAGCAGGTGGAAGTGGTACTAGACTATATCCTGTAACAAAAGCCATGTCTAAGCAAATGGTACCTATTTATGACAAACCGATGATTTACTATCCTATGTCCGTATTAATGTTATCTGGAATAAAAGATATTTTAATTATTTCTACCCCAAGGGATATTATAAATTTTAAAGAATTATTTGGTGATGGGAGTTCATTAGGAGTTAATATAGAATATGCTATACAAGAAAATCCTAATGGGTTAGCTGAAGCATTTATAATTGGAGAAGATTTCATAGGCGATGATAGTGTTTCTCTAATTTTAGGTGATAATATTTTTTATGGACAGGGATTAGGGGGATATTTAGATATAGCTTCAAAATTAGATAAAGGAGCAATGATATTTGGATATTTTGTTCATGATCCGAGGGCTTTTGGAGTAGTAGAATTTGATGAAAATAGAAATGTAATTTCTATAGAAGAAAAGCCGAAATATCCAAAGTCTAAATATGCAGTACCAGGACTTTACTTTTATGACAATACAGTAGTAAAAAAAGCAAAGTCTTTAAAGCCTTCTGATAGAGGAGAAATTGAAATAACAGATTTGAATAGATTATATATGGAAGAGAGAAGTTTGAAGGTTCAATTATTTGGAAGAGGTATGGCATGGCTTGATACTGGAACCCATGCATCAATGCTACAAGCTTCAAATTTTGTAGAAGCAATACAAAATACTCAAGGAACTTATATAGCTTGTTTAGAAGAGATATCATATAGAAAAGGATGGATTTCAAAGGAACAAGTTAGGGAATTAGCAGAGCCTATGAGTAAAACAGGATATGGTAAATATTTATTAGATATAATAAATGAGGAGTAGATAGTATGAAAACTTATTTAGTTACTGGTGGAGCTGGATTTATAGGCTCAAATTTTGTATTATATATGCTTAACAAGTATGAAGACATAAGAATTATTAACTTAGATAAATTAACTTATGCAGGTAATTTAGAAAATCTAAAGAGTATAGAAGAAGATTCAAGACATATATTTGTTCAAGGAGATATATGTGATGCAGAATTAGTATCATCATTATTTGAAAAATATGAAATTGATTATGTAGCTCATTTTGCAGCTGAATCACATGTTGATAGAAGCATAAAAGAACCAGAAGTATTTGCTAAAACTAATGTTATGGGAACAGTAAACTTATTAAACTGTGCAAAGAATGCATGGGAAACCGAAGATGGATGGAAAGAAGGAGTTAAGTTCTTGCATGTTTCAAC
The DNA here is from genome assembly GCA_023445445.1 of Bacillota bacterium. GTDB lineage: Bacteria > Bacillota > Clostridia > Clostridiales > Clostridiaceae > Clostridium. The sequence continues at coordinate 78,911 of JAEXLD010000081.1, forward strand.
AGATGAAGTTTATGGATCATTAGGAGAAACAGGCTACTTTATGGAAACTACTCCATTAGACCCTCATAGCCCATATTCAGCAAGTAAGGCTGGATCAGATATGATGGTAAAGGCATATGGAGATACTTATAAAATGCCAGTTAACATAACAAGATGCTCTAACAACTATGGACCATTCCAATTCCCTGAAAAATTAATACCACTTCTTATTAACAACTGTCTTCAATTAAAGGATTTACCTATTTATGGAGATGGATTAAATATAAGAGATTGGTTATATGTTGAAGATCATGCTAAAGCAATAGATATGGTTATTAACAATGGAAGACTTGGTGAAGTTTATAATGTTGGTGGACATAATGAAAGAACTAATATTCAAATAGTAGATACAGTTATTAAGTATATTAATGAGAATATTGATAGTAAGGTAACTGAAAACCTAAAGAAGTTTGTTGAAGATAGAAAAGGTCATGATAGAAGATATGGAATAGATCCAACTAAGATAAAAGAAGAATTAGGGTGGTATCCAGAAACGACATTTGAAATTGGAATAGTTAAGACTATTAAATGGTATATAGAGAATAAAGAATGGATGAAGAATGTAACATCTGGAGAGTATCAAAAATATTATAATAATATGTATAAATAAAAAAATTATATAGATAAGATTATTTATATTGAAAGTTAGAAATATATGTAATAATATTAATATAAGGTTAAGTATATAGTACATAACCTTTTTAGGGCAAATAAAATATCCCGACATTAATGTCGGGATATTTTATATTTATTTAGTATCATTAAATATATAATCTCTCATTTGCTGTTTAGCAGTTTCTATATCAAATGTTAAATAATATACTCCTTCTATCATAGCTCCTTCACCATAGCCATCCCTAGGGAATCTATCTTGTTCTAAATTATTACCAATTCCAAGGACTTTTGTTCCAAGTGAAAGAATATCTCCTGCATTTAAGTTAGTTTGTACATAAGGTAAAACTTCATTTAGTAATGAGTTATATGAGCCTATAGATGCAGAAGTTAATTTAGTAAATAGAGCTTCAAGTACAGTTCTTTGTCTTTCAGTTCTCTTGTAGTCTCCACCAGCAGTATATCTTATTCTAGAATAAGCAAGAGCTTGTGTTCCATCTAAGTGGTTAACCCCAGCATAAGTAATATGTGGTGAATTTGTGCCATCTTTATTATTAATATCATTTATATAATTATTTATGTATTGCAATTCTTCAGATGTAATTTCTATATCAACTCCACCAAGGATATTTATTATTTTTGGTAGTGAAGAGAAGTTAACAGATGCAAAATCTTGAATATTTAATCCAAAGTTTTCATTTATTGTTTTAATTGATAATTCTGGACCACCATAGGCATAAGCATGGTTTATTTTATCATTTCCATAACCATCAATATATACGTATGAATCTCTCATTATAGATGTTAATTTAACTTTTTTATGAACTGGATCAATAGTTGCAATCATAATAGAATCTGAACGTCCAGTTTCACCATCAGTTGCATCAACTCCAAATAAAGCAATATTTTTAATTTTATTTGAATTGGAATATTCCTTTAAATCATCTTCTGAAATTCCTAAATTATCTTTATTTAAATTTATACTATCCATTTTGTTTAATAAACCAATTATATATCCCCCAGATACTACTGCTATTGCAAGTATCATACATAAAAAGCCTATAAATATTTTAAAACCAATTGATTTCTTTTTTTTTCTTTTTCTATTTTTATTGTTTTTAGTACTTTCTACTTTTGACATAATTACACTCCCTTTCTAAAATAGTTTAACATAATAGATATATTTCTTTCAATTTTTAAATATAAATGTAATAAATTATTATGAAATATAAAAATTGTAATTAATAAAATTGAGTTATATAATAGATAAAGGTAATATTATAGATAATTTATAAAAATAAATATTTGTAAATAGACTTTTATTAGTGTTATATAAAAGTATATGAATGAAAGGATGATAGTAATGAAAAAAATACCATTTTCTCCTCCAGATATAACTGAAGCAGAAATAAATGCAGTAGCAGAGGTTTTAAGATCAGGATGGATAACTTCAGGACCTACATTAGCTAAGTTTGAAGAAGAAATTGCAGAATATTGTGAGTCTAATAAGGCAGTAGCCTTAAATAGTGCAACAGCAGCAATGGAACTTGTTCTTAAAGTTCTTGATATTAAAGAAGGAGATGAAATAATAACTACTCCTTACACATATACTGCAACTGCAAGTGTAGCAGTACATAGAGGTATAAAACCTATTTTTTGTGATGTAGCTAAAGATTCATTCTTTATGGATTATGATAAGATGGGTGAATTAATAACAGAAAAAACAAAGGTAATAATGCCAGTAGATTATGCAGGATTACCATGTGATTACGATAAAATTAAAGAAGTATTAAAAGAAAAAAATAGAGAAGATATAATTATTTTAGTAGACTCAGCTCATTCTTTTGGAGCAAAGTATAAGGGGCATAGAGTTGGAGCACAATGTGATTTCCATAGCTTTTCATTCCATGCAGTTAAGAACTTTACAACTGCTGAAGGTGGAGCTTTAACATTTAATAACAATAACCTTAAAGGAAGAGAAAACTTATATCAAGATTTCAAATTTACATCATTACATGGGCAATCAAAGGATGCCTTATCTAAAATGAAGGCAGGTGCTTGGGAGTACGATATAATTACTGATGGATTTAAGTGTAATATGACAGATATAAATGCTGCTATTGGAAGAGTACAATTAACAAGATATGAAGGAATGTTAAATTATAGAAAAGAAATATTTGAAACTTATACAAGTATCTTAGGAAAAGAAGATTTTGCTATAATACCTGTAACTGAATATGGTGAAGGTACAGAAAGTTCATATCATATATATCCATTAAGAATTAAAGGATTTAATGAAGAACAAAGAAACTTGCTTATTGAAAGATTAGCTGAAAAAGGGATTTCAACAAATGTACATTATAAACCATTACCTATGTTTACATTATATAAAAATCTAGGGTATAAAATGGAGGACTATCCAAATGCCTTTGCTCAATATGTAAATGAAATTTCTCTTCCTGTATATAGTACTTTAGATATGGAAGATGTAAAATATATTGCAGAAGAGTTAATTAAAGAAGTGAAAAACATTATATAACACATATTAAAATTATATTAATACGTTTATATGTAGTAATATTTGTGGTAAAATATTAATGTTAATTTTCTAGAAATTAGAATATAAAGGAGCGTATAACTATGAATATACCTTTAATAGATTTAAAAGCTCAATATGAATCATTAGCTGATAAGTTAAATGAAGCTACTTTAGGAATACTTTCTTCAGCTAATTACATAATGGGGAAAACTGTATTAGATTTTGAAAAAGATTTTGCAAAATATATAGGAGTTAAGCATGCAATATCAGTTGGAAATGGAACTGACGCCTTAGTTCTTGCTTTAAAGGCGATGGGAATAGGTCAAGGGGATGAAGTTATAACGACTCCATTTACTTTCTTTGCAACAGCTGAAGCAATATCAGCAGTTGGAGGAACTCCAGTATTTGTAGATGTAAACAAAGATACTTTTAATATAGACACAACTAAAATTGAAGAAAAAATAACTTCAAAAACTAAAGCCATAATGCCTGTACATATATTTGGACAAAGTGCAGATATGGATGAAATAAATGAAATAGCTAAAAAGCATAATCTAAAGGTTATAGAAGATGCATGCCAAGCTATAGGTGGAAAGTATAAAGGAAGAAAAATAGGTACATTAGGAGATGTAGCATGTTTTTCATTCTTCCCAACTAAGAATTTAGGCTGTGCTGGTGATGGGGGAATGATAGTTACAGATAATGATGAAATTGCAACTATTGCTAGAGCACTTAGAACTCATGGAAGTGGAGAAAATGGCCAAAAGGCTTATAATCTACTTAACAATATAGAAGAAGAAGTTCAAATAGCTGAAGGAGCTAATGATACAGTATATAATCCGCTTAAGTATTACAATTATTTAATAGGATACAATACTAGATTAGATGCTATTCAAGCAGCTATATTAGATGTTAAAATAAAAGAAATAGATAATTGGAATGCTAAGAGAAGAGATATAGTTAAAGTTTATAATGAAGCTTTACAAAATAATGATTTAGTAACTCCAGTAGTTAAAGATTATAATGAACATGTTTATCACATGTATATATTACAATCAGAAAATAGAGAAGAAGTAATACAAAAATTAAAGGAAGCTGGAATTGCAACAGGTGTGTATTATCCAGTACCATTACATCTTCAAAAGGTTTATAAAAATTTAGGATACAAAGAAGGAGATATGCCAGTGGCAGAATATCTATCACATAGAACTTTTGCTATACCTGTATATCCAGAATTAACTGAAGAACAAGTTAAATATATTATAAGTAAAATAAAATAATTGATTCCATTAAGTTTAGGAGGAAAAAAGATGTCAGTTTTAAAGAATGAATTATTACAAAAAATTAAGAATAAAACGGCAAAAGTTGGCGTAGTAGGCTTAGGTTATGTTGGATTACCTTTAGCTGTAGAAAAAGCAAAGGCTGGATACGAAACTATTGGTTTTGATGTACAAGATAAAAAAGTAGAAATGGTTAACAATGGAGAAAACTATATTGGTGATGTTGTGGATTCAGAATTAGCTGAGTTAACTAAAAAGGGAATATTAAAAGCTACTACAGATTTTAGCTTTATAAATGAAGTAGATACAGTATGCATTTGCGTTCCTACACCACTTGATTTATATAAGCAACCAGATTTATCTTATGTTGTAAAATCAACAGAAAATGTTGCTAAGTATCTTCATAAAGGTATGATAGTAATACTTGAAAGTACTACT
>JAEXLD010000126.1 GCA_023445445.1 Bacillota bacterium
CCTAAAGATAGAGATATAGCTATGGTTTTCCAAAACTATGCATTATATCCACATATGACTGTTTATGAAAATATGGCATTTGGATTAAAACTTAGAAAAATGCCAAAAGCTGAAATAGATAAAAAGGTTAGAGAAGCAGCTAAGATATTAGACATAGAACATTTATTAGATAGAAAGCCAAAGGCATTATCAGGTGGACAAAGACAAAGAGTTGCTATGGGAAGAGCTATAGTTAGAAGTCCAAAGGTATTCTTAATGGACGAACCTTTATCAAATCTTGATGCTAAATTAAGAGTTCAAATGAGAATAGAAATATCAAAATTATATAATGAATTAAATACAACATTTATATATGTTACACATGACCAAACAGAAGCAATGACTTTAGGAACTAGAATAGTAGTTATGCAAGATGGAGTTATCCAACAAGTTGCATCACCTACTGAAATATATAATCATCCAGCTAACCTTTTTGTTGCAGGATTTATTGGAAGTCCACAAATGAATATGACATATGGACAAACTCTTGTTGAAAATGGAAAGCAATATGTTAGGGTATTTGATAAATTAATGGAAGTTCCAGCAGAAAAGGTTAATATTATAAAAGAAAAGAATTCAGAGAATATTGATGTAATAGTTGGAGTAAGACCAGAAAACATATATCACACTAAGGAAGAATTATCAAAACCAGGAGTTGTTACTTTTAGTGGAGTAGTTGACTTAATGGAAAACTTAGGAGCAGAAATATATATTCACATTAAAAAAGATGGAGCAAACTTTATCATTAAATCAAGAACAGTTGTGGAATACAAGATTGGCGATCCAATTGAATTTGGATTTGATGCTGACAAGATTCATATATTTGATAAAGAAGAACAAAATACAATATTCTAATTCAAATGTAAAATCAATAATGTAAAATGTAGAATTAATGAAGAAACTCCTTAAAGAGTTTCAAATATAAATATATTTTAAAATGGAGTTGTTAGCACAGCTCCATTTTATTTAGGATTATTTATTATTTGAGTTAAAGTTATTTTCTACTTGTTCCCAATTCACTACATGCCACCAATTATCTATATAATCTCCACGTTTATTTTGATACTTTAAGTAATATGCATGTTCCCAAACATCTATACCTAGTATTGGTGTTAATCCTTGAGAAATTGGAGAGTCTTGGTTGGCAGTAGAAATGACAGAAAGTTTTCCGTCATTCCCTAAAACAAGCCAAGCCCATCCAGATCCAAATCTTCCTAAAGCTGAACCCTTAAATTTAGTTTTAAAGTTATCAAAGGATCCAAAATCCTTATTAATAGCTCTCAATAATTCTCCTTTTGGTTCCATATCCTTTTTAGGAGACATAATTGACCAGAAGAAATCATGGTTATAAACTCCACCTGCATTATTTCTAACAGTTTCCCTAATATCTTCTGGAACTGAATTTAAATCTTTTAATAGTCCATCTAACCCCTTTTTATATAATTCTGGGTACTTAGTAATGGCTTTATTTAAATTATCTAAATAGGCCTTTTCATGCTTATCATGATGAAGCATCATTGTTTCCTTATCTATATAGGGTTCTAATGCATCATAAGCATAAGGTAATGGCTTAAGTTCAAATTGAGAATCACTTAAATTATTACTTTTTACAGTAATAGTAGGTAATAAAATAATACAAATGATAATGGATAAAGTTGATAATAATATAATTGTATATTTTTTCTTCAAATTAAACACCTCCTTTTCTTAGTATTTACGACAAAAAGGAATTTTATAAACAATTTGTTTAAATGATATAATAAATATATAATTACAATTATTTGGAGGAAGTATGAATAAAGAGGAAATAGAAAATTTTATAAGAGATAATTTAATAAGCATAGTATATTTTAGTGGTGCAACTTGTGGAGCTTGTGATGCTATAAGAGATAAAGTTTTACATATAATTAAAGACTATAAAGAAATTAAGTTTATGGAAATAAATGCAGTAGAGAATAAAGAGATAGCTGCCACCTATGATATTTTTTCATTACCTATTTTGTTGTTGTTTGTTAATGGTAAAGAAAGCTTAAGGGTGGGTAGATATTTTGATATGTTAGACTTTAAAAATTCTATAGATAGATATTATAATATGATTTATTAAGAATTCCTTGATATTTTGATAGTAGAAGATGATAAAGAAGTTACAGAAATAATAGAAATTTATCTTTGTAAATGAAGGTTATAATGCCTTTACTTCTTATGATGGGATTCTAAAGGGGCTATGGTTAATGGGGTTTAATCCTATAATGCTATAGCCCATTTTCTATTAAATATAATTTATTCTTCTTCATTTAGTAAGTCATCAATACCTACTAAGGTTTCATCAGAATTTTCATTAAGAGTAGTATTATTTTTATAAGTAAGTTGATTTAAAGCTTGATAAATCTTTTCAAATATATAATTCTCAATTCTTTTCGTTTTATAGTATTTATTAAAAATAATAAAACCCCATATTCCTACAATAGTAAAGGCTATCATAAATAAAGCACCTATACTATAGAAGGCTATTTGAAAAATCTGTACTGCTAAATCCATATTAATATTCCTCCCAAATTTGTATAAAAGTATTATAACATATGAAAAAGTGAAAAATGTATATTTATTTAAATAATAATATTTTTGATTAGTTATGTAGTTATATGGATATAATTTTAGAGGATACTAATCAGAAGGAGAAATATATATGAAGAAATTAATAATAACACTTATATCATCAGTGTTAGTTGTTAGCTTTTTAATAGGTTTTATAGATGTTTCCATTCCACAAACTGAAGATAGGAGTAATGAGATCATATATTCAGTTTCACAAATTCCAACAGATTTTAAAACAGTGGGAAGTCTAAATAAAAGAGCACAGGATATAGTTACAGCAACTAGCAGAGGATTAGTAGAGTTAAATGTAAATAATGAAATCAAGCCTTCTTTAGCAGAAAGTGTTGAAGTAAGAGATGATGGACTAGAATATGATTTTAAAATAAGAAGTGATGTATTTTGGAGTGATGGAAGCAAAATAACTCCAGAAGATATTGCTATGTTTTTTAGAGAAATATTAACAGAAGAAAAAGAAGAAAATATAGCAGCTTTATTAAATGTATATGGAGCTAAAAGATTTAGAGATGGAGAAGGGTCCTTTACTAAAGATGTGGGTATAAGCTTTGATGAAGATAATATAATATTTAGATTAAATTCAAAGGATGATAAGTTTATCGAAGAACTTACAACTCCTCAATATAGAGTTAGAAAAGATGTTCTGCTTTGGGATAATATAAAAAAGAATTACAATAATTTAATTTATTCAGGTTACTATAGTATTGAAGAAATGAGTATGTCTCAATTAAGCCTTAAAAAAAATAATAATATAAAATTAAATATAGCAAATAAAATAAAAATTATTCCTTATGAAGAAGAGGAAGTGGCCATGGCTTCTTTTGAAATAGGAAAAAGAGATATAGTAATTAATCCACCTAAAAGCCAACTAAGTAGATTAAAGTCAGAAGGAAGATTAATTAATTTAAAATCAAACAGAGCTATGTATTTAGCTTTTAATCCTAAAAATGATGTCTTACAATTAGCAGAGAGAAAAGAAGTATATAATTTAATTAATAAGGCTTTGCAAGATTATCAAGTAAATAATAGCATGTATATTGAATTAGCTGATGGTAGCTATTTTAGAGATGACAAAGAGGATCTAGAAAAGCTTCAAGCGAGAAAGGTAATGAGTAGAGAATCTACAGAAGGCAATAACATTAAGTCTGCTCATATGATTGCAGAAGAAAGTAGTGAAAATAAGGAAATATGTGATTATTTAGTTTCTTGGTTTGAAAACAATTCTAATATTGATTTAGTTTATGATTTAGTGACTAAGGAAGAATTAAATTCTATTAGTAAAGAAAATTACTATGATTTTGCGTTAATTCAAGGAGATTTAATATTTTCTAATGGTACATCAATTTATAATAATTTATTAAACTTTTTAGATGATAATAATAAAGAAAAGTTTTTACTTGCTAAAACAGAGGGAGATAGAGAGGATATTTTTATAAATATTGAGGAAGAGCTCTTTGGTAATTATACTGTTTTACCATTGATTTTCTATAATGACAATATTGCTATAAATAAAAAAATTAAGAATTTAGTGTTAGATGGTAATGGAAACATTAACTTTAGTGAAATACAAAAATAATAAGACTGAGAAATTCTCAGTCCTATTATTTTATATCATCATTATCTAAAACTTTTTCTTTAATATCTGCATCCTCTTCTCTAATATAATTATTTTCATCATCTAAATTTTCCTTATCTACCTCCAAATCATTATCATCAATAGAATCTTCATCAATTAATCTATATTTTGATGAATTAGATATTAAGTTGGTTTCTAGCATAAAATCATTAATAAATAAGAATATTATTAAATTATATATATAAATATTTTTATAACTATCAAAGGATGAATTAGATGAACTAAAGGAATCTTTCTTTTTTGAATAAGTGATATTCTTCTTAAATATCGGTGCTACTCCCAAACTAGATGGCGATTGTGTAGTAGACATCTTAAAAAAGCTTTCATCTAGCATATCAGAGGAATTAAAGGTTAGACCTCTATATCTTTCTGCATCATCTAAAGTAGGTGCGTCTGGCCATGAGGTTACTATCCCGGAGGTAATAAATAATTTCCTATATAATTGAGAAAGCATATTTTTATATTCTATTTCCCTATTATCTTCCTTAGAATACATAAATAATGCTAAAAAGTAAAAAGTTATATCAAAACAACTATATTTTAAATCCTTTTTACTTGATAATTTTAAGAAAATATCTTTCTCGTCATCATATAGTGATAATAATTTTTTTAATATATCTTTGGCTTTCTCATTAAAGGTAATCATTTGAGTATGTTTAAATGATAGCATTAAGTTTATTGCAAATAGTGAAGCAAAATCTAAGGAATCAACATAATAGTCCTTTTCATCAAATTTATTGATTAAAAAATCTGTTAGATCCACAATCAATATTTTTGCATCATTATTTTTTGAATTACTGTAGAACATATTGAGGGCAGTTAGTATTTTACATATTTCCTCAAAGGATGATTCATATATTTTTTCTTTAAACTCAATAAGAGTATTTAGTATTTCTATTGAAAAATTATTATAATCTAATGAAAGTTTATCTTCAGGATATAGTATTGAGTATAGATTATAAGCAAACATCATAAATGCTTGATCAGAGAACTTAAATTTATTATTTTTCTCTACAAAATTAAAGCCTTTATAATTATTTTCAGATAAGTTCTTTTTCTCAGTAAAAACACCTTCATTATTTCTAAGATTAATTGAATAAAATTCAAGTTGTCTTTTGGAAAGTTTTTTATATACCTTAGAATAGGTATATAATTTTTCATCTACATCTTTAAATCTTGAATAATAAGTAGATAAATTAAGTATACTTGTAGTCAATAGTGCATTAGTTGTTGGGCAAATTTCCTTTTTAAAGGACTCTTCATCAAACCCATTATAATTCTTGCTATGAATATAATTTGGAGATGCTTTTCTATATATACATAGTAGTGGAGAAAAATTGGTAGATGTGGTAATATCAATAGAGGATGATATTTTTTTATAATTTTTAGTAGAATCAACTAATCCACATTTTGACTCTAGTACTAAAGTCCTTATGGCCTCTTTTGATAAATGAAAAAGTTGGCCGTTAATTTCTTTATAAGATAATTTATTCATTCTAAAATATGGTCCTATATATCGCAAATTCTTCACCTCTTCATTAATCCTCATATTAATAATATGAGTAAAAAGTTAAAATAGTGCATAAATTTTTATAGTATTAAGAAATGGAGGTAATAACATGAGAATAGATGGAAGAAAAAATGATCAAGTGAGATCAACTAAAATTACTAGAGGATATACAAAGTATGCAGAAGGTTCTGTATTAATAGAAGTTGGTGATACAAAGGTAATTTGTACAGCTTCTATAGAAGATAAGGTACCACCTTTTTTAAAGGGCCAAGGTGAAGGGTGGATAACTGCTGAATATAATATGCTACCTAGATCTACTGGAACAAGAAAGGTTAGGGATATAGCTAGACTGAAGATAGATGGTAGAACTATGGAGATTCAAAGGTTAATAGGAAGGGCATTAAGATCTGTTATGGATTTAAAAGCACTTGGTGAAAAAACTATATGGATAGATTGTGATGTAATACAAGCGGATGGAGGTACAAGAACAACTTCTATTACTGGTGCTTTTGTAGCTTTAGTAGATGCAGTTAATAAACTTCATAAAGAAAAGCCCTTTGAAGTTTATCCAATAAGAAAATTTGTCAGTGCCACAAGTGTAGGAATACTTAATGAAGAAAAAATACTAGACTTATGTTATGAGGAAGACTCTAATGCTAAAGTAGATATGAATGTAATAGCTACAGATGAAGGAGAGTTTATAGAAATTCAAGGTACAGGTGAAGAATCTCCATTTAGTAGAAACGAATTAAATGAATTATTAGATTTAGCTCAAAAAGGTATTAAGCAAATGGTTCAAATCCAAAAGGATGCATTAAAAATGGATGCATTATGGATAGGGACTGGAGGAAAGTAATTTATGAAGAAGTTAATTATTGCTAGTAATAATTCAGGTAAAATAAAAGAGATAAAAAGAATTTTAAGGGATATAGACATTGAGGTTTTATCCTTAAAGGATATAGGATTAAATATAGATGTAGAAGAAGATGGGCTTACCTTTGAAGAAAATGCAAAAAAGAAAAGTACAGAAATATATAAGGAATTAATTAAAAAGGGTGAAAATAATTTTATTATTATGTCAGATGACTCTGGTTTAGAAGTTGAATACTTAAATGGTGAACCGGGAGTTTTTTCAGCAAGATATGCTGGTGAACATGGAAATGATAAAAAAAACAATGAGAAACTTCTCCTAAAATTAGAAGGGGTTGATTATAAAAATAGAAAGGCAAAATTTGTTTGCCAATTAGCAATTATAAGCGATAAGAATGAATATAGAAGTGTTAAAGGAATAGTTGAAGGTTATATATTAGATAAGGAAAAGGGTGAGGGAGGATTTGGATACGATCCATTATTCTTTTATGAGCCATTAAATAAAAGTTTTGCTGAACTTACTATGGAAGAGAAAAATAAAATATCACACAGAGGTAGTGCACTTCAAAAGGCTAGAAAAATAATTGAGGAATTACTATAGGAGGGAAAAATGAAAATTGCTGTTATAAGTGATTCACATTATGAAGCTTCTAATATAAATGCAATAAAAAAGTATCTTAAAGATGTAGATATCTTAGTACATTGTGGAGATGGAGCTCCAGACACTAAGATTTTAGAAAAAGACTTTAAGGGAGAAATATATGCCGTTAAAGGTAACTGTGACATTAGTAGTGAATATCCATCTGAAAGATTAATAGATGTGATGGGAGTAAAGATATTCATAACTCATGGGAATATGTACAATGTAAAATATGAATATAATACTATTTTCTATAAGGGAAAAGCAGTTGGAGCTGATATAGTTCTTTTTGGGCATTCACATAAGGCTTTAATAAGCAATTATGATGGAATTACTATAATGAATCCTGGAAGCATAACCTTTCCCTATGGAAGCACAAAGAAAACCATGGGATTTATAGAAATAGATAGGGAAAAAAGGCCTGCTCTATTTATTAAAGAAATATAGTTATTGGGCTAAGCAATCCGTTACATTATGTATAATTCTTATGTTTTATGTAACAAATATATATTTATATATATTTTATTTAAAAAAAGCTATTGACGGATTGCTATTCCTATTGTAGAATAAACATTGTCGCTGAGAGATATTAGATATCGGGGTGTGGCGCAGATGGGAGCGCGCGTGGTTTGGGACCATGAGGTCGCAGGTTCAATCCCTGTCACCCCGACCA
>JAEXLD010000129.1 GCA_023445445.1 Bacillota bacterium
CTAGACCACTTTATTGCATTTATAACATCTTCTTCAGTATAACAATATACTATAATAAAAGGACGCTTATTTATAGCTCTATTCCATGCCTTAATGCTTTCATTATAATCTCCATCTTCCCTGGTAATTATTTTTCCAGTTAACTCCACACAATTACCATTATTCATTAAATCACCTTCTGTTAAATTCATTCTATATAAGATAATATCACATAGATATTTAAAATAAAATAAAAAGTAATATAAATATAATAATTATCTCTATATTTACAATTTAATTATTTTTAACTTATTTTCTTATCACAAACACCTAATTTTGACATAGTTTATTATTAGAGTTTATTAATTGAAAGGATGTTTTTTATGTACTATCGTAAAGATGAAGATTGCGATAAATGTAAAGACTGTATAAATAATCCTGGTAAGGATTATTGTAATACTACTTGTGAGGATAAAGATAAAAACTGTTATGAATCATATAAAGTTTTTACCCCTCATATTTATGCCAAAGCCATTGTTAATTTACAACCTTATGAAAACTTATTTACTATAAATGATTCTTTTGCTGCTGGAACTATTTTCAAAGATCTATATAGCCCTTATTGTGATGTTAAATATGTAGGAGGTTATAAAAAAGAATGAAAAGACATGAATATTTAGAAGTTATACAAAAGTTACAATTCTTTTTAGTTGATCTCAATTTATATTTAGATACAAATCCTTGTTGTGAACAAGCAGTAGCTGATTATGAAAAAGTATCTGGTGAACTAAAGAAAACTATATGGAACTATGAAAAAGAATATGGTCCTTTAACAAACTTCGGAACTGCATATTTTAATAACCCTGACGACTGGGTTAATTCTCCTTGGCCTTGGGAAAATACAAAGGGAGGTAAAAAATAATGTGGTATTATGTTAAAACTTTACAACACCCAGTAAATCTAAAATCTACTGACATAAGAATGGCTAAACTTCTAGTGACTCAATATGGTGGTCCAGATGGAGAACTTAGTGCTGCTTTAAGATATTTAGACCAAAGATATTCAATGCCTACTAATAAGGGTAAGGCGTTATTGACAGATATTGGAACTGAAGAGCTAGCTCACGTAGAAATTATGGCAACAATGGTTCATCAGATAATGGAAAATGCTTCAATTGATGAGATTAAAGCAGCTGGATTAGATGGCCACTATGCTGATCATGGTAAAGGATTATTTTATACTGACGCTACTGGAAACCCATGGACTGCAACTTACATCCAATGTAAGGGAGATGTAATAGCAGATTTAACAGAAGATATGGCTGCTGAACAAAAGGCTAGAGCTACTTATGAATGGTTAATGAATTTAACCGATGATGTTGAAATCAAAAAAATATTAGGCTTCTTAAGAGAAAGAGAAGTTGTCCACTTCCAAAGGTTTGGTGAAGCCTTAGTTGATGTGCAAGATAATACAAAGCTAACTGATTTCTGTAAATAATAATCCAGATATAATGTTATATTAACTCTATCTTATATTAATATAACATTATATCCTTTTTTAGCTTTGGGAATAAATCTACTCTTCTAAACTTAACTTAAATATTTTCCTTAATATTTTATACTGAATTTGTTGATTCTGAAATTTAAATGTATTTCCTTTTCTTATAAGAACTTTCTATATAAAAAAGAGATGTCTTTTTGACATCTCTTTTAGTAAATTTTAATTAAATGGCTTATAAACACTGCTATCTAAATATCTTTCTGATACACACTCTCCTGCTGAATTATATCCATATAAATATGCATCTGCAGATAATGGTCCTGTTTGATAAGCCTTAGCTACATAAGATATACCTCCAGTAGCTTGGCTATTTGACCAAAACTCAGCAGTAACTGAATTTCCAGTGGAATATACATTAACTACTATAGGATAATCATAAGGATTTGTGAAGACTAAATCTGGCCATTCATCACCTATAGTTGCATCTAATCCTTGTGGTACATACTTAACTACCATTTCGTGATAAGTTCTAAAGTCTGGTAATATACCTGCTTTTAATTCAGCATTGTATATTGTACTAGATATTTGACATACTCCTCCACCAAGGCCAGGTACAACTTTACCATTAAGATAAGTGTTAGCTTCCACAAATCCATTTGCTTTAGTTGTAGGTCCTATAGCGCTTACAGCTGAAAATGTATCTCCAGGCATAAGTAACACATTACCAATCATAGCTGCTCCTCTTTGAATATTATGACCACTAGGACCAGCATCAAAATAAGTTGTATAACTAGATATCATTTTATCTACTGATTGTAATGCTTCTGAAGTTATTTTGGGATTTACTTCATTTAACTCTCCCTTTATTGAAACATTCCTATCACTATTAACATTTTCCAATGCAGCTTTTATATTTGATACTAATTTATCCTTATCTAACTCATACCCTATTTGTCCACCTGTTACATTTACAGCTCCCCACTTTACACTTATACTTGCATCTTGTGGTTCTATATTAACTTCATTTGCTATTGTATCTAATAACTCAGATACTTTATCTTCACTATATTTTATTTCAAACTCATAAGTTCTATTTTGTGGCTCTTTTATTAAATTAAGTTGTTCTTTAATCTTCTTATCTTTTCCAAAGTTTAAAACTTCATTTTCAAAAGTTTCATAGTCTATTGTAGTATCAAGATCCACATAGCTTTTTTCATAGTTACTTTCTCCAATTGCTATAGTTATTTTTTTAGATGAAATATCTTCTACCATAGCCTCTAAAACTTCATGCAATTCACTTTTTGTCATATTTGAAACATCTTTATCAAAAATAAATGTTCCAGGATATATCTTATTTTCATAGCTATTTACAAGCTTTCTATTTTGTATATTTACATAAATAAATATAGATGTGGCTAATACTACTAAAGCTACTACTATAAAAATTATTATTTTTTTTGTTTTATTCTTATGTTCTGAAAGTACTTCATTTGTTTTTGGTGTAACATTATTATTCATGTATTTATCTCCTTAACCCCTAATATTAATCCAATTAATCTACGATTCCCTCCCTTTTCTACTTAACCTTACATAAAAGTTTTAATTATTGTCATATTAAAATAATAACAATGCTAACTTTATATGTAAATATATTCCATTAAATATTTTAACTTTTTTTATTATTCTCTTTCTTACACTTATTTTCCATATCAAACATACTCTTTATAATTCCAAGAATCATAATACTAATTTGCATAAAAGTTATATAATTATAATATTTATTGGTAAAAGAAACTCCTAAAATTCCTAATAGAATAACTATTAAGCCAGTATTAAATATATCTGTGCCTACTATACTAGAAACCTTACTCTTATCATATTTCTTACTATCAAATCCATTTAGCATATCTCCTGCATTTTGACTTTTAATTACCCAACCTAAAAACAAAGGAAATCCGCCTATAAATAATGTAATTATAACTAACCCATAAATATCTACACTTTTCATTTTATCTTAATCCTTTAACTTAAAAAACTTAAAATTATCAACTAACTTTTCCTAACGTTATTAAAATAGTATTGTTGTAATTGTTAATTTAATCAATGTAACTTATTTGTATATAATATTTATAATTAATTATAGCATATTTTCCCATTAAATAATTCGAAAATACACTAAAATAATAATATTAGTTTCATTTAAGATTTTTTAAATATATAAAAAGAATATCTATTTATTAGACTAAGGATTTAACCCTAAAGAAAAAATAGATATTCTTAATATATTCTTATGGTGTTATTCTTGTTCTATCCCTTGTAATTAATGTTGCTTCACGTATATTACTTAAATTTAATAGTTGTGCTGTTATTCTTTCAAGTCCTATTCCTAATCCCCCATGCTTTGGCATTCCATATTTAAATATTTCTATATATCCTTCATAGTCATTAGGATTTAGTCCTTTTTCCTTTATACTGCTTATTAACATATTATAATTATGAATTCTTTGCCCACCAGATGTAATTTCAATTCCCCTAAATAATAAGTCAAAGCTTCTAGTTCCTTCTTTCCCTAAAGGCATTGTATACATAGGTCTCTTTTTTCTTGGATAATTGGTTATAAATATAAAATCACACCCTAATTCTTCCTTTGCATACTTGCAAATAAGTTTTTCTCCTTCGGGATCTAAGTCGCCTTCTAACCCTTGTTTATTATACTTAGTTTCTACAATTTTTATAGCTTCTCTTAATTCTATTTTAGGTATACTCCCATTAATTTTAGGAAGTTTAGCCTTTAATAGTTGTAAATACTTATTACCTTTTTCTTCTATAGATTTTAAAATATATTTTATAAGTTCCTCTTCTAAATTCATTATGTCATATTCATCTTCTATAAATCCAAACTCTAAATCCATACTAATATACTCATTTAAATGTCTACTTGTATTATGCTCCTCTGCTCTATAAACATGTGCTACTTCAAATACTCTCTCAAAGCCTGCTCCTACCATCATTTGCTTATAGAATTGTGGACTTTGGGCAAGATAAGCTATTTTTTCAAAGTAATTAATCTTAAAAAGCTCTGTCCCCCCTTCTGCTCCCTCTGCAACTATCTTTGGAGTGAAGATTTCTGTAAATCCTTTTTCTATTAAAAATTTTCTAAAGCTTTGAACTATAATATTTTGTACTTTAAATATTGAATTTATTTTTTCATGTCTTAAACTTATGGCTCTATTATTTAAGGTCGTTTCTAAGCTAACATTATACTCCTTTTTATTTATTTCAATTGGAAGTTCCTCTGCCATACTAACTACTTTTATTTCTTCTATTAGTATTTCAAATGGATTTAGGGCATTTTTACTTTCCTTTACTATTCCAAATACACTCACTACTGATTCAAGGCTAATATTGTCTATATTTATAGATTTATTATCAACTACACATTGAACTAATCCACTTCTATCTCTAAGAATTAGAAATGTAATTTCTTTAAGCTTCCTAATTCTATATACCCATCCTTCAACCTTTATTTTTTTCTCAATAAATTTATTAATTTCACTAACTATAATTCTTTCCATATTAATCTCTCCTTTACTAAATAATAAAAAATCCCCTTAAGCACGTCTGCTTAAGGGGCAAATAATATTTCGCGGTACCACCCTTATTAGTTTTAAAAAATTATAAAATCTTATAGAATATACCCAATTAAAACTAATACTTAAAATAAAAAATCCTCCACTCCAACAATAGGAGTGAAGGTTTAATTCACGGTACCATCCTAATTTAGCTTAATATAATATATTAAAACTATCTCTAATCTATTAACGCTAGAACACGTCTTATCTTACTTAATTTCAGATAAGCTTCTCCAGGATGTCTTTTGATACTACTTCATCGTGAAGCTTTCACCCTCCTTCACTCGCTAAGGATTTAGTATATATCTACTCTTCCCTTCTTTGAATTTACTTTTTATATATAGTATTCCTTTTATTTAAAGTTGTCAATATTAATTTTAAAAGATATTAAAGAATATTTTTCTCACATTTACTCATACTAAAATTGGAGGTGAGTAATATGACTTCAAAAGAATTACTATATATAACTGATGGCCTAGGACATGAAAAATTTATGGAAACTATATGTAAGGAAACAGCAACTAAAATACAAGATGCAGAGTTAAAGACGCTTATTAATCAATATGAAACTAAACATAAGGAATTGTTTGGAAAGCTCTTTAGCTTATTATAAAAGGAGGTCTATTAAATGGATGATAAAGCTTTATTTGAAAATATTCTTCTGTTAACAAAAGGAGCAGCTGATTTATATTTACACGGAGATATTGAATCTTCTACTGAAAATGTTCATCAAACATTTTGTGACCTATTAACAGAAACTTTAAAACTTCAACATGAAATCTCAAAGAAGATGGAAGCAAAAGGTTGGTATCCAATTGAACAAGTTGAAGAACAAAAGATTCAACAAACTAAACAAAAATATTCTTTGCAATAGTAAGTTTTGTAATAAATAATAAAAATGGCGCTACAAAATAGCTCCATTTTTATTTTCTTATTTTAATAGTACATTTTATAAACTAAAAGTTTTCCTCTCAAAGCTTATAAATCTAGTACCTTGAAATGATAATACTCCTCTATCACCTTCTGAAATAAGTCCATATTCTCTACCAGATACATGTAATTCTAGCCTTTCCCCATTTTCAAATTCAAAGGTTACATAATAAGTAGTTGAAGTTGTAGTATGCATACCATTCTCTCCATTGCTATGATTATGGTGACTAACTGAAGTTCTCTTTGATGAAACCCTTGAATTTACTGGTATTATAGGTTGCTTGTTATTATTAGACCATTCACTAATTCCCTTTATTATTGAAAATATGATCATTCCAAATACTAAAACAAAGGCTAAACTAAACATAATTGAAAAAGAATCAAACCCTAACATAAAATCCTCCAAATATTTTAACTCATAGTATTTTCTTTATGTCCACACTCACTACATTTATAATATTTCTTTCCATATTGATTGTTATCATAAGCATATTTATATTCTTCCATTATTTCACCACAAATTAGGCATATTTTTTCTTCTGATATTTTCAAATTTTCTCCTCCACTTCATCCTTAAAGATCTTATTATACACTGTATCTAGAATTTCTTCTTTATTGCTTTCTTCTTCTAATCCTAATATTTCTATTAATTTATTTTTGGAAATAATAATATAATTATTTCCTTTTTCATTTACATAAACATTAACTTCAATTGGTAAATTAGTTTTTATTTCATTATAAAAAATATCTTGTTTCTTAAACCAATTCATCATTTTGTTAAAATTCCAATTTACCACAAATTCATAATTACTTTCAAAAAGTTCATAGGATAGCTTCATCTTCTTCCCATTAGCTGTATAAAATATTTTATTAGCCAGCAAACTACTTTCTTCATCAATATATATATCCTTCTCAGTAATAGCTTCATCATTAAAATCTCTTAGTCCTAATGCATATCCTTTGCTTTTTGTTGCCATACTTTTATTCTTAAATATATTAGCTATAAAAAAGTTATTGATAAAAAACATAGTTGCAATAAGTATAATAAATATTGAGGATATTGTTACTTTTTTCTTTGCACTATCTTTTTTATTCTCTATTAGATAGGAAAATAATATTACACTAATTATTAATGCAAAAATAGATATTGCCATATTAGAATCTTCTGTACTACTTGTTAAAAGTAAGGAAATAAAAAATAATGCCGCAAATGCTAGGATAATAAATATACTAGTTCCCTTAATTCTTATCCAATAAATATATTTATTTTTATACCCAGTATTTAATCTAAATTTTATTAACCTAACCAAGTCTATACTATATCCTACTAATACGCCCATGAAAAGAAGGCTCATTACTATATTTTCATTGTTAGCTAGAAATCCTAAATTTCTTTCCTTAACCATTAATGAATATTTAGTAAATAAAAAAAAACCTAGAAAAACAAATTTTAAAATTAACTCCTTAAGAGAATCACTAAATAATAACTTTTTTTCCATTATCCCCTTATTACTTATATAGCTTTTTTCTGTTTCATTTTCTTTATAAAAAATTTGAAGATTTTTATACTCACAACAAAAATTCCATCCTATATTTCCTAGGTTTTCTCTATGTTCTAAAATCATAGAACTATTTGTTTCTCTATAGTTTGCAATTTCATCAACAACATCTATTGTATACTTTATAATTTTGGGTTCTATTTTCCTAAACTTAATATATAAGTTTGATAGTTTTTCTAGCTTCCATCCCTTTAGTGCCATTTTTTCTAAGTAAGCTTCTATAGAGTTTATTTCAAAAATGTAAAAATCTATTAAAACTATTTTTATATCCCCAAATATCAATTAAATACCCCCTTTTATATGCTACAAAGGTAAATCTCTTTTATTAAATCTCATTATCCCAGTTATATATAAAACTAATCCCAATACTAGTAATACAACAAACATCCATATTCCAGAAACTTCACCCCTTATTAACTTATCTGTATTAAATAAAGAGAAAATTGTAAAGTACTTAAAGTTCTCTAGTTTTCCACCCATATTTGATAAAAGTTGAATTATAAAAAAACCAATTGGTATACCTGCACTTATAAAATAAGATAGCTTTGTATCATTGCTAATACACGATGCAAAAAATCCTAAGCCACTTATTGCTATATGAAGACAATATAATCCTACATTAAGTAAAATATACTTTTTAATATTAAGCTCTCCCGGAAAATTTAATTCACTAGAAATTATACCAACTAAAGTAATAAATAATATTAATAGTCCTATAGAAAGTAATAAAAATATTCCTTGAGTTATTGCTATTTTTGCTCTTTTATTTGGAGTTGCTAAAAGATATGCCATAGAACCACTATCCACATATTTTGCAATTAGTTTATTAGCTATTATTATTTCAAAAATCATTGGAAATACAATAAATAAAAATCCAAATAAATAAGTATTTATAAATTCTATTAATGTAGCCCCTGGATTACTCATTCCAAAAGCCGCCATCATCTGTGGCATAGCTTTTTCAAATTCTGCTAGTGCCTCACCTATTTCAGGATCAAACATTGGAATAATTACTGAAATATACATAGTTAATACTGCTGCAAAAATTATGAAAAGTTTATAATTGGCTTTAATTTCTCTTTTTAAAAGTGGCATACTAATCATTATTTTCACCTCCATAATAATGCATAAATAAATCCTCTAAACTTTGAGTATAGGATTCCAAATTTAATACTTTATATTTTGTTAATGCTTTAATAAAGGGCATAATATCTCCTTTTATATATATAGTTACATTATCACCTGATATTTCCTTTACTTTAAAGCCTTCTTTTATAAATTCCCTTGCCATCTCTGCATTTTCAAAGGTTATATCATAAATCTTTTGCTTAGATTCCTTTAAAGTTGCTATATTTTCAACAGCTACTATTTCTCCTTCTTTTATAATGGCTGCTCTATCACAAGTTTTTTCTATTTCTTCAAAGCTATGTGAAGACATTAATATGGTTTTACCCCTATCTTTTTCTTCTTCAATTAACTTAATAAATTCATTTTGCATTAATGGATCTAATCCACTAGTTGGCTCATCTAAAATTAAAATATCAGGTTCTTGCATAAATGCACATACAATTCCTATTTTTTGTTTCATACCTTTAGACATCTTTTTTATTTTTCCATTAGTGTTTAAGTCAAATCTTTTTATAAGTTCATTTGCCCTTGATAAATCTTTAATACCCTTCATTTCAGCAACAAATTTAATAAATTTCATTCCTGTCATATCATCTAAAAAAGCAATTTCTCCTGGTAAATATCCAAGACTCTTTTGTATTTCACTTGACTTATCAAAACAATTTAAACCATTAATGCTACATCTACCTTTATCAGCTTTTGAAAATCCCATTAAATGGCGAATTGTAGTAGTTTTCCCTGCTCCATTTGGTCCAAGAAATCCTAGCACTTCCCCCTTTTTTACTGAAAAGTTTATGTTAAATATTCCTTTTCTATCTCCATAGTCCTTAGTAAGATTTTTAATTTCTATTACATTCATTATAATCCCTCCCAGGATTCAATATTGGTACTACTTAATAAGTTATATTATACCATGTACTTTTTATATACTCAATTGAATTTGTTAATTTTTGTATATGTATTTTAATAATACTTTATTTGCAATATAATGTATTCATGAAAAGTAATTTAGAGGTGATTCAATGAAAAATATATTTAAAAGTAAAGTATTTATTACTATCTTAGTTATTATTTTTATTATAGCTATTGGTGCTTTTTCATTTGTTATTTATAAACAAATTGATTCTGGTAATTTTAATGCTAAATCTAATATATCTGAAATAAAAAAAATTGATAAAGTACTTTCTAACGAAGAATTAAATGAAGTAAAAGATAGCGAATATTATCCTATTGAAAACATATATGATATCCTTCATAGGATGAGTAACACTAAAATTATAGCTGAAGATAATCAAATTTGGGGAAAAATCGAAATGGATCCTGAATATATTGCTTCTTTAAAAAGCTTAATAGAAAAAGTTGATTATAAGGATAGGGATTATATGTTAGAAGTCCTTACTAGATGGGAAAATAATGATTTTTCTCAAGCTGTAGAAGAACATAATTACTTTTGGAAGAAACTTGGAGGAACTGTAGGTAAAGCTACCTCTTTGAAGGAGTAAATAATAGGATAAATATTATACCCACTTAGATTTTCAACTTATTAAAGTATAATATTTATCCCAAGTACCTATTATAATATAATTTACAGTTATTTTTTATTAACTTCTATTAATAACTCTTTTATTTCTTCTACCCTATATCCTTGCCTTTTTAATTCTTTTATTTCTTCAATTCTCTTTATTGAAGCTTCTCTTTTAAATCTTCTTGTTAATCCTTCATCTTCTTGTTCAAAAGGTAAAATTGCCTCTTCAGTATAAAATTTAAGAGTGCTATATCTAGAATTCGTAATTCTAACAAGTTCTCCAATTGTAATGTATTCTGATTTTAAAATTTTTTCTATAGATCGCTGTCTAGACATTACCTTCTAACTCCTTTAAATTGGATATCTTCTAAGGCGTATTCCATGTATTGGAATTCTTCCTCCAACTGCTTCTGGTATTGCCTCATATAATACATTATCTATTTTTATTAGAGGTACATCTCCACCACGAACAATAGTATATGAGTGTCCTGATTCTTCTAGTCTTTTCTTAACATCTTCTAATCTTTCTTTTGAATTAGGTAACCATTCTTCAGCATCAATAAATATAGATTGGGAACGATCAATCATTGGAAATATAAAATTTATTCCTGTTCCTTCTGGAGTTTTTACTGTATTTCTCTTCATATTTAAAAATCCCTTAACTGCTAGTTCTACCCCATGATGAATATGAATGTTATAAAGCTCCTTTAAAAATTTATTTCTTGTAAATAAACTATTCATTTTATTATGAACTAATTCCATATCTCCTTTGGAAAATATATCATACATAGAGCCACTTTCTCTAAAAAGCCATAAAAGGATTGCGCTTTCGTCACTTATTTCTCCATCTTCAAGTACCTCAGCTTTAATTCCTTCAACAATTCTAGAATAATAATTTGAATTACTTCTATATTCTTTAAGAGACAATCCAGAAGTTTTATAAAATAAATCGCAGCCTAACAAACTTGGGATTTCTTCAATATAATAATTACCTTTTAAAGAATCAGTAATTTTTTTCTCAAGGGCTTTTAAATTTTTACTAGATAAATTAGAAGCTTTAGTTAACCACCAATTTAAATCTTCCTCTAGTTTTTCATTTTTACCAAAAAGTGGTTTAAAAACAGATTCCTGATATAAGGTTATATTATGATTAGATAAATTTGATTTTTTTAAACGTAGCTTATCATTTGAATTAATGAATTCACCTTCTAAGTATGTTTCAAGAACAACGGCTGCTGCAATGCATCGAAGTGAAAGTTTTTTTATAGTGGTCATATTAATGCTATCTTGTGCATTTAATACAATCATAGAAAAGCATTGTGATAATTTTAATTCTCTCATAAATAAACACTCCCATAAATTAATATTTTAATTTACTTACTACTTACTACTTATTACTTAATAATACTCCTATAGAAATTATTTGTGAATATATTCCAAGTAATATTTCACTATATTTATTATGAATAAAAAGTAGCTAACTTTAAAAATTAGCTACCTCTTAATTAATTTATAATATTATTTTTTACAAGTTAATTTATATATATCATTTAAGTTTCTAACTATTTTATATTTACATTTTGTAAAATATTTAATATATATTCTATTTGCTAAAACTCTATCTAAAACAATAGATTTTATCCCCAATAACTCTGCTCCATGACAATTTTTAATATTATCATCTATAAAAATCACTTCATCTTCTTTAAGTCCTAAATCTTCCATAGCCAAAGTATATATTTTTTTATCTGGTTTACATGTTCCTATTTCTGAGGATATTATCATAGAATCAAAATACTTATGAAGACCAGCTTTTTTATAAACCTCTCTCAAAGATGGCCAAGCATCAGATACTAAGCAAAGTTTATACTTTTCACTTAGTTTTGGAATATTTATAAAAACATCTTCAAAAAAATTATATTTGTCATAGTTTAATACCATATCATCAGTTAATAATATTTTTTTCTCTTTATCTATTTTTAACTCTATTAACTCATTAGATAATATATTAAAGTACTCATAAAACAAATCCCATTCTTCTTCAAGCGTAGTAACTAATTTAACTGAATTAACATAATTCCACGCCTTTTCATATGCAGCATTTTTTTTATCCTTAGATATATTATCAAAGTTCTCTTTGCCTACAATATTAAAGAAATTAGGAGAATAACTCCAACTTCCAGTTGATGAAATATTTAACACCCTCCCTGAATCAATTAAAATCCCCTTTATTTTATCCATTATACTCCCCACTTATCTTAAAAATAATAACCTCTATAATAATGACTAAAATATATATAATCATATTTATAGAGGTTAATAAGAAAATTAATACCTTTTATTCTGGCAATTGATTTTTATAATGCTCATTACTTATTTTTTCAATTTCTTCAACATAACTACTATCATCATGATGATAGTCATATTCTGGTGTGTTTCTAATATCATTAAATCTTCCAACAGATTGATAACTGTCTTCTTCATCAAAACCTACTTCATCTTTATCTCCATGTTGATAACTATGTGCAAGGGTTTTACCAATTACACTTTCTTCTACTACCCTTTGATTTGAATTATAAGTTTTAACAGCGCTAATACTATCTTGACACTTAATACAATTTACTGCATAAGGTAAAAATTCTAACCTTCCTCTATCAATATCCTTACCGCAGGATTTACATTTACCATATGTACCATCTTCTATAGCTCTTAATGCATCATCTATCTTGTCTAGTAGTGACATTTCATTTGCTTCTAATGCTCTTCCCTTTTCAACTTCAAAGGTTTCACTACCTATATCTGCTGGATGATTATCATAAAATGATAATTCACTTGCAGTTTCAGCATTATATTTAGTCACTCCATTTTCATCTAATTGCTCAATAAGTTCTGTGACTCTCTTTTTTTCTCTATTAAGTTTATCCTTAAAATATTGAAGTTCTTCTCTATTCATGCAAATCATCCTTTCAAAATAATATCTAATTATATTCTTCCTAAAAGATTTTTTTTTAATAAACTTATTTATAGAAGTTATTTATAATTATACCATAAATAAGCAATAAGGATTAAAAATTAAGAACTTCTTCATTTTTACTTTTACATTTTTCTTATTTTCACTTCTGCAAATATTGGATAAAACCCCGATTTTAGCGCAACTTTCTGTGATATTATGTGAGATTCAACAGTGCCATAAAAAGGTATCTTTCCTCTATTAAATATTTCATTTTTTAAAGCTTTTACTATTGTGGTTGCAATTCCATTACCTTTTGCCTCAGGTAAAACATTAACTCCTATTTGCCACATAATATTAGAGTCCTCACTTGCTCCAGCCATTCCTAAAATATTTCCCTTATTATCTAAAGCTGCAACTGCAAGTATGTCTGGATAATTTTCATTAAAAGCAAAGGCTTCATCAAATCGATTATCCTCTTTGAATTGTAATATTTCATCCTTTTCATAGAATTTTAAATTAAAATTTTTACTTTCTACATAGTTATCATCTATAGGTAAATAGTAATGATGGGTATCTTCTATTTCATAACCAAATTCATTTAATTTTTTATCTATTCTTCTTAATACAGAGTATAAAAATAGCCACTCTCCTGGAAACTTTAATAGATTTTCAGTACACCATCCTTTAATAGCTTCATCTGCTGATACTACTAACTTACCATTAAATATTAAAATTTTTAATATTTCTTTATCATTATTATATTTTCTTGCACCAAGTATTTCCTTTAAATCCGTAATTAAATTTTCACTACTGTTAAAGTCATCAATTGTACAATTATAATCCTTTGATAATTGTTCTTTAACTTTAATTAAAACTTCACCATTCTCCATATATTCTCAACTCCTTTTTTTAAATTATATCTTTCTAAATTATAAACATCAATAAAAAAGAGTTAGCTTTACACTAACTCTTTAACATATATTATTTTTTAAAGTTTATTTCTTTTTCTTCATTAATATTTACAAAAATTTTACTTGGAATAGTTTTAGCTATTATTTTTCCTTCTCTTATAGAATATAATACTTCTGCTCTTCTTCTAACAGCATCATAACCACTTTCAGCATTTAATAAAATTAAATTGCCTGGCTTCCCTATTTCTATTCCATACTTATCTTCAATATTTAAAGTTCTTGCACTGTTACTTGAAATAAATTTAAGTGATTCATTTATATCATCATACCCCATCATTTGACAAACATGTAATCCAAAATGAACTACTTCTAACATATTGCCTGTTCCCATTGGATACCAAGGATCAAATATATCATCATGACCAAAGCACACATTTATACCTGCTTCATTAAGCTCCTTAACTCTTGTGATTCCTCTTCTCTTAGGATATGTATCAAATCTTCCTTGAAGATGAGTATTTACTAAAGGATTAGAAACAAAGTTTATTCCTGACATTTTTAATAATCTAAATAATTTATATGTATATGCATTATTATAAGATCCCATTGCTGTAGTATGACTTGCTGTTACCTTATTCTTTAATCCTGTTTCTAAAGCTCTTGTAGCAACTACTTCTAAAAATCTTGATTGCTCATCATCTATTTCATCACAATGAACATCTACTAAAACATCATATTTTTTAGCTAGTTCGAAAATCTTATTTATAGATTCTACTCCATATTCTCTTGTAAATTCAAAATGAGGTATAGCTCCTATTACATCTGCCCCTAATTTTATAGCTTCTTCAACTAACTCTAATCCATTAGGATATGATAGTATTCCTTCTTGTGGGAAAGCTACTATTTGTAATGTTACAAAGTCCTTCATTTCTTCTCTTACTTCTACCATTGCCTTTAAAGCAATTAAGCTTTCATCAGTAACATCTACATGAGTTCTTATATATTGAATTCCATTTGCTACTTGCCATTCTATAGCTTTTTTAGCTCTAACTTTAACATCTTCCTTAGTTAAAAATTCTTTTCTCTCTGCCCATCTTTCTATTCCTTCAAAAAGAGTTCCACTTTTATTCCATTTAGGTTCTCCTGCTGTAAGAGTTGTATCTAAGTGAATATGTGGTTCTATAAAAGGAGCTGAAGCTAAGGCTCCATCTCCTTCTATAATTTCTTCATTTTCTAATGCTTCTATATTCTTATCTATTTCTGTAAATTTTCCATCTACTATTCTTATATCAAATAATCCTTCTTTATCTAAAAGTCTTACTTTTTTAATTAACATTATATCATCACCTTATTTTTTAGTTATTTTCATTCCTACTACATAAACTAATATTGTAGTTATTATTGCATTTAAAGCTATAACACCAATTGTAACAATATTAGCAACCATAAACCCAGCTAAGAATGCTATTATAGCAATCCAATTTACTTTTTCAAATTTTGTGTTTTCAATATTATCATATTTTCTTTTCTTTACAAAGAAAAAATCAGCTATAATTATTCCACCTACTGGAGGTAACATTGAATTTAAGAAAGTTAAAAAGGCTGTAAAGTTATTATTTAACCAAATTGCTCCTACTGTTCCTATTAAGCCACCAATGATTACTAATCTCTTCTTAGGTAACTTTGTAATATTTGAAAGTCCTAAGCCTGATGTATATATAGCATTATCATTAGTTGTCCAAATATTTAAGCCTAGAACTAATATTGCAGGTAAAATTAAACCTTGTGAAAACATAACATCTGCTATATCTGAATTACCTGTAACCATTGCCCCAATTGCCCCAAATATAAACATTAATGAGTTCCCTATAAAGAAAGCTATTACTGTAGTTGAAACTGCTACCTTTTTATTTTTTGAGAATCTTGCAAAATCTGGTGTAGCTGTTCCCCCACTTATAAATGAACCAACACATAAAGTTACTGCTGTTACTAATGCCATTTTATTTTCTGGCTGAATATTCATTAAGCCTTGAACTCCACCTACTGAATTTGCTGCCATAACTGCTGATGTACTACCTAATACTGCTATTGCTGGTACTGCTATTGCACTTAGTATTGTTAAAGATTTAATTCCAAAATAAGCTGTTGCTGTCATTAATAATCCTGTTATTCCAACTAATAAATATAAATTTATATTAAATCTATTTGCTACAGGTATTGCAAACATGGCTATTCCAACACCAAACCATCCTATTTGTGTAATACTAGTTATAAATGAAGCTAAGTATGAGCCTTTTTCACCAAAAGAATATCTAGCAAGTAAATGCATTGAAAGTCCAGAATCTGCACCTATATATGCTAATGCTCCTGTGTAGCATGCTAATATTAAGTTTCCAATAAGTACTGCTATAAAGAAATCCTTTAATGGTAATCCCGTTCCTAAATTTCCACCTGTTAACATACTTGCTGAGAAAAATGTAAATCCAAGCATAACAACAAACATTGAAAGGAATCCTTTCTTATCCCTTTTATCTACATGAGATAATTCATAATCATGATCATTATTCTTAATATTTTCTTCTACTACTATTGTTTGTTCCATTTTGAAATCCCCCTAAATATATATTTAAGGAAAACCAGTACTTATTTTCATAAAAAAACGACCTTTCTATTATTTAGAAAGGTCGTAATACTTAAAATTAGATATATAAATAAAGCTTATACTATCTAATTGCTATATCTCTGCCGTATCATCTCCGACCTTGTTAGTCTCTCTGGACTAAATTTAAAGGACTAGTTTTCTTGAAACAATTATATATTTAATCTTTAAGGGATGTCAACAAATTTCTTGCGGTAATTAATTCCTTTTTTCAATTTAATTTATACAAATAAATTTTAAAATGCAAATTCTTTTAGTTTATTATTTATTTTCTCTAATATTGATGGAACTATTTTTGATATACTTGGCAAAAATAAAGCTGTTAAAAATGCTACAGCACATGCCACAAATATAACATAATACATAGGTTGTCCAATATAGACTTGGTATCCATGTATAGATGCACCTGCTATTGCTGCTACTATAATGATTTTACTAGCAATCCAAGATATTAAATTTATTAACTTAAATAAAAATATTAATATAGACATAACCACTATTATTGGTACCAGTACTACCTTTAAAATCATATTAACTATTGAGCTTTCCTTTTCTTTTTTCTTACCCTTTTTGCTATTATTTTTTTCTTTCTTACTATCTACATTCCTATATTTACTTACTTTCTTTTTATTACTATTTTTCTTCTTTTTTGTTATATTGGCTGAAGATGATTTTTTCTTTGGCTTATTATTTTCACTTGTAGTTTCTTTGTATCTTTCAAAATCTTTCTTTTCATCAATATTATGATTTTCCAAATACTCTTTTAAATAATTTTTATCCTTTAAGATAATAGTTTCCTGATTTTGAATTTCTTCTTTTTCTGCCTTGATTTCTTCAAAAGCTTTATCAAATACCTTAATAAAAGCTTTAGCTCTTCTTTCATCTTTCACTTCTTCATTAATTTTACTTACTTTATTTTCATAAGCTTGCCTTATCTCTTCCATTGATGAACCTTCATCAACGCCTAAAATTTTATAGTTTTCCATATCTCTTCTCTCCATATTATATAAAAATAATATATCCCCTATCTTTTGATTAACACCTATTATATCAATATTTATAAATTAACAAAAAGGTAATTCTATCCTATAAATTATGTTATATAAGTAAAAAGTCTAAAAGAGATAAATAAGCTCCTTTAGACCTTTATTCCTAACACTATATTCTATTAATCTATCACTTTCTCAAAAATAATACTATCACTCCACTTACCATTTAATAGTATATATTTTTTATATGTACCAACCATTTGGAAATTATTCTTTAATAAAACCTTTTGTGAAGCTATATTGTCTGGAGATACTCCTGCTTCTATCCTATGTAATTTATATTTGTTTACAGCATCATCTAAAGCAAGCTTAACTGCTTTTTCAGCATATCCTCTTCCTATATACTCCTCACCTATTCTATATCCAATTTCAGCTTTATTGAAGTTTCCCCTAACTATATCAACTAAATTTACTCTTCCAACAATTTTATTCTCATTATTTCTTATAATATACATATAATGCATTCCTAAATGTTGTTCATCAACCAATTCAAATAGTAGTTCAATAAAATTATTAAAGTGGTAGTAACTATCGCCTCTTGATAAACATGTTTTTTCAAAAAAGCTTCTATTTTCACTTTCAAAATCAAATAATTCTCTTGAATCATCTTTTTCTAGTAATTTAATTGTAATATCACTCATAGTAATCCCATCCCCCTTTGATTAATTATATATTAATCCCTATATTAACTTTTCATATAACTTAAAGAAATCTAATCCATATTTACTTAAGCCTAAATCCACAGTATCAATATATTCATAACCACACTTTTCATATAATTTAATGGCAGGCTCATTTTTTTCATAAACATCTAATCTTATTGATTTCATATTTTTTTCTTTTGCAAAGCTATATGAAAAATCCATTAATTTTCCCCCAATTCCTAATCGTAAATAGTTAGGATTTACAGCAAAGGTGCGAAGGACTAATATTTCATTGTAGTTATCATCACTTTTCCATTTTACATTATTATATGCCTCTTCTGGTTTATGGTTTAAAATTACAACTCCTACAATTTCATCCTGATACTTTGCTATATATAGATTCCCTTCACTAATGCCCTTTATAGCATCTTCTCTAATTGGATAAACTCCCTTTTTCCAGCCAGGATAATTTACTCCTTTTGCTAGGAAATCATTTATCTCATTATAAAGTAATTCTATCTCATCTATATCTTCTTCTTCCCCCAGTAATATAGTAACC
The DNA here is from genome assembly GCA_023445445.1 of Bacillota bacterium. Taxonomy (GTDB): domain Bacteria; phylum Bacillota; class Clostridia; order Clostridiales; family Clostridiaceae; genus Clostridium. The sequence goes on from JAEXLD010000129.1 coordinate 19,029, forward strand.
TCAACATTTTCTTTATTCATATCAATTCACCTTTTAACATATTTTACTATTATTTATTAATATAATTATACTAATAAAAAAGAAACCTTCCAAGTTATCTCAGAAGGCTTCTTCGTTAATTATAAGCTCTTAAATAAGCCATATATTTATATACTACATTTCTAGATCTTTCAAATTCTATTCTACAGCTATTAGCAAGTTTAATTGAATGATCATTCTTTGAATCAATATTAGCTCTTATTATTTCGTTAAAATCAGGTAAATCCTCTGGTATATCAATGTTTAAGTCTTTAA
>JAEXLD010000130.1 GCA_023445445.1 Bacillota bacterium
GCCAGGATCAAACTCTCAATAAAAAGTTTAATCTGTTGCTCAAATTACTTTGAGTCTAAATTTTAGACTTAAAAGAATTGCTGGTTTATTTTATACTTAACTTATATTCTGTTCAATTTTCAAAGACCATTTTCTTCGTCGCCCTCAAGCGACTTTTACATTTTACTGCTTCAAGATTTAATTGTCAATACTTTTTTAAATCTTTTCTAGTAAGTTTTCCTTCGAGACATTTCTCTTGGGAACGAGATTTATCTTATCACTTAACCTAATATTTTTTTCTATTTAACCCCATTAATTTTATAAATTAAAATTATAATAATATTATTTTCTATCTATTACTACATTTTTCTACTATTGATACACCAGGCACATTTGACACTAATCAGGTTATATAAATACACTTTAAAGAGGTGTATAAAGGAAAATTTGTTTAATTAATCTAATATATCACCTCTTCAAATTATTAATATTCTATAATTCTTTTCCCTTTTGTATTGTTACAGGAAACTTATCTGTCCCTCTAACAACATTATTAGAGTTTACCACTGTCCCCTTATCTGCTATAACATTACTCATAAAAACATTAGATTTTATAATAGAGCTTTGCATTATGATACAATTTTCAAGTTTTGCTCCACTTTCTATCCTTACATGTCTACCTATAATACAATTTTTAATTTCACCCTCAATATAAGAACCATTAGCAACTATTGAATTAGACACTAGACTAATATCTGTATATAAGGTTGGTGGTTCATCATGAGATTTAGTGTAAATAGGCTTATTATTATAGAATAATTCTTTATTAATGTTTTGATTTAATATATCCAAATTAGTATTAAAATAAGATTTTATAGAATTAATACATGATAGATATCCATAAAATTCAAAAGCTCCAACCTTTAGCTTTTCTAAATTATTAGCTATATATCCTTTAATTTTTTTATGAATACCCTTTTTTATACATTCATGTATAATATGAATAAATAAATCTGCTTTCATAATATACATTTCCATATTTATTTTTGCATCCTTTTCTCTACCAATGTTTTCTCCTATACTTATTACTCTATTATCATCATTGATATTAAGTATTTCACATTCCACAAAACATTTATCCGCATTAGAAACATTTTTATATATAATTGTTATATCATTTTTAGATTTAATATGATATCTTATTGCTTCTTTATAATCTATATTACAAATCATATATGATGGAGCTATTAATACATATTCCTTCCTGCTCTTTTCAATAAACTCAATATTTTCAGAAAAGTTATGAACATCATCAATACTTGGATGATAATCTCCAAAATTAAATACTCGAAGCCCTTCATTTTTTCTATGAAGATCCCAAGGTCTTCCATTAGTTAAGTGATTTAACAAAGACCTTGATTTATTCTCAGTAAAAATCCCTATACTTTCAATACTTGAATTCGTCATATTAGATAAAACAAAATCTATTATTCTATATCTTGCTGAAAGAGGTACTGAAGCTAAAACCCTATTTCTAACTAGGTCTCCCATTCTGCTCACATCTTCATCTAAATTAATTATTCCTAAGCAATTTTTCATTAACTTCTCCCTCCTTATATATTAATAATTTCCTTAGTAGCAGTCTCATTATCTTTTGTAATTTCCTTATAATTAAAATTAACTTTATTAATTATATATTGATAAGCTCCAACAACTTCTATATCATCATTGCCTATAATTCTACAACCATGATTTATTATGGCATTATTTCCTATAATAGCTTTTTCTATTTTAACATTATCACCTATTCTTACATTAGGCATAATTACGGAATCAATTATTATGGTATTCTTTCCAACATATGACCCTTGAGATAATACTGAATTTTCTATTTTTCCATGTATAATACATCCTTCAACAATAAGAGAATTAATTATTTTAGCATTTTCTCCTATATAATGAGCTGGACTTACCTCATTTTGAGAGTATATCTTCCATTTTCTATCATATAAATTCAGCTTATTATCTAACTTTAATAAATCCATATTAACTTCCCATAAACTCTGAATTGTTCCTACATCCTTCCAATATCCTTCAAATGGATAAGCCATTAGTTTTTTACCATCATTAAGCATATTAGGTATTATATTTTTTCCAAAATCATTATCTGATTTAATATCATTTTCATCATCTATTAAAAATCTTTTTAAAACTTGCCAATCAAAAATATATATTCCCATGGAGGCATTTGTGCTTTTAGGATTGGTTGGCTTTTCTTCAAATTCATATATTGAATTATCTTCTCTTGTGTTCATTATGCCAAACCTACTTGCCTCTTCTATTGGAACATCTATAACTGCAATAGTTGCATCTGCATTATTTTCTTTATGAAAATCTAACATTTTATAATAATCCATCTTATAAATATGATCCCCAGATAAAATAAGTACATATTTGGGTTCATACCTATCTATAAATTCAATATTCTGATAAATGGCATTAGCAGTTCCCTTATACCAGTCACCACCCTTTTCCTCTTGATAAGGAGGTAATATAGATACCCCTCCATTTCGTCTATCTAAATCCCATGGATCTCCAATACCAATATGATTATTCAAATCTAATGGTTTATATTGAGTTAAAACCCCAACAGTATATATTCCGGAATTAGAGCAATTACTTAAAGGAAAATCTATAATCCTATACTTACCCCCAAATGGAACTGCTGGTTTTGCTATATTTTTAGTTAAAATCCCCAGTCTAGATCCTTGTCCCCCCGCTAAAATCATCGCTACAATTTCTTTTTTTCCCATAACTCATCCCTCTCTCGCCAATAATATTTTTAAATTAAAACTTTTCTTATAGCACCTCCTGGTATATCCTTAAATATTCTTTTGCAGACTTTTCCCAACTACTATCTGTTTCCATAGCGTTCTTAATAATTTTATTCCATCTATCTTTATTACTATAAATATTCAATGCATATTTAATTATGTTTAAAAGCTCATAATGCGAATAATTTCTAAATCCGAAACCATTCCCCTCTTCCGTGTATTCATTATAAGGTGTTACAGTATCTTTTAATCCTCCTGTTTCTCTCACAATAGGAATAGTCCCATATCTAAGTGCAATAAGTTGTCCAAGACCACAAGGTTCGAATAAAGATGGCATTAAAAACATATCAGATGCCGCATATACCTTATGTGCTAGTTCATTACTAAATTTTATATTTGAACTTACTTTATCTGGATACCTAAAAGCAAAATTTTTAAAACTTTCTTCATATAGATAGTCACCAGTTCCAACAATAACTATTTGAATATTTTCCTTTAATAATTCATCTAAGATTTTAACAATTAAATCACAACCTTTTTGATGAGTTAATCTAGAGACTAATCCTATCATTGGTACTTCTTTATCTATAGGTAAATTAAGGTTTCTTTGTAATTCCTCTTTATTTATATGTTTATTATCTATTTCTTCAACAGAATAATTTACATATATGTTTTTATCTGTCTTTGCATCATATTCCTTATAGTCTATACCATTAACGATTCCTTCTAAATATATCCCCCTGTATCGTAGTAAACCATCTAAGCCTTCCCCATACTCAGGAGTTTTTATTTCTTCCACATAACTTTTACTAACAGTAGTTACTTTATCAGAGTAATTTATTCCTCCCTTTAAAAAGCTTATTGCTCCATTATGTTCTAAACTTCCATTAATAAATGGCTCATAATCATAACCAAATAGTTCAGGCAGAACATCAGGTGAATACATTCCTTTAAATAATAAATTGTGAATTGAAAAGACTGTTTTTACACTTTTAAATTTTTCTTCTCTTATATATTCTAATTTATGAAGTACTGGAACCATTGCTGTTTGCCAATCATTACAATGAATTACATCAGGACTCCAATCTATATGGTTTAAAAAGTCAAGGACTGCTCTGCTGAAAAATGCAAATCTTTCACCGTCATCATAATATCCATATAATCCACACCTTTTAAAGTAATATTCATTATCTAACAAATAGAAAATAACTCCCTCATATTCGCATTCTAGTATTCCACAATATTGATTTCGCCATCCCACTTTAACATTAAAACTTCTTACAAATTTTAAGTTACTCTTAATATTACTATTAATATCACTGTAATTAGGTATTACTACTCTTACTTCCTGCCCTAATTCTTTTAATGATACTGGTAGTGCTCCCATTACATCCCCTAATCCACCGGTCTTTATAAATGGATTTGCTTCTGATGCTGCAAATAAAATCTTCAAACTTATTCCCCCTTATACTCGCCATCTTTTATTTCATAAATTTTAAATATAGATGTGGCCATAGGTGGTACTTTTATAGTTATTGAATACTCTCTATTATGATATTTAAACTCCTCTGAAATCACTTCAGATTCATTTAATTGATTAGAACCTCCAAATTCAGCAGAGTCAGTGTTAAACACCTCTTTATAAATAGCCTTATATGGAACTCCAATTCTAAAATCATGATAAACAACAGGAGTAAAATTACATATAAAAATCAATGTATCTTCAATATTCCTACTTCTTCTAATAAAAGTAAATATACTTTGCTTTGAATTATCTGGATCTATCCATTCATATCCCCTTCTGTCATAATCTAGTTCCCAAAGAGCTTTATTTACCTTATAGAAGTTATTTAATTCTCTAACAAAAACTTGAGTATCTTTATGCATTTGAAAATCATTAATTAAATGCCATTGTAACTCTTCATACTCTCTCCATTCTATAAATTGAGCAAATTCATATCCCATAAAAGTTATTTTTTTACCTGGATAACCAATCATATATGCTAAATATAGTCTTAAGCCAGCAAATTTATTCCAATAATCTCCCCACATTTTATCTACTAATGACTTTTTGCCATGAACTACTTCATCATGAGATATAGGTAATACAAACTTTTCAGAATAATTATATGTTATCGGAAAAGTCAGATTATTGTGACAATTCTTTCTGTAAATAGGATCCACTTTAATATAAGTTAATGTATCATTCATCCATCCCATATTCCATTTTAAATTAAATCCTAAACCATCTTCTTCTACAGATTTAGTTACATTTGGCCACGCTGTTGCTTCTTCTGCTATCATAAGCACATTATTGAAGTTATTAGACACAGATAAATTAAGATCTTTTAAAAATTCTATTCCTTCTAAGGAGCCATTTCCACCATATTTATTTAGTTTCCACTCACCATCATTTCGTCCATAATTTAAATAAAGAATATTTGTAACAGCATCTACTCTTATTCCATCTATATGAAACTCTTTTATCCAAAAACAAGCATTAGAAATTAAGAAACTTTTCACTTCAGGCCTTCCTAAATCAAAATTAGCAGTTCCCCATCCTTCATTGTTAGCTCTCCATTCTTCAGCAAACTCATAAGCAGGTCCTCCATCAAACATATATAAGCCATGCTCATCTTTACAAAAATGTCCTGGTACCCAGTCCAATATTACACCTATATTATTTTTATGAAGTGTATTAATTAATTCTTTAAGCTCTTTAGGATTACCATACCTACTAGTTACAGAGTAATATCCTGTATTTTGATATCCCCAAGAAGCATCTAATGGATGCTCTGTTAAAGGTAGAAATTCTACATGTGTATATCCCATTTCAGTTAAGTATCTAGGTAGTTCTTCACATAATTCTTTATATGTCAAGAATTCTCCTTGTTTTCTTTTCCATGATCCTAAATGCATTTCATATATATTGATAGGCTCTTCTAAAATATTTGATTTTTCTCTTCTATTCAACCATTTTTTATCTGACCATCTAAATTTATTATCTCCTATTACTATTGATGCAGTATTAGGTCTACATTCTGAATATAATGCATATGGGTCAGCTTTATATCTTCCTTCCCTAGTATTTTCATTTATAAGGTAATACTTATATTTCATACCTTCTTTTATTCCAGTAATAAATAAACTCCATAGTCCTTTATCGCTTATCTTTACCATTTTATATTCTTCTAATGGCTTAAACTCACAAAAATCTCCTACAACATATACTTCATAGGCATTAGGAGCCCAAGTTGTAAACCTAACACCTCTTCTCCTATTTTCACTTTTTATATGAGCCCCCAAAAAGCTATAGCTATAAATATTTTTCCCATTATGGAATAATTCGATATCTTCTGTATTAAATACTTCACTTATTAAGTCATTTTCTATAACCTGTGTCATTTCAATCCCTCCTTTAACTTAAAATAATCTATTGAGAATAATTATATCATTCGCTTCAACCATTTTCCATACATTCCATAATTCTGAAACTTAAGTTTTGTATTTTTTCCATTTATTTTAAAAATTTTAAAATACTCTTTATCAAAATCATAATTAATATAGCTTTAACTTAAGATTTTATTAAGCATATATTAAGGTTTCTATTATTATAAAATTAAGATTTTACCTCTAATATTATTTATAGAAAATATTTTAGGAGGGGTAAAATTGAAAGTTTTAGAAGTTAATAACTTGAAAAAAACACTTGGAAAAAGAGAAATAATTAAAAATATATCATTTTCAATAGAAGAAGGAGAAATATTCGGATTCCTAGGACCAAATGGTGCTGGTAAAACAACTACAATAAGAATGCTGGTTGGACTTATTCATCCTAATGAAGGTAGCATCTCTATTTGTGGCCACGACTTAAAAAATGATACTGAAAAAGCATTAAGAGAAGTTGGTGCAGTTGTTGAAAATCCAGAATTGTATAAATACTTATCTGGAAGAGAAAATTTGATGCAAATAGCTAGAATTAGAAACATCTCCAAGGAAGATGTTAATGAAACTATAAAATTAGTTGGTCTAGAAGATAGAATTGATGATAAAGTAAGAAAATATTCTTTAGGAATGAAGCAACGTCTAGGTCTTGCTGCCTCTCTTCTATCTAAACCAAAATTGTTAATTTTAGATGAACCTACTAACGGATTAGACCCGTCTGGAATATTAGACTTTAGAGAAGTAGTTAAAAAAGCTGCTAAAGAAAAGGGAATGGCTGTATTTATATCTTCACACATATTGTCAGAAGTACAGCACTTATGTGATAGAGTTGCCTTTATTAATCATGGAACAATTAAATCTGTAGAAAATGTAGTAAATGAATCAATGGAAACTGACACTGACATAATCTGCTTAAATCTTAATGAAGAAATAGATTTAAATGAATTAAAAAATATTGAATATGTTAATTCTGTAAGAAAATCAGATGATGGAATTGAAATTATATTATTATCAAACAAAACTTCAAATTTAATCAAACATCTTGTTAGCAGAAATTATAATGTTGAAGAAGTCTATAAAATTAGAAGAGGCCTAGAGCAAAGATATATGGAATTAGTTGAAGGAGGTATAAGATAATTATGTTATCTCTAATAAAAAATGAATTTATAAAAATATTTAAAAGACCTAAAACCTGGATAGTTTTCACACTATTCATTGTCCTAGTTGGCATAAATATTTTTGGTACATGGAAGAATGACCAAACTATGCGAGAGTGGATATCTCCAGAATCTCAAATAAAACAAGCTGAAGAACAATTAACATATGTAAGAAATGACATAAAAAGAGCTGAGGCTGATGGAGATGAAAATTGGATTAATAGCTCAAAGGATATAGAGAAAAATCTATTAAAGCAAATTGAAGATAACAAGGAAATTATTAAAAATGGAATTAATGAAGAGGCATGGAAGAAAGATTTAGACCAAACAATTAAAGATCTTGAAATTACAGTAGAAAGTTATGAGGAAAATGGAATTAATGAATGGAATAAAAGATGGTATTCACAGTCAAAACAAGAATTAGAGGATTATAAATACTTAAGGGATAATAATATTATGCCTTTACAAGGCTGGGAATATACTGAAGCTAGTTTCTTTAGAAACTTAGGTAGCTTCTTTAGGCTTGGCATATTAATTGCTGGAATAGCTGTATTTATGAGTGATATGGTTTCAGGCGAATGTACACCTGCTACTTTAAAATTCTTACTTGTACAACCTGTTAAAAGAGGGAAAATATTATTTTCAAAATTTATTGTTTCTTTAGTAACAGTAACCTCATTAATAGTTCTTCCTCAACTTGCAGGCATGGCAATAGTTAATATTACTAGTAATACAGAAGTATCAAATTATCCAGTTAGAATTGAACAAAAATACGAAAAACAATTTGACCAAAATTCACAAGAAATGATTTTAGAACAAGTTCCTAACACATCAAAAATGGTAACTAATAATGAATTTATTTTAAGAAGTATTGGATATCAAATTATATTTATAGTAACAGCTTGTTCAGTGGTATTTATGATTTCAACTATATTTAAGAGTAGTATGATATCTATGGCAGTTTCAGTTATTTTAACTATGTTTTTAACTATTGGAGCTCAAGCAATAGGTACTTTAAGAGACTATAGTCATTTATTATTTACAACTTATGCTGATGCTGGTAGTGTTATAAACTCTTCTCTACCACTAGCCTATCAAAATACAAATTTAACAATAATGAACGGACTAATTTGCATGGCTATAACAGCAATTATTGCTTATATAGTTTCACATATTAACTTTACAAAAAAAGATATTTTAATTTAATTATTATATATTTTACAATAATTTATCCACATAGGAAAAAAGTTATCAACAAAATCCTTTTGAAAATCAGTGAAATGTTGATAACTTTTTCTTTTAGCATATTTCTATATATTTAAGTCTATTGATAATTAATATTTATTGATATATAATATTAATTATAATTAACCATTTAAAGGAGTGTAAGAAATGAGTTCAAATGAAAACACTAGTAAGAAGCCTCAACAAGTAATGGCTCCTAAAAAAGTAAAATACCAATGTCTTCATACAACTGAAGCTAGAGAATGTACTTGTATAAGAAGTAAGGGTCTTGTTTTAAACAAATAACAAGATTATAAATTTAATATATTAGTTACTTTTTAGTATCTTCTTATAAAAAGGTGCTATTGACACAATTTATAATGAATAAAGGAGCTGCTTAATAAGCAGCTCCTTATTAAATTCACTATCCTTTAAGTTGCTAAATAGATTAGTGATAATATTCTCCCTTTATTTGTATAGTTACTGGGTTATTTTCTGTGCCCCTCACTACTTTATTTCCTGGAACTAAAGAATTCTTATCAGCTATTACATTACTCATCATAACATTTGTTCCTATAACTGAATTATCTAATATAATACAATTTTCAAGCTTAGCTCCCTTTTGTATTATTACTCTTCTTCCAATAATGCAATTTTTAACTTCTCCTTCTATATAAGATCCATTTCCTATAATAGAATTAGTTACTAAGCTGTTTTTTGTATATTGTGTTGGTGGTTCATCTTTAGACTTTGTTGCAATAGAATTATCACTATGAAATAACTCCTTATATTTACTTTGATTTAATAAGTCTAGATTAGTGTCAAAATAAGATTTTATTGAGTTAATGCATGATAAGTATCCTTTAAACTCATATGCTCCAACTACTAAATTGCTTAAATTATTTTCTATATATTTTTTAAACTTTCTATATCTTCCTGTCTTTATACATTCATGTATTATCTCTATGAATAAGTCTGTTTTAATTATATACATTTCCATACTTATATTAGAATTTTCTTCCACTCCAATATTTTCACCTATGCTAATGACCCTATTATCTTCATTTATATTAACTGTTTGACATTTTATGAAGCTCTTATTAGCATTATCAACATTCTTGTATACAATAGTTATATCATTTCCAGATTCCATATGATATTTCATTACTTCTTTATAGTTTATATTACATATCATATAAGAAGGACTAATTATTACATAATCTTTTCTGCTATTTTCAATATATTTAATATTATCAACAAAGTTATGAATATCATCAACATTTGGTTGATTATCTCCAAAGTTAAATACTCTAAGCCCTCCATTCTTTCTATGAAGATCCCAAGGTCTACCATTAGTTAAATGCTCAACTAGAGATCTGGATTTATTTTCAGTAAAGATTCCTATATCTTCAATTCCTGAATTAGACATGTTAGAAAGAACAAAATCCACTATTCTATATCTCGCTGCTAATGGAACAGCTGCTAATGTTCTATTTCTAACTAATTCATCCATTCTTTCTTTATTTTCATCTAAATTTATAATTCCTAAACAATTTTTCATCATAATGATTTCCTCCAAAATTAAAATATTTAATTCTTATTAATGGTTATTACTTAATTAAACATTGGTATGCACCAACGACTTGAATATCTTTTCCATCTCCAATATGACAATCATTGCTTATTATTGAATCATTACCTACTATAGCTCTCTCTATTCTTACATTATCTCCTATCTTTACATTTGGCATTATTACTGAATCCTTTATAATTGTATTCTTTCCTACAGTTACTCCTTGAGATAAAATTGAGTCTTCTACTTCTCCATTAACTATACAGCCTTCTACTATTAATGAATTTGCTATTTTAGCATTTTCTCCTATATGTTGTGCAGGTCTTACTTGATTATCAGAATATATTCTCCATTCACTATCATATAAATTTAACTCATTATCTATCTTTAATAGGTCCATATTAGCTTCCCATAAACTTTCTATTGTTCCTACATCTTTCCAATAACCTTTGAATGGATATGCAACAAGTTTTCTTCCTGAGTTAAGCATCTTAGGAATTATATTCTTTCCAAAGTCATTGCTTGAACTCTTGTCCATTTCATCTTCAATTAAGTACTCTTTTAATACTGACCACTTAAATATATAAACTCCCATTGAAGCATTAGTGCTCTTTGGATTTTTAGGTTTCTCTTCAAATTCATAAATAGTACTATCTTCATTTGTATTCATAATTCCGAATCTACTTGCTTCATCTAAAGGTACATCAATTACAGCAATTGTTGCATCTGCATTATGACTCTTATGAAAATCTAACATCTTATAATAATCCATCTTGTAAATATGGTCCCCTGATAATATAAGAACATATTCAGGTTCATATCTATCTACAAATTGGATATTTTGATATATTGCATTAGCAGTTCCCTTATACCATGCTCCACCTTTTTCCCCTTGATAAGGTGGTAAAATTGTCACTCCCCCATTACGTCTATCTAAATCCCATGGATCTCCAATTCCAATATAAGCATTTAAGTCTAGTGGCTTATATTGAGTTAATACCCCTACAGTATAAATTCCCGAATTAGAACAATTACTTAAAGGAAAATCTATAATTCTATATTTTCCTCCAAAAGGAACAGCTGGCTTTGCTATATCCTTAGTCAAAACTCCTAGTCTAGATCCTTGTCCTCCTGCTAATATCATTGCAACAATCTCTTTTTTTCCCATTTGCTTGCCTCTCTCTAATATAAATTTTTATTTTATCAATACCTTTTTAATTATTTCTCATTAAATCATTGTATAATCTTATATATTCTCTAGCTGATTTCTCCCAACTATTATCTGATTTCATGGCATGCTTAACTATTTTTCTCCATCTATTTTTATTTCTAAAAATACTTAATGCATACTTAGTTGTATTTAGTAATTCTTCACTTGAGTAATTTCTAAAACCAAATCCATTACCACTTTCATCATACTCATTATATGGAATCACTGTATCTTTTAGTCCACCTGTTTCTCTAACTATAGGCACACTTCCATATCTTAGAGCTATAAGTTGTCCAAGTCCGCATGGTTCAAACAGAGATGGCATTAAAAACATATCTGAAGCTGCATAAATTTTATGAGCTAGCTCGTTACTAAATCTTATATTTGCACTTAATTTATTTGGATATCTGCTATTAAAGCTTTTTAAGCTTTCTTCATACATATAATCACCTGTTCCAAGAATAACCACTTGAATATCTTCTTTCAATAATTCATCAAGTATTCTAGTAATTAAGTCACACCCCTTTTGATGTGTTAGTCTAGATACCATTCCTATCATTGGAATATCCTTATTTACAGGTAAATTTAATTCTCTTTGTAATTGCTCCTTATTAAGCCCTTTTTTGAATAAGGACTTTACATTATATTTATGATTTATATAAGTATCTTTTTCTGGATTATATTCCTTATAATCTATTCCATTAACTATACCTTGTAAAAAGGCCCCCCTATATCTTAGTAATCCATCCAATTGTTCTCCATACTCAGGTGTTTTTATTTCTTCTGCATAACTTTTACTTACAGTAGTTACTCTGTCAGCATAGTTAATTCCACCTTTTAAAAAGCTTACTGCCCCATTATGTTCTAAGCTTCCATTAAAGTACGGCTCATAATCATATCCAAAAAGCTCTGGTAATACTTCAGGTGAATACATTCCCTTAAAAAATAAATTGTGTATAGAAAGAATTGTTTTAATGTTTCTAAGCTTTTCATCATTAATGTATTCTAACTTATGAAGTACTGGTACCATAGCAGTCTGCCAATCATTACAATGTAATATATCAGGCGTCCAATCGCTCTGTTTTAAGAATTCAAGAACAGCCCTGCTAAAGAATGCAAACTTTTCACCGTCATCATAATATCCATATAAGCCTCCTCTTTTAAAGTAGTACTCATTGTCTATTAAATAAAACCTAACCCCTTCATAATCATATTCAAAAACACCACAATATTGATTTCTCCAACCGACTTTTACAGTGAAATTATTTACATATCTTAATTTTTCCTTTAATTCCTCATTAATGTCTCTATATTTAGGAATAATAACTCTTGCATCAGCACCTAGTTCCTTTAGAGCTACTGGAAGAGCACCAATAACATCACCTAATCCACCTGTTTTTATAAATGGATTAGATTCTGAAGCAGCAAATAAAATCTTCAAGTCTACTCCTCCTCATTTTCTTCAATTAGTTTAGTTACCTTAAAAATTGATGCAGCCATAGGCGGAACCTTTATAGATATTGAGTATGGTCTGTTGTGACAACCTATCTCATCTGAAATTATTACTTCTTTATTTATCTGATTAGATCCTCCATATATACTTGCATCAGTATTAAATACTTCTTGATATTCTGCATTATATGGAACTCCAATTTTAAAATTATGATAAACAACAGGAGTAAAATTACATACAAATATCAACGTATCTTCTATATTTTTACCCTTTCTTATAAATGTAAAAATACTTTGATCTGAGTTATCTGCATCTATCCACTCAAATCCTGATATATCATAGTCTAATTCCCAAAGGGCTTTATTGTCTTTATAGAACTTATTTATTTCTTTAGTGAATATTTGAGTTTTCTTATGCATCTCAAATTCATCAATTAATTTCCACTCAAGCTCTTCATATTCTCTCCATTCTATAAATTGTCCAAATTCATAGCCCATAAATGTTAATTTTTTACCTGGATGACCAATCATATATGCTATATATAATCTTAAACCTGCAAACTTATTCCAATAATCTCCCCACATTTTATCTACTAAAGATTTTTTTCCATGAACTACTTCATCATGAGATATAGGTAATATAAAGTTTTCCGAGTAGTGATACATCATTGAGAATGTCATCTTATTATGATGATACTTTCTATAAATAGGGTCCATTTCAACATATTCTAAAGTATCATTCATCCATCCCATATTCCATTTAAAGTTAAATCCTAGTCCACCATCCTCAATTGGTTTACAAACATTAGGCCAAGAAGTTGATTCTTCAGCTATCATAAGCACATTTTTAAATTCTGCAAATACAGCTGTATTTAGTTCCTTTAAAAATTCTATTCCTTCTAAGCAACCATCTCCACCAAATATATTTGGTTTCCATTCTCCTTCTTGTCTTCCATAATTCAGATATATCATATTTGATACAGCATCAACTCTTAATCCATCTATATGAAATTCCTTAAACCAAAACATTGCATTTGAAATTAAAAAGCTCTTTACTTCTGGTCTTCCTAAATCAAAGTTAGCTGTTCCCCAGCCTTTATTTTCAGCCTTCCAACCTTCTTCATATTCATAAGTTGGACTTCCATCAAACATATATAATCCATGCTCATCCTTACAGAAATGTCCTGGTACCCAATCTAAAATTACCCCTATATTATTTTTATGAAGTACATTAATAAGCTCTTTTAATTCTTTTGGATTACCATATCTACTAGTTACTGAATAATACCCTGTTCCTTGATACCCCCATGAAGCATCTAATGGATGTTCTGCTACAGGCATAAATTCTACATGAGTATATCCCATTTCGACTAAATATTCTGGCAATATAGAGCATAATTCTTTGTATGTAAGAAGCTCACCATCTTTTCTTCTCCAAGACCCTATATGCATCTCATATATATTTACTGGCGATTGAAATATATTACCCTTCTCTCTACTATTTAACCATTTTTTATCTGACCATCTAAATTTACAATCCTCACTTACTATAGAAGCAGTATTAGGCCTTAATTCTGAATATGTTGCATAAGGATCTGCTTTATATTTTCCAACTCCTGAATCCTTATTTATAATATAATACTTATATCTTATACCAGCTTTAATTCCAGGTATAAATAAACTCCATAACCCTCCATGGTTTACTTTCTCCATTTTATATTTTTCTAAGGGTTTAAATTCAGAAAAATCACCTACAACATATATTTCTGAAGCTTTTGGTGCCCAGGTGGTAAATCTTACTCCCCTACGCCTATTTTCACTAACACAATGAGCTCCCATAAAATTATAACTTTTAAAATTCTTTCCTTTATGGAATAATTCTATGTCTTTTTTTGCAAATTCTCTATTTTTATTACTATTTTTATCTATTTTTCCCACTTCATTCTCACCCCTTATATTTAGATTTATATCATAATTTTTACATATTTGCTTTTTTATTATATCACCTAAAAGTTGTTATTTCAAATTACTCTATTAAGTTAAAAAAAAATTTACATTTATATAAAAATATATTTACATATATATCTTAAATTAAATATAATTTTTTTTAATTGATATAACTTTATATTAATATACATTTATTATTAAATATAAAAAAAATTACCACTTTATATAAATATATAGTGATAACTTTTAATATTACAAAAAAAAAAGACTTAAGATAAATCTTAAGTCTTTTTATAACCTGGCAACGTCCTACTCTCCCACACAGTCTCCCATGCAGTACCATCGGCGCTGTAGA
>JAEXLD010000031.1 GCA_023445445.1 Bacillota bacterium
AATATACCTTTTGCTACAGTGTATAAGGACTTTAAATTCTCTTTAATTAATATACTAAAAGCCTCTTTATCACCTTCTATAGCTAATCTAACAGTACTTTTCTTAAGTTTTTCATCCTTACGCTTGTTTAATACCCCTATAGGAATAATATTAGACACATTCATTATGTTTCTCCTTCCATGTAAATAGCTCTGTTAACATGCTTTCACTTAATTAGACGTATATCTTAAATTAAAGGTTCCATTTAAATATAAAATTAATATTTATTATAAAAAAATAGAGAGAAAAATATAATGCTAACTTTTCGGTTGCAAGCTCCAAGTCACACTAGCATTATATTTTTTCTCTCTTACATCTAAAGGAAATAATTTTCAATATTATAAACTTTAAGTCGCCAGAATATAATATCTAGCACCTCTATACTAAAGAAAAGGAATTAATACAAATAGTTCTTAAATAACTCTTTGTATTAATCTTCTAACTTAAATAATAGTTCATCTTCTAAAGTTTTTCCTGTATCTTTAAAACCAAGGCTTTCATAAAGGCTTCTTGCTATATTATTCTTCGGGTCAAAGGAAATATATATCTCCTTACATTCCTCATTCTTTTTCATTTCTTCAATTATTTTTATTAATGCAAGCTTTCCATAGCCTTTCCCTTGGTATTTATGGTCTATCATAAACCTACATATTTCATAAAAAGAATATTCATAGCAATATCCATACATTGTAAAGCCAATCATTAAATCATCATCATATATTGCTTTCACAATCCAGCCCTTTTGAACTTTTGACTGTGCAATGGAAAAGGCATTTGAAGCAACGAATTCTTCAAAAACATAGTGCTTTCCATCTTTATTAGTTGTTAAAAGTGTACATTCCTCTAAATTATTTTCGTCGATATCTTTTAAATATATACTCATATTATCTCTTCCCCTTCATAAGACTTTTAATCCTATGTCTTTCTTGGCTCTTAGCTTTTGATAAATTATAAGCTTCTTCTTTTTTAAGCTTTTTATATCTTTCTAATCTATCTAAGTCTAATTCACCATTTTCAATGGCTTCTCTTACTGCACATTTAGGTTCATTTTTATGAGTACAATCTGAAAACTTACATTGTTTTTCTAACTCTTCAATGTTACTAAAGGATTTATCAACATCAGCAGAAATTAATCCAAGCTCCCTCATGCCAGGAGTATCAATTATTACTCCACCATCCTCTAATAAAAATAATTCTCTATGAGTAGTTGTATGCCTTCCTTTATTATTTTCACTAATTGAATTAGTTTTTAAAACTTCTTTATTTAATAACTTATTTATAAGTGTAGATTTTCCTACACCTGATGATCCTATAAAGGCTATTGTTGTTCCAGATTTAATATATTCTTTAACTTTTTCATATCCATTTCCATTTAAACTTGAAGTTACTAATATATCTATTCCTATAGCTGCTTCTTCAACTTCACTTAGTTTTTCATCTATATCTTCGCATAAATCTGACTTAGTTAGTACTACAACTGGTGTTGCCATACTATCCCAAGCCACAGCTATATATCTTTCAAGTCTATTAATATTAAAATCATTATTTAAAGCCATGCAGATAAATATATAATCAATATTTGCTGCAACAACTTGTGTATCATATCTAGTACCAGCTATCTTTCTAGAAAAATAACTTTTTCTTGTTAATACTCTATGAATTATAGCATCGCCATTTTTATTATCTGTTCTATCTAATAATACCCAATCTCCTACTACAGGATAATCTAAAGTACTATTTGAAGAATATGATAATTTTCCAGATACTCTTGCAAGTACTTCTCCCTCTTCAGTAACAACTCTATAAATATCCTTATATTGTACTGAGACTCTTCCTAAATAAAAGCTTTCATTATAAACACTTGCTTCATTTACGTATCCTTCATTTAATCCTAATTCTAGTAAGTTTTTATTATTCATTTTTCCTCCCGAAATTAAACATATTGGGAAGGATATTTATTACTATATTGAAGCCACCTTCCCATTAACAACAATATAGTTTTTGTTTCTTCTTACTAAATCCATCATAAAACATCACATCCTTTCAGATAATTAATGGTTAATCTTGTAATTACCATCATATTTATTATATATTAATACTCATAATTTTCACACAATTTTATTAATATTTTTTCAATTACACCTCTAATTAATATATAATTAAAATACATATTAATTAACAATTGTATTAAATAGCATAATAACAATGTATTAGGATATTAAATGACTATAGATTATTACGGAATGATTATTAAAAGGAGAGCTATACATGGATAAAGAAACTACTTATGTTAAAGAATTATTAAATAAAGAAGAATTACTTAAAGCATTTACAATAATGAAGCAGCTGAGAACACATTTAATTGAGGAAACATATTTAAACTTAATTCTAGATATGAAAAAAGAAGGCTATAAAATGTTTGCACTCTATGTAGACGAAGAAGTTGTTGCAGTTGCAGGGGTGATTAAACTTACAAACCTATACTATGGCAAACATGTATGGGTTAATGATTTAGTTACTGATATAAATAAAAGGTCAAATAAATACGGACAAAGCCTCCTATCATTTATTAATGAATGGGCAAAAGAAAATTGTTGTGATGTAGTTGCACTATCATCAGGATTACAGCGAGTAGAAGCACATAAGTTTTATGAACTCAAAATGGGATTTCATAAAACAAGTTATGTATTTAAAAAGCAGCTTTAATTTTTATAATTAATAGATGCGCTGCAAAACTTAAAACTATTTCAAATTAAAAGTTGATAATTTTATTTATCAACTTTTATACTTTATTCGTTGGGTATAACTTCACCATTTTCATCTAATACATATATTGCAAAAACTATCTCTATTTTCAAAGGATCTTCTTTGACACTTTCCCCATTATAAACAATCCTTATTTTATCACCCTTTTCTAGCTCTGGTAACTTATCAGTAGATACTGTATTTTTATTTACAATAATACTATTTGCATTAATAATATTTTTATCTGAATTAACATTATCATTATCTATTGGAACAACATTAATACTTTCTTCTGTTATATCATCAACAACTGCGTTCATATAATTTTCTGTTTTACCATTTTCCACCTTAAAATTTACACAGCCTATCATTAATAAACTTAAACTAAAAATAATAATTAGAAGAATTACTTTTTTAAAAATACATTTATATTCATTCATACTCTTAACTAACCCACTTAACATAAGCATTACCCCTTTTCTCTAAAAAATATTATTAAAGCCTAATAAACTAAGTATCTCTCATAAATTTATATTATTCTTGCTTATATAAATATACAATTATAATTTACCTATTATACAAAATATACTCATTGTATGAAATTTTTAATATAACTTTAATTTTTCTAGGTACTTACTCTAGAAATTAATGTATAATTAAATTATACATTAATTTACAATTATATTATATGTATTATTCTTTTTTAGTTGGTGCTCTAATTAGTTGAAGTGCTGTCTATAAATATAATGAAAAACAAAAATCTAATTAATAATAATATTAAAAACTACTATATAAACAGGAATTTATTAATAATATAAGTTGTGGGGTAAGATATGAAAAGTAAAAAATTAACAATAATAATATTAATTTTAATTATAACTAATATCATTACAGTAGGATATTCAATAATATATCAAAATAATAAAATTAAATCATTAACAACGGATTTAACTATCACAGGAAATGAACTATCTGAAAATAAGAGTTTAGTTGAAAAAGAAAAATATATATATGAATTAAGAAACGAACTTGATTCTAATTTGTATTTTATTTTAAATTCAGCCATTAAAGGTGATTATATTAGTATTAAAGATAATTTATCAGATGATGTTAAAATTAAAAATGGTCATATAAAGGGTTTAAATTTTGATTTTACTATTCCTCAAGAAAATATGTCTTTGAGACAAAGAATGTATGATTTAGTGTCTGATACTGAATTTAGCAGTATATATGAAATATATGATTCGGGATACTCAAATGAACAAAAATATGATGATAGACTATACACACTTAATATAAAGTTTTGTCAAGTTGATGGAAAGTGGAAATTAAACTTTATTAGTATTGATGAATAAGAATTTATCACAATATTACTTAGTTAATTGAAAATTATAATTTTTATTAATAAGCTTAGATGCTAATTTATAGTAAGTGGGTGAAAAAAATATGCTCATAAATAAAAAGAGATTTATCACTTTTATTATTTCATTTATAATACTATATCCAATTGTAGGTTATTTAAAATCTAATGTTGGTGTAGCTATTCATTGGGTGGAGAATGTTACTATAATGCAAAAACTTAATGAATACTATATAAGAACTTTTGTGGATAATATTATAATTACTTCAGTTATTGCTATAATACCTACTTTAATAATAGGATCTTCACATAAAAAAAATAAACAATAATCTTAATATATTGGTGATTAAAAAGATTCCTTTATTTATATTTTTTAACCACCAATATAAATTTTATTTCAAAATTAAATCTAAAATAAAAAAGAAATTTCACACAAAGTGAAATTTCAACCTAAACTCTTACTTCTTACTTTTTACTTATTCCCTCTTACTTCTTACTTATTTTTTTATTTGCCAGTAGCATCTTTTTGGTGAATAAATCTTTTCTTCTTTTTTAAGTTTATCCATTACCTTAGATACTTCTTTTTTATCTATGCCTGTTTTTTCTGCAACTGCAGTAGCATTCATCGGCTCATCATTCTTTTCAAAACATTCTAATACAACGTTATAATTTTCCATAATTTCATCTCCTTTTTATAATTTCATATTAATTTTACATAATAATCTATATTAATTTCAACTATTAAATAAAAATTTTTATTATTGGATTTTATCTAATATGTATCCCACATTGTTAATAAGTGAATATTTTAATATAATATAGGTAATAAATTAAACAAATGATAAAATAGATATAAAGGAATAGTATAATGGTAAAAACATTAAAAGAATTAAACTTAGAAGATGATTTTCTATTTGCAAAAGTAATGAGCGATAAAGAAATTTGTAAAGAGTTTTTAGAAAAACTTCTTGAAATAGAAATTAACAAAATAGAAATGCCAGAAAATCAAAAGACAATAGATTTACTTTTAGAAACTAAAGGTATCAGATTAGATATATATGTAAAAGATCAAAATAATACTGTATATAATGTGGAGATGCAGCGTGGAAATCATAGAAATCTTCCTAAAAGGCTAAGATATTATCAAGGAAACATAGATTTAGACTTAATAAGTAAAGGGGACGATTACAGGAAACTTTCTAAGAGTTATATTATTTTTATATGTACCTTTGATTTATTTAAATCAGGAAGGCATAAATACACATTTGAAACTGTATGTGTTGAAGATAATAATATAAAATTAAAAGATGATACTAATAAAATTATTTTAAATACTACTGGAGTTATTAAAGATTTAAGTGATGAACTTATTGACTTTTTAAAGTATGTAGAGCACTCAAATGATGAAACTGCTAAAGATTCTACTGGAACTTTAGTTAAAAATATTCATAAAAGAGTAATTGAAGTTAAAAATAATCCTAATGTGGAGGTGGAATTTATGACACTTTTAGAGCGTGATAGAGAAAAACTCGAAGAAGGCATGGAAGAAGGTATTGAACTCGCTAAAAAAGTATTTAAACTTTTAAGTAATGGTGAGTCTATAAGTAGCATAGCAAAAATATGTAATATATCAGAAGAAAAGGTTAAAAAAATATTAGAATAAAAATTGTATATTAAAATTAATAAAGGTCGTTTTTCAACGACCTTTATTTTATATATTTAAAAATGCTTCAAATCTAGCTCTTACTTTATCTTCACCTAATATTTGCATAATAGTATAAAGATCTGGAGTATTACTTCTATGAGATAAAGCTGCTCTTACAGCTCCAGCAACATCAGAAATCATACCCTTAAAGGCATCTGGATTAGCTTTGTATTCTTTTCTATTTGCACAATATCCAAGCTCTGCTCCAATAACCTTTAATTCTTCAAACCAAGCTTCTTGGCTTCCTGAGTTAAAATTGAATTTGTCTTTATATACTTTTATTACTTCCTTTGCATTTTCTAAGCTTAAAGTCTTTGGAAGTTCAACATTTTCTGCTGTTTCTTTATTGAATAATTCATCATAGAAATAATCTACTTTTCCTCTTACTTCATCCCATTTAGCAAAGTCTTTTCTTGGCTTTGGACCTTCTTTATCTATATTGAAGATTTCCTTAGACATTTTTTCATTTGCAGTTACTAAGTCATACATTTCTTTATCGAAATCCTTAGCCCATTCAGTATATAATTCATAAACCTTATCAGCTTTCATCTTACAAATAACTTCTTTACTTACATCATTTAATTTAACTATATCAAATAATGCTCCTGATTTACTCATCTTATCTAAAGCTATTTCAAATTCATGATAATCTACAGTAGGATTTTCTGCTCTCCAATCTTCAAAAGTAGAATTTATTATATTTAATAAATATTCAACAACTGATTGGACAGGGTATCCAACTTCTTTATAGTATGAAACTGCGGCTTCTGCATCTTTTCTCTTAGATAATTTTCTCTTAGAACCATTATCATTTTTCATTATTGTTGGAATATGAGCATAGTTTGGTCTTTCTAAACCTAATGTATCAAATAATTGAACATGTATTGGTAATGAAGATAACCATTCTTCTCCTCTAATAACATGAGTAGTTCTCATTAAAGCATCATCTACAGCATGAGCAAAGTGATAAGTTGGAAGTCCATCTCCCTTTATAATAACTATATCTTGATTATTTTCTGGGAAGCTTATATCACCCTTTATTAAATCATGGAACTCTACTCTGTTTTCTATATTTCCTGGTGACTTAAATCTAATTATATATGCCTCTCCATTATTTATTTTTTCCATAGCTTCTTCAGCAGTTAAATTTCTATCCTTAGCATATTCTCCATAATATCCTGGAGTAATTTTTTCAGCTGTTTGTCTTTCTCTAAGTTCTGCTAATTCTTCTGGTGTATCAAAAGCTGGATAAGCTAATCCCTTCTTAATTAAATCTTTAGCAAAAGCTCTATATATATCAGCTCTTTCACTTTGTCTATATGGACCATATTCTCCTTTTGAAGTATTATCTCCAGTCATACCTTCGTTAAAATCCATACCAAAGTTATGCATAGTTTGAATAGTATCTTCTATAGCACCTGCAACTTCTCTTTTTTGGTCAGTATCTTCTATTCTTAAATAGAATACTCCACCTGTTTGGCTTGCTAATCTTTCATTAATTAGTGCAGCAAAAACTCCACCTATGTGTTGGAATCCTGTTGGTGATGGTGCATATCTTGTAACTACAGCACCTTCTTTTAAATTTCTTTTTGGATATTTTGCAATATAATCTTCTGGTGTTTTATCAATATTAGGGAATATTAATTCAGCTAATTTTTCTAAACTCATATTTATCTTCCTTCCGTATTTTAATTTTTTTATAAATAAAAAAGCCCTTCATCCTATAAATATTAGGACGAAAGACTATATTTCCGCGTTACCACCTAAATTGATTAATTAAAAATTAATCCACTCAATCTCTTTAAGGGGAGAAACCCATAAACTTACTTGCAATTTAATAATGCAGTTTCAGTTTATAGCTCCAGAGCTTCATTCAATAGCATCAAATTTTAAGCTTCCACCTATGCTTAAATCTCTGTAAAATGATTATCTATCTACTTTTCTCTTTCATAGCTTATTATTTATGCTTTGTCATAAACATTATAACTATACATTTAGTTTTTGTAAATAATTTTATATTATTCATTTCATAACATTACTTATTAATCTAAATTCTCCTTATAAAGTCTATCTAACTCATCCTTTGGCATTAAAAATTGAACTAAATATCCCATTATTATTACTCCTGGTATATCAATAAGAAGCCTGGCTAAAGTAAATTTATATCCTAATGAAGAAAACTCAAACATTAGTGTAGATACTTTAGTTACACACCAAGCATTCATAAATATTATTATATTACTAAACTTAACACCTTTTTTAAGAAGAACCTTTGTAAATGGAAAAGCTGCATACATAGGTCCTGCTGCTATTGATCCAATAAGCATTGCAAGAGAAACTCCTTTTATTCCCGAATTCTCTCCCATATATTTAATCATGCTTTCCCTTGGAATCCATACATCCATAAGTCCAAGCAAAATCATTATTGGAGGTAAAACTTGAAGCATTTGCTTAAAACTTGAAAAGGCTATATTAAATGATTTTAACCCTATTTCCTTATTAATAGCTGTTACTATTACTGTTACTATAATTAATATAATAAAAAAAGAATATCTTTTTATTAAACCTTTTACCATGCCATTATCACCACCATCTCAACAAAAAATGCTACTATGATTGAAAAAACAAAGGCTACTATGTTCCTATAAATAGTTGCCCTTTTGCCTATATATTTAGCTTCTAAAGGAATAGTTATTATTCCGATTAAAGTAAGAGTTGATATAAGAGCAGCAACCTGTGCTATACCTGCTCCACTTTTTAAAAGCATATCTCCAGTAGAAAAGGCTACAAAGGTAGGCATCATTGCAATGCTTCCTATAATTGCAGATAGAAATACTCCAATTACTCCACTATTATTTCCTAGTATTTTTGATATAATTTCTGGCCTTAATATTGCAAGAGTTATTCCTACAATTAGAATTATTCCTAAAAATTGTGGAAGTATACCTTCTATAGATTTCCAACCTTTTAATAATGCTTTCTTAGTTTTTTCTTTATCTTTTTTATAAGATATTATAATTAATAAAAATGTTACTAAATAAAGAATTAAACTACTCATAATATTTCACTTCTAAAAAAATTATTATCAATATTAATATATAAAGCATCTTTAATTTCGTGAAAAAGCTACTATTTTACAATGTGAGTTGCAAAATAGTAGCTTTTATATCTTTTTATATATTATTACTTTTAATTAATTGACTTACCATTAACATATAGCTTATAACCATTAAAATTAATATTGCTATATGTAGTATCCTCATCTTCTAATTCTGTTATATAAGAATTTCCCATTAAAGTTATTTCAGAATTATTATCAAGTTTTAAAACAACACTTTTAGCTTCATTGTTTTCATTTATAATGCCTTTATAACTTGATGAAGTTAAGTTTAATGTTAAAGCAGATATACTATCTATCTCAATATTACCATCTAGCTTTTCATTAGTTGCATTAAAGGTTAAATTTCCACCATTTGAATTGCTTTTTCCCCATTCAGATGTACCTTTAGCACTAATTAAAATATTACTTCCATAACTTAATGTTGTATTTTCTAAATTAATAATTGCATCTGTATTAGTAATAAAAAACATTGGTGCTGTATTATAATAATCAGAAGTAGAAACAATGTTTAAAGAAGAATCCTTTGCTGTAAAATCACCTGTTCCAACAGAAGCATCCCCAGACATAGATTGATAAATCATAATACCAGCTTGATCTACATCTCCTCTGTTACCCTTACCAGTAGCCTTTAAAGTTGAATTTGTAACAGCTGCTGAATTTTTTCCTTCAATTACAACCATTTGAGAACCATTAGCTAGGCCTTCTGTATTATCAATGGAAATATTACCAGTGGAATAAATTATAGGTGAGCCACTTCCATTAGTTTCTAAATTAGAATTGTTTGCAATTACAGTTCCTTCTCCTCTATCTGTTGCTAATGTGGCACAGGAACCTCCTTGGGTTTTAATAGTTACATTATCAGCCTCAATATATCCACCGTAAGTTGCATCAAGTCCTCTTGCTGAGCTGCTTCCTATTGTTGTAATTGTAGAATCACTAATATAGATTTTAGAATCCGTTCCAGTTGAAAATATTGCATTACTTCCTTTGGACTTAGTTGTAATCTTTGAATTAGTTATTGTTGCTGTTGAATTAGAAGTTACTAATACACCTGAATTTATACCATAAAACTCGGAATTCTCAGTATTTGAACTATCACCAGAATTTTTATTAACATTAGCATTATCTAAACTTAATTTGCCACCATTTTTAACAAGAATTACACTTTCATCACTATTGCTACTTTCATAAGTTTCATTTAATGTTTCTTCTGTTCCATCTATTTCATTTGAAGCACTAGCAGATAATGAAACATTATTGTTGCTGTCCATATTTCCATTATTTATACTTCCATTACCTTGAGCATTACTTATAAATATATTTTTAGTACTATATACATTTATAATCGTTAAGACACTTGTTAAAATAATTATACTAAGAATAAATATTGTTATTTTATCTAAATTAATAAATGTTTCTTTAATTCCTTTTTTATTTAAGTTAGACATAATTAAATATATAATTACTATTGACATTCCTAGACTTTCAATTGCAAATAATACATAAAATATAATACTTAAGTTATCATTTGATTCATTCATAGATACTACGTTAGTATTAGGTGCAATTATATTACTGTTTTCTTCCTTTTGAATTCCTGATGGTGCTTCACTACCATTTCCACCACTCGGCATTTCTGGAGGTGTTCCACTATCATTTTTATTTATTGAAACTTCTGGTTGTGTTTTACTGTTATTTTGAATCATATTAGGCCTTGAAGATTCAATATTGTCTTTAGCAAAATTCATTGTAAAATAAAAAGATATACCTAGCAAGGTTATTAAAATTAAAGCAATAATATTTTTAACTTTTCTAGACATTTCTTTCACTCTCCTTTTTAAATTTAATCATTATAAATTTATAAAGTAATTTACAAAAAATATTTTTTATATTTTTACTTTCTTTACTATAATTATAAACCCAATTTGTTACAAATTGATAACAAAATTTTATTTATATATTTCCATAAGTTGAGTATAAATTTATATAATACCATTATTTTTATTATTCTAAATAATCACTATAAAAACTATTTAGCTCATTTTTTGGCATCATAACTTCAACTAAATACCCCATTATTATTACTACAGGTATATCAATAAAAAGTCTTGCTAAAGTAAATTTATATCCTAGTGAAGAAAATTCAAAAATTAATGTAGATATTTTAGTTACACACCATGCATTCATAAAAATAATTATATTACTAAATTTAACTCCCTTTTTAAGAAGAACTTTTGTAAAGGGAAAAGCTGCATACATTGGTCCTGCTGCTATTGATCCTATTAATATTGAAATAAAAATTGCTATTATAATTGTGACTAAAATTAATATTATAAAAAAAATGTATCTTTTAATTAAAGCTTTTACCATATTAATGCCACCACCATTTTAACAAAAAATCCTACTATTATAGAAAAAATAAACCACTCATACTATTTCCTTAAATTATTAATTATATAAATTTGCCTAAATTTGTATATATACATATACTATAGGTATAATTACTTATATAAGATAAGATAATTTAATAAATTCTAATTAATAATATCTTAGATATATATTAAATAAATACAATTTAAATTAGTATTGGAGACTTTATTATGAAAAAAATATTTTTAATAATTTCTATTCTTTTATTATTGTTAATTTCCTTTATTATAAGTTATAGATACTTAAGCTTTAAGAATAATACTAAAAATCCAGATGGAGAAAATAATAATGCTACAATTATCGATAATGATAATTCAAGTTACACTTCTGTAGAGGATATACAATTAAAAAAAGCAAAAGAATTATTGTCTAATATGACCTTAGAAGAAAAAGTTGGACAAATGTTTTTAATTAGATGTAATAGTACAACTGCATATGAAGATATTAATAAATATAAAGTTGGTGGATTTATATTATTTGATGCAAATATACAAGGCGAAACTAAAGAATCTCTAGCTGAAACATTACTAAACTATCAAGAAAGTTCAAAGACAAAACTTTTTATTGCTATAGATGAAGAAGGTGGTATTGTTAATAGGTTAAGCTGGTACCCTGAATTTAGAGCTGTTCCATTTTATTCACCACAGGATTTATATAATGAAGGTGGATATCCATTAATTATTAGTGATACCAAAGAAAAGGCTACTCTTTTAAAATCAATAGGAATTAATATGAACCTAGCCCCTGTTTGTGATATTTCAACTGATCCTAATGCTTATATTTATCCTAGAACCTTCGGAAAAAATGCTGAAGAAACAGCTACTTATGTAAAAACTGTAGTAGAAACCATGAAAGAAAATAAGATAGGTTCTACTTTAAAACATTTTCCTGGCTATGGTAGCAACTTAGATACCCATTCTGGCATTTCTGTTGATAACAGAAGTTATGATAACTTTATTAATAATGATTTTATTCCTTTTAAATCTGGTATAGATGCAGGTGCTGATAGCATTTTAGTATCTCATAATATTATAAGTTCTATTGATGAGAACCTTCCTGCTTCTTTATCTAAACCTGTTCATGATATTATTAGAAATGATTTAGGTTTTAATGGAGTAATAATGACAGATGATTTACAAATGAGCGCAATTAAAGAATATATCGGAGAAGTTAATTCTGCAATTTTTGCTGTAAATGCTGGAAATGATTTGATTATTTCTTCAGATTATAATATTCAAATTCCAACAGTAATTGAAGCTGTAAAAAATGGAGATATAAAAGAAGAAGTTATAGATAAGGCAGTTTTAAGAGTACTAAATCTAAAATTAAAGTTAGGTATCATATAATTTTTAAATATTTATAGTATGTTAATTTTTATTGGGAGGGGAACTTTATGGAAATAAATAAATTAATAAAGGTCAATGAAAAAGAATTTAAAATAAATAAATTATTAGGAAAAGGAAAAGGTGGTTATTCCTATCTAGTATCTGATGCTAATGGAAAATATGTATTAAAACAAATACATCATGAACCCTGTGAATATTATGAATTTGGAAATAAGATAGAAACAGAATTAAATGATTATAATAAACTATATTCTACTGGTATTAGAATGCCAAAAATGTTAGACATAGATATTGAAAATGAAAGAATTCTAAAAGAATTTATAGATGGATATACTATCTATGAATTAGTTTTAAATGATAAAGTTAATCCAAACTATATTAAGCAAATTAAGAATATGTGTGACATACTCTACCCATTAAATATTAATATAGATTATTTTCCAACTAATTTTATTGTAAATAATGAATTACTTTGGTATATAGATTATGAATGTAATGACTATAAAGATGAATGGAATTTTGAAAATTGGGGTATTAAATATTGGTCTAAAACTCCAGAACTAATTGAATATAATAACCGTAATAAAAAGTAAAATGGAACAAGAAATTCTTGCTCCATTTTACTTTAATTATTTTAATACCTTATTATTAAAATAGTTATACTCATACCAATGTTTAGGTGCAACTCGTTTATTAGCCCAACTATTATAATACTCACTACTGATTAATCCATTCTTTCTACCTTCATCTATAGCATTCTTTGCATCTAAAGATAAAGTTGAGATATACCATAAATCTATTTCTTCTCTTTGATTTATAAGTTTAATATTTTCCTTTGCTATAAAATTATCTATATTCACATAATTTAAAGCTAAGTATATGGCCATAGCCACTATAGCAATTGGTTTAAATAAGTTCTTTTCTCTCCATATAAATAGTAAAAGAAAGAAAAGTGATATACATAGGAAAACTGTAAAAGCTTGAACTAAAACTCTAAGTCTTGTATATCCAAACTCTCCAATATATAAATTCATCTTATATATTGCAGCTATCCCCATATTTATAGTTAAGACTGTAATTATGCTATAAATAGTATTTAAAATATTATTTGCTCTTGATGCATTAACAATTGTTTTTAATTTAATGGAAATTATCATTATAAGATTTATTACCACTAAAAACACCAATTGGAAGAAACCACTTCTTGCATACTCTGAAAAACTAACCCCTGCTGGCAATTCCTTATTTAAATATAAATAAGAAACTTGTATCTTTGTAAACACTAAATACACTAAAATAATTGAAACTAAAACTGTAATTATTGTAGTAGCATTAAAAGTCCTCTTAAGGCTTTTATTATTAACTTTTTTAACCTTAGTAGCTGATAATGTATAATTTAATCCATAAACTAAAAACATCACAACTACTGCTACTATAACTCTAAAAATAAAGTCAAAAACATTTTCTATATTAATATACTCCCAAATATTAGATAAATAATAACTAAATACCTCATCTGCTCCTGAAAGTAACATTAATAAAACTATAACTAAAGGTATAGAAATTAATATTCCTTTTAATATGTTTTTTGAATATCTACTTCTATTTTCCTTATCAGAATTACCAAATCTCTCTTTTACTTCAACTGAAAGTTTTGAAGTATTTTCTATAGATTTACCAACTATTAATTCTAAGAAAGCTGTTATAAATGTAGCTAGCTTAAATGGTATATTATCATAAGTTAATAATAGGAATCCTGAAAATAAGCTAATAGGAACAACGATTATATTTAAAACTCTAAAAAATTCATTTGTAAATACAGCATAGGTTATAGAAAGAATTATACTTGAAATAACAAAAAAGAATCCCAAAAAGCTCTTATTTTTAACACCTACAATATTAGTAAATAAAATACACATTATAACAATTATAATTGGAACTGAAATTCCTAAGTAATTAAATACAGATATTGAAAATAACCCTCCTACAAGTAATGATAAAGCTATAAGGTTTATAGCTTTCTTATTATTCATTCTTCCATTTTCTAATTCCATAAATTTATTAGGTAAATAAGAGTTAGTATTAATTCTATAAACTTTAGATAATGATTCAACTGCTAGGGATCTATAATCGATTAAATTACACTTTCTAACTACATTTGATAATAATTCTTCTTCAAATTTATTAAGGTTATTTGTTAACCTACAATCTTCAAATACTATATCCTCACTTATCAGTTTAACTTCACTATTAGTTGCATCTATAAACACTAAACTAACATTGTAATTATTAAGCTTAAAAGTTTTATCATGTCTTATTAACTTTGATAAACCTACTTCTACATTATCTTTAGTCCATCTCTCAACACACTTTTCTGGAGTTTCATTTTCTTGCATTACTATTATTGGCAGTCTATTACTATTTCTCTTCAATAAAAGTAACTTTTCTTCCTTCATTAAAACTAATGATACTACATTGACCATATTATCCCTCCTCTATTTATTCATCTACATATTCCAATATATCTCCTGGTTGACAATTAAGCTCTCTACAAATAGCTTCTAAAGTTGAAAATCTTATTGCCTTTGCCTTATTATTTTTTAATATAGAAAGATTTGCATTGGTAATACCAACTCTTTCTGCTAACTCATTTAAAGAAATCTTTCTCTTCGCCATCATAACATCTAAATTTACTACTATTCCCATGTTATTCTCCTTATCATATAGTTAAATCATTTTCTTCTTTAAAAGATACAGCTTTGTCAAATACCTTTGCTAGAATATAAATAAAGGCTGCTGCAAATAAAAATATAAACACCTCCATATCAGTATGTATTCCCATATTATCTACATAAATAAATTTAAAATCTTTAAAATTAGAATTTATAAATAAATTTATTAAATAACATATTGATATTATTAAACATGATACTGATATTTTTTTAAAAGCTATTGCATTAGACCTAACAAATGGATCCCCTTTAATTAATGTTCTAATTATTCCTTTTAGCATAATAACTATATAGAATAAACTACTTATTCCTACAACTAGTAATAATATTATTAGTCCTTTGTCAATTATTACATTTTCTATTCCATTATTTATAAAAGTATTGTAAAAAAGTATTCCTGTAAGGATAATACCAAAAACAACTGCAATATTAAGAATAATTGATAATACACTAGATAACTTTTTCTCATTGTTCATTTCCATATAATACCTCCACCTTTAAATATATATTAGCATCCCTAATAATATTTTTCAAGATATTTTTATTGTTAAACGATATTTTTTTATTAATTAAAATAGGTTTTCCAAAGCAAAAGCCATAGAACTATAAAAATTCCACGGCTTTATTTATATTATTACATTTACAAATTATTTTCCTTCAGAAAGATTATATATTTTTTTCTCTCTAGATACTAAGGCTTTTACAAAATCAGTTGCAGGATTATTTAATATTTCCTTTGGTTCTGAATATTGCTCTATCTTACCACTATCCATTACAAGAACCTTAGTTCCTAAATTAATTGCTTCTGAAATATTATGAGTAACAAATACTATAGTAATTCCAGTTTTATCATGAATATTTCTAATTTCATCTTGTAGTTGCCCTCTTGTAATTTCATCTATTGCTCCAAAAGGTTCATCCATTAAAAGAATATCTGGTGATGCAGCTAATGCTCTAGCTATGCCAACTCTTTGTTGTTGTCCACCTGAAAGCTCATCTGGATACCTTTCCAGCATATCTTCATCTAATCCTACTATATCCATCCATTTTCTAACTGCCTTCTTAGTCTTGTCCCTATCTTTTTTATTTAATAAATTAGGAACATAGGCAATGTTTTCTTCTACTGTCATATGAGGAAATAATACACTTCCTTGAATAGAATAACCTATATTTCTACGAAGATTAATTATGTCTTCCTCTTCTATATTTTTATTCTTAATAAAAATCTTTCCTTCTTCAGGTTTTATTAATCCATTAATCATTTTTAATATAGTGGTTTTTCCACATCCAGAACTACCAATTATAGTTAGAAACTCACCCTTATTAATAGATAGATTAAAATCTTCTATTATTGTTTTTTCTCCATAACTTTTCTTTATATTTTCAAATCTTATTATCTCTTCCATTTTAGAACCTCCTACTCTATAATCCCTTTGTCCAAAATAAATTCTTTAGCCACATCCTCTGGAGATTTTCCTTCTGTTTCAACTTGATAATTAAGATTAGCCATGGTTTTATCATCCAATATTCCATCTAAAGTACTTAATACATTATTTAATTCTGGATAAGTATCTAACACTTCTGTTCTTACTACCATTACAGCCATTGCAGAAGAGAAGAACTGCTTATCGTCTTCCAGAACCACCACATCTGATACAGAAAGTTGTCCATCTGTTGTAAAAATATTAATTACATCAACTTTCCCTTCATTTATTGCTGAATATTTTAATCCTATATCTAAATCAACTGTTTTCTTAAAATTAAATCCATATGTCTTAGCAAAGCTATCATATCCATCTGGTCTTTCATAAAAATCATATTCAGCTCCAAAGGTAAGATTATTAGATACTTTTGCTAAATCAGAATAGGTTTTTAAATTATACTTTTCAGCTATTTCTCTTTTAACTGCTAATCCATAAGAATCATTAAATCCAAAATGTCCAGTCCAAGTAAAATTATACTTTTCTAAATACTCTTTCTTTAATTCTTCATACATTGATTCATTATAGACGCCTTCATGTTTTAGCACCATATTCCATCCAGTTGAAGTATACTCTGGATACATATCAAATTCTTTACTTTCCATTCCAGGCATAATATTGGATGTTCCTCCTCCTACACCTTGGACTATATTCACACTTAAGTCAGTTTTATCTTCTATTACTTGTTTCAAAATTGATCCTAAAATGTATTGTTCAGTCATAGGCTTAGTTGCTATATTTATTACTTTTGTATCTTTCCCACTATAAAATACTTTACCAAATAAAAAAGTAATAAATACAATTAATATTCCTATTACTACTACTTTTAGCCCTTTGTTTTTTCTAACATTTTTCTTAGAAAGCTTACTAATTATACTTAAAGTTAAATCTACTACTATTGCCAATAGAGCTATAAGTAAGCTTCCTGCTATAGTCAATGCTGTGTTATTTGTAGTTATACCTCTATATATGGCAACCCCAAGTCCCCCTGCTCCTATAAATGAAGAAATACCAGCTAAGGCAATAGTCATTGTAGCCATACTACGTAATCCTGACATTATAACAGGCATTGCTAATGGAATTTTAATTTTATATAATACTTGCAGATTAGTGCTTCCCATTCCTTCAGCTGCTTCTAATACTCTTTTATCTATATTAGTTATTCCAGTATATGTATTACGTACCATTGGTAATAAAGCATATACACTTAAGGCTATAACTGCCGTTGTGTTACCTATACCTGAAAATGGAATTAGAAATCCTAGTAATGATATTGATGGAATTGTATAAATGAAATTAATAACTCCAAGCACAAACTTTGAACTTTTTTCATACTCACTAATTAAAATACCTAATATTAATCCTAAAATTGTTGCAATAATTATTGAAATAATAGATATCTCTAAATGTTCAAGCAAAAGATTCACAAAAAATTCTTTTTTATCAACTAATTGAAAAATAACCTCTTTAATCATCTTTATTTACCCTCCTTTCCTCAACTGTATAATAATTTTTAAATTTAATGAACATTTTCATGTTACATACACCTCATTTCATAAGTTTTCCTTTATTATAATACTATACCTTTTGTCTTAATTTGTTAAGTCAGTCCTTATTACTCCTATTTTATAAATTATATTATTGATGAAAAATAAAAGAACACCTTAAACTTTAAAGGCGTTCAATTATTTAATATTTTCATTTCTAATTCTATCTAACTATTTTCTTCACCAGTGCTCCTACTCCAATTCCCATCATTAATACACCAATTAACATTTCTATATTACTTAGCATATAAGATCTAGGAGATGGTTGTGCTTCATTAAGACCAACCCCTGCAAACATACCAACACTTAAATTTAAGGACTCATTATAGTCTGTTAGCATTTGCCTTATTCCATGATATTTATTTATAGTATCATAAGTTATTATTTCATTATTTACCTTTATTCCAAAGATAAGATATAATATTGAAAATAATAATATTATGAATAATGAGAAATAAACTGCATACATTGGCCTTTCTCCATATCCACAACTTACAAGTCCAAGGGTTGATAAAATTCTTGGCATTGGTTTTAATACTTTTCTTTGCGTTTTTCTACATAGGAAGTAATATTCTCCAAAATTGTTTTGCAAATTATTATCCTTGAATTTATCTGCTATATTTTCATATACAGTATATATTCCTTCATACTCATCTCTATTTCTTTTTCTAAATTTTATCTTATCTATAAAGGTTTTCTCATCTAGTTTTGTTTTATATTTATCTCTAAACTCTAGGTCTTCAATATAGGTACCTATGAATTTTGTACCTGAAAGATTGGTGTCAGAAATAATTATCATTTCTAATGTTGAATCATATATAATTCCATTACTCATATCACTTAATTCAAAATTAGTATTTTTTAAAATACACTTATTAAAAATAATAAATTCTAAAGTGCAATTAATAAACTTTGCATATATATTACAATGATTAAATTCACATGAAAAATTATCTTCCTTATTCAAATTGGGTTTATCATCCTTATCCGTCTTAACAAAAATGCAATCTTGAAAAACTACTCCTCCACCCATTAGTTCACATTCTTCAAAATAACAGCCAATAAATTTGCAACTTGTAAACTTTATATTAGAAAATCTACATTTTATAAATTTAGCACAAACTATATCAGTATCCTTAATCTCTTGAAATTCATCTTCTTTTTTAGGATGTCCTCCACCTATAACTAAGTTATTATGCTCCTTAAAGCTGTATCTATCATTTGGATTATACTCACTATATACATCTTTACTACTTGATAATTTTTCAAATACTCTTACATTATTATCAATTCTTTTTTTTAATTGAGTTTTTGCTGCAGAAATTTCTTCTTTAAAATTAATATAGGCCATAATCTTTCTCCTTAGATTTTTAATACCTATATTTTCTCCAAAAATTTATTATAAATTCCATGCTTCCTTTAATAATTTAATTGCTTCTTCTATTTCGTTGTATTTTAAATTAGCATAGCCTAAAAATACTGTTTTACTTTCTTCAATATCCTTTAAGTATGATTTTGATAATCCTAATACCATTACACCCTTTTCCTCTGCAGTTTTAATAAGTTCTTTCTCATTCATCCCATTATTGACCTTTAATAATAAGTGTAACCCAGAATTAGTTCCTATAATTTCTGTATTGTTAAGATATGTCTTTATTAGCGAAACTAAATACTCCCTCTTTTTTCTATATATATTTCTCATCTTATTTAAATGTCTTTCAAAGTAACCTTCCTCTATAAATCTCACTAAAGCTTGTTGAGTACTTCTAGATACTGTGCAAGCTAGAAAACTAAAATCTTTCTTATATATTTTCATAAGTTCATCTGGTAAAACCATATATGCTATTCTTTCAGAAGGTGAAAAACACTTTGAAAATGTACCTAAATATATCACTTTTCCTTTATCATCTAAACTCTGTAATGCTGGTATTGGTTTCCCTTCAAATCTAAATTCACTATCATAATCATCTTCTATTATATATCTTTCTTTATTTTCATTAGCCCAATTTAATATCTGTATTCTTCTATTAATAGGCATAATTATTCCTGTAGGAAATTGGTGAGATGGAGTAATATGTATTACTTCTGAATTGCTTTCCCTTAATCTATCTACATTAACTCCTTGATTATCTATAGGTATTGCAATTGGATTAACTCCATTTATTTTTAGTATCTTCTTAATTTTGTAATAACCAGGTTCCTCCACTGCAAATAATTTATTTCTTCCTAGTATATTTATAATTATTTGAATTAAATATTCACTTCCTGCTCCTATTACTATATTATCTACCTTTGAATTAACTCCTCTAGAAAATCTTAAGTAATTGTTAATAGCTTCCCTTAAATTTCTATCTCCTTGAGAATGTCCTATTTGTAATAATTCCTTATTTTCTTCTGTTAATACTTCCTTGTATATTCTTCTCCATACTGCATATGGAAAACCCTCAAGATCAACTCTACTAGAGTAAAACTCATATTTATAAGGTTTTTTTCTATTTACTTTTTCATTGCTATATTCATTTTTCCTTTTAGTATTTATAACTTCTTGAAGTTCTGTAATATAATATCCCTTTCTAGGTAGAGATACTATATACCCCTCTGTTATTAACTGCTCATAGGCTGATTCAACTGTATTTTGGCTAATTTCTAGATACTTAGATAATTTTCTTTTTGAAGGTAGTTTACTATTAGATGTCATATTTCCACTCTGTATTTCATGCTTTATAAAATCATACAATTGTATATATAAAGGAATATCGCTATCATTATTTAAGTTTATAGTTAAACTATCCATTTTATCTCCTATCTGACCTCATTAAATTTATCAAAACTGGTACTTATCAAAGATTCAGTTTATGTATATAATATTATCAGTGGTATTAATAATATGTCAATTATAGTAAGGAGCTTTATTATGAATTTGTTACATCCAATTTGGACAGAAATTGATTTAAATAATTTAATTAATAATATAGAGGAAATAAAGAAAAAATCTAATAATAGTAAAATAATAGGAGTTGTAAAGGCCAATGCTTATGGACATGGGGCTATTGAAGTCTCTAAAGCTTTATTAAATTGCAATGTAGAAAAACTTGCAGTTGCTAATATTGTTGAAGCAATAGAGCTTAGAGAAAATAATATTAATGCTCCAATTATGCTTCTTGGAATAAGTGAAGATTTTGCTATTGATAATTTAATTGATTATGATGTTGAGCCTACTGTTTCAACACTTCACTTTGCTAAAAATCTTAATGAAAGTGCAATTAAAAAAAATAAGATAATGAAAATTCATATAGCTTTAGATTCTGGAATGGGTAGAATAGGTTTTAGAAATACTTCAAAAGACATAGAGGATATAGTTAGTATTTCTAAATTAAGTAACTTAAAGATAGATAGTATTTTCTCTCATTTTTCTACAGCTGACTCTATTGATAAAAGTTATTCTAATAACCAAATGGGAATATATAATTCTATAATAAATAAACTAAAGGAAAAGGGAGTTAATATTAGTAAAAAGAATCTTTCTAATAGTGCTGCAATAATTGATATTCCTGAAAGTCATTATGATTATGTTAGACCTGGAATAATACAATATGGTTATTATCCTTCTGATGAAGTTAATAAGAATGATATTAATATAAAGCCAGTGTTAACTTGGAAAACTAGGATAGTTCATATTAAAGAAGTAGATGAAAATGAATATATAGGATATGGTAAAACTTATAAAACAAAGAAAAAAACATTAATTGCAACCTTACCTGTTGGATATGCTGACGGATACTCTAGAGGACTTTCTAATAAGGGAAGTGTAATAATAAAAGGAAAGTTAGCTCCTATTGTAGGAAATGTCTGCATGGATCAATTTATGGTAGACGTTACCCATATAGAAGATGTAAAATCAGGAGATGAAGTTATACTTCTAGGTAGTGATGGTGAAGTAAAATTTGATGCTGAAGATATGGCAAATATATTAAATACAATTAGCTATGAAGTTCTTTGTTTGATAGGCAGAAGAGCTCCTAGAGTATATATTAAAGATAATGAAGTACTAGGTATAAGATACCTTATGTAATCTTATATAATTTACTAAAAATAATAACAAAGGATATAAATATCATATTAGAGGCAATCTCGTAAACTTCAAGTGCCCCTCATATAATATTTATATCCTTTCACTTAGTTAAATTTATATTTCATTTATGTACAGCACTTTCCATTTAAAAATCCCTAAGGATTTTTTCATTAACTATTAACTATTAACTATTAACTTTTACCTTTACAAGTACTTCTTTTTTTTAAAATAAATAACTTGTATAACTATTATTATTAAAGTAGCAATCATAGATATCTCAAATCCATTTTTACTTCCTACTAAAGGCATAGTTAAAAAGTTCATTCCAAAAATCCCTGATATTATATTTAAAGGTAATGGTAAAACAGTAATTACAGTAAGTAATTGCATAGTTCTATTCATTTTGTTTGAAAGTTCAGAGTTAAAAATATCTAAGCATGAAAAGATAGATGATTCAATATTCTCTACTAATCCTAATGTATTATCTAAAACTAATAAGACTTTATCAAATAAATCTAAACTGCTAAATTCATCATCTAAATAAGTTATAATAAATTTATAACTAGTAATAAATCTTTTTATTAAAGATACTGATTTTTTTACATTTAATATTTCTTTATTATTAGTTTCTCCATAATTAACTGCCCTTTGAAATAACTTGTCCACTTTTTGTTCTATTTTCAATAATTCTTCATTATAGGAATAGGACAAATATTGAAATAAAAATAAGCAAATCATATACTTATCTACTTTATTATTTAAAGACATTTTTTCTTTTAAAAAATCTATAAAACCCTCATTGTAATAATTTAATGTAAATTTATCTTTTTCTATTGTACTCTCAACAAATAATTTTTCTTTTTTATTTAAAATTGGTATTTTTATCGAAATCTTGTTTTTACTTTCAATTACTACTTCTTTATGGACGTTTACAATTTCATTTTCATTAAACCTCTTTTTATTATTTACTTCACATATATATCCAACTACATCTGATAAGTTTTCATCATGGTCTTCATTACAAATAATATCTCCATTAGATAAAATAAAAGCTTTCATATATTCTCACCTCATTTATTCCTTATTTTTCTATATTATATACAATAAAATGTAACTAAACAACGAACATTAAAAAAAGAGACTGTAAAAACAGCCTCTTATTAAAGTTTTATACCAACTTAACATTATATTTTTTTAACCAATTATTTATTTGAATTAAATAAGCTATCATTTGGGGTCCAGTCATTAATTGGCCAAACCAAGGTGTTTTATAAGATTCACCTCTAGTATCCACTATTTCTTTAACCTTATCTCTATCTATAATATTTAAAATTGGAGAAGATTTGTCCTTTAATATATCCCCCATTATATTACAAACTAAATCAGTATAAACTGGATTATGAGTCTTAGGATATGGGCTCTTCTTTCTGTAAATGATGTCTTCTGGTAAAACTCCCTCTAAGGCTTTTCTTAATAATCCCTTTTCTCTTCCCTTAAGTAGTTTTATATTTGATGGAATATTAAATGCATATTCTACTATTTTATAATCTGCAAATGGAACTCTTACTTCTAAACTATTTGCCATACTCATTCTGTCTTTTCTATTTAATAAATTTACCATAAACCATCTTAAATTTAAGTAAAATAATTCTCTCATTCTATATTCTAATTTACTTTCTCCATCTAAATGAGGAACCTCTTTTAAAGTGTCCCTGTAAGCACTTTGTGCTACTTCTTCTATTTTTAAACTCTTTAATTCTGGACTTAAAATAGCTTTTCTTTCTCCTATAAACCTTGACCATGGGAAAGTCTTTGCATTAATCATTTCTTCATTAGTAAACCATGGATATCCTCCAAATAATTCATCTGCACATTCCCCTGATAAAGCAATTACAAAATCCTTCTTTACTTCTTTACAGAATAAATATAGAGATGAATCTACATCAGCCATACCTGGTAAATCTCTACCAACTAAAGCATCATCTAAGGCATTCACTAAGTCTGTATGGTTCAATACTACAGTTCTATGATTACTACCTATATATTTTGCCATTAATTCTGCATAATATTGATCTGAAGTTGGTTGAAATAGTGATGATTTAAAGAACTTATCATTATCTTCATAATCTATAGAGTAAGTAGTTAATATCTTATTATTCTTTCTATACTCTTCTGCTGCTATTGCAGAAATTGCTGAAGAATCTAAACCTCCAGATAAGAATGTACAAAGAGGTACATCACCTACTAGTTGTCTTTTTATAGCATCAGTAAGTAGTTCTCTTACATGCTCAACAGCTTCTTCTTCATTTTCATTAAATTCCTCTGCTTTAAGTTCCCAATACACACCCTTCTTTAATCCAAATTCATCTACTATTAAATATTCTCCAGGCTTAACTTCACTAATATCCTTATATACAGTTGTTCCAGGTATAACAGCTGGTCCTAATGCAAATAATTCTGTTAATCCATCTTTATCTACAACTGGTTCTACATAAGGATGCTTAAATAAGCTTTTTACTTCTGATCCAAAAATAAAAGTATTATTTTTAATGCTATAAAATAATGGTTTTACACCCATAGCATCTCTTGCTAAAACTATTCTTTTATTTTTTTCATCATAAATGGCAAAGGCAAATATACCATTAAACTTTGAAATGGCATCTATACCCCAATTTATATATGATAAAAGTAATACTTCAGTATCAGAGTATCCTTCAAATTTATATCCATCTTCTATTAATTCTTTTCTTAAATCTTCAGTATTATATAGCTCTCCATTATAAACAAGCACATATTCCTTTCCATCAATAGACTTTTTCATAGGTTGACCTCCACCTTCTGGGTCAACTACTATAAGCCTTCTATGTCCAAGCATAACATTATTAGAAATATACATACCTTGTGCATTAGGGCCTCTATTTATTAATGTATCTGTCATATCTTTTAGTATTTTATTTTCTTCTTTTATATTTTTTTTGAAATTAATAAACCCTGTTATTCCACACATATTTATCCTTCCTTCTTCGTTGCCTATATTTATAGTTATATGACTATGTTTTGACAATCGTGATATAAAAATACTTAAAGAAACAACTTAATTCCAAAAAATCATATGAAAAA
This sequence comes from Bacillota bacterium, assembly GCA_023445445.1. GTDB lineage: Bacteria > Bacillota > Clostridia > Clostridiales > Clostridiaceae > Clostridium. The sequence continues at coordinate 25,699 of JAEXLD010000031.1, forward strand.
AGAGAGAAATATATAAAACTAACTATCACCATATTAAAGTGAAACTAGAAATATATATTTCTCTCCTATAACCTATGTACATATTATTTCTTATTACTGAAGTATAAATTTTTCTATTGCCTTAGCAACTCCATCATTATTATTACTATCAGTTATATAATCTGCTGCTTCCTTTACTTCATCAAAAGCATTTTCCATTGCTATACCTAATCCTGCATATTCAATCATATGAAGGTCATTACCTGCATCACCTAAGGTCATAACGTTATCTTTATTTAGACCTAAGTGCTTAGCTAACATTTCAACTCCAACGCCTTTATTTACATCTTTATTTAAAAATTCTAAGAAGAAAGGTGTGCTTCTAACTACTGTATATTTTTCATATACTTCTTTAGGTAAATTTTCAACAGCCTTTTCTAAAATTTCCGGTTCATCTATCATCATAATTTTTATCATAACTTCATCATCTGAAATATTATCTATATTCATTTCATTAATTTCTATATTATTGATTTCAGCTTCTACTTCAGTATACTTGCTAGTTTTAGGAGTTATTAATCCCATTTCTTCTGAAAAAGCATGTATGTTTACACCTAGTTCATTACTTAATTTTCTTAAATAATGTAAATCTGCTCCAGTTAATGCTATCTTTGCTACAGATTCTTTACTTCTAGTTTTTTGAATTAAAGCTCCATTATAGCTTAAAACATAATCATTATCTGAATACATATTTAATTCTTCTAAATATCTTGAAACACCTTCTATTGGTCTTCCTGTTGCTAAAACTACTGTTACGCCTTTATCTCTTGCTGATTGGATAGCATTTTTAGTTCTTTCTGAGATAGTTTTATCCTCTTTAAGTAAGGTACCATCCATATCAATAGCTACTAATTTGTACATTATAATCCTCCATATATAAAAAACTTACTTAGATTATAGCATAATTTTTTATATAAATGTATTTATTATGTCTATTTATCAAATTCAACATAGGCTTTTAATGTATTATAAAATTCATCCTTCTTCAAAACTTTAATAATTGCACCAGTTACTTCATAACTTGATGTAGTTAGAGAATCTTTTCTAATATTTAGAAGTATTTTTTCAACATCAGATGCTAATATTCTTAAATCAGATGCATTTAATAAAGCACCAGCATCTCTTGCTGCATTTTCTACACTGGTTTTAATCTTATTAATATCAAACTCTTCTAATCTTCCATCATTTTTTATTATCTTCATATAAATCACTTCCCCTTTTTATTATTAGACATAAGTATCTATTTTATTAAAATTTAAATAAATTTTTATTTAGGAATATTATTATTATAACTTCCAGTATTGCGTAAACTAAAAATGTATTTCTTACTATAATTATACAAATATATACAATATTTATCAAACCTTTTATATTGTTCCCATATTTTGACCTATTAATATTATAATTTCCAAAATAAAATACTCCCTTTATAGTTAACTTCATAACGCTAATGTTTAACTATAAAGAGAGTATATTAGTTTTATTTTTTTGCTTTACTTACTTTTGCAATTTTACCTTTTACCTTTATTTCCTTATATTTCTTTAATAAGGCATTTCCTTTACCATTTAGAATATCAACAAATGAAAAACCATCTTGAACATCAATAATTCCAATATCTTCACCTGTTAATCCCTCTAAATTACTTAAAGCCCCTAGTATATCAATATTTCTTACTTTTTTCTTTTTACCTGCACCTACGTAAATTTTCGTAACTTCACTATGTACTGATTTTTTCTTAACTACACTATTTCCATAGTTATTTTTTTGATTTTCAAAGAAATTATTTCTTCCTGAAATTACTTCTTCATAGGCTGGTATTTTTATTTCTTCTATTTTATATCCTATATATTCTTCAATATCATCTAAAAACCTTTTTTCCCCCATAGAGGTTAAAGTTATAGCTAACCCATGCTTTTCCCCTCTACCACTTCTGCCTATTCTATGTACATAGCTTTCCTTTTCCATAGGAACTTCATAATTAAATACATTAGTTATATGACTTATATGAATTCCTCTTGCAGCAATATCAGTTGCTACCAAAACTTTAAACTCTTTATTTTTAAAGTTTTCCATAACCTTTAATCTTAATTTTTGGTCCATATCACCATGTAATTCATCAACTTTTATTTTTTCTTTTCTTAATAAAGAACTTAAACTTTTTACAGAATCTTTAGTGTTACAGAATATTATTGAGCTTTCATCTGAATAAGTATAAAGTAACTTTAATAAAGTATTAAATTTTTCTTCTCTGCTAGAAATAATAAATTTTTCACTTATCTTTTCTCTGTTAAATACCTTAGATTTAACCTCTAAAACCTTTGGATTTCTCATATACTTTGAGTATAATCCTTCTATTTCACTTGGAATAGTTGCTGAAAAAAGTGCAGTATTCTTATTTTTAGGTAGCTTATTTAATATCTCTGCTATCTGATCCACAAAGCCCATATTAAGCATTTTATCAGCTTCATCAATAATTACATATTCTATTTTACTTGTATCTAAATTACCTCTTTGTATATGATCTATTACTCTACCTGGAGTTCCAGAAACTATATGAACTC
>JAEXLD010000073.1 GCA_023445445.1 Bacillota bacterium
AAAATTAAAGAAGAAACTCCCTTAGGAGTTTCTAAAATATATATCTTTTTAGTAATTCCTTTGGAATTACATCAATAATTCTACATTTTACATTCTACATTTTTAATTTAGGAGCTGTTGCGACAGCCCCATAATTTACAATGAAATTATAAATTTTACTAAAGAACCTGAAAATATGGAGGTAAAAAATGATTAAAGATTTTAATAAGTTCCCAGAAAATTTCTTGTGGGGTGGTGCTTTAGCTGCCAATCAATGTGAAGGTGGTTATAAGGAAGGTGGTAGAGGTCTAACTACAGTAGATCTTTGCCCAGCAGGAGAGAATAGACGTAAAGTTATGGAAGGAAAGATAGATATTTTAAGACCTTTAGAAAATGAGTATTATCCTTCTCATGAAGCTATAGACTTTTATCATAGATATAAAGAAGATATAGCATTATTTGCTGAAATGGGATTTAAGTGTTTAAGAATATCTATAGCTTGGTCAAGAATTTTTCCAAATGGAGATGAGAAAACTCCAAATGAAGAAGGATTAAAATTTTATGATTCAATGTTTGATGAAATGCTAAAGTATGGAATAGAACCAGTAGTTACTATTTGTCATTTTGATACTCCTATAGGCATTATTGAAAAATATGGTGGATGGAAAAACAGAAAGTTCATAGATTTTTATTTAAATTATTGTGAAGCAATATTTAAGAGATATAAGGATAAAGTTAAATATTGGATGACATTTAATGAAATAAATATGATATTACATTTACCATTTATGGGAGCAGGGGTAAGATTTGAAGAGGGAGATAATGAACTTCAAGTAAAATATCAATCTGCACATCATGAACTTATAGCAAGTGCTTTAGCAACAAAAATGGCTCATGAAATAATTCCAGGTTCAATGGTAGGATGTATGCTTGCTGCTGGAGAATTCTATCCATACTCATGTAATCCACAAGACGTACTACTTGCAAAAGAAAAGGATAGGGAAAATTTATTCTTTATTGATGTACAATCAAGAGGAGAATATCCTGGATATGCAAAAAGATTTTTAAGAGAAAAGGGAATAGAAATAAAGTTTGAAGAAAATGATGAAGAAATACTAAAGACTAATACTGTAGATTTTATTGGATTTAGTTATTATTCAAGTAGATGTGCAAGTTCTGATCCAGAAGTATTAAAAGGACAAACTGCAGGAAATGTATTTAAAACAGTTAGAAATCCGAATTTAAAAATTTCAGAATGGGGATGGCAAATAGATCCAATAGGACTTAGAATAACTTGTAATTCATTATATGATAGATATCAAAAACCATTATTTATTGTTGAAAATGGATTAGGTGCAGTTGATAAAGTTGAAGAGGATGGTTCTATAAATGATGATTATAGAATTGAATATCTAAGTGAACATATTAAAGCAATGAAAGAAGTTATTAAAGATGGAGTTGATTTAATTGGATATACACCATGGGGATGTATAGATATAGTGTCAGCTTCAACTGGGGAAATGAAAAAACGTTATGGCTTTATATATGTTGATAAAGATAATGAAGGTAAGGGAACTTTAAAAAGAAGCAAGAAAAAGAGTTTCTATTGGTACAAGAAAGTTATCTCTAGCAATGGAGAGGAACTATAAGATAGTGTAATTACATTTAATTAAAAGAGTTTAAATTAAAGTTTAAGCTCTTTTTTCATATATATAAAATAAAAATTGTAGAAATACTATAAATTAATTAGAAAAATTAAGAATATAAAATATAGTTTAGTTAAATGGGAATACATAATAATGATAATCATTTTCAATTAAATTAAAGTTGTGATATTATAATAACATAATTTAATTTAAATGAGGAGGAAACAAATGGCTAGAAAAATAAGTCCAAGATTCAAGGAATGTAGAAGACTTGGATTAAATGTTTCGGGACACCCTAAGGCTATGGACAGAGCTAAAAAGGGAACAAGTAGAGCAGATAAAAAATTATCTGAATATGGAATAAGACTTTTAGAAAAACAAAGATTAAGAGCTTATTATGGAGTTCTAGAAAAACAATTTAGAAAATATGTTGAGGATGCTTTTAAAGTTAAAGAAGGAAAAACAGGTGAAGCATTATTAATTAGATTAGAATCAAGATTAGATAATCTAGTTTATAGAATGGGGTTTGCAAACTCAATAAGAGCAGCAAGACAAATGGTTAACCATGGTCATATTTTAGTAAATGGAAAGAAAGTAGATATTCCATCTTATAAAGTAGAACCAGGTTCAGAAATTTCTTTAAAAGAATCATCTAGAAAATCAGTTAATTATACTGAAAATATAACTAACCACACAAATGCTTTACCATATATTCAGTCTAATTTAGATGAATTTAAGGCTCTATACGTAAGATATCCATTAAGAGAAGAATTACCTATACAAATAAATGAAAATCTAATAGTGGAATTCTATTCAAGATAGCTTTTTCTAGTATAACAAATATATCTTCTTTAAATTAAAGTATATTTTGCCAATACTACGTAGTGCAGTATGTAGTAAACCCGTTTAATTACAAAAAGGATGATTCTATTTTAGAATCATCCTTTTAAATTTATATAAATAATTTAAGCAAAATATTGACTACTTACTACAGCTAATAAAGTCTCTGGATCATTTGATATGGTTATATCTTCTGGAATATCCATATCTTTAATGAAAATCTTATCGTCTAATTGTAAATCTGAAGCAGCTAATTCAATAAATTCTGGGATTTTTTCTACATCTCCTTGCAAATCAATATATAAAGAATATGTTTCTAAAGTAAGACGTTTTCCTTCTAAAACATCTTGTCCAATAAATTTAATTGGAATCCTCATTTTAATTATTTCATTAGGTTTTACATATTGAAAATCTACATGAAGAACCTCATGTTTTTCATTTTTCTGAATTTCCTTAACAACACAATTAATTTTTTTGCTTGGAAGTGAAAGCTCTATTATAGATCCACTATTGTTTTCTTTAAACATTCTTGCAAGTTCTGAATCAGAGATTTTTATTGGAATATTCCTATTAAGATATTCACCATATATAATTCCAGGTATTTCACCAGCGTTTCTTAATCTATTTTTGTTTTCTTTTACATTTCTTTCATATACCTTAAAGGCTAAGTTTGACATTTTAATATACCTCCTTAAATAACTTTATTATTAATGATTAAGCTCTATAAAGTTAAGATAAGTGTGATAATAAAGTCTATAGAGCTTAATTTAAAAGCCCCACATATGCATCATCCTCCTTTATATTAATATATTTTGTTATATTAATATATTGTATATTAATATATTGTATATTAAATACACATAAAAAGCAAATTGTGGAAATTACAATTGCTTAAATTAAAATAGATTAAATTAAAATAGATTAAATAAGCAATTATAAATTATTCTTTAGAAATTTTCAGTGTGTGAGCATAATATAATTTTATAATTGATTTTATTAAGGAGACCATATGAAAATTATTAATAAATTTAAGGTGCTATTTAGAGGGGAAGGAGGATACACTGAAAACACAACTAAATTTGTAAATAAAAGTGGATTTACAAGTAATACTAAGTATTTCATTTGGGTTGATTTAAACAATTTTAAGGTTAATATTTTTACTGGATCAAAAAATAATTGGAGACTTATTCATAGCTATCTATGCACCATAGGAAAAAAATCAACTCCAACTCCAAAGGGAACTTTTACAGTGGGAATTAAAGGACTATACTTTGGCGTAGAAAAAGGATACAAGTGTTGGTATTACACGCAATTTAAGGGTAATTATTTATTTCATTCTATCTTATATAATTTAGATGGCAGTATAAGAGATGGAAGGCTAGGAATGTCTTTATCCGATGGTTGCATAAGATTACAAAGAGTAAATGCAAAGTGGATTTATGATAATATACCAGAAGGAACAAAGGTTTATATTACTTAAATCGACTTAATAATACAATTTAAATTAAATGTTTACAAAATATTGTTGACACTAATATTTGCACGTGATAATCTGAAAATGTAAAAAGTATATTTTTTATAGATTATTATGAAATTGGAGACAAAAGATGATTAGAATTTTATCAGACTCTTCCACACTTTATTCAATTAGAGAAGGACAAGCAAATAATGTAGATATTGCACCTTTAGTTGTTACTATTAATAATAAAACTTATATGGAGTATGAAGAAATTAATTCAAAAGAATTTGTAAAATTAATTAAAGAGGGACATATTCCTAAATCTTCACAACCTCCTATAGGATATGTTGTAGACTTATATAATAAATACCCAGAGGATGAAATAATTAATATTTCTATGGCTGATGGATTATCTGGAACATATAACTCAGCTTGTATGGCTAAAGAAATGGCAATTAATCCAGACAGAATAGAAGTAATTAACTCTAAAACTTTATGTGGACCTGAAAGATATCTAGTAGATGTAGCTGTGAAACTTGTAGATAAAGGATATAATAAAGAAAGCATAATTAACGAGATTAATGAATTAATTGAAACATCAAAATCATTTTTAATACCTCGTGATTTTGATTTCTTAGTAAGAGGTGGAAGAATATCTTCAATAGTAGGAAAGATAGGAAGTATGATAAGCTTAGTTCCTATTATGACTCTTGCTGATGATTCAAAATCTCTTGTTAAATTTTCTGCTACACGTTCATATAAAAAGGCAATAAAAAAAATAGTGGGAAATTTAATTGAAAATAATATAGATTCTAATTATAAGATTTATATATCACATGCAGAGGATTTAGAGTTAGCAATAGAAGGTAAAGAGATAATTTCTAATGCTATAAAAGATGCTGACATAGAAATAAGAGAATTAGGACCAGTTTTTATTACTCAAGGTGGTCCAAGCTGTATATCAATACAAGTAATAAAAAAGCATAAAGAATTAAAATAAATATTAGTAATTTCATGCACAGTATTCTAGTTAATACTGTGCTTTTTTATAAGAAATAATCATTATATATGTAAAATTAACTAAATAAATAAGAAATTTATGAAAACCTTTAAATTTTATTTTTTATAATTGTATAATTAAAGGATAAATTAGAGTTGGAGGTATAAAATGGGAATTAAATACATTGAGAATAATAGAAGCTTTAAATTAGATTCTAAAAATACATCATATGTTATATCAATAGTAGATGATGAGGATTTTCTAGGACACGTATATTTTGGTAAAAAATTATTAGACGAAGATTTAAATTATTTAATGAGAACAGAAGAGTCACCTTTTGTCCCATCAAAAAATAATAGGGATAGAGTTGTTTTTTATGATAGTTTTCCCTTCGAATATCCAAGTGATGGAATAGGTGATTTTAGGGAATCTGCAATAAAGGTGTTAGATAAAGATGGACATTCATATATTAAGCTTCAATATGAATCCTATAAGATATATAAGGGAAAGAAAGAACTAAAAAACCTTCCTAGTACTTTTGGACATGAGAATGAGTGTACTAGCCTTGAAATTACTTGCATAGATAAAGTTTTAAATATAGAAGTTAAATTACTTTATTCTGTTTTTGAGAAATTAGATGTAATTACTAGATCTGTAAAAGTTAAAAATTTAAGTGAAGATAGAATTTTCTTGGATAAAGTTCTATCTACTTCTGTAACTCTTGATGGAGTAGATTATGATATGATAACTTTAAATGGCGCATGGGCTAGAGAAAGGCATATAGAAAGAAAAGCAATAGGCTATGGAAAACAAGGAATATGCAGTAAAAGAGGAGAATCAAGTCATCAACATAATCCTTTTATAGCATTAGTAGATAAAAAGGCTACAGATGATTACGGAAATGTTTATGGCTTTAATTTCGTATATTCAGGAAACTTTATAGCTGAAGCAGAAGTTAATCAATTTAATACTACAAGAGTGGTTATGGGAATAAATCCAGAGGACTTTAGATGGGCTCTTAATAAAAATGATGAGTTTATAGCTCCAGAAGTAGTTATGGTATATTCCCATAAAGGAATAGGTAGAATGACAAGAACTTACCATGATTTTTATAGAAATCATTTACTAAGAGGTAAGTATAAAGATAAGAAGAGACCTATTTTAATTAATAATTGGGAAGCAACATATTTTGATTTTAATACTGAAAAATTACTTGATATAGCAAAAGAAGCATCATCTCTAGGAATTGAAATGTTAGTTATGGATGATGGATGGTTTGGAAATCGGAATTCAGACAATTCATCCTTAGGAGATTGGTTTGTAAATGAAGATAAAATAAAGGGCGGTCTTAAATATTTAGTAGATGAAGTTAATAAACTTGGAATGGAGTTTGGAATATGGATTGAACCAGAAATGATATCTGAGAATTCAAATTTATTTAAAGAACATCCAGATTGGTATATTCAGATTCCAGGAAGAAAAGCAGCCCTCTCTAGAGAACAATATGTATTAGATTTTTCAAGAAAAGAAATAGTTAATTATATATATAAGAGAATGGAGGAAGTTATATCCAGTGCCAATATAAAATATATTAAATGGGATATGAATAGACAATTATCAGATTTAGGTAGCTATGCCTTAGATAAGGAGCAGCAAGGTGAACTATTACATAGATATGTTTTAGGTGTATATAATATGATGGATAGACTAACAAAGGATTTTCCAGATATATTACTAGAAAATTGTTCTGGTGGAGGTGGAAGATTTGATCCGGGAATGTTATACTATAGCCCTCAAATTTGGTGTTCAGATGATACAGATGCCATAGAACGATTAAAAATACAAGAAGGAACATCAATGGTTTATCCATTGTCTACAATAGGAGCTCACGTAAGTGATTGTCCAAATCATACTGTTGGAAGAAGTACACCTTTTGAAACTAGGGGATATGTAGCACTAGCAGGAACCTTTGGATATGAATTAGATGTAACTAAAATATCTGAAGAAGATAAAAATATGATTCCTAAACAAGTAGAATTATATCACAAATATAATGATTTAATTAGAAGAGGGGATTATTATAGATTGAATAATTACTCTGAAAATCATGAGTTTGATGGGTGGCAAGTAGTTTCTAAGGATAAAGATGAGACTTTAGTTACTTTTATTCAAGTTTTAGGTAGACCTAACTATCATAGCAGAAGAATAAAATTAAAGGGATTAGATTGTGAAAAACTTTATGAAAATCAAGAAACAGGTGAGATTTTATCAGGTGCTGCTTTAATGAATGCCGGAATAAATTTAACAGGTCTTTATGGAGACTTCAAAGGAAAGTTAATACATTATAAAGTAATATAAAAAGAATAGTCTAACATTATTTATTATAGTGTTAGACTATTCATAATTATCGTCAGTGTTTATTTCACGGTTTAGTAGAATTTCATAAAAGGCTTCTAGTCTTAATAAGTTTGCAAAAATACTTAGGGTATAACCTGTTTCAAGTTTTTTAAATGAGGGAATAAAGTTATTTTCATCTAAATATTCATTCCTTAAGGTTCTAGAGTATATTCTTCGTTTAGCAACTACCCATAGGATAGAGTAACCTATTACTACAACAAGTTGTCCAAATACAGTAACTTCGGCAGAAGTTATATCTATTTCATTATTAGTAAGTACATCATAAATATCAATCCTAGCACCATAGCAAATTATTAAGTATCCAAGTGAAATTAAAGAGGCACCTAAAATTTCTAGCCTTTCTGTTTCTAAATCTAGCTCTCTTATATATTCTTCCATATATTCTTTGAATTCTTCATTGTCCAAGCCACCATATAACTCCTTCTAATGTTTCAAACTATTATATGAATAAATTTGTATTAATGTTAAATTTAAGATTTAAATATAATTTATAAAGTGTTAAAATATAAATTAATCAATATAAAAAATGCATCTAAGAGAATCTTTAAGGATTCTCTTTTATATTATATTAAATTTTAATATAGATATTTCATACTAATATATTAAGTTAATATTTGCAAAGGGAGAGATTTTTATGAAGAAACCAATTATAGCTGTTACTGCATTATTTGATGATAAAAAAAATAGCATTTGGATGTTACCAGAATATTTAGATGCTTTAATAAAAGCAGGTGGAATTCCAGTAATACTACCATTAATAGATAGTAAGGAAGATATAAAAGAGTTAGTAAATCTATATGATGGTTTTTTATTAACTGGTGGACAAGATATAAATCCTAAAATTTATAATGAAGAAAAGTCAGAACACTGTGGATATATAAACGAAGAAAGAGATACCATGGAAGGTATATTACTTTCTGAAGTATTAAAAGTAGATAAGCCTATTTTTGCTATTTGTAGAGGCTTTCAATTATTAAATTCATGTTTAGGTGGTAAACTTTATCAAGATATAGGTGTTGAAAAAAATAGTGAAAGTGGAAGTATCCATAGACAAGGTAAGCCCTATAACAAACCTGTTCATAAGATTAATATAAAAGAAAATTCTTTACTTTTTGATATTATTAAGAAAAAGGAGATAGATGTTAATAGCATTCATCATCAAGCAGTAAAAGAAGTATCACCTAAGGTTCAAGAAGCTGGTATAACTGAAGATGGCATTGTAGAAAGTATATTTTTGAAGGATAAAAAATTTGTTTTAGGAGTCCAATGGCATCCAGAAGTGCTATATAAAGATTTTGAAGAGCAATTTATGCTTTTTAAGGCTTTTATAAATAGCTGTAAGTAAAATTACAGAAAAATACTTTTAATAACTTTAAATGGAAATTAAATACTATAAATGGAAAATATAAGAATAGTATAAATATAATGGGAAAATGAGATAAGTTTAAGAAAGATGAGTTAAACTCTGACAATAAGGAATAATGATTTTTACTTATAGTTGCAATAAAGGTAAGATATCCTTAATAAATTAATATATTGTCTAAGGAGTGTATCTTTGTGGAAATAAGTAATGTTATTTTAAGTCAGGAAGTATATAGATCTGATGCAGAAAAAATATGCCAGTGGCTTAGTGATAAGGAATTAACTAGCTATTTAAATGAAGAAGCTAACGTACAAAAAAATATTATGAATACTATAAATAGATTAAGTATGCCTATATTAACCCATCTATTTAATAACAACTGTAGATTCTTTATAATAAAAAATTTGTATGGAAGTATAGGATTTCTAAGGCTAGTACCAAAAGGAAAAAATGTAGAAATAGTAATTGCTGTAGGAGAAAAGGAATTATGGGGAAAAGGGATAGGTCATAATTCAGTTCTAGAAGCTTTAAAGGTAGCTTTTTTTGATATGAGATCTGAGTATGTTGTAGCTAAAATTAAAAAGAGTAATGTAAGATCTCAAAATCTTTTTAAAGGATTAGGCTTTAAGAAGGTTAAAGAACTAGCAGTAGAAATTCAATATGAAATAAATATAAGAACATTTATTGGTATTGCTGCATAAATTTAAATTGCTTTAAGATTAGTAGATATAGCAAAGAAAAATGATATAATATATAAAATTAATTTAAATAAAATGTTGAAAAAATAAATCTAATTAGACGATTTTATAAGGAATTTATTAAATCGTCTAATATCATATTTCCACCTAGTTTATAATCATAATCCGAAGTATTATTTATAGACTTTATAAGGCTCCATGTAGCGTTCCATAACTTTACTATAAATAAGTAGTCTTTGAGTTTATTTTTATATTTTAAATCAAAGTAACCAAAGTAATTTATTATTAATTCATCTTGAAACTCATCTTTTAAAAACCATGATACTGTGGCTAAGTCAAAGAATATATCTCCCATTCCTGCAAATTCAAAATCTATAAGATAAACATTGTCATTGGAATATAAAATGTTAGAAGTATTTAAATCATTATGACATAATCCATAATGAATATCTTTAGATAAGTCCTTTTCTAATTTTCTTAATTTTGAAATTATTAAATTTATATCATGATTAAATTTATAGTTTACTTTAGTTAAAAAATCTATATTTCCATAAATACTTTTAAAGGGATTAAAGGAATTAGTACTTTCTAATTTATGTAGAGATTTTAGCTTGTGAGCTAATATATTTATGAAAAAACTTGAGTTATAAAAATCAATATTAAATTTTTCACTTTCAATATATTTGCTTAATAAAATTCCGTTATTTTTACTGTGATAAACTATTTCTGGTGAAATATTATAAGGCTTAATAGTATTTAAAATTAAATTTTCATGATAAAAATTATTTTTATTATCTTTACTAGGAAGTCTTAATACATATTTTAAATCTTGTATATTAATTAAATAGTTAGAATTATTTAAACCACCAAGTTTTTTAATGAAATTATTATTAGTTATATTCATATACCCTCCTTTAAAATATTTATTAATTATTATATCAAAAAGACAATGCTAATTTATATAAATTGTATAAAAAATTTATTTTAGAAGTTGTTAGAATGTATTAAAATTATAACTAATAAAGTACTAAAAGAATAGGAGAAGAATATGCAAACATATTATTTTGAAGCAGAAATAAAAAAACATGAAGATAAGGATGCTACTTATATAGAAGTACCAATAGATATTGAAAAAGAATTTGGAGCAAAAAGAGTTAAAGTAAAAGCAAAATTTGATAATGTTGATTATAGAGGATCAATAGTAAAAATGGGATTACCTTGTTATATGTTAGGAATAACAAAGGAAATAAGAAATAAAATTGGAAAGACTTATGGTGATATTCTAAGAGTTGAGCTACAAAAGGATGAAGAGGAGAGAATAATAGAATTACCTAAAGAATTTAAGGAAAAACTTTTAGAAAATGAGAAAGCAAGTAAGTTTTATGGTAGTTTATCATATTCTAATCAAAGAAAATATTATCAATGGATAACATCAGCTAAAAAAGAAGAAACAAAAATTAAAAGAATTGAGGAAGCCATAAAAAAATTAGAGGACAGTATAAAGTTATGAAATCCATAGGAATTACTATGGATTTTTATTTATTAAGAATTTATTGTATAATGAGAGATAAATATATATGTAAAATAAACAATATTTTTACTAGTATGTAGTTAAAAGGTTAAAAGAACATATGATTTTCTTGTAATATGGAAGGAGTGAATAATGGATTTAACAAAGTTTATTGAAAATAAAGGCCTTACCGAAATAGAAATTAAAGTTTTAGAATATATAATAGATAATCTAGATTGTGTAAATAAATTAGGGGTTAGAGGGGTTGCAAAAAAAAATTATACTTCAACATCTACAATAATGAGACTTTCTAAAAAACTTGGATATTCTGGTTTTTTAGAAATGCAGTATGATTTAACATCTTTAAAAGGAAGTGAATCAGAAGAAACTATAAGTGAAAGGGATTTTATAGATAGTTTAAATATGTATAGTCTTTTAAAAGAGAATACTAGTGATAATATTAATAAGTTTTTAAATATTTTATTTAAGGAAGATAATAAATTTATTTTTATATATGCAAATGGGTTTTCTGGAATTATTGCAGAATATATAAATAAGAAATTTTTAGTTATGGGAAAGAAATGTATACTCTCTAATGGTACAGATTCTATAGGGGTATTTGAAAATAACTTAGATAACATAAGCTCTATTATAGTTATTTCAAAATCAGGAGAAACTTCAATGGTTTTAAATAAAGTAAAAATAGCAAAAGAACATGGAATTAATGTAATAGCATTTACTAATGAAAGAGAAAATAGTATAAGCAAATTATCTGATATTATATTTAAAATTGAGGATTCAAATAAGTTAGATGATATAAATATAATGCCAAATACATTCTTTCCAAAGGTACTGGTTTTAGTTGAATTATTAATCTATGAATACTATAAAAGAAAAAATGGGTATTAAAAGTAACCTGTTATCTAATAAGGTAACAGGTTTTTTAAAAAGGTAAATATATATACAGATAAATAGGCACTTATTATAATTAAAATGTAAATGATTTCTAGAGAAAATAAATGGAGGTAGAAAAATGAAGGAAAAGATAATGAATAAATTACAAGACTTTTCTAAGGGAATGTTTGTGCCTGTATTAATATTACCAATAGCAGGTATAATAATTGCAATAGGTAATATTTTAACTAATGCAAGACTAGCTGAATACTTACCTTTTTTGAAAAATAATCTTGTATATGGACTTGGAAAAATGTTATCAGGTTCTTTAGTTTCAATTTTAACAAATTTAGGTATTATATTTTGTGTAGGATTAGCAGTAGGACTTGCTAAAAAGAAAAAAGCAGAAGCAGGCTTTACATCATTATTAGTATTTTTAGTATTTATAAACGCAATGAATATATTTTTAACATTAAATGAGAAGTTAGCACCAGCTGATGCTTTAAGAGGCAGCGGACAAACAACTGTATTAGGTGTACAAATACTAGATATGGGAGTTTTCTTAGGAATAATATTAGGAATAGTAGTTGCATATATTCATAATAAATTCTGTGAAAAAGAATTTGATGGAGCATTTCAAATATACGGTGGCTCAAGATTAGTGTTTATATTACTAATTCCAGTAACAGTTTTATTAGCAATAGTATTTAGTTATATATGGCCACTAGTACAAAGTGGCATTAATAGCCTTGGTAACTTTATACAAGGTTCAGGAAACTTTGGAATATTCACCTACGGAACTTTAGAAAGATTATTAATACCAACAGGATTACATCACTTGGTTTATACACCATTCTTATATAGCTCCTTAGGTGGAGTTGCTGAAATAGGTGGAGAAGTTTTTGAGGGAGCTAGAAACATATACTTTGCAGAAATGGCAGATCCAAGTATAGCTAAGCTTTCAGCATCAGTAATTTGGGATGCTAGAGGTCTTTCAAAGATGTTTGGATTAATAGGTGCATGTTTAGCTATGTATCATACAGCATTACCAAAAAATAAAAATAAAATAAAAGCACTTTTAATTCCAGCGGCAGTTACATCAATTATAGCTGGAGTTACAGAGCCAATAGAATTCTCATTTATGTTTGTAGCACCAGTATTATTTGGAATTCATGCAGTATTAAGTGGCCTTGGAATGGTAGTATTAAACCTATTAGGAGTTACAGCAATAGGACCAAATGGATTAATAGACTTCTTACTATATAATCTTCCACTTGGAATAGAAAAAACAGGTTGGCCAATGTATATATTAGTTGGTGTAGGACAATTTATAATTTATTATGTAGTATTTAGATTTGTAATAAGTAAATTTAAATTAAAGACTCCAGGTAGAGAAGAAGAGGGTGAAACTAAGCTTTATACTAAGAGTGATTATAAAGAGAAGAATGCTTCTAAAGGTAATTCAGCCATTGGTGTTGAAAATAAAGAAGTTAATAATGGAGATTTAGCACCTATAATAGTAGAAGGGCTTGGAGGAGCTGATAATATTGTAAAGGTTGATAATTGCTTTACAAGACTAAGGCTTACAGTGAAGGATTCATCTATAATAAATGAAGCTTTATTAAAGAATGAAACCTCAGCTAGTGGAGTTGTAATAAAAGGACAAAATGTGCAAGTAGTTTATGGATTAAGGGTTAATAGTGTAAGAAAAAGTGTAGATGAATATCTTGGAATAGAGTCAAATTAATTTTTTTAAGAACATGTTACAACCTAGAGTAACATGTTTCTTTACTTTAAGAAAATGTTTACCAGTACATTTTACTAGTCTATAATGTGCTTGTAAGATAGATAAATACTAAATTTAAATAAATTAACTATATTTATAATTGGTAATAGAAAGGTGGCTAACTTTATGGATAAAAATAAAAAGTTTTCAGTAGTAATAGCAGGAGGAGGAAGTACATTTACCCCAGGCATAGTAATGATGCTTTTAGATAATGTAGACCGTTTTCCTTTACGCAAATTAAAATTATATGATAATGACAAAGAACGTCAAGAAGTACTTGGTAAAGCTCTTGAAATATTATTAAAAGAAACTGCACCTGATATAGAATTTTCATATACAGTAGATTCAGAGGAAGCTTTTACAGATGTGGATTTCTGTATGGCACATATAAGAGTTGGTAAATATGAAATGCGTGAAAAGGATGAAAAAATCCCTCTAAAATATGGAGTTCTAGGACAAGAAACTTGTGGGCCAGGAGGCTTAGCATATGGAATGCGTTCAATAGGTGGAATGATAGAATTAATAGACATAATGGAAAAGTATTCCCCTAATTGTTGGATGTTAAATTATTCTAACCCAGCAGCAATAGTTGCAGAAGCTTGTCGTGTGCTAAGACCTAATTCTAAGGTTTTAAATATATGTGATATGCCAGTAGGAACCTT
Organism: Bacillota bacterium; assembly: GCA_023445445.1. GTDB lineage: Bacteria > Bacillota > Clostridia > Clostridiales > Clostridiaceae > Clostridium. Next base: position 14,256 of record JAEXLD010000073.1, read on the forward strand.
ACGTCGTATGTCTCAAATAGTTGGATTAACTCCAGCAGATTTAGAAGTTAATTACTTTGGACTAAATCATTTTGGATGGTGGACTAGCGTTAGAGATAAAGAAGGAAATGATTTAATGCCAAAATTAATAAAATATGTTTCTGAAAATGGGTATTTAAATCAAGTTGAAGTAGATACTCAACATACAGAACCAAGCTGGCAAGAAACTCATAAGAAAGCAAAGGATTTAATAGCTTTAGATCCGAGATTCTTACCAAATACTTATTTAAAGTACTACTTATATCCTGATTATGTTGTAGAAAATTCTAATCTAGACTTTACAAGAGCAAATGAAGTAATGAATGGAAGAGAAAAGAATGTATTTGATGCAGCAAGAGAAATAATTAAAAATGGAACTGCAAAGGGTGGAGAATTCCACATAGATGCCCATGCCTCCTTTATTGTTGATTTAGCAAGAGCTATAGCATATAACACACATGAAAGAATGTTATGCATTGTAGAAAATAGAGGTGCTATTGAGAACTTTGATTCTACAGCAATGGTTGAAGTTCCATGTATAGTAGGAAGTAATGGACCAGAACCTTTAGTTCAAGGACCTATTCCAAGATTCCAGAAAGGTCTAATGGAGCAACAAGTTGCAGTAGAAAAGCTAGTGGTGGAAGCTTGGATAGAAGGAAGCTACCAAAAAATGTGGCAAGCTCTTACTTTATCTAAGACAATACCAAGTGCAAAGATAGCAAAAGATATATTAGATGAATTAATTGAAGCTAATAAGGGGTATTGGCCAGAACTTAAATAATAAAGTATAAAATAATATTTATAAGCTCGGACAATGGAATGCCATTATCCGAGCTATCTTTGAATAATAGAATATTTAGTAAGGAGAATAATAATGATTAGTCAGGATATTAGAAAAATTGCTCCAGAAATGGACCCACTTCGAAGAGGAATGGGATATACATCAGAAGATTTATCTAAGTCACAAATAATAATTGAAAGTACATTTGGAGATAGTCATCCAGGAAGTATGCATTTATTAAAGCTTGCTAATAATGCAGCTATAGGAGTTTCAGAAAGTGGGGGAAGGTCATCTAGATTTTTTGCAACAGATATATGTGATGGAATGTCTCAGGGCCATGATGGAATAAATTATTCTTTGGCATCTAGAGACACAATAGCAGCTCTTATAGAAATACATGCTAATGCAACACCCTTTGATGGAGGAGTATTTATAACTAGTTGTGATAAGGGAGTTCCGGCACATTTAATGGCTATAGGAAGACTTAATATACCTTCAATAGTTGTTACTGGTGGGGTAATGAAAGCAGGACCAAATCTATTAACTTTAGAGCAAATAGGATCTTATAGTGCTATGCAAAGACGTGGTGAAATTACTGAAGAAGAATTAACTTATTATAAAAATAATGCATGTCCGTCAGCAGGTGCCTGTTCATTTATGGGAACTGCTGCAACTATGCAAATTATGGCTGAATCATTAGGACTTATGCTACCAGGAAGTGCTGTTATGCCAGCAACTTGTGAGGATTTAGAAAATATAGCAATAGAAGCTGGAAGACAAGTTGTTAAATTAGCTAAGAATAATTTAAAGGCAAGGGATATAGTTACAGTTAAGTCCTTTGAAAATGCCATTATAATTCATGCAGCTATTTCAGGTTCAACTAATTCCTTACTACATATTCCAGCTATAGCTCATGAGTTTGGAATAGATATAACTGCAGAAACCTTTGATAGAATTCATAGGTATGCACCTTATTTACTAAATATTCGTCCAACAGGTAAATGGCCAGCAGAGTATTTCTATTATGCAGGAGGGGTACCAGCAATAATGGAAGAAGTTAAAGATTTATTACATTTAGATGTAATGACTGTTACAGGAAAAACCTTAAGTGAAAACTTAGAAGACTTAAAAAAAGATGGTTTCTATGAAAAATGCAATAGTTATTTGAAAGGTACAGGTTTAAATAAGGAAGATATTATTAAGTCCTATACTAATCCAATAGGGAAAAATGGAGCAATTGCTATATTAAAGGGCAATATAGCACCAGAAGGAGCTGTTGTTAAGCATTCTGCTGTACCAAAAGAAATGCATAAAGCTATTTTAAAAGCAAGGCCCTTTGATAGTGAAGAGGAAGCTATTGAGGCAGTTTTATCTAAAAAGATTAAACCTGGGGATGCTGTATTTATAAGATATGAAGGACCTAAGGGAAGTGGAATGCCAGAAATGTTCTATACAACAGAAGCAATCTCTTCAGACAAAGAATTATCTGCAAGTATTGCTCTTATTACTGATGGAAGATTTTCAGGTGCTTCAAGAGGACCAGCCATAGGACATGTATCACCAGAAGCAGCAGTTGGAGGGCCTATAGCTTTAATTGAAGAAGAGGATTTAATTGAAATAGATATAGAAAAAAGAGTATTACAAATAGTAGGTATTAAAGGAGTAAGAATGACCTTAGATGAGATAGATAAGATACTTGCTAAGCGTAAAGGTTATTGGAAACCTAGAGAAAACAAATATAAATCTGGAATATTAAAGATATTCTCTGAAAGAGCAGTATCCCCAATGAAAGGTGGATATATGGAGTAGTTAATAGTGAGAAACTTTCTTTCAATATTTTAGAAATTATTCTAAAATATTTAGTAGATATTGTATAATACTAATTAATATATTTACAGATTGGAGGGGATAAGATGATATTAAGAAATTCAAATAAAGAAGATTTAAATACTATAATGAAAATAATTGATGAAGGAAAAGAAGCCTTAAAGAATAATAATGTGAATCAATGGCAAAATGGATATCCAAATGAAGAAACTGTGCTAAATGATATAAATAAAAATGAAAGTTATGTATTGGAATATAATGGAGAGATTATAGGGACTTTAGCACTTTCATTTAATGGAGAGAAAACATATGATAAGATTTATGAAGGTAAATGGCTATCAGAAAATAAATATGCTGTTATGCATAGAATAGCTGTATCTAAAGTGAAAGGAATAAAAAATATAGGTAGTGAACTATTAAAAGAATCTGAAGCCATATGTATAAGTAGAGGTATAAAAAATATAAAAATAGATACACATGAAGAGAATATAGCAATGCAAAGATTGCTACAAAAAAATAATTATAAATATTGTGGAATAATATATTTATTAGATGGAAATAAAAGAATAGCTTTTGAAAAAGAACTTGAATAATATTTGAAGGGAGATGAATTATATGAAGTTTATATTGGCACCAGATTCATTTAAAGAAAGTATGACATCAAAAAATGCATGTGATGCAATGGAAAGAGGAATAAAAAAGGTAATAAAAGATGCTATATGCATAAAGGTTCCAATGGCAGATGGTGGAGAAGGAACTGTTGAAGCCTTAGTTGAATCTACTGGTGGAACAATAGTAAGCACACTAGTTACACATCCTCTTGGAGATAAAAAAATAAAGGCTGAATATGGTTTATTAGGAAATGGAGAAAAAGCTATAATTGAAATGGCAAGTGCAAGTGGAATTCATCTTGTGGAAAGAGAAAAGAGAAATCCTTTAATTACAACTACCTATGGTACCGGCGAATTAATATTGGATGCTATAAATAGAGGAGTAAAACATATAATTATTGGAATTGGAGGAAGTGCCACTAATGATGGAGGAGCTGGTATGCTTCAAGCCTTAGGATGTCATTTATTAGATAAGGAAGGGAATGAACTTCCATTTGGAGGAGCAGCTTTAATTAATTTAAATACTATAGATTTATCTAATTTTGATAGTAGATTAAAGGAAGTAACCTTTGAAGTTGCCTGTGATGTGACAAATCCACTTATTGGAGAAAAAGGTGCTTCAAGAATATTTGGACCACAAAAAGGCGCCACAGAAGAAATGGTATTAAAACTAGATAAGGCTTTAAGTAACTATGCAGAAATTATTAAAAGAAAATTTAAAGTTGATGTAGCTAATGTGGAAGGTGCAGGAGCAGCTGGAGGACTTGGTGCAGCTTTACTTATATTTCTTAATGGAGAACTAAAAAGAGGCGTAGATTTAATAATAAAGCATACTGATTTAGATGCTAAGATAAAGGGAGCAGATTTTGTTTTTACTGGAGAAGGAGCAATAGATAATCAAACCTTCTTTGGGAAAACTCCTATGGGCGTAGCAGCTATAGCTAAAAAGAATAATGTAAAAACAATAGTCTTTGCTGGTAAGATTGGAGATGGAGTGGAGAACCTTTATGATATAGGAATAAACTCAATATTTGGAATTATGAGAGGGGTCTCTTCTCTAGATGAAGCTCTTAAAAATGGAGAAATTAATCTTGAAAAAACTGTAGAAAATGTAGTTAGAACTTTAATTCTATAATTATAAGAAAAAAGTACAATGTTTATTGCTAATATTGTACTTTTTTCTTTTAGGAAATAAGAACTTGTTTATAAAAGTATAGAATTAAAATAATGGTAATTATTGTAGATTTTTATCTTAATTTATGATAAAATATTGTGATAATTAGAATGGATATTCAATAAAGATGAAATACTAATATTTAAAGAGTGTTTCATTTTATTTATATCCAAAACTTTAAAGAAAGGAAGTGTAAATTGCAGCAATGAAATTAATACTAAAATATATGAAAAATTATAAGCTAATACTTGCTTTAAATATTATATCAATATTTGGATTTGCTTTAGTAGAACTTGGAATACCTACTATTATGGCTAAAGTAATCGATATTGGAATCATTAACAATGACATTCCTTATATTAAAAGAATGGGACTTATAATAGTAGTTATTTCTATAGTAGGAGTATTAGGAACTATACTTTTAGGTTATTGTTCATCTAAGATATCCACAGGAATTACAAGAGATATGAGAAATGATATATTTAAAAAAGCACAAGAATTTTCTCATACTGAATATAATAAGTTCGGCGTATCTTCAATGATAACAAGAACTACTAATGATGCTTTTGTGTTATTACAATTTACAAATACATTATTAAGAACTGCTTTACTTACACCAGTTATGTTTACAGTTAGCTTGGTAATGATTTTAAGAACTAGTCCATCCCTTTCATTAATACTAGCAGCAGTAATACCACTAATAATAATAGGAGTATTTGTAATAGCAAAAACCTCAGAGCCTTTATCTGAAACCTTACAAAAGAGATTAGATAAACTAAACAGAATATCAAGAGAAAATCTAACAGGAATAAGAGTAATTAGAGCCTTTGGAAATGATAAGCATGAAGGTGAAAGATTTGAAGAAACTAATGAACTTTATGCAGAGGTATCAAAAAAGTTAAACAAGCTTATGGCAATTTCTCAGCCTATGTTTTTCTTTTTACTTAATATAGCTATCATAGTTATATTTTGGATATCAAGTAAAATGATAAATGTAGGTTCACTTCAAGTTGGGCAACTAGTTGCATTTATTGAATATCTTTTCCATGCAATGTTTTCAATAATGCTATTTTCTATAGTATTTGTAATGTATCCAAGAGCTCAAGTTTCAGCTAATAGAATTATGGAAATTTTAAATGAAGATCCAATAATAAAAAGCCCTGAAAATGGAATTAAAGAAACTGATGTTAAAGGCTTAATAGAATTTGACAATGTATCCTTTACTTATCCAAATGGAGAAGAACCAGTCCTTAAGAATATTTCTTTTAAAGCAAAAAAAGGTGAAACTATTGCCTTTATTGGAAGTACTGGTAGTGGAAAAAGTACATTAATAAATTTAATACCAAGATTTTATGATGTTACAGAAGGTAGTATAAAAATAGATGGTATAGATATAAGAAAGTATGATTTAGAGGCATTACGTAAGAAAATAGGATTTATTCCTCAAAAGACACTTTTATTTACTGGAAGTATAGCAAGTAATATAAGATTTGGTAAGAAAAATGCAGAAACTGGTGAAGTAGAATATTCCGCTAAGATTGCTCAAGCTTATGACTTTATTTCTCGTAAGCCAAGAAAGTTTGAAGAACAAATAAGTGAAGGCGGTTCTAATGTGTCTGGAGGTCAAAAACAAAGATTGTCTATTGCCAGAGCAATTGTTAGAAAACCAGAAATATATATATTTGATGATAGTTTTTCAGCTCTTGACTTTAAAACAGATGCAATTTTAAGGAAAAGACTTAAGTCAGAAACAAAGGATTCAATTGTATTAATAGTTGCACAAAGAATCGGTTCAATTATGGATGCAGATAAGATTATAGTTTTAAATGAAGGTGAAGTAGTTGGTATTGGAAAGCACAAGGAACTTTTAAAGAATTGTGAAATATATCATGAAATAGCCTTATCACAACTTACAGAGGAGGAATTAGCATAATGAGTAAATTTAAAGTAGTTGTAAAAAAGATTTCTCCTTTTGTCAGTAAGTATAAGTGGTCTTTCTTTGGTGCTATATTATTTATAATTTCAGCAGCAATTTTTACAGCAATTGCACCAAGAACAGAAGGGCTTATAATAACAAGATTAACAATAGATTTTGCTAATATAGTAAAAGGTGTTACAGGTGCATCTGTTAACTTTAATTATATTATAAGAGTTCTAATTTTATTATTCTTAGTATATTTAAGTAGTGCAGCTTCTACATTTATAGCAAGCTTTTTATTAACTAATGCTATTCAAAATACTATGAGAGATATTAGAAGAGAAGTTAAAAATAAAATTAGTAGACTTCCTATTAGATATTTTGATTCTCATAGCTATGGAGATGTATTAAGTAGAATTACTAATGATGTGGATGCAATATCAAATGCATTACAACAAAGCTTTGTTCAAGTAATAAATGCCATTTTATCAGTAACCTTAGCTCTTATAATGATGTACTCAATTAATTTAAAGCTAGCAATTTTAGCCACCTTAATAATTCCTTTAAGCTTAATAATAACTAAAATAATAGTAAATAAATCACAAAATTTATTTAATAAGCAACAAGAGGCTTTAGGAAATCTTAATGGGAGAGTACAAGAATTATATACAGGCTTTAATGAAATAAAATTATATGGGAAAGAAAATGATGCGTTAAAGGATTTTATGGAAGCTAATGAAGGATTACGAGCAACAGCATTTAAGGCTCAATTTATATCAAGTATAATGTCGCCTTTAGTAAGTCTTGTTAGTTATTTAGGAATAGCAGTTGTAGGTATTACAGGAGCTATTATTTCCCTTTCGGGAGGAATTACTGTAGGTAATTTACAAGCTTTTATACGTTATATATGGCAGATAAATCAACCATTATCTCAAGTAACTCAATTATCATCTGCAATACAATCAGCCTTTGCTTCAGCAAATAGAGTTTTTGAATTCTTAGATGAAGAGGAAGATATAATAGATAAAGAAGATTCTATAAAAATTAGCAATCCTAAAGGTAATGTAAGCTTTCAGCATGTAAAGTTTGGATATAATGATGATAATATACTTATAGAAGACTTAAGTGCAGAAGTAAAAAGTGGTCAAATGGTAGCCATTGTTGGACCAACTGGAGCAGGAAAAACAACTTTAATTAATCTTTTAATGAGATTTTATGAGATTAAGGGTGGCTCTATAAAAATTGATGGCGTTGATATAAGAGATATGAAACGTGAAGATTTACGAGAAATGTTTGGAATGGTGCTTCAAGATACTTGGTTATTTAACGGGACTATTTATGATAACATTGAATACGGAAGATTTGGAGCAAGCAAGGAAGAAATAATTGAAGCTGCCAAAATTGCCAACGTACATCACTTTATAAAAACTCTTCCTGAGGGATATAATATGTTCCTAAATGAAGAAGCTTCTAATATATCACAAGGTGAAAAGCAGCTATTAACAATTGCTAGAGCTATTCTTAAAGATCCAGCAATATTAATTTTAGATGAAGCTACAAGTTCAGTAGATACTAGATTAGAATTACTACTTCAAAAAGCAATGAGGAATATAATGAAAGGCAGAACTAGCTTTGTTATTGCTCATAGACTTTCAACAATAAGAAGTGCAGATTTAATTTTAGTAATAAATGATGGAAATATAATAGAACAAGGAACTCATGAAGAGTTAATGAAACAAGGTGGTTTTTATAAAAATCTTTATAATAGCCAATTTGCTGATAAAGAATAAATAAAATTTTTTAATAGTACCTCACTAATAATAAGTGCATAGCTTATAGTATAGTTATGTCTTTAAGGTGGGGTGCTTTTTGTCTAAGAAAAAACATAGAAAAAAAAGAGGTGAAGCAGCAACAAATCCCTTTGGAGGGAAAAAAGTAAAAAAAGAAGAGTCAAGGGAAGAAAATAAAAATAGAGAGCCTATAATAGAAGAAGTTGAAGAAGGCGCTACCACTGAAACACCTAATAGGCAGGAATTATTTAAGGAGTTAGGAATTCTTAACTTAAGTATAGATTTAGTTACATTAATAGTTTTTGCAACACTTTTAAATTTATACTATGTTAATAGCTTAAAAGCAGAAACTCTTGATGAATTATTTAATACAAATTTAAAGGATAACTTTGTAGACACAACTAAATTCCCTAGAATAACTAATACTATTTTTTTAATTACTACAGGATTATTTTTAATTATAAATTATAATACTTTACAAGAAAATAAGTGTGAACATAAAAATGATTGCAATAATAAAGATGTAGTATCAAGCTATAAAGCATTTTTAGCAACCTTATTTGCTTTCTTAGCTGTAACAATAAGTCGTGATAATTTAGAAGTATAAAAGAACCATAAACGATATGAATTTATGGTTCTTTTCATTAGAATTTTTTTAGTTGTTTTGTAATGTAGCCACCTTTATATTGAGTAGGTTCATATGAAACAATAAAAGCATTTTTTTCTATAGATTGAATTAAAGAAATAAGTTCAATTTCTCTACTTCTATTAGAAACAATTTCAAGTTTATATCTCTTTTCTTTATTTATTCCTTCTCCTTCATAGACAGTAACACCAAATCTTAACTCTCTTAGCTTATTGACAAGCTCTTCATTATATTTTGTTAAATTCACATGAACTGATCTATATCCAATTGCCAGTCTCTCTTCAATTCTTCCACCTATGTATATTCCTATTCCATAACCAAGGATATAGGCACCTATGTTTAAAAAGTTCTTTAAGTCAGAAAATACTATACCTAGGCTTACTATGTAAATAATTGCTTCTAAAAAAGCAAATAGTGATGCTTGAATTTTTTTACCTTTAACCACAAAGGTAGTTCTTAAAGTAAGAAGTGGAACATAAACTAATTGTAATAAAAATATAACTAACGCATCTACCAAAAAAATCACTCCTTTTTTAGTTATTATAGATTAATTAGTTTAAATTTTCATATAAGGAAAACTTAACTATTTAGAGAAAGTTATAGAATGTAGGGGAATAAGGCACATAATGAATAATTTTGAAGAAATTTTTATAGTGAATATATTTAGAGTTACATAAAAAAAGTATAGCAATATTAAAGTGCTATACTTTTCTACAATAAATAATTTCTTGAATTAAGAGTTAATCCAATCAACAACTCCAGGAGTTAATGATGCTACATCGTCTTTAGCAACCTTAGTTACAAAAAGTAAATCACCAGATTCTAAGAAAGCTTGTATCTTTTCAGCAATTTCTTTTGCAGAAGAGGTAGTTTTAACTAAATAACTATCAGGCATAAAGTTAGCCCATGCTCCAAGAGATTTTATAGTTGCAAGAATATCATAATCATCACGATGATGGTGATGATGCTCATGATCAGGATCATGCCCTTCGCATCCACATGTATGACTATCTTCATTTAAATAAAAAGTTATAGCATAAGTTTCCATAAGTACCTCCTAAAAATATATTTTTAACTATTATAATATATTTTTTTAATAAAAGATATTAATTATTAAAAAAAGAGTAAATATACAATTAATATTTGCAAAAAAATAGAAAAAAGTAATATTTAGGTTTAAAATATAAATTAGGGCTTAAGGAGGATAAGATGAGCAAATTAGAAGAAATATTAAAATATAATAAAAGTTTTGTAGAAGATAAAGATTATGAAATTTATAGAACCTCAAAAGAACCGGATAAAAAAATACTTATATTATCCTGTATGGATACTAGATTAACTGATTTATTAACAAAAGCTTTAAATATTAAAAATGGAGATGTGAAAATAGTTAAAAATGCAGGTGCATCAATTATGCATCCCTTTGGAAGTGTTATTAGAAGTATTGTGTTAGCAGTATATGAATTTAATGTTGATGAAATATTAGTAATTGGGCATCATGGATGTGGAATGTGTAATTTAAATACAAAGGATTTACTTAAAAGGATTATGGATAGAGGAGTATCTGTTGATACAATTGAAACTATTGAAAATAGTGGAATAGATATTAATAAATGGCTACATGGATTCGATTCAGTAGAGAAATCCATTGAAGATAGTGTAAATTTAATTAAGAAACATCCATTAATTCCTAGAGATATATTTGTACATGGCTTAGTTATAGATCCAGAGACTGGAAAACTTGATTTAGTAATAAATGGATATCAATAGTGAATAGTTAAGAATGAAGAAATTATTGAAAAATTCCGAAAGGATTTTTCAATAATTCCTTCATTCTTTAATTACTTCATTACTTACTTTTTAACTATTACTTATTATCTGTTACTTAATCAATGTATTTACTTATGAAATTTGCTATTGTTGTCCAGTATAGTTCTGGATTTACTACTGAAGCTTTTGCATGGCCAGCATCCTTTATTGTTAGTTTTTCTTTTTCACAACTAGCAGCATTATAAAGCTCATCCATCATAGAATAAGGAACAAAATCATCTTTATCTCCATGAATAAATAATATAGGAGTTTTAGATTTTGCAACTTGATTTAATGAAGAGGCCTTCTTTAAACTATAGCCAGTTTTTAATTTAATTGCTATAGAAGAAGCATTCATAACAGGGAATTTAGGCAATGAATATATAGTCTTTAATTGGTGGGAAAATTGATTCCATACAGAAGTATATCCACAATCTGCAATAATAGCTTTTACGTTCGTAGGAAGATTTTCTCCTGAAGCCATAGTTACTGTGGCAGCTCCCATTGAAACACCGTGAAGAATTATTTTAGCATTTTTATTCTCATTAATTATTAAGTTTATCCAACTTAATATATCTAATCTATCAAACCAACCCATACCAATATAAGTTCCTTCACTTTCACCATGTCCTCTTAAATCAGGTATTAATATATTATAGCCCATATTATAAAAATTCATAGCATAATTACTCATATCAACACCCTTGCTTGTATACCCATGGACTGTAATGACCCAGTTGTCAGTAGGATTTTCATTTAAGATTTTATAGCTATGAAGTTTTAATTTATCGAAGGATTCAATATAAGAATCGGTATAGTTTGAATTGTTTAACAACCATAATAGAGTTTCATTAATTATTTCTCCACTAGTGGATTTTGCTTCTTTAGGAGTTTTAAAAATTATATCCTTTGAAATTTTAGGGTTTAAGGCTAAGTTGTAGAAGTAGTTACCTATAATACTTAAAGCACTAACTGATAGAACGCCTAAGACACCTGTAGATATTAATGCAACTTTTTTCTTATTCATATAACATCACCCCAACTTATAATAATATTTTATACTAATAATAAAATTAAAAAGTTATTATAAGGATTATTTTAACATTTTTAATTAACTATAACAATGTGGCAGTGAGATTTTTAAAAGTATTGACAAATTTCAGAAAAATGGTAATATGTAAGTGTAATAAAGAATAAATATTCGGTAGGTGAGGTTACCACAAGGATACGGGTTGCTGCCGCAAAATAGTGGAGACACTATGAGAAGGTCAGCAGTTGATGTCGAAACCAAGGCATAAACTAATGCAATTTCATTGCCTTGTGATACTGAAGCTTGAACGAGAATAAAGTAAATTTATTTACTTTATATTTTGCGAAAACTTTTTTATATATTATTTTTTATAATATATTTAAATGTTTACTCACCTTACCATATATGTGGTAAGGTTTTTTATTTTAGCATCCATTATAAAAGATATTAGGAGGTGAAGAGGAATGGATGAGGCCAGTAATAAGATTATAGATCCTTTAGGGCAAATTATAAGATTATTTATTAGTGAGGATTTTATTCCTCTCACAAGTTAAAATTAAATATTTATTATAATACTTCTTTCGGATCTATGTCTTACATTTTAATTTATTTAAAATAATAGGAGGTAAGACTATGAAAAAGAGATTATTTAAAAGAATAATTAAAGAGGAAGTAAGAAAAAATTCAGCAGCAAATAAATTAATAGTAGCTTCAAAATTAAAAGAAAGGGAAGTTTTAAAGAAGTATAATACAGGGTATAAAGGTTATGAGGAAAGTATAGTAGAATTAATGAGAGAAGAGTATGGGGAAAATGAAATTACTTATAAAAAAGGTAATTCTATAATAAAGAAATTATTTGAAGCCTTTATAAATCCCTTTACTATAATTTTAATAATACTAGCAATAGTATCTTTTATAACAGATGTACTAATGGCAGAACCAGGTAAAAAGGATGGAACCTCTGTTATTATAGTTACTTCAATGGTTTTAATTAGTGGTATATTAAGATTTGTTCAAGAAGCAAAATCAAATAAAGCAGCTGAGAAATTAGGGGAATTGGTAGAAACCACAATAAGTGTAGCTAGAAAAAATGAGGGTATAAAGGAAATTCCAATAAATGAAATAGTAGTTGGAGATATAATTCATCTTGCAGCAGGAGATATGGTGCCAGCAGATGTTAGAATATTACAATCTAAGGACTTGTTTATTAGTCAATCATCACTTACAGGTGAAAGTGAACCAGTAGAAAAGATATCAGATTCAATAGTAACTGATTGTAAGAATCCATTGGATTTGCATAATCTAGCATTTATGGGTAGCAATGTTATTAGTGGGTCAGCTAAAGCAATAGCAATTAATGTAGGTAATGATACAATATTTGGTTCAATAGCAAAGAATTTATCTAGTAAAAAAGCCAATACTAGCTTTGAAAAAGGGATTAATTCAGTATCATGGGTATTAATTAGACTTATGTTAGTTATGGTTCCAATAGTTCTATTTATGAATGGATTTACTAAGGGTGATTGGATGGAAGCATTCCTATTTGCAGTATCAGTAGCAGTAGGGCTAACCCCACAAATGTTACCAATGATAGTATCTGCAAATCTAGCTAAAGGTGCAGTTTCTATGTCTAAGAAAAAAGTAATAGTTAAAGATTTAAGTGCAATTCAAAACTTTGGATCTATGGATATACTTTGCACAGATAAAACTGGAACTCTTACTGAAGATAAAGTTGTTTTAGAATACTCATTAAATGTTCATGGGGAAGAAGATAATAGAGTTTTACGACATGCTTTCCTTAATAGCTATTATCAAACTGGACTTAAAAATTTAATGGATATTGCAATATTAAATCATGCTAATGAAAGTCATATGATAGAGCTTTGGAGAGATTATAAAAAGGTAGACGAAATTCCTTTTGATTTTAGTCGCCGTCGTATGAGTGTTGTAGTTGAAGATAAGAATGGAAAGACTCAACTTATTACAAAGGGGGCTATAGAAGAGATGCTAGAAGTATCTACTTATGTAGAATATTATGGAGAAGTAAAACCTATTACAGAAAAAATTAGGAAAGAAATATTAAGTAAGGTTTCAGAATACAATAAAGAAGGTATGAGGATTTTAGGAATATCACAAAAAAGTAATCCACCAAAAGCTAATGAATTTGGTGTTAATGATGAAAAGGATATGGTTTTAATTGGGTTATTAGCATTTTTAGATCCTCCAAAAGAAAGCACTGCTAGTGCAATTAAGGTATTAAAAAACTCTGGTGTTAATGTAAAAATATTAACTGGAGACAATGATAATGTTACAGTTTCTGTTTGTAAACAAGTTGGAATTAAAGTTAATAATTTATTATTAGGTTCAGATATAGAAGATATGGATGATGAATTATTAAGAGAAGCTGTAGAAAAAACTAATGTATTCGCTAAGCTTTCACCTAATCAAAAAACAAGAGTTGTTTCAGCACTAAAAGCTAATGGACACATAGTAGGTTTTATGGGAGATGGAATTAATGATGCATCAGCAATGAATGAAGCAGATGTTGGAATATCAGTAGACAATGCTGTTGATATTGCAAAGGAATCAGCAAATATAATATTACTAGAAAAAGATTTAATGGTATTAGAAGATGGTGTAATTGAAGGTAGGAAAATTTATGGTAATATAATTAAATATATTAAGATAACTGCTAGTTCAAATTTTGGAAATATATTATCTGTATTAATTGCAAGTATCTTCCTACCATTTATACCAATGCTTCCTATTCAAATATTGATGTTAAACTTAATTTATGATATTTCATGTATTACAATTCCATGGGATAATGTTGATGAAGATTATTTAAAAGAACCACGTACTTGGAATGCTAATTCTATAAGTAAATTTATGTTTTGGATGGGTCCTACAAGTTCAGTATTTGATGTTATTACATTTGTGTTAATGTATTTCTTTATTTGTCCATTTGTATTTGGTGGACAATATCATACTTTGAATGAATTGCAACAATTTGGTTTTATAGGATTATTCCATGCAGGATGGTTTGTTGAATCATTATGGTCTCAAACTCTTGTAATTCATATGATTAGAACAAAAAAAATACCTTTTATTAATAGTAAAGCATCCTGGCAACTAACTTCATTAACAGCATTAGGAGTAATAGTAGGAACAAGTATTCCTTATACTTTTATAGGCAAAACATTACAAATGGAAGCAATGACTTTAATATATTTTATAGGTTTATTTATTATTATAATTCTATATATGGTTTTAATAGGAGTTTTAAAGAAGAAATTTATTAATAGATATGGTGAATTACTATAAGTTTCTAGATAGGGGCTGTTTCGACAGCTCCTTTTATATTAATATAGTATAGGCTATTTCTATTGAATAAAATTCTTATATATGGTAAAATACTTTTGAAAGAAACTTTCAAAAGTATTTTAAAAGGTGTGGATATAAGACATGGGAAAGTACAAATGTATAATTTTTGATTTAGATGGTACAGTACTAGATACTGAAAGAATGAATTTTGTCCCTTTACAAAGGCTAGTAAAAGAGGAACTGGGAATAGAAATAAGATATGAGGATTTACTTAAATTCAAACCATATGCTGGAAGAAAGACTCTTGAAGAATTAGGATTTAAAGATATTGAAAAATCATATAGTAAATGGGTTAAATATGTAAATGAATTTGAAGAGGGAGCAATTCTATATGATGGGTTTGAGGAAGTATTTAAAGGGTTAAATGATAATAATATAATTTGTGGAATTGTAAGTTCAAAAACTAGAGAGCAGTATGAAATAGATTTTGTAAGCAAAGGTTTAGATAAATATATAGAATGTGAAGTATTAGTAGATGATACAGAAAGACATAAGCCTTATCCTGATCCATTATTAAAATTCACTGAAATAGTAGGAGTTGATTCAAAGGATTGTATGTATATAGGAGATACAATATTTGATTTTAAAGCAACTAAGGCAGCTGGAATGGATTTTGGAATAGCATTGTGGGGAGCTGATAACTTAGATGGAATAAAGGCAGACTATGAATTTGTTAAGCCCATAGATATTTTAAAGGAGATAGATATCTAATAATGAGTAAAATTATAGGAAAACCAACAGAACTTAAAAATGTAAATACCTCATTAATAATAAGTTCAATAAGAAGCAGAGGGAGTGCAACAAGAGGTGAAATATCTAAGGATACAGGATTAAGTCACACAACTGTAAGAGCTATTCTTAACGAATTAATTGATATGGATGAAATAGTATCTTTGGGTCTTGATGAATCCACTGGTGGAAGAAGAGCTAGTAGATATGAAATAAATTTAAATAAGAGATATTTACTTGTTATGGATATAGAAAAATATAAAGTGAATTATAGAATTGTAAATACTTTAGGGAATACAATTGAGGAAAGTAGTAGAAGGATTAATTCACTAGATGATGTTAATGTAGTTATAGAATTAATTGAATCATTAGAGGGTATTTATAAAAATATTGAAGGCATTGGAATTAGTGTTCCAGGAGTTGTAACTGATGATGGATTTTTATCTGGAATTAGAATGGAAGACTGGAAGGAAATAGAAATAAAAAAACAAATTGAAGAAAAGTTTAATATTCCTATATTATTAGAAAATGATATAAACTCATCGGCAATAGCTTTTTATAATGAATATGTTGAAAAGAATAATAATAAAAAAATGAGTTTAGTATATATAAGTTTTACACCATTAGGGGTAGGATCTGGTATAGTAGTAAATGGAGAAATTATTAAAGGGGATAATGGTTATGCAGGAGAAATTGGATTTATTCCTATGGGAGATTCTTTTTTAAACACAATGATTTCTAGTGAATTAGATGATATGGAATATTGTTGTGTAGTTATAGATGCTATTAAAGTAATATCTGCAATAATTAACCCTAGTGTAGTTGTTTTAGGTGGAAGCAATTTTAGATATGATATAAAAGATAATATAATAGATAGGTACAATAAGGAATTTAGTATAAAAACTAAGATAATTGTACAAGAAAAAATTAAAAATTACTCTATTGAAGGAACAACAGAAAGGGCTTTGTGCCTTATAAATAAAGAATTTAAATTAATTAGGAGTTAAATATTTGTTATTAGTAGTATTAAGGGCGTAATAGTTATACTAGCGTAACCAAAGTACTATTTAATATATTTATAAAGCTATGTCTATAACTATTATAGTGCATAGCTTTATTATTATCATAATATTATTAGTGAAATAGTTATACATAATTCATTAACATATATTCTGAAAATTTAATTATTTTTGATATAATAAAATAAAAAGAAATTAAAGGAGTGATAATGTGAGTAGTCATTGTAGAGATCTAGAAAATGGAATAAAAATACCTGCTATAGGTTTTGGAACTTATAAGTTGGGAGAAGATGAAGAAGTAGAAAAATCAATTAAGTATGCTTTAGAGATAGGATATAGACATATAGATACAGCTGCTTTTTATGGCAATGAAGAAGCTATAGGAAGAGGAATCAAAGAAAGTTCCGTAAAGAGAGAAGATATATTTTTAGCAACTAAGCTTTGGAATGATTGTCATGGATATGATAATGCAATAAATGCTTTTAATGACTCTATTAAAAGATTAGGAGTAGATTACTTAGATTTATATTATATACATTGGCCTAATGAATTTAATTCTGAAACTTGGAGAGCTTTAGAAGACCTTTATAAAGAAGGTAAGGTAAAAGCTATAGGTGTGTGTAATTTTAAAAAGGGACATTTAGAAGAGTTAAAGAAAACAGCTAAAATAATGCCGATGGTTAATCAAATTGAAATACATCCAGAATGCACTCAAAAAGATATAGTAGAATATTGCCAAGGAAATAATATTCAAGTAGTGGCTTGGAGTCCTATAATGAGAGGAAGAATTTTCAATGAGCCGTTAATGATTGAGCTATCAAAAAAATATAATAAGTCAATTGCTCAAATAACATTAAAATGGCATATACAAAATAATATTATACCTATTCCTAAGTCCTCAAATGAAGGAAGAATAAAAGAGAACTTAAATATATTTGATTTTGAAATATCTAAAGAAGATATTATTAAAATAGATTCTTTAAATAAAGAAGAAAATGTATCAGGAGTGCCTGATAATACAACTTATTTAAGATACTAGTTATATAAAATTTTATTAGTTAATAGCCCTCATCAGTTTTGATGGGGTTTATTTGTAATTATAATGTTTTAAATAAGGGGTGGGAATGTTATAATTTAGTAAAAAAGGCTTGAAGAGGTAATGAAATGAGAGAAGTATTGTTAATAGAGGATGATTTTGATTTATCAAAACAACTGTCACTATCTTTAAATAAGTGGGGATTTAGTGTTGGGTTAATAGATGATTTTAGTAATATAGTTGAAGAGTTTATTGAAAAGAAGCCAAGTTTAATAATAATGGATGTTAATTTACCATATTATGATGGTTTTTATTGGTGTGAAAAAATTAGGGAAGTATCTAAAGTTCCTATAATATTTTTATCTTCTAGAGATTCAAACATGGATTTAATTATGGGAATAAATAATGGTGGAGATGATTATATAACAAAACCTTTTTCTATAGAAGTTTTAGTAACTAAGATAAACGCCTTATTAAGAAGAAGTTATGATTATGCTTTTTCAGATTCTATTATTTATTATAAAGATACTATTTTAGATATAGATAAATGTACATTTAAATATAAAGAAAATATTATTGAGTTAACTAAAAATGAAATGAAGATATTATCAATTCTTATTAAAAATAAAGGCAAGGTAGTATCAAGAGATAAAATAATGATGAGTTTATGGAATGATGATGAGTTTGTAAGTGATAATACATTAACAGTAAATATAACTAGATTAAGGGGAAGGCTTAAGGAAGAGTTAGGTTTAGATGAATTTATAAAAACTAAAAAGGGAATAGGGTATATGGTTTAATGAATTTTATAAGATTTATAAAGGAAAAAATTTTTAATATTATATTTCTAATATCTTTGATATTAATTATAAATATATATTTAATTTCAATTAATTCATTTAAGAACAGAATAGGTGATTTAGTTTATTTAGACTTTATTATTATGATAATTTATTTAATATGGATATATATTAATTTTGTAAGATGGAAAAGTAAGTATAATGACATATATTACTCTATTGTAAGAAAGGAAGATATCACACTTCAATATATTAAGGGAAATTCCTTAGAAGAAGAAATAATGTTAAAGATTATAGAAGATAAAGATAAGAAATGTGATATACAAAATAAAGAATATGAAGATAAGTTAAGGGATATGGAGGAATATATATCTAAGTGGGTTCATGAAATAAAGCTACCGATAACTGCATTAAATATAATTTCAGAGGGGATAGATGATTATGCTTTAGAAAGTAATGTTAAAAATGAAACAGAAAAAATTAACTTTTTAGTTAACTCAATGATTTATGGAAGTAGGGCAACAGTAGCTTCAGAGGACATATTTATTAAGGAAGAAAACTTAGGAGATATAGTAAAGAAATCTATAAAAAACAATTCCTTTTTCTTAATAAAAAATAGAATTGAAGTAGTTACAAGGAACTTAAACTATAATATTTATAGTGATGGAAAATGGATCACATATGTTATAGATCAATTAATTAATAATGCTATTAAATATTCAAAGGAAAATGGTAAGATAGAATTTTATGCAGAGGATGAGAAGGATTATATAAAGCTATGCATTAAGGATAATGGCATAGGTATATCAAAAGAGGACATAGATAGGATATTTAATAAGGGATTTACAGGAAGTAATGGTAGAAATAAAGTATATAAATCTACTGGAATGGGGCTTTATTTTACTAAGAAGGTATTAAATAAATTAGAACATGAAATTTCTGTTGAGGCAGTAAAAGATGAATATACCTTATTTAATATATATTTTTATAAAATGTCAGATTATTTAAAGGTTACTAAAATGTAACATTAGAATAAAAAAGGTAAGGTTAAGTGAAGGAATCCAAATTAAAAAGCTATTAAAATATAATTAAGGTTAAAGTTAATTTGGGAGGAATGAATTATGAAGGAAATTTTAAAATTAAAGGATGTGTCTAAGGAATATGGACTTAGGGGATTTAGAACAAGAGTTTTAAATAATATAAATCTTACTGTAAATGAAGGAGATTTTATTTCTATAATGGGACCATCAGGAGCAGGGAAAACTACTTTACTTAATTTAATTTCAAGCTTAGATAAGCCAACAAAAGGTGAAATAATACTAGATGGAAAAGATATAACAAAGATTAAAAATAAAGAATTATCTAATTTAAGAAGAGATAAAATAGGCTTTATATTTCAAGATTATAATTTATTAGATAATATGAATTTAATGGATAACATAGCATTACCATTAGCATTAGGGAAAAAGAGAACTAAGGATATAGAGAATAAAGTGATTAATATAGCAGAATTATTTGGTCTAAAGGAGCATTTAAAGAAGTATCCCTATGAATTATCTGGAGGGCAAAAACAAAGAGGGGCAGCAGCTAGAGCTTTAATAACTGATCCAAAAGTAATCTTTGCAGATGAGCCTACTGGAGCTTTAGATTCAAGATCTTCATCAGATTTACTAGAATCTTTAAGTAGAGCAAATGTAGAAGAAAAGGCTACTATTGTTATGGTTACTCATGATGCTATTACTGCAAGCTACTCTAATAAGGTTTATATCTTAAGTGATGGAGAAATAAAGTGTCAATTAAATAAAGGAGAGAGTAGAAAAGAGTTTTATGGTAAGATAATCGATATGTTAGCATCTTTAGGAGGTGCTAAATAATGAGAGTATTTAGTATAGCTTATAATAATTTTAAAAATAATATAAAGATATATACTATGTTTTTTATATCAATGATTTTTTCAGTAGTTGTTTTAAGTAATTTTCGAATTATGCTAGATGGAGATGCAATGAAGGTCCTTGGTGAGATGAATGAAAGATATAGTAAGCTTATGTTACAACTTATAACTATTATTTTAGTTATTTTTATGTTTTTCTTTATTTGGTATGCATCTAATATCTTCTTAAAAAATAGAAAAAAAGAAATTGGTATTTATGCATTTATGGGTCTTGATTCCTTTGTAATAGGGAAAATATATTTTATTGAAATGATGTTAATTGGAATAAGTGCATTAATAATTGGAACAGCTATTGGAGTTGTTTTATCAAAGTTTTTCCAAATAATAGTCTTTAAAATTGCTGATTTTAATATAGATGTAACCTTTACTGTAAGGTTAAGCTCAATAATTTATACTATAGTAATTTTTATGTGTATATTTTTATTTATGAGTATAAAAGGGTTTATAAGTATAGTTAGAAGTAAAATTGTAGATCTTTTAAATGCAAGTAAAAAACAAGAAAAGATGCCTAAGGTTAATTTTCTTATATATATAATTGCTGTAATATCTGTAATTTTAATAGGATATGGATATTTTTTAATAAATAAACAAGCAACTAATGCTCTTAAGACTTTAATATTAGTGTGTATAGGTACCTATGGATTATTTGGGGCTGTTTTTCCAATAGTATTTAATTTCTTGATTAATAAAAAATCCATACTATATAAGGGATCAAATATTGTTACTATAAATAATTTAGCTTATAGATTTAGAAAAAATTATACGGTTTATGCCACTATAGCTATATTAACAGCAACAACAACTACAGTTCTTGGAACAGCTTTTTCAATGAAAACAAGATATGAAAATATTCAAAGAAATATTGAGTTATATTCTTTAGCAATTACATCAACAGATGATTTTAATTCAGAAGAAATATCAGATATTCTAAAGACTTTAGGAGAAGAAAAATATTCTTTAGAGACTAAGGTTTTAAAGGTTAATAATACATTAAAAGATGTAGAAGACTATAAAAAGAATGAATATATAGTAATACCTTATGAAAATCTATCTAATATATTAAAGGCTAATGGTGATGAAAAAGAATTAGATAAGTTTAATGAAGAAATGGTAAAGGGTAATAATGTTATATACATTGAAAGACCTGGTACTCTTATGAGTTTTTTAATTAATGAAAAAGATATTACATTAAATGATATGGAGTTTAATATTAGTAAGAGTACTAGAACTAGAGTTTTTGGTGAAGCATTAAATTATGCCACAATAGTTGTAAACAATGATGAATATGAAAAGCTTAAAGAAGCATCAACTGAAATAAAGTTTTATGGAATTAAAATAGAAAATGAAGAAGACATAATTAATGTTATAGATAAAGTAGGAGAAAATATTAATCCAGAAACTACAAGTGGATACTATGGACAATATGAATTAAAAAAAATAGAATGGGTAAAGTTTATTTATGCAATTGGAGGATTCTTATTTTTAGTAATGGCATTAGCAGAAGCCAGTATAATTTATATAAAAGTTTATAGTGATGCAAAGGAAGATAAGCAAAAATATCAAACACTTTTAAATATAGGAGCATCTAAGACAGATATAAGCAAATCTATAAGAAGAGAAGTAGAATTATTTTATTTCATTCCATTAGCAGTTGGCTCTGTTCATAGCTATTTTGCCATTAGTGCTTTAGGTGATTTTATAAGTGAAAATTTAAACAATGTATATTTATTAAGTATAATAATTTGTACAGTAATATTTGTAGTTAATTGTATTGTATCAATTATTGGATTTAAAAAGATAATAGGAATAAAGAAAAATTAACATAAAGAATTCACGGTTATTAAATTAATCGTGAATTTTTCACTTTATATCAGTAATTATATATGAATAAAAAGGATTTATCTAACTGATAATAAATTTATATGAAAGGAGAGAGTAATATGGATAATTCAATGTTTTGCTATCAATGCGAACAAACTATGGGGGGAAAGGGATGTACAAAATTAGGTGTTTGTGGAAAGACACCAGAAGTTGCAAATCTTCAGGATTTATTAATTTATCAACTTAAGGGAATAGCATGTTATGCTAAACCATTAATTGATAGGGGAGAAATAATTGATAAAGATGCAGTTAAAATAGTGGAAAATGTACTTTTCACAACTTTAACTAATGTTAATTTTGACGTAGAAGTACATATACAACTTCTAAAGGATACTCAAAAAACAAAGGAATCATTACGTAAAAAGGCACCTAAAGGTGATTATCCAGAGGAAGCAACATATAACTTAAGTGAAACTAAACAAGAAATGCTTAAGGATGCTGTTAAAGCAGGTATAATGTATGATCAAGATTTAGATGCAGATGTAAGATCATTAAGATATACAATTCTTTATGGATTAAAAGGTATATCTGCTTATGGACATCAAGCTAGAGTTATGGGCTTTTATAGTGATGAAGTTGATCAATTTTATTTTAGAGCATTAGAAATTATGACAAATGATAATGTTGAAATAGAAGAGCTAATACGTTGGGTAATGAGAACAGGAGAAATATCTATAGAAGTTATGAGAGTATTAGATGATGCTCATACAACTAGATATAAGAATCCTACACCTCATAGAGCAAATGTTAATACAAGAAAAGGCCCATTTATAATTGTTTCTGGTCATAATTTAAAAGATTTAGAAATGTTATTAGAGCAAACTGAGGGTAAAGGAATAAATATATATACTCATGGAGAAATGTTACCAAGCCATGGATATGATGGTCTTAGAAAATATAAACATTTAGTTGGAAATTATGGATCTGCATGGCAAAACCAACAAAAAGAATTCGATAATATACCTGGATGTATTCTCATGACAACTAATTGCCTAATGAGACCAAGAGAAAGTTATAAAGATAGAATTTATAGTACTAGTGTAGTTGGTTGGGATGGAATTGTGCACATAGGAGAGGATCCAGATGGATATAAGGATTTTTCAGAAATAATTAATAAAGCTCTTGAATTAGGTGGATTTGAAGAAGATGAGGAAGAACAGGAAATATTAGTAGGTTTTGCCCATAAGACAACTTTAAGTCATGCAGACAAGATAGTGGATTCAGTTAAAGAAGGAAAGCTAAGACATTTCTTTGTAATTGGAGGCTGCGATGGAGCAAGACCAGGAAGAAATTATTATACAAAGTTTGCTGAAATGGTTCCAGATGATTGTATAATTCTAACTCTTGCCTGTGGAAAATATAGATTTAATAAGCTAGAATTTGGAGAAGTAAATGGATTACCTAGACTTTTAGATGTAGGTCAATGTAATGATGTTTATTCTGCTGTAAAGATTGCTACATCTTTAGCTGATGCCTTTGGAACAGATGTAAATGGATTACCATTATCTATAATTTTATCATGGTATGAGCAAAAAGCTGTTGCAGATTTATTAGCACTTTTATCTCTTGGAGTAAAGGGTATTTTCTTAGGACCATCATTACCAGCATTTATATCACCAAATGTTTTACAATACTTAATAGATACATTTAATTTAAGACCTATTAGCATGCCAGAAGATGATTTAAAAACCTGTCTTCAACAATTAGTTCAATAGTCAATAACTTAGGAGATATAAGCAATTATATCTCCTTATTTGTATATATAAAAAATAACTTAAAATTTTTTAAAAATTTGATTTGAATCACATTTTTATTTGAATTATTTTTTTTTAATTTACTCATAGATAAGAAAAGAACATTGGAGGGATTGATTAGTATGAAGAGAATAACTAAAAATTTAACTTTAGGTGAATGTGTTGCTATTTATCCAGGAATTATTGAAAAATTTAATAATATGCAATTAGATTATTGTTGTGGTGGAAATAAGAATTTAGAAGTAGCATTAAAAGAAAAAAATGTTGATGTAGATATATTTATTGAAAATATTAAATAAAGAACTTGAAGAGTTTAAATTTGATAATTCTTTATATATAGATTGGAATGAAAGAAATTCAGAAGAATTAATTAATCATATAGTAAATACTCATCATGCTAAAACCTTTGAATCTTTAAGTAGAAAATTAACTTATTTAGAAAATAAAAATATTATTGAAATTATAGAAACAAAGAAAATAAAAATTAAAAATTCAGAGTTATTAGAGAATGAAATATTTTAAATACATATAATGCACAAGATATTGTATAAAATTTTTAGGATATATACAATAGATATTAATAGAATAAAATGGTAAAATTAAATGAGAATAATTGTGACTTGATAATTTATAGGAGGATAATAGGGTGAATAATTTATGCATACGGTCAATAGAGGATTCTATAAGAAATAGGTATTCTGTTAGGAACTATAGTGGGGAACAGCTTTCAGAAGAAATAATTGAAGACATAGAGGAATATGTTAATACATTGGATAATCCCTTTAATGTAAAGGTTAGAGTAAGATTAGTAAAAAAAGAAAAGTATGATGGCGTAGTTAAATTAGGTACTTATGGAGTAATTAGTGGAGCAAAATACTATTTAGTAGGTGTATGTGAAAAAGGCGACTTTGATTTAGAAGCACTAGGGTATACCTTTGAAAAAGCTATTTTATATTGTACTTCCTTAGGACTTGACTCTGTGTGGCTAGGAGCTAGTTTTAGTAAAAGTGCTTTTGAAAAAACAATTAATTTAAGAGAAAATGAAATATTACCAGTAATATCTCCAATTGGCTACAAAGGAGGTAAAAAGTCATTTATTTCATCTTTTATAAAAGAGCATAGAAATAATAGGATAGATTTTTCAGAATTATTTTTTGAAAAAGATTTCAATAAAAAGTTAACTAAAAAAGATGATATTAATAGTGCTGCTTTAGAAATGGTTAGATTAGCACCATCATCTTTAAATAGCCAGCCTTGGAGAGTAGTTGATAATGAAGATGAGTTTCACATATATAGCACAGGAAAAATTAAAATGAATAGAATAGATATAGGAATAGCTCTTTGTCATTTAGATTTATTTTTAAAGGAAAAAGGTATAGATGGTGAATTTAAAATAACTAATCCTAAATTAAATACTAAGTATAAATATGTAATTAGCTGGTTAAAAAAAGCTTAAGTTATATATAATTTATGAAATTATACTTATCTAATTTGAAAATATATGGAATTATATTTATTAATATTTAGAAACATATATTATCTTATATCCATTTAGAGAAATTAAGGATAGAAAGATATTATATGTTTTTTTAATTTAATATAAAGAATATACAAATAAGAGAATTAATTTACAAAATTCATTATTTATTATTGATATTATAATACTTGTAAAGGGTTTGATTAGTCCAATAGTTATAGGATTAATAAATAATATTATTTTAAAAAATAATTAATATAAGGGTGGGATACAAAATGGTATACGAAAAATTATCAAAGGTTTTAAATGAAAGATTTAAAAAGACAATAAAGGATGCAAGCAATGAAGAAATTTATTTAGCATTATTGGAGTTAACAAAGACTTCAATTAAGAAACAAGGAACTAATAAAGGTAAAAAGAAATTATATTATATTTCTGCAGAATTTTTAATTGGAAAGCTTTTATCTAATAACTTAATCAATTTAGGGTTATATGAAGAAGTTAAAAAAGTTTTACATGAAAATGGTAAAGAACTTACTGAAATTGAAGAAGTTGAATTAGAACCTTCTTTAGGTAATGGTGGCCTTGGAAGACTTGCAGCTTGTTTCTTAGATTCAATTGCTACATTAGGCCTTAATGGAGATGGAATAGGATTAAATTATCACTTTGGTTTATTTAAGCAAGTATTTGAAAATAATAAACAAAAAGCAGTTAAAAATCCTTGGATAACTAGTGAAGGTTGGTTAAATAAAACAGATATTAAATTTGAAGTTCCATTTGGTGGATTTAAGGTTATATCAACTCTATATGATATAGATGTTACTGGATATAATAAGGCATGTAATAAACTTCATTTATTTGATATAGATACTATAGATGAATCTTTAGTAGGAGAAGGTATTGATTTTAATAAGGAAGAAATAAAGAAAAATTTAACTTTATTCTTATATCCAGATGATAGTGATAAAGCTGGAAACTTACTTAGAATTTATCAACAATACTTTATGGTAAGTAATGGAGCGCAACTTATATTAAAGGAATTTGAAGAAAATGGATATGATATTCATAAGTTACATGAACATGTTGTAATTCAAATAAATGATACTCATCCATCAATGATAATTCCTGAATTAATTAGACTTTTAGGTAATAAGGGAATAGCAATGCAAGAAGCAATAGAAATAGTTTCTAAGACTTGTGCATATACAAATCACACTATTTTAGCTGAAGCGTTAGAAAAATGGCCAATGGAATATTTAGATAGAGTTGCACCACAATTAATGCCAATAATAAGAGAATTAGATAATAAAGTAAAGGCTAAGTATTCTGATGAAAGAGTACAAATAATAGATAAAGATAATAGAGTTCATATGGCTCATATGGATATTCACTATGGATTTAGTGTAAATGGAGTTGCAGCTCTTCACACAGAAATTTTAGAACATGAAGAACTTAAGCCATTTTATGATATATATCCTGAAAAGTTTAATAATAAAACAAATGGTATAACATTTAGAAGATGGTTAATCCATTGTAATAATGAACTTTCAGATTATATAAGTAGCTTAATTGGTGAAGAATTTAAAACTGATGCAACAAAATTAGAAGATTTATTAAAATATGTAGATAATAATGAAGTATTAAATAAATTAGAAGAAATTAAAAAGAATAATAAGGTAGCATTAAAGAAATATTTAAAGGAAACTGAAAATATAGAAGTAGATGAAAATTCTATATTTGATATTCAAATAAAGAGACTTCACGAATATAAGAGACAACAAATGAATGTGCTTTATATAATTCACAAGTATTTAGAAATTAAAAATGGAAATCTTCCAGAAAGACCAATTACAATGATATTTGGAGCAAAAGCAGCACCAGCATATATAATTGCTCAAGACATAATTCATACTATTTTATGTCTTCAAGAAATTATAAATAATGATCCAGAAGTAAATAAATATTTAAGGGTTGTTATGGTTGAAAACTATAATGTAACAAAGGCAGAGAAATTAATACCAGCTTGTGATGTATCAGAACAAATTTCATTAGCTTCAAAGGAAGCTTCAGGAACTGGTAATATGAAGTTTATGCTTAATGGTGCATTAACTTTAGGAACTGAAGATGGAGCAAATGTTGAAATTCATGAATTAGTTGGGGATGACAATATTTATATCTTCGGTGAATCAAGTGAGGAAGTAATTGAGCATTATAAAAAATCAGACTATGTTTCAAAGAAATACTATGAAAAACCAGAAATTAAGGAATTAGTTGATTTTATAGTAAGTGATGAAATGTTAGCTGTTGGAGATAAAGAAAATTTAACTAGACTTAGAAATGAATTAATCAATAAAGATTGGTTTATGACATTACTAGATTTAGAAGATTATATTAAGACTAAGGAAAAAGTATTTAGGGACTATGAAGATAGAAATACTTGGAACAGAAAAGTTTTAGTTAACATTAGTAAAGCAGGATTCTTCTCATCAGATAGAACTATTGCAGAATACAATAGAGATATATGGAAACTTAAATAGGGAATAAGTAAGAGTGAAGAAGTAAGAGTTAATAGAGAAGAAGTAAGAGTTAGGAATGTAAAAATGAAATAATGAAAAGGGAAGTGATTTGTGAGAAATCACTTCCTTTTTTATTTATGCTATAGATGATTGCACTGTATCATTAGTAAGAGTGTTTTGTAAAATCATGGTATAATAAAAGAAAGGTGAAAGATAAAATAGGAAATTGGGGGGATATGAATGGATAAAAAATTATTTGTACAAGCAATTACAAAATTTGTTATTGGTTTTATAATAATAGCCTTATTATTATTCATTCCAGCAGGTACATTAAACTATTGGAATGCTTGGCTTTTTATGTGTATATTTTTTGTGCCTATATTTATTGTAGGAATTATTTTGATGATTAAAAATCCTGAATTATTAGGTAAAAGACTAAATTCAAAAGAGAAGGAATCTGAACAGAAAACTGTACTTATTCTTGGAGGAATAATGTTTGTTAGTGGTTTTGTAGTTTCTGGCTTAAATTATAGATTTCAGTGGATTATATTGCCTAAATGGCTTATATCTTTAGCTGCAATTGTATTTTTATTAGCTTATATAATGTATGCAGAAGTTTTAAGAGAGAATATTTATTTATCAAGAACTGTAGAAATACAAGAAAATCAAAAGGTAATAGATACAGGATTATATGGAATTGTAAGGCATCCAATGTATACCTCGACAATTTTACTCTTCTTGTCTATTCCATTAGTACTTGGTTCTCTATTTTCATTTATAATTTTTCTTTTATATCCAATTATTATGGCAAAAAGAATTAGGAATGAAGAAGAAGTACTAGAGGAAGGATTGGAAGGATATAAGGAATATAAGAATAAGGTGAAATATAAAGTGATTCCATTCATTTGGTAAAGATAAATACTAAAATTTTTAATAATAAAAAATAGTAGCTTACCACTTGTATGTGGGGCTACTATTTTTTCATACTTATCTAAATTTTACATTACGTTCAGGAATTTCAAATTGTAAATACTCTTGAATTTCTTCTAGAATATTATAATTTTTAGGATCTGTAATAAGGCATGTATAACCAGATTCTCCTGCACGAGCTGTTCTTCCTATTCTGTGTATATAGCTTTCAACACTTTCTGGAGCATCGTAATTATATATATGAGTAACCCCAGTTACATCTATTCCTCTTGAGGCAACATCAGTTGCTATTAAATATTGTATTTCGCAGTTTCTAAAATCTTTCATAATTTTTTCACGTTTATTTTGAGGAATATCACTATGTATTTTAGCAGCTTTTATACCTTTAGCAGCAAGCTTTATTTCTAATTCATCAGCACGTCTTTTTGTTCTGCAGAAGATAATAGACATAAATGGATTATCTTCTTCTAGAATCTTAATTAAAGCATCTACCTTCCATCTGTCTGTTGTTTTAACTACTTCTTGCTTAATATTAGGAATTTCTGATTCTTCCTTTTCTGTAATATCAATAATAGTTGGATTATCCATATATCTATAAGCTAATTTTTTCACCTTAGAATCTATAGTTGCAGAAAAACAAAGAGTTTGAAGTTTTTTTGGAGCATAAGACATTATTTTTTCTATTTCATTTCTAAAGCCCATTAAAAGCATTTGATCTGCTTCATCTATAACCACAGTATTTAGTTTACTTAAATCTATGCTTTTTCTTTCTAAATGATCTATTAATCTCCCTGGAGTTGCAATGATAATGTTAATACCCTTATTAAGCTTCTTTAATTGAGAGCCAACATCTTTACCACCATAAGCAGCTAATATTCCTAAATCATTTATATTAAATTTATTAGCTTCTTCAGTAATTTGAATAGCTAATTCTCTAGTAGGAGATAAAATTAATACTTCTGTATTTTTTGAATTAGGGTTTACTTTCTGAAGAATAGGTAATAAGAATGATAGGGTTTTACCAGAACCAGTTTTAGACTTTACTATTAGATCACTTTTACCAATAATTTTAGGAATAACATCTTCTTGTACTTTAGTAGGATTTATTATACTATTTCTTTTTAATAAGTTTACTAAATCCTCATTTATTTTTAAATCTATAAAATTCATTAATTATCCATCCTTTAATTTTACATAAATAGAGAGGAGCCTGGTAATCCGGCGAAAGACAAACCAAGCTCCTCAAGTAATCAGCACTTACGTACCAACTGCACAGTTATAATAACATTAAATAAAAGAAAAAGCAACAAAAATATACTTTATTATTTTATTTAGACTATAGTATAAGTTTTAAACCAATGAAATAAGGATTATTGACAATAAAATTAACAAAAGCTAAAATATAAATATATTTAATATTTAATCCTATGAAAAGAAAGAGTAATTAAATTTAGCTTTATTAAAGAGAGTTAAGGGTGGTGAAATCTTAACAAGAAGGAATTTAATGAATGGGTCTTGGAGGAATAAGGAGAAATCTAAAGAGAGTATCTAATATGGGTAGTTGCCCCTTATAGCAGATAGAGTATGTTAGTACTTGAAAATGAGTGGTGTAACTTTAAGGTTATGCAATTTAGGTGGTATCGCGGATATTATGCTTCGTCCTATTAATTTAGGATGGAGCTTTTTTTGTATAAAATTTTATAGTATTAGGAGGAATATTTATGAAAAAAGAAATTATTTTAACAGGGGATAGACCAACAGGAAAACTCCATATAGGACATTACGTTGGTTCTTTAGTGAATAGAGTTAAATTACAAAATACTGATAATTATGATATGAATATAATGATTGCAGACATTCAAGCTTTAACAGATAACGCAAAAAATCCAGATAAGATAATAACTAACTTGCTAGAGGTTTTACTAGATTATCTAGCAGTAGGAATAGATCCCAAGAAATCTAATATATTTATTCAATCTCAAATACCAGAGCTTAATGAATTAACTATGTATTATTTAAATTTAGTTACCTTATCTAGGTTAGAGAGAAATCCAACAGTAAAAAATGAAATTAAAGAAAGAGGTTTTGAAAATAGTATACCAGGAGGGTTTTTAATTTATCCAGTAAGTCAAGCAGCAGATATAACAGCTTTTAAGGCAGATTTAGTTCCTGTAGGAGAAGATCAACTTCCTATGATAGAACAAACAAGAGAAATTGTTAGGAGTTTTAATAATACTTATAAAACTAATATATTAGTTGAGCCAAAAGCAATTATTCCAGAAGGAATTTCAGCAAGACTTCCAGGCATAGATGGAAAAAGTAAGATGAGTAAATCCTTAGGAAATACAATATATTTATCTGATGATGAGGATGTAATAAGACAAAAGATTATGAGTATGTACACAGATCCTAATCATTTAAGAGTTCAAGATCCTGGAAGAATAGAAGGAAATGTTGTATTTACATATTTAGAGATTTTTTGCAAAGATAAGCCCTTATTAAATGAAATGAAGGAGCATTATAGAAGGGGAGGATTAGGAGATGTAAAAATAAAGCTATTTTTGAATGAATTATTACAAGAAGAACTTAAGCCTATTAGAGAGAAGAGAAAAGAATATGAAAAAGACAAGACATATTTATATGATATTTTAAAAGAAGGAAGTAATAAGGCTAGAGAAATATCCTCTAAAACTTTAGAGAAAGTTAGGAACGCAATAGGATTGAATTATTTTAAGTAAACTTACACATTTTAGTTGAAAAGTATATTTTAAATAAATATAATTAGGTAGGAAAATATTGTAGGGGGGATTAACAAATGTGTAAGTTAAGAAGTAAATTAACAGTACTTTTATTATCTATATTCTCAATTTTTTTAATTGGATGTGGAAATAAAGAAAAAGTAGAAGAGATTAAAGAAGATCCAACATTGAAAATTGGATTAATGCCTGCTGTAGATACTGCTCCAATTCTAATAGCAGAGAAAAATGGTTATTTTAAGGATGCAGGAATAAATGTAGAAATAGAAATTTATAATAATGCTCAAAATAGACAAAGTGCTCTTCAAAGTTATTTAATAGATGGAGCTATGACAGATTTTATAGCTGTAGCTACTAACGTAAATGGTGGATTTGATATAAAAGCCACAACTATGACAGATGGTATGTTCCCAGTTCTATCAAATAAAGGTGCTACAGATAAGAAAGATATTAAAGTTGGGATGATGGAAGTAAGTGTTTCTAATTATTTAATTGATAAATGGCTAGGAGAAAATTACAATGTAGAAAAGGTATTTATTAATGAAATACCAGCAAGACTTGCAGCACTTAAAAGTGGAGATGTTGATATGAGTTTATTCCCAGAACCAGTAGCTTCAAACGGAGAGTTACAAGGTTTAACTAAGAACATATATGGAATGGATGATGAATTTTCAGCAGATTGCTTAGTATTTACAGGAAAAGCTATTTCAGAAAAGCCAAATACTATTAAAGCCTTCCATGAAGCTTATAATAAAGCAGTAGATGAAATTAATAAAAATCCTGAAATTGCAAAGGATATTTTAATAGAAAAAATACCTAATACAAATCCTGAAGTAAAGAACATAATGGTATTACCAACATATAAGAAAGCTGCCCTTCCAAGTGACGAATATTTAAAGAATATAATAGATTGGACCGAAAAAACTTTAAATAAAGATTTAAATGTACAGCCCTCAGATTTATTAGAAGGAAAGTTTGTAAAATAAGATGATAAGCATTAAAGATTTATCTGTAAAGTATAAGGAAGAAATTGCTATAGATAATTTAAATTTATATCTAGAAGGTGGAAAATCTTATGCAATTATAGGAAAGTCAGGATGTGGAAAGACAACTCTGCTATATACCATGGCAGGGCTTATTTCTAATTACGAAGGGAAATTAGAAATGGAAGGGGAAACTTCACTTATATTACAAAACTTAGGTTTGTTTAATTGGTTTACTGTATATAAAAATATATATTTAGGTTTAAATAAAAGTAATTTATCAAAAGTAGACAAGGAAAAAAGAGTAAATAATATAATAGAAAAATTGGAATTAAATGATGTTAAATATAAATATCCAAAGGAATTAAGTGGTGGGCAAAAACAAAGAGTAGCGATAGCAAGAACTATAATAAAGGATCCAGAAATACTTTTATTAGATGAAGCCACATCAGCTCTAGATTCAATAAACAAGGAAAAGATACAAGAGTTACTTTTAGAAATTAAAAGAGAAAATAATATTACAATGGTATTAGTAACTCATAATATAGAGGAAGCTGTTTTCCTAGGAGAAGAAATAATAGTAATGAAAGATGGTAAGATTCATAGTATTATTAAAAATCAATATTTTGGTGATACATATATTAGAACAAAGACGGAATATATTGAAATATGCAACAAGGTAAGAGGTAAGCTTTATGATTAAGAAAATGGCATTAAGTATTCTAAAAAGTATTTATGGAATCATTATAATTATTGCCTTGTGGTATTTATTAAGTGCTTTAGTAGGAACTAATATGGTACCAACACCACAAACTTCTATAATTGAACTTATAAGGCTACTACAAAAGGATTTTATTTATCATATTATTTATAGTCTTTATAGAATATTGGCCTCAATATTAATATCCTTAATTATAGGAATTCCACTTGGAATTATTTTAGGAAGAAGTACATTAGTAGATAAAGTTATTTCACCAGTAGTATATTTACTATATCCAATACCAAAGATCGCTTTCCTGCCAATATTTATGGTTATCTTTGGAATAGGTGATAGGTCTAAGATAATACTTATGGTTACTATAATAGTGTTTCAAATTTTAATTGTTACTAGAGATGCCGTAAAAGAAATTGATAAGGATGTATTAATATCTGCAAAGGTAATGAAGTTTAACATTTTAGATAATATAACTAAGGTAATATTACCTAGTATTGCACCAAAGGTTTTCTCAGCTTTAAGAATTAGCATTGGAATAGCTATTTCAGCTTTATTTTTTAGTGAAAATTATGCTACTAAATATGGAATAGGTTATTTTATAATGAATTCTTGGTCAATGGTAGATTATAAAGGGATGTTTGCAGGGGTTATAGCTCTTAGTGTTATGTCATTAGTAGTATTTAAAGTTATAGATTTTATAGAGAAGAAAATTTGTCCATGGCTATAATAGAAAATGGGGAGCTATAAATATGAACTTTTATGATTCTGATAGAAATATTATTTATTTAAGAATGATTATAAAATAAATCAAAACTTTAATATATTGATTAAAAAATATTGTAAAAATACCGTATTATTTATATGAACTGCACCTAGTAAAGTAGACAGTGAAAATAATACGGTATTATCAATTTTAAAATCTGAAATTTATCTTGCTTTAAATTTTTTTCTTTTAAATAAAGCTACAAATATTATACTAATAAGTAAAAAGGCGAAATATCCACAATATTTTAATATAATCCATTTTAAGTTTTCTTGGTAGTTAGGTAAATTATTACTATTAGGATTTTCTATTTTACCTCTATTAGCAGCAGTGATTTCTATACTAGCACTAGTAGTTGAATCTAAATTATTATCCATATTAGGTGGATTCATTTCATTTCCTTTATTATCATTATCTGACTCAGTACTAGCATTGGGGTTTGCCATATTATTATCAGGCCTTTTCATATCCATATTTTTATTATTAATGCCTTGATTACCTAAAGTAGTTAAATTAACTGTGGTTTCTATATTACCATAGCTAGTAGAAGGTTGGCTTCCATCAAGTTGTGCAGATATACTTTTTACTCTATCTATTCCAAAGTTTTTTAATTCATGAAGAGAAGATGTATATTCTCCATAAGTATAAAAGGCAGTAGCATCATTTTTAACATAATCTGATATAAGTGAATTTACTTGATCTATTGTATTTTCATAGGTCCCATTATTAACATAATCAACTATTTCTTGAAGATAGTTATGATAAGCTTTTTTATACTCATCAACTTCTAATAACTTACCTATTAAAGGACTGTTTTCAAGAGTATCTGTAACAGGACTATCTATTGGGAAATTAATAGCATTACTAGCAGTTCCTATATTAAAGGCACCAAAGGAAAGGTTATAATCCCAAGGAATTATTTCAAATACTCCATCCTTTTCATAAAGATAATAATTATGTTTCATATTAGAAGCATAGCTGTCTAAATTAACAAGGAAGGTATTTACTGCAAAATATTTAAGTATTTCATCTACGTTAAGGTATTCTTCTAAATTAGTTCCTTCATTTAGATTTTTTATCATTTCAATAACCTTATCTTCATCAGTGTCAGTGGTTGTTTTAAATACTATATTATCAAATATATCAGAATAGGATTCCTTATTATCATCAGTATAAACTAGGTTTGCTCCATTAGAAGCCCCCATGCCTCCACCCATCATACCACCTCTGAAGCCTTTATCTTTAAGATTTTCATTGCTTTGGGTAGTGTTATTTTCTCCACCTTGAGAATTATCCATATTAGGAGGAACCATATTATTTCCAACTTGTGCATTATCCATATTAGGAGGAGGCATATTATCTCTATCTTGAATATTACTCATATCAGGAGGAATAATATTCTCTCCATCTTGATTTTTATTCATTGCAGGAGGTAAAAAATTTCCTTCATTATTCATATTAGGCATCTTATTCTTGCCACCAATTTCATTTCCTTCAGGTTTATATAGGTTTCCAGATAAAGAACCGTAGTTTCTTTTAATAAACTCTTCTTCAATAGATTCTACAGCAAAGTATAATCCCCATTCTTCACCATTTACTTTTATATTTGTGAAGGCAAAGGCTGGAGTAGGAACCCCCATTTTCTCAAGTAAATCGTAGGAAAGATATTCTTTCATATAAGTTGCATCAGACATTACATTATTTAAGGCAATTTTACTTAATCCATCTAAAGTTTGTCCATCTACATATTCATCAAATTTTACTTTAAAGCTATATCTATCAGTAGTATCATCACTGGCAACCATAGATAAACTAGAATTCCCTTTTGCTCTAATACCAACATTATTATATTTAGTGCCATTAACAGTAATATTTGCATTTACATATTCTTCATCTATAGCATTTTCTAATAGGGAATTCCAAATATCTTCATTAATTTCCAAATCAATTTCTGTTACTTTTTCCTTGTTAAATACAGTATCTATATAAGCAAAATTACCAGAAGAACTTGAATCTTTATTAGTAATGTTTTTAGAATTAACATAAATTAAAGTAGTGAAAATTACAGCAATAGCAGTTAGTGTAGCTATAATAGCATTTATATGTTTTTTTGAAATCATTTTTAACACCACCTTACGGGCTAATTCATATAGTCTCCATTATAACTTACTAAAACTACGTTATTAACTCCTTCTAAATTGTTGATTTCATTAACAAATTTAGTTGACATTTCCTTTAATCTGATTTCAACAGTAATTTCAATACCATTGCTAGCAGATACAGTTTTAGATTTTATAACATGTTTCTTTACAGATTTATTAATATGAGTCATTGCTAAAGTTTCACTATTTTCATCATTACAATTTACTATTAGTATATAAGGATTGTCTGAACTTTTTTTATTTACAAATAAAAGTAATATTATTCCTATGAAAACAGAGCCAAATATAGCTAGAGGAATAAGACCAGCTCCAAGAACTATACCAATACTTATTGACCAAAAAACAAAAGCTATGTCTAAGGGTTCTTTAATTGCTGATCTAAATCTTACAATTGATAAAGCACCAACCATACCAAGGGATAATACAACATTTGATGTAACTGCTAGGATAATAAGTGTTGTTATTAAAGTCATAGCAACAAGGGATACACCAAAGTTTTCAGAGTACATAACACCTCTAAAAGTCTTTTTGTAAACTAAGAAAATAAATAATCCTATTACAAATGCAAGAACAAGTGCTATAACCATATCAAGAATTGAGAATGAAGAAGCTTTTTCTAAAAAGCTAGATTTAAAAATATCATTAAAAGTCATTTTTGTTACCTCCAAAATATAAATTATACTGTAAATAATCGACAAGCTGCATATTTTGATACAGCAGTTTGACTACGGATATTAGTTTGAATAAGATTTCTTATTATGTCAGGAAGAAAATTATCATATTTAATTTCTAAAATTATTGGATTTTCATTTATTAAACCTAAGGTTGGAAGATTAGCATCAAAGATATTTGTAGAATATAATCCACTCTTTAAATTGCTATCTATAGTTATTCTTACATTTCCAGCATTGAAAATATAAGCTTCTCTAGTATAATCAACTATGGTCTTAGGCTTAAGACACTGATATTTTGCTTTACAATAAAACTCTTTTAATAGATCAATATTAGAATCCTTTAAAAATTCAATATCTCCATTCAATATTTTTTCACATTCTTCTTTAGTTAATTGAGCAGAAGATTTATAACATAACACATTAGTTTTACTTTTCTTTTCAAGTTTAATAAAAGAATGGTCATGATTATAAAATCTAATTCTAAATTTTTCTCTATTGTTAAATCCATTAATTTTTTCCATTAAAGCTTTATCAGAATAATTATCAAAATATAAACTTCTTATTTGATAAATACCATCCTTTCCTGCATTTCTATCTAATGTTGCAAAGTATTTAAGCCTATTTTTTATAGAGATATAATCAGAGTAATTGATAAAAACTTTAATTTCATGTCTTGGCTTTGTCATAAAATTTTCACCTCCTGTCAAAATAATACTATTATAGGAACCTTAATATAGTCTTAAATTTAATTTTATTTTAAGGTTTCTGTGGTAAAATTTTGTTATGTAATAAAATAAGAAGAAAAATAGTATAAAACACTTTAATTATGGAGGTAATAAAATGAAACTACTTTTAATTGAAGATGAAAGAGAATTATCGGAAGCCTTAGTTCAAATATTAACTAATAACAAATACACTGTAGATGCAGTTTATGATGG
Source organism: Bacillota bacterium (assembly GCA_023445445.1). Taxonomy (GTDB): domain Bacteria; phylum Bacillota; class Clostridia; order Clostridiales; family Clostridiaceae; genus Clostridium. The sequence continues at coordinate 52,328 of JAEXLD010000073.1, forward strand.
AGAAGATGGGCTAAATTTTGCTCTAACAGATGTATATGATGTAATAGTATTAGATATAATGCTACCTAAGCTAGATGGATTAAGTATATTAAAGAAATTAAGAAAAGAAGGTATTCTTACTCCAATAATTATGTTAACTGCAAAGACACAAATAGAAGATAGGGTTTTAGGATTAGATTTAGGAGCGGATGATTATTTATCAAAGCCTTTTGCAGCTGAAGAACTATTAGCAAGACTTAGATCTATAACTAGAAGAAAAGGAAATGTAATAAATGAAAATATATTAACTTATGGGGATATAAGATTAAATATAAACACTTATGATTTAGATGCAAATGATGAAAGTATAAGATTAACATTAAAAGAATTTGAAATCATTAAATATTTTATGGAAAGACCTAAATGTGTTGTTAGTAAAGATGATCTAATTACAAAGCTTTGGGGATTTGATTCAGAAGTTGAATACAACAATATCGAAGTATATATTTCCTTTATTAGAAAGAAATTATCTTATTTAAAATCTAAAGTAAATATAGTAACAATAAGAGGTGTTGGGTATAGATTGGAGGACTAAGTTTGTTTGATAAATTAAAGAAAAAATTTATATTAATTAATATGTCTTTATTAACAATAGTTTTTGTTTTGATTTTTGGAACAATCTACATAGCAACTTCTATAAGTATGGAAAGAGATTTAGAACACGAATTAAAAAGTACTATTTCAAATCCAAGGAAACCAGGTCCAAATTTTCAAATGATGAGTAGTAGCATAATTATTGAATTAGATTCTAATAACAATATAGCAAAAGTTACTAGTTATATGGAAATTGATGAAGATATACTTCAAGATACTATTTATACAATAATTAAAAATGATAATAATTTAGATAAAATAAAAATAGAAGGAAGTAGTTATGGATATTTAAAGGAATATACTCCTAAAGGACTAAAAATAGCACTTATTAGTAGAGAACCTCAGATTAATGTATTAAATAATCTATTAAAGGTATTTATAGGAATTGGAAGTATAAGTCTTATTTTATTGTTATTTATAAGTATTTACCTAACCAATAAAACTATTAAGCCAATAAAAGAGAGTTTTGAAAAGCAAAAGGAATTTATAGCAAATGCTTCACATGAATTAAAAACACCATTAACTATTATTAGAACAAATACATCATTAGTATTATCTAATAAGAATAAGACGGTAGAAAGTCAAAGTAAGTGGCTTAATTATATAGATAATCAAATTGAAAGAATGTCGAAGCTTATAGATGAAATGCTATCCTTAGCCAAATTAGACACAGGGAAGGAATTAGAAGAATTCATAGTTTTTGATATTAGTAAATTAATAAACAATGTGTTATTAACCTTTGAAGCAGTACTATTTGAAAATAATATTGAATTGTTATCTAATATAGAAGAGGATATAACTATAAAAGGTGATAGAGAAAGTATTAAGAAAGTATTTATTGTATTATTGGATAATGCAATTAAATATACTAATAAAAATGGGAAAATAGATGTAGAGCTAAATCATGATAAAAACAAGATAAAACTAAAGGTTAAGAATACAGGGGAAGGAATAAAAAAGGAAGATTTAAATAAAATTTTTGAAAGATTTTATAGAGTAGATACATCAAGAGCTAGGGAAACAGGGGGATATGGCTTGGGATTATCTATAGCTAAGTCTATAGTTGAAAGTCATAATGGAAAAATATATGCTGAAAGTAATATTGGTAAAGATACAACATTTATAATAGAATTTACCCCTTAACAGAACTACTACTATAGTAACTATCATTAGCTTTAGTTGAATTAATTATAGTAAAGAGTTAGAATTTTAGTTAAGAGAATATGTAAAATTATGTTTTACATAGATTTAACGAGTAGGAGATTATTATGAATGATAGGGATTATATAGAAAAGGAAACAAGAATACTTTACAAGTATATATTAGAGGATAATGAAAAGTTTGATAATAAAAAACAGCTATATGCAAGAATATATAACAACATAAAATACACAGCTAAATGTGATATAGGTGGTCTTGAAACACTTGATTTATCTAAAAATGAGATAAAGGACATCATAAAAGAGGTAATAGAAAATTACAGTGAAGATTAAAGAAGGAGGGATTTACTTGAGTATGCTTTTTAAACATAGTTTATCAATTAATCATAGTCAAACTATGATTGATATTACTGATATTATTAAGGAAGATTTAATGGCTTCAGATGTTAAGGAAGGTATTATGGTAGTTTATTGTCCACATACTACAGCAGGAATAACTATTAATGAAAATGCTGATCTAGATGTGGTAAGAGATATGATATATGGTTTTGAAAAGATATATCCAACTGTGGATAAAAATTATAGACATTTTGAAGGGAATTCCCACTCTCATATGAAAGCTACAACTATGGGAGCCTCACAAAGTTTAATAATAAATGCTGGGAAAATAATTCTTGGAAGATGGCAAGGTGTTTATTTTTGTGAGTTTGATGGACCAAGAAATAGAGATTTCTATGTAAAAATTGTTGAAGGATAATAAATTCATTTCCGTCACTAAGCAAGGAGATAGGTGTTATATTCTAGCTACTTTAAGCTGATGAAGTAGCAAAGAATATAATATCTATCTCCTTTTTTATGGTTATAATATCATAATGAAGGTACCTACAGTAATAAATATTCCGCCTACTATTGTCTTTACGCTAGCTGCTTCCTTTAATATTACAAAGGCTAAAATCATAGTTATTACAACGCTAAACTTATCTATTGGAACAACTTTAGAAGCCTCTCCAATTTGTAAAGCCTTATAGTAAAATAGCCAAGAAAGTCCAGTTGCAATACCTGATAGAATTAAAAATATCCAGCTTTTTTGAGTTATGTTACTAATTTGATTAATGCTACCATTAACTAATACTATTCCCCAAGCCATGATTAAAACCACGACTGTACGAATTGCAGTAGCTAAATTTGAATTTATGTTTTCTATTCCTATTTTAGCTAATATTGAAGTAAGTGCGGCAAATAAAGCAGACAGTAAAGCATAAACAACCCACATTTGTATTACTCCTTTAGAATTAATTTTTTTTAACAATATAAATTTCCTCCATCTATAGTGTAGCTATAATATAATTATATAATACTATTAATTACTATGAAAGGTGATGATATATTATGAAGGTAGGAGTTATTTCTGATACCCATAATTTGTTGAGAGGTGAAGTTACACATATACTTAAAGAATGCCAGTTAATTATACATGCTGGTGATATATGTAATGATGATATACTAGAAAAGCTTAATGAAATAACTAAGACAGTGGCTGTAAAAGGTAATAATGATAAGGGGAATTTTAATTATTACTTAAAAGAGGAAGAGATAATTGAAATAGAGGGAAAGAAAATATATATTATTCATGAAATAAAGAATATAAAGAAGGACTCATAAAATATAACTTTTATGCAATATATATAGTAAAGAGTTTATTTTAATTATAATTATAATATAATAATATTAATTTCAATAAAACTATTAAGATTCAATAAAAAAAGAGGATAACATCTAGATAGTATAGAATTAGTAACTGTATCATATTTTATGGAGGGGGTAGTATGTTATCAACTAATCCAGCAGTTAGACTATACGAAATTTTAAGTAAAACAAAAGAATTATGCATTAACCATTCTAAAAAACAAAATAGGTTTAGAACTGTGGAATCAGTCATTGCTCAAGTTTTTGACTTAGATATGAAGGATGATGAAAAGGTATTTAAAGCTATTATTCAAATCATTCAAATGATAGAAAATATAAAAAAACTCACAAACAAGATTGAGAGTAATTCCAAAGATGAACTAGTAAAATTACTTACTAATTTCGAAAAGGAAATTATGGCATTAGGGTTAGAGGATGATATACACAAGTTAGATAATATAATTACAAGTGAAATACTAATATCCATAAATGGATTAGCCTTAGCTTTAGACGTATGTACTCAATATAGGAATATTGAGGAAGAAAATATAACTAAGTTTAAGGAAAAAATTAAAAAGTTAATTGAAGAACTAGAGGAAGTAGAGATAAATAATGATTTAAGGTCATTTATTAATAACATACTTTATGATTTATACATTAAAATAGAAGAATATAAGATATACGGTGTAGAAGGACTAAGACTATCAACTGAACAAGGACTAGGTAGCATAATGTTAAATCAAAATCTTTGCAAGGAAGTTTCCCACAATAAAAGTTTTAAGGAAAGTATAAAGAAGATTTTAAATTTGCTTACTAGTATTAATACAACTATTTCCTTTGCAAAAAATATAATACCAATTGCACATGAAGCAAATGATATTATAAATAGATTTTTAGATTAAGACAATATAAGAGGAGCTATGGTACAATGAAAATTTGTTGCCATAGCCCTTTATATATTTATTTATATGTAGTATAAGGTGAAGGTTCTTTTTCAGCAGTAGGAGTTTTTTCATTAGCTTTATTTTTAATCTTTTCATTATAGTTTGGAGAAGTAGGATCCATATTATTTTTATTAACTTTATTTTTCATTAATAAGCCTCCTTTAGTTTATATCAATAATTATATTTTCCAATTTATAAAAAAATATTATATAATTTAATAAATATAATTTGGGTAGGTGAGGATATGGATAAAAAAAAGATATTCATTATAGAAGATGATATAAAAATAAGAGATGAGTTATGTACATTCTTAAATAAATATGGATATGAAGCAACATATTCATTAGATTTTCAACATATTACTGACGAGGTTATAGATGGAGATTATCATTTGATTTTACTAGATATAAATTTACCTTACTATGATGGATATTATATTTGTAGAGAAATTAGGAAGAATAGTTCAGTTCCTATAATTATAGTAACTAGTAGAGATAGTGAAGTTGATGAGCTTATGAGTATGAATTTAGGAGCAGATGATTTTATAACCAAGCCTTATAATACTCAAATTCTTTTAGCAAGAATATCATCATTATTAAGAAGAACTTATAATAATCAAGAAGCGGAAATACTAGAATATAACAATCTTAAATTAAATTTATCTAAAAGTGAAGTAGAGTATAAGGAAAATAAAGTAGAATTAAGTAAAAATGAAAATAAGATTTTATATGTTTTAATTAAGAACAAAGAAAAAATAGTTTCAAGGAATGATATTATTGAAGCTTTATGGGATTCTGATGAGTTCGTTGATGATAATACATTAACAGTTAATATTAATAGATTAAGGAAAAAGTTAGAGGAAATAGGGGCAGAGAATTTTTTAAAAACTAAGAGAGGATTGGGATATATATTAATATGAGATTTATAGATTTTTTAAAAGAAAGAGTAATATTTATATTTATAAATTTATTAATATTAGTATTTACATCAACCTTACTTATTCTTTTAAAAGTTGATTCTTATGCAATTATATTTATATTCTTAATAAATTTTATAGGAATATTAGTTTATCATATTTATGATTATTTTAGTAGAAAAAGCTACTATGATGATTTACTTATGAACTTAGAAGCTTTAGATAAAAAATATTTAATTTCTGATGTTGTTAAAGAGGGGAGCTTTTTAGAAAGTAAAGTTTTATATAAGATAATTTATGAAATTACAAAATCAATGAAGGATGATTTATCTTTTTTAAGAATGAGTAATAAGGAATATAGAGAGTATATTGAACTTTGGGTACATGAAATAAAGACACCAATAGCAAGTAGTAAACTTATTATAGAAAACAATAGATCAGAAGTAACAAAAAGTATTGGAGAAGAAATTATTAAGGTTGAAAATTATATTGAACAAGCTTTATTCTATGCTAGAAGTAATGAACTAGAAAAGGATTATATTATAAAAGATATAGATTTAAAAACTAGTGTAAATAAGGTTATAAAAAGAAATTCCAGGATTTTAATTGAAAATAAAATAAAAATAGAAACCGTAGGCTTAGATAAAATAGTTTATACAGATAGTAAATGGATAGAATTTATTATAAATCAGATAGTTTCTAACTCTATAAAATATATGGATAATAATAAAAGAGAAAATATAATAAAATTTTATACTAGAAATATTGGGGATAATATTGTTTTATGTATAGAAGACAATGGAATTGGAATGAATGAAAAAGATGTTATTAAAGCTTTTGAAAAAGGGTACACAGGAGAAAATGGAAGAAGCTTTGGAAAATCTACTGGTATTGGGTTATATCTATGCAAAAAGTTAACTAAAAAGCTTGGACTAGGAATAAATCTTCAATCTACCTTAAGAAAGGGAACAAAAGTGTCTATAGTTTTCCCAATTAATAAGATGATGATATTTAACTAAATAAATTCCAAGTGGAATACACAAGATTTATTAATACGATTAAAATTATGGCAAAATATGTTTTAACAAAAAGGTGAGTAAAATGAAAGTACTGATTTTTGGTATAGTAGCTAGTGGGAAGACAACATTATCTAAAAGGCTATCCTTAAAATATAATATACCTTGTTATGAGGGAGATAATATAGCTTGGGATGGAAAAGGAGAAACAAGGTATAAGCGTTCAGATATAGAGCAATTTAATGAAATACTAAATATAGATAAAAGAGGAAGTTGGATAGTTGAAGGCGTATATAGAGAGAGTCAAAAATGTTTATTTGATATGGCTGACATAATTATATTCCTAGATCCACCATTATATATTAGAAAGGTTAGAATAGTTACTAGGTTTATAAAGCAAAAAATAGGAGTAGAGAAATGTAATTATGAGCCTACATTTGAAATGTTAAAAAAGATGTTTAAATGGACAAGGGATTTTGAAAATAAAAGAAGTAAATATGAAAATATATTATTAAAATATGAAGGCAAATTAATTAGAATAAAAAATGAAAAAGAATTATATGGAAAATTAAGTGAATCAATTAAATAGAAAAATGAGCTGTTGCGACAGCTCATTTTCCTTATATTTTACTTATAATAAAGCTAATTAATAGATTTAAGGAAGAGAATAATATTGAAACTATTAGAACCTTAGTTAAAAGCAAATTATATTTAATTATATCTATGTGAGAAAATAAATCTAAATTAATAATATTAAGTATTAATAATATTACAAAAATAAATATAACGCCTATAGATGCTCCTTTAATATCTGCTGGACTTAAAGAAATATGGGAACAAATATTAAAGACTAAGTATAAGAATAAATAAAATTCTGGCCTTCTGAAATTATTAAATGAAAAGATACTCTTAAGAAATTCCAATATACCATCAGTACTTAATAACTCATTAGTATTTTCTAAGGAAACTGGCACAAATATTTTAAGTAATAAGATAATAATTAAGCTTCCACATATAATAGGGGCTACACCTATAAAGAAGTTTCCTATTTGATGATAAATATTCCTTGGGTTATAGGAATGATTTACATATCCTAAAGTTCTATTTTCATCATTAACTTGAAAGAATTTCACTTCTTTAATTTTATGTCCAAATAATAAAGCTATTATAAGATGACTAAGTTCATGAATTGGAACTCCTACAATTCCAGTAATATAGATAGCTTTTTCACCTAATTTTCTTTGGTAATTAGCCATAGATGTATTTCTTAGAAAGCCTAGGATTAGCCCAGCTATAACTATAATTCCAATAAAATAGGATAAATCTATTAATGTTTTTAATAATATATCTGCAATATTCATAAAAAATCAACTCCAATCATTATAAATTTAGGACAAGTATAAGATATTTTAACGCTATTATATTTGATTCTGATATTTAAGTAATAGCAATATATCTCATATTTGTTATGCTTTCGTATGTTTGTATATTAACATAATTTATGAGATAATACACTTAAAATCCATTTAAATGGAAAATGTAAGTCTTACAAGATTTTTAAAAGAATATTAATATTACAAAAATGTAAGATATATGTTATATACTTCGATGGATAGAAGATTAACAATAAAATACAATATTCCTATAGTAAGAAATAGGAGGGATTAACTTATGGAAAAGGAAATATTAAGAGTAGATAATATTGAAAAGTATTATGGAAGAAAAGGTAATATTACTAAGGCCATAAATAATATAAGCTTCACTGTAGAAGAAGGAGAATTCGTGGGCGTAATGGGAGCATCTGGTAGTGGTAAAACTACACTTTTAAATTGTATTTCAACTATTGATAAGGTAAGTAGTGGACATATTTATATTTCTGGCAATGATATTACTAAGCTAAATTCTAAAAAGATATCAAAGTTTAGAAGAGAGGAATTAGGATTTATATTTCAAGATTTTAATTTATTAGATACTTTAACATCCTATGAAAATATAGCTCTAGCCTTAACTATAATGAAGGTTAATCACAATGAAATAGATAAGAGGGTAAAAGAAGTTACTAAAAAGTTAAATATAGAAGAGGTTTTAAATAAGTATCCCTATGAAATGTCAGGGGGGCAAAAGCAAAGAGTTGCATCGGCTAGAGCTATTATAACAAAGCCTTCACTTATTTTAGCTGATGAGCCAACTGGGGCATTAGATTCTAAATCTGCAAAAATGTTACTTGAAAGTATGGAGGATTTAAATAAAAATCTTAATGCCACTATAATGATGGTTACTCATGATGCTTTTTCAGCTAGCTATGCAAAGAGAATTTTATTTATTAAAGACGGTAGAATATTTAATGAGTTAATTAGAGGAAGTGATTCAAGAAAGGAATTCTTCGATAAGATAATTGAAGTTATTACACTTCTTGGAGGTGAACAAAATAATGTATTCTAAGTTAGCTTTCAGGAACTTAAAAAGAAGTTTTAAGGACTATGCAATATATTTTTTAACATTGGTATTTGGTGTTTGTATATTCTATACCTTTAATTCAATACAATCTCAAAGTATTATGCTTGAACTAAATGAAGCTCAAGCTAATGCCTTTGAAATAGTTGATGAAGTAATGGGATATGCATCAATCTTTGTATCCTTTGTATTAGCCTTCTTAATTATTTATGCAAATAACTATTTAATTAAGAGAAGAAAAAAAGAATTTGGTATATATATGACTTTAGGTATGGATAAGGGAAATTTATCAACTATAATATTTTTTGAAACATTATTTGTAGGTATAATATCTTTAGCAATTGGATTAGGAATAGGAGTTATTTTATCACAAGGACTATCAGTATTAACAGCTAAGATGTTTCAAGTTAACTTACTTAAGTTTAAATTTGTATTTTCATATACTGCAATGATAAAAACACTTATTTCCTTTGGGATAATTTATACATTAGTGCTTATGTTTAATTCAATATCTATAAGGAAAATTCAATTAATAGATTTAATAAACTCATCTAAGAAAAATGAAAGTATTAAAGTAAGAAACATATGGATTTCTGTAGTTGTATTTATAATAAGTTTAATAATGATAGGATATGCTTATTATATTACTCTTAGTACAGGAACTTCAACTATAGGCATAAATGTAAATGGAAAAAGTATTTTACTTGGTATTGTTGGTACATTTTTATTCTTCTTTTCACTATCAGGATTTTTATTAAAACTTGTTCAGTCAAATAAAAAATTCTACTTAAAAGACTTAAATATGTTTGTTTTAAGACAAATAAATAGCAAAATAAATACTGTATTTATTTCAATGTCATTTATCTGCTTATCATTATTTATAGGTATATGTATGCTAGCAGCTGGCCTTGGAATTAATAGTGCTCTGAATGCTGATTTAAAAGATTTAACTCAATATGATCAAACAATTTGGAGCAATGATGGAATAGATATAGAAGAATATTTAAGAGAAAAAAATCTTGAAATAAAAGATTACTCAAAGAATTATTCAAGTCTTATATATTATAAAAGTGGTATTAGATATAGTGATATTTTATCACCAGAGGATATAACTAAAGCAAAAGATCTATATGCCCTTGCAACAGATGGAGAAATTCAAGTGCTTTCATTATCAGAATTTAATGAGGTAATGATAATGTTAAATAAGGAGCCTATAACCTTAGAGGATGGAAAATATGCTCTATTTTCAGATATAGATATGTTAATAGATCCATTAAATAACGTGTTAAATAATAATATAGAAATTAATATAAATGGTACTACTTTAAAACCAGGTGTTAAAAATACAATGGAGGTAGTGGCATACAATCAAACAATGAAAAATAATATTTGTACTATAATTGTAAAAGATGATGTTATTACTGGGCTTAGTCCATGGACATCAACATTGAATTTAAATTTCAAAGCAGATAGTGAAAAAATCTTTAATGAAAGACTAGATAAGATTCGTGAAGCAATTAGAGAAGAAAATGGAAGCAATGTTTTCTATATTACAAGAGAGGAATTAATAGCAAGTTCTACTAGTATGGGGGCTATGATATCTTACTTAGGAATATATATTGGAGGAATCTTCTTAATTGTTTCTGCAGCAGTATTAGCTCTTCAACAATTATCTGAATCCACTGATAATATTGCAAGATATAATTTACTAAGAAAGATAGGTGTAGATGAAAATATAATTAATAAATCTTTATTTACTCAAATAGCAATATATTTCTTAATGCCACTATCTTTAGCACTTATTCATTCAGTGGCAGGGCTTGAATTCTCTAAAAGAGTAATAACACTTTTCGGTAGTATTAGTATTATGAATAATATTTTAATTGCATTATCAACTCTAGTAATAATATATGGAGGATACTTTATTGCTACTTATATAGGAGCTAAGAAAAATATTAATAATGTAGTTTAAATCTTAAAAATGAGGGTGTAGCGCAATGTAAAATGAATAATGAAAAATGTAAAATTAAATAAGAAACTCCCTTAGGAGTTTCTTAAATATATATCTTTCTAGTAATTCCTTTGGAATTACATCAATAATTCTACATTTTACATTCTACATTTTTAATTTAGGAGCTGCTGCAACAGCTCCTTTTTTTATCCTCAAATATAAAAAATAGGGCGAAAAAATACGATTAAAAAATATAACAACATATGTAAATAGAGGCATAATTACTTTTAGTAAATTAGTATATTATTATAAAAGTTAAATTCATTTTAACAATATAATTAAGAAGGGGGTTAAATAATGAAAATGTATAAGAAAAAAGTTATATCTATTATTACTTTGTTTTTGATGCTTTTTTCGCTTTTAGTAGGTATTAAACCAACTAAAATTTATGCTGAGGAGAATATTAATGATAGTAGTATAAGAGAAGCATTAATACAAAAGCTAGATGGAAAGATAAAGTCAGGAGATTCCTTTAAAAATGCAATTAAAATTCAAAAAGATAATGAGAATGCTTCTTTAAATGATGAAGGAAATCCAGAAGAAAAAATACGACTAATTGTAGAACTTGAAGATAATCCAGCTACTTTGCAATTGGAGGATGGAGAAAAGCCTACTGATGAACTAATAAATGAAATTAAAGAAGGACAAGAGCCTATTAAAGAAGAAGTAGAAGAGAAAACAGGAGAAGAGGTTAGGCAAACCTTCGGAAATTTACTAAATGGTTTTTCTATAGAAGCAAAACGTAAGGATATTGAAAAAATAGAAAATGTAGAGGGTGTAAAGAAAGTAAGTGAAGCTAGAGTATATTATCCAGATATGACTACTGCAAAAGAATTTACTCAAGCTACTAGTGTATGGAAAGATTATGGATATAAAGGTGAGGGGCTAGTTATTAGTATAATAGATACTGGTATAGATTATACACATAAAGATATGAAACTATCTGATTCTTCAAAGGCTAAAATAAAAAAAGAAGATGTAAATCAAGAGATTGGGAAATATTATACAGATAAAGTTCCATATGGGTATAATTTTGCAGATGATGATGATAAAGTAATAGACACTTCAGGTAGTATGCATGGTATGCATGTTGCAGGAATAGTGGCAGCTAATGCTTTAGATGATGAAGTTGAAAATAATGAAGGAATACAAGGAGAAGCTCCTGAAGCACAATTATTAGCTATGAAGGTATTTAGCAACAATAGCGAAATTGAAGGCGCGTATTCTGATGATATAATAGCAGCAATAGAAAAATCTGTGGAACTTGATGCAGATGTAATAAACATGTCTCTAGGTTCATCAGCAGGATATAGAGATGATTATGATCCGGAACAAGTAGCAATTAAAAATGCCACTGATGATGGAGTTATTTGTGTAGTATCTGCTGGTAATTCAACAACATCAATATATCCATATTTAGTAGATGGAATTAGTGATGTAGGAGTTGTAGGATCACCAGGAATAGCTAAAGATGCTCTACAAGTTGCAAGTTCAGAAAATTCACAAATAACACTACCTGCATTTACAGCAAAAGTAAATGATAAGGAATATATAATGGGATATACTCAAGCTGATATAGAACCATTAGATATATTTGCAGCTAATGATAATCTTACATTAGTAGATGCAGGAAAGGGAACTGTAGATGATTTTAAAGGTAAAGATTTTAAAGGTAAAATAGCACTTGTACAAAGGGGCGCTATTACTTTTGTTGAGAAGCAAATGAATGCCCAAGCAGCTGGAGCAGTAGCTGTAATTATTTTTAATACTTCTCCTGAAGATTATATAAATATGGCAACAGATACATCAATAAAAATTCCGGCTCTTTTTATAAATGGAAATGATGGGGGAATATTAAAATCAAATATAAAAGATGTAGTTATTAACTTTAATGGTAAAGTGGCAATTAAGGCCAATGCTAAATCAGCTGAAATGTCAGACTTTACATCTTGGGGACCGACACCTAATTTAGAATTTACACCACAAATAACAGCACCAGGAGGAAATATTTATTCAACATTAAATAATAATAGATATGGAAGTATGAGTGGAACATCTATGGCAGCTCCAAATGTAGCTGGAGCAACTGCTTTAATTATTGAAGGATTAAAGGACAAAGGTATTAATCTTCAAGGAAGGGAATTGGTTGAATTTGTAAAAAAATCTATTATTAATACAGCAGAACCTTTATCAGAAATTAATCCTTTTGGTGAAGAGGTTTTATATTCACCAAGAAGGCAAGGCGCAGGTATGTTGCAAGCTAAAAAAGCCATTGATAATAGAGTTATTGCTGTGGGAAGTAGCAATGAAGCAACTATTGCTTTAAAAGAAATAGGCGATTCAACAAACTTTGATATAACTTTGAAAAATTATTCTAATACTGAAAAAACTTATAAAGCAAAATCCTTTGGCGGAGTTTTAACTGCCTTTGAACCTAGTATGGTCAGTGAGTCTGCTATAGAAGGATTTATTGATTTTGATATAACATTAGAAGATGGAACTATAGAGTTTAGTAATGATAATATAGTAGTCCCAGCTAATGGAGAAACTAAAGTTAAAGTAACCTTAAAGGTTTCAAAGGATTCAGTATCAAATAATTTTGTAGAAGGGTTTATAAGATTTGAATCTACAATTGAGGAAGTACCATCATTAGTTGTACCTTATATGGGATACTATGGAGATTGGTCAGAAGAGAAAATTATTGATGGAGCTGCATGGGATGAAAATAATATATATATGTCACCAAGCTTTGCAGCTACTAAAGTATTAGGAGACTATAATTATTTGGGTTACATGGGAGAAGATTCTGAAGGAAATATTATTTTAAATAAAGATAAAATTACAATTTCCCCAAATGATGACGAATTATTTGATTCTATTATTCCAGCCCTTTATTTATTAAGGAATGCTAGGGAAGTAAAGGTAGACTTATTAGATGAGAATAGGAATATAGTCCAAAAAAATATTAATGGAGATATAGGCCTAAAAAAGAAAATTTTATCATCTGAAAATGGAGATATAGCTTCTATATACTCAAGTTTAGCTTGGAATGGAATGATATATAACAAATCAACTGGGAATGATGAAATTGCTAAAGAAGGTCAATACTATGTAAATTATAAAGCAAAAGTAGACGGAACAGAAACTTATCAAGATTTTATTATACCTGTAAAAGTTGATGTTACACCTATAAAGACAACTTTAGAGTCAAGTAATGAAAGTGATAATGTAAACTATGATTTGAAAATAGGATTTAATGGTGAACTTAAAGATAATAATCTACTTGCTTCTATTCTATATGTAAATGGAAAAGAAATTGATGACTATACATTAAATGAAGATAACTTAATGGCTAATTTAGAACTGAAAAATGATGTAATCAATAAAATCGAAATAGCAACTATTGATATTGCAGGGAATTTTGCAATAGATAGATATGAAATAGGAGTAGGAAAATACAAACCACAAGTTAACTTAATAGGTCTTCCAATTGATGAAATTCTTAATAATAATGAATTGTTAGTTAAAGGTGAATATTTGGGAGATGTACAAGAAATATTAATTAATGGTGAATTACCTGATTTAATGGAAAATGGCGAATTTGCCAAATTATTAAAACTAAATGAAGGATATAATACTATTAAGGTATTGGCTAAATCTTCAAATGGTAATATTATTCTTGATAAAGCATATAAGGTATCCTGTGACACTATAGGGCCAGAGATAAATATTTTTGAGCCAGATGTTTTAGAAGATGGTACAATAATTACTTCTAAGGATGAGATAAATATTAAGGGATCAGTAAGTGATAATACAGAAGGATATAAGCTATATATCAATGGTGAAAATATATTAAATATAGCTTTAGATGGGGCTAAAGGACATGCAGACACCTATAGAGAATTTGAATATAATATTTCAGTAAAAAATAATGATATTATTCAAGTTAAAGCTGTAGACTTAGCTAATAATGAAACTATTAAGAAATTTAAAGTTATAATAGATAAAACAGCTCCTGATATCTCTGTATTGAATGTTGAAAATAATAAATTCTATAATTCAAGTATTAAACCAGAAATTAAGATTAACCCAGAAACTGCAAAAATAACTGCTATGTTAAATAATAAACCTTATAATTTTGAAGAAATATCAGAGGATGGAAAATATTTATTAGATATAGTAGCTGTTGGATTAAATGGGGTAGAAGCAAAGAAAACTATAAATTTCACAATTGATAAAGTTGCACCAGAAATTTCAGTAGAGGGTATTGAAGATGGAAAGTATTATAATACTAATGTTTTACCGAAAATAACATCCAATGAAGAGGCTACTCTTTATCTTGAATTAAATGGAGAAGCATATAATTCTGAAAATATAGTTAGTGAAGGAAGTTATACTTTAAAGATAAAGGCAATTGATAAGGCTAGTAACCAATCTGTTTTAGAGTATAGATTCTTTATAGATAAAACAGCACCTATAGTTTCAATAGAAGGAGTAGTTAGTGGAAATAAATATGATAAAGAAGTAAAAGCAACCATTAGTAGCAATGAAAAGTGTGAATTAACTGTTACTTTAAATGATAAACCATACAATGGTGAGGTTATTAACGAAAATGGGAACTATACTATTAAGGTATTAGCTAAGGATTTAGCAGGTAATGTTACTGAAGTTTCAAAGTCATTTAAGATTCAGTTGCCAGAAAAACCTGGGAATAAACCAAATCCAACACCAACACCGAATCCAAGTGGAAATTCAGGAGAATTAAAGCCTGGAGATAAAGTCAATGATGATGGTAGTAAAGATCAATCAAGTTCTAATAATGGAGATAATACATCATTAGGAAAAGGAACAAAAGGCTTACCAAGTACAGGTAATGAAAGCTACTACTATTTAGTATTATTGGGAATAGTGATAATTGGAGTAGGTATATTACTTTATAAAAGAAAAAATACTAAAAAATAATCGAATAAGATAAAAAAATGCCGAATACTTATATAGTATTCGGTACTTTTTTATATGGTAATTATTTTTATAAGTGGTATAATATGTATTATAAATAAGCACTATAAATTTATAAGGAGATAGAGTAATGGAAGAAAATCAGAAAAGATATGATTCAATTAATATTATGAGGATGATATGTGCTTTTTTAGTGATATCACTTCATACTTCTGTTTTTGCAAGCTTTAATTCAGGATTAAATAATTTTGTAGCTAAAGGAATATCTAGAATAGCAGTACCTTTTTTCTTTATTTCAACAGGATATTTTATGGTTAATAATCTTACTAAGAGTGGATATGTAAAAACTTTTGTAAAAAAGCTAAGCTTAATATATTTATTAATAATTGTAATAGACGTAATACTTATTATGCCAGCTGTTGCAATGAGACTAAGAGGAGATTTTATTCATAAAATTAAATATATTTTTATAGGAGGAGTTACTGAGAGCTTATGGTATATACCTTCCATAATATTTGCTATAGTCTTAGTAAGTATATTTGTAAAGAAAAATTGGATAAATCAATTAATACTATTAAGTATTTTATTATATATTATAGGACTACTAGGAGATAGTTATTTTGGCTTAATAAAAAATACTCCTATAGAAGGGATAATAAATTTCTATAATAATATTTTTATAAATACTAGAAATGGAATAACATTTAGTGTACCCTTGGTAGCACTTGGAGTTTTAATAGGCAAAGGTTATTTAAGATTTAGTAAAAAAATAGTAAATATATCTGTTTTAGTATTTTCTCTTTTACTTGGAGTTGAAGCATATTTATTATATTTAACCTCTATTCCTCTTGATACTAATATGTATATTTCAAGTATACTATTAGGGCCTGTTATATTTATGTGGCTATTAAATAGTAACTTACAAATAAATGAAAGAACATCAAATATTCTAAGAGTAATGAGTTTATGGATTTATTGTGTTCATGAAACAGTAATGCTTACAATATTAATATATATGGAATCAAAAAATACTCTTCTAATGTTCTTAGAAGTATCAATTATTTCAACTCTTATTGCCTATTTAATTGCAAGAAGAAAAGTAAAATCTCCAATAAATAATATAAAAAATGAAAAAAGAATAATAGGGGTATTATTAACTTTATCCTTAGTATTTTTATTTGTAAATAATACAAATAAAAATAGTCAAGCAACTAATAATGAAGCTGATATGTATAGTTCAAATGGAGAGCCAACAGATATAGTAGGACCATTATATAAAGTTAGTGATGAAAACAGCAGCATATATATTTATCAATCTTGTGTACTTGGCACTAAAGATATGTATCCTTTAAATACAGTGGTACAAGAAGCATTAAAAAATAGTAATGCCATAGTTTTTGAGACAGAGGGAATAAATATGCAAGATAAGAGTATTCTGGATTTACTTACTTATGATTCAAATGATTCTATAGAAAACCATGTATCAAAGGAAGCTATAGATGTATTAAAGGAAGTATTGCAAGATGTTGGATTGGAATTTGGAAATGTAGAAAAATATAAAGCCTATATAATTACTTTAGTGCTTCAACAATATATTATAGATAAGGATGCTACTTTACTTAAATACTCCCCTCAAGCTTATTTATCAAGTTTGGCTTTAGAATACAAGAAGAATATTTATATGGTTGATTCAGTTGAATATTTTAAGAATTCTCTAGATACTTCTCAAAAAGTTTCAGATGAATTAATTAAATTAACTAAATATTATAAGTATATAAATAAAGATAATATATTAAAATATATAGATTTATGGCAAAGTGGAGACGTAGAGGCATTAAATCAATATGATTATATTTATGAGAGTTTAGATGAAAAAAATAAAGAGGAATATAAGAAATTAAATGATTCAATCAACAAAGTTTATGATGAGTTTATAGATAAACAGAAAGATATATATGTTGAAAAAGCAAAGGAATATATGAAAGAAGATAAGAATTATTTCATAGCCTTAACTGATGCAGTAATTACTGGTGATAATAATATTTTAGAAACCTTAGAAAAAGAAGGGTATAAAATAGAAAAAATAACTAAGAAATAGAATTAAAAAAGGATTCCTTTTTCTTAAAAATATAAAATTATTTAACACTTGCTTTATGTAAAATAATGGTATAATAGTAGAAAGGGGGGGATAAATATGAAAGATGAAAGAATATCTTTAGTAGTAAAATCAATAATTTGGGGATTAGTATGGTTGGTTTTAGCTTTATTAATAGGATTCTTAATTACAAAGACTACAAACTATAAAAATTTTGAGAATGTGCTTTTTATAGAAGGATTAATATTGATATTTATTGGGATTTTTTCATCCATTTCTGGTGATCCAATGGGAGTATCCATGCACTATATAGAAGTAAGAAACAAAAAACAAAAGCCTAATGTAAAAACTGATATTGCCTTTGCCCTTAGTACTTTTTCCTTATTAATAGGAGGTGCTTTATCAGTTATTATTACATTTATAATGTAAATAGGTTTTACAATGAACTTAAGAGGATATTAAAAATTATTATAAAATATTTTTCAATATCTTCTTTATTTTTATATAATATCATATTTTTTAGAGGAAAATATTAATATATTAATAGAATTTATTATCAATGTATCTTGAATTAGTTAACTAAAAATAGATTTAAATGTAAAATTTACTTGAATATATTAATTATAGAAGGATGGGATTTTATGATAGATAAAAAAGACTATATAGATGATGATGGATATTATGTAATTAATGATTATGATCAAAAGGCACCTTTTTCAAGTTTTCTTTCAGCAATTTCAGGAAGAGAGGGGATCCCTCTTTGGTGTTTTTATGTTAATAGAGGACAAGCTTTAAGTAGCATAGGAATAGGTGATAAGAATAATTCAATAATGGAATTTTTCCCAGCAAATGAAGCCTATAAAAGAGTTTACACTAATGGATTTAGAACTTTAATAAAAATTACAAATAAAGAAAATTTAGTGTATGAGCCCTTTTATATTTCAACTAGTAAAAATATTAATAGAAAAATAAGAATAAAAAATAATGAAATAATTTTAGAAGAAGTTAATAAAGATTTAGGAATTAAAATAAGAATTATTTACTTTACTCTTCCAAATGAAAATTTTGCAGCATTAGCTAGGAGAGTTGAAGTTACTAATATTAGTGAAAGTAGAATTGAATATGAAATAATTGACGGAGTAACTACAGTAATACCATATGGAACTGATTATTATGGGTTAAAGAATATGGCTAATACATTGTCAAGCTACATGGAATCTATAGTATCTGATAGTAAGGTTGCTACATATAAGGTTAGATCTTCTACTAGTGATACAGCTGAGGTTAATAGTGTTAACAATGAGTATGTCTATGTGGCTTTTGATAAGGATTGCAATAAACTAGATTTAATTGTGGAATCAGATAAAATATTTGGTTATGATTCTACATTAACTAAACCAATAGAGTTTTTAAAAAATTCAATAAGTCAATTAGTTAAAAATTCACAAAAAAGTAATAATAAAATTCCCTCTGCTTTTTCATGTGCTAATGGAACAATAGAGATAAATGAAAAGGTAAACATCTATAGTTATTTAATTTATGTAGCAACCAATGAAAATAAAAATGATATTGTTAAAAGGGTAAGTAATGTAGATTATTTTGAGATAAAAAGAATTGAAAGTAATAGCAT
Source organism: Bacillota bacterium (assembly GCA_023445445.1). Classification (GTDB taxonomy): domain Bacteria; phylum Bacillota; class Clostridia; order Clostridiales; family Clostridiaceae; genus Clostridium. Next base: position 71,832 of record JAEXLD010000073.1, read on the forward strand.
AATAGATGAAATTTCAAAGCATGTTAATACAAAAACTGCATATAAGGAATTCGATGAATATATTAAGCAATGCTATGTAGATAATGTTTTAAGAGGGGGATATCCTATTCAATTAGGAAATAATAAGAAGGTTTATTATATATACTCTAGAAAACATGGAGATTTAGAAAGAGATTATAATTTCTTTAGTATAGAACCTAACTTTTATTCTCAAGGTAATGGAAATTTTAGAGATGTTAATCAAAATAGAAGGCTTGATACTTATTTACATCCCTTTACAGCAAAAGAGAATATTAAAACATTTTGTAATTTAATTCAACTAGATGGATATAATCCTTTAGTTGTTAAGGGAAAGAAATTTATTGTTAATGATGACAATAAAGAAATAATCAATAACTTTGATAAAAATATTACAAGGGCAATTAGTGAAATTATAAGTAAGGAGTTTACAGTAGGTGAATTATTTTCCTCATTAATAAATAAAGCAAAACTTAATAAAGGGAATGCTACAGATATAATGAATCTTATAATTGATTTATCTTCAGAAAAAGTAGAAGCTGATTTTTCCGAAGGCTTTTGGATAGATCATTGGACTTACAATTTAGATTTAATAGAAGAATATCTAAATGTTTTTCCAGATAAAATAAAAGAATTATTAATTGAGGAAAAGAATTATAGATTTTACAATTCTGAAGAATATGTCCTTCCAAGAAAAAATAGATATGTTATAAGTGATAATAAAGTAAGACAATATAAATTCTTAGAGAAAAAAGATAGGTTAAATAAGAATTGGATATATACAGATAAGGGTGAATTATATAAAACGAACTTATTTACTAAATTGATAATGTTAGCAGTAATAAAATTTTTAACTCTAGATGAATACGGTATAGGTATTGAGATGGAAGCAGGAAAGCCAGGATGGAATGATGCAATGAATGGATTGCCAGGTTTACTTGGTTCAAGTTTTTCAGAAACTGTTGAGTTAAAGAGATTATTATTATTTATTAATGAAAATTTAAGTTTAATAAAGGAAGTATATATTCCAGAAGAATTTTATTATTGCTTAATAGAAGCATATAAAAATTTATCATCTAATTTAACTGACTTAGAATATTGGAATAAATCATCAGATTTAAGAGAGCATTATAGAGAAAAGACTAAATACAAGATAAGTGGTAAAAAAGCTTCTATATTAAGTAGTGACTTAAAAGAAATTGTAATGAAAATGATTTCCAAAATTGATTCAGGTATTGAAAGAGCAAAAAAATTAAATGAGGGGAAAATACCTACATTTATATACTATGATATTACTAAATATGACATAGATAAAAATCAAAGTATAGTACCATTAGAGTTTAAAATAAACTTTTTACCTTCATTTTTAGAGGGACCAACAAGGTATTTAAAAACTAATATAACTTACGAAGAAAGCTTGAAAATCTATAATGAAATTAAAAATAGTGATATTTATGATAAAAAATTGAAGATGTATAAAACTTCAGAATCCTTAGAAGATGTTACTTTTGAAATTGGAAGATCAAGAGGATTTACGGCAGGATGGCTTGAGAGAGAATCTATATTTATGCATATGGAATATAAATATTTATTACAATTATTAAAATGTGGATTGTTTGAAGAGTATTTTGATGAAATAAAAAATATATTACCACCTTTTATGGATGCTGAAGTTTATGGTAGAAGTGTACTGGAAAATTCATCATTTATAGCAAGTAGTGTAAATCCAGAAGAAAATATTCATGGAAAAGGATTTGTAGCACGTTTAACAGGAACTACTATTGAGATGTTAAATATGTGGAGAATAATGATGACGGGTGAAAAGCTATTTAGCTATGATGAAGAAGGTTTAAAATTTACTCTTTCTCCAATATTATCTAAGGATTTCTTTGATAATAACAATATGATTACAACAACTCTTTTAGGTGGAATTAAATTAACTTATATAAATAAAAATAGAAAGAACACCTTTGGAAAGGATAAGGGGGTAGTTAAAGAAGTTTTTATTACTAAAGATGATGGAGAAACTATAAAGATTAATGGAAATGTTATAAAAGGGGAATTAGCCAAAGGAATTAGAAAAATGAAAGTTATAAAAATAGAAGCTTATATATATTAATAATTTTATCAAGGAAGATTATAAGTTTATCTAGTATAAGATTACCAATATAAAAATTATAATTAATATATTCGAGGATTATGGGAGGTAAGAAATTTGAAAGTTAATTATGCAAGAGAGTTACTAAAAACACCTAGTATATTACTAGAAGAAAAATTTAGCCTTATAAAAAAAGAAAATAAATCTTATGACATAGTTTTTTTAGATATGAGCTATGAAAATATAATAGCCATAGGTCCACTAGAAAGCGATGCTCCTGCTATGAAGGAGCTATATAAGAATCATGATTTAGCAGATTATTTTAGTAATTTAGATGAAGGTAAATCATATTTATTTGAATTAAATAATGAAGAAAAGATAGTTAAATTGTATATAAATGATAATAAAGAAATATTGGAATTAGATGTTGAAAATAATATTGGAAATAAAATTTATGAAATTTGTCAGCAAAGTAATAATTGGGCTGGAGTTATAAATGAAAAGGGTGAACATATAATTGACTTAAAATCACCAACGCCTGGACCACATTTCTATACAAACCTTTTATTAGGAAATAGAATTGGCTTTAATAATGCTTTACAAACTACAGCAAAAAGTGTAGTAGATAAAGTAGGAAGAGGGGGATTTAGATCTCATGCTGCAACACAAGTTTTAGCTAATAGATGGGATATGTTACAAGAAGAAAATGGATTCCCTGCTAATCGTCAATTTTATATTGTGGAAAATGGTAAACAGATTTTTTATTCTGCAGATGTTAATAACAATATAAAAGAGGCAAAGTGTATTCATGGACAAAATTATACTAAGATAATTTATATTACTAATTGTGGTCTTAGGATTGAAAGATTGATATTCATATTACCTTATGAAGAAGGAATGCCAATAGCAACAGAGGTTCAAAATATTAAAATAAATAATAATTCCAATAAAGAAAGAAATATAAAAATTATATATACTGGAATGTTTGGAACAGCAGCACCAGGAGCTTTAATGGAAGATGTATTATATAGTAATGTTATAATGCAATCAAGATTAGTAAATGATGAAAAGGGTAATATAAAATTATATGCTCCTCATTATTATCCTGATTATGCAAGTACAGATGTAAGATTTCAAAGCTTAATAGTAAATAAAGATAATGAAGAATATTATGGAAAGGAAATTTGTACAAACTATAGTGACTTTATTGGTAGTGGTTCATTAGATAAACCAGAAGGATTAGGTAGATTTACTAATAAATTAAACTCTAAGGGGCCAGGATTTTTTGCAATAGCTTCAAAAATTAAGTTACAAGTTAATGAAGAAGCCAGTGTAAATAGTTTTACAGGTTGTGTATCAAATTTTGATGGAACAAGAGTTCAATGGGATAAAGTTGAAAAGGAAACAGATAGATTATTAGAAAAATATAAATATAATGAAAAGGTTATAGAAAGCTATAAGAATATTTGTAATTATTATGATAACTATAAAGATTACTTACAAGTAGAAACAAAGGATGATAACTTTGATACTTATGTTAACAATAACTTACCTTTTCAAGTGTTATATCAAACTTTTGTATCAAGATCCTTTGATCAAACTCAAAAGGGATATAGAGAAATAGGATTTAGAGAAATTCAAGATATATTTGCATCAATGTATTATTTCATATCTAGCGGCAAGAAAGATTTTATTAAGGATTTAATAAAGGAATGGGCTAACAAGGTTTTTGAATTTGGATATTGTTATCATAACTTCTTCTGGAATGGAAAAGAACCTGGTAAGTGGTCAGATGATGGATTATGGTTATTCCAAGCTGTTCATAGATATATAAATCTTACTGATGATTATGAGTTTTTAAATGAAAATGTAGAAATAGCTGGAGTAGAACCAGTAAAATATAGAAGTTTATATGATACATTAAAATCAATAATAAATTATTCAGCAGTGGTTTCAGTGGGAGTTCATGGAATTCCACTAATAGATTTTGCTGATTGGAACGATTGCTTAAAAGTAGATGAAAAGTTTATACCAGGACCAGAGAAGGAAAGATTATATAAAGAAATATTAGCTGATAACCCAGAATACAAAGGTAGATTAGTTACAGATGGTTCTGAAAGTATTATGAATGGATTCTTATTAAAGATAGCTATAGATAATTTAAAGGATTTTGCTAATTTATTAAATGATAAAGGCTATGGGGATTATTTAGATAACTTATCTAATGAAGTTAAAAATAACCTACAAAAATATGCATGGAAAGAAAATTTCTTTGCTAGAGTTTTATTTAATAGATACAATGATGAAATTACCTATTTAGGTGCTGGAAATGATGGGTTTTCAAATGATAAAAATATTAATGGAACATATTTCTTAAATTCTTTTAGCTGGTCCATTTTATCCGGAGTTGCAACTGAAGAGCAAATAGGAATAATGATTAAAACTGTAGAAGAGTATTTAAAAACTCCATTTGGATTAAGATTAATGAGTCCAACGGATTTAAGTAGGGTTGCAAAATCCACTGCTACAGGAGAATATTTCCCAGGTGATAGAGAAAATGGTGGAATATTTAAGCATGCTACTATGATGGCAACATCTTCAATGTTTAAAGCAGCAAAAGAGGTTAAAAATAAGGAATTAGCTGAAAAATTAATGGAAGTTGCTTATTGGATGATTGATTTAGTAGTGCCAGTAAATACAATGAAAAATCCATTTAAAACTTGTGGTAATCCAAGATTTTGCACTCAATATAACAATAGTGAAACAGGGGAAAATATAGGGCCAACATTAAGTGGAACATCAACATGGCTTATATTAACACTATTTGATAGCTTGGGAATTCAGTACTCAGGAAACAGTATAAAAATAGATCCAATTATGCGTAGCAATGAGACTAACATTAAATATAAATTGAAATATGGTAATTCTAAATATCTAATTAATCTACAAAAGGAAGAAGGATTCCAAAGAATAGTAGATGATAAGGTAACCATATTAATGGATGATAAAGAATGTAATAATAATGTATTTGAGTTAAAAGATGATGGTAAATCTCATACAATAAGTATTACTTTTAATTAGTCTACTAGATTCCCATTTAAAAATCACCTATTAATATTTAATGTATATAGGTGATTTTTCTTTTAATTATTTTATTTTCGAGAGGAGAAAATTATATGATAGGTTATGAATTTATAGATGAAAATGGTACATTTAAATTGAATAATAGTGATAATAATTCTTATATGTATTTCCCTTTAGCAAATGACAATGGAATGATGTCGTCTGTTACACAAAACTTACATGGAGATATAAAATTAGATCAAAACACCTTTATACTTCCACCAGTATCAAGTGAAGATTTGCATAATACTAATTCAGGAAGAAATTTTTGGGTTAATATAGAAGGTAAAAATTCTTGGTCAGTAACTGGAAATTCTGCTTTTCAAAAGTCTATGAAATTTAATGAGCATAAGGAAAAGTCTTCAATGATAGGAGGATTTTTATGGCATGAAATTATAAGAGAAAATGAAAATATAGGAATAAAATCAGTAGTTACAACCTTTGTACCTACTACAGAAGATACTGTTGAATTAAATAGAGTGATAATAAAAAACATAGGTAATGAGAAAATGGAATTTACACCAACAGTTGCAGTTCCATTATATTGTAGATCAGCAGGAGATATAAGAGATCACAGACATGTTACATCATTATTAAATAGAGTAACCATAGAAGAAAGTGGGATGCTAGTTAAGCCTACAATGTGCTTTGATGAAAGAGGACACACAGTAAATAATACTTCATATGGAGTTTTTGGAACTAATGAAAATTATGAATTACCTAAAAAGTTTTATCCTTCATGGGAAGAATTTATAGGTGAAGGTGGAAGCTTTGATTGGCCTGAAGCTGTTGTTAAAAATATAGATTTAGGATATAAAGCTAAGGATACTATTGATGGATATGAGGCAGCAGGTGCCTTTAGCTTTGATAAAGTAAGTTTAGAGCCAGGAAAAGAAATAGCCTACTATTTTATAATTTCAGTAGATAAAAATGGTTCTGATATGAAAGAAATAGTAGAAAAATATTTAGATAAAAATTCTTTTGAAAAAGAACTAGAAAATAATAAAATTTATTGGAGTGATAAACTTAAAGCATTAGAGTTTAAATTTGGAGATAGTAGATTTAATAATTGGATGAAGTGGGTAACACTACAACCAATATTAAGACGTATATATGGATGTTCATTCTTACCACATCATGACTATGGCAGAGGGGGCCGTGGATGGAGAGATTTATGGCAAGATTGTTTAGCTTTATTACTAATGGAACCAGATAAGGTTAGAGATCTTCTTTGGAACAACTTTGGAGGAGTAAGAGTGGATGGCTCTAATGCAACTATAATAGGAAGTAAAGCAGGAGAGTTTATTGCAGATAGAAATTCCATTGCACGAGTATGGATGGATCATGGTGCGTGGCCATTTTTAACTACAAAGTTATATTTAGATAGAAGTGGTGATTTAAGCTTTTTATTAAAAGAACAAACATATTTTAAGGATAAACTTGCAGCAAGAGGTTCAAGAGGAGATGAAAATTGGTCAGAAGCTTATGGTAATAAGCAAAGGGATAAAGAGGGAGAACTTTATAAAGGAAGTATATTAGAACATTTATTAATACAACATATTACTGCTTATTTCAATGTAGGAGCTCATAATATTATTAAGCTAGAGGGTGCAGATTGGAATGATGCTTTTGATATGGCAAAAGTTAATGGCGAAAGTGTTGCATTTACGGCATTATATGCTAATAACTTAGAAGAATTAAGCAAGTTATTGATAGCATTAAAGAATAAATTAAATATAGAAAATATTTCAATTATGAAGGAACTAAATATTCTATTAGAAGATATTGAGTTTAATGATATTAAGCTTAAAAATAATGTGCTAAATGAGTATTTTAAGATATGTGAACACAATATTTTAGGAGAAAAGACAGAAGTAGATATTATAGAATTATCAAATAAGCTAAGAAAAATGGCTGAGGACATGAAGAATAATATTAATAATAACCAATGGATTGAAAGCAAAGAAGGAAATAGTTGGTTTAATGGATATTATGATGATAAAGCTGAGAAAGTAGAAGGTGATTTTGAATCAGGTGTTAGAATGACCTTAACTGGTCAAGTATTTAATATAATGGGAAATGTTGCAAGCAAAGAAAGAGTTAAATCTATAATAGATTCTGTAGATAAATATTTATTTGATCCAAAGGTTGGTGGATGTAGATTAAATAGTGACTTTAAAGAAGTAAAACTAGACCTTGGAAGATGTTTTGGATTTGCTTTTGGCCATAAAGAAAATGGAGCTATGTTTAGTCATATGGCAGTTATGTATGCTAATGCTTTGTATCAAAGAGGCTTTAAAGACCAAGGATACAAAGTGTTAAATACAATATATAATCATTGTATAGATTTTGAAAAGTCTAGAATATATCCAGGCATTCCAGAATATATAAATGAAAGAGGCAGGGGTTTATATAACTACTTAACTGGATCTGCTAGCTGGCTATTATTAACAATGGTTGAAGAAGTATTTGGTGTTAAAGGTGATTTAGGTGATTTAATAATTATGCCTAAATTGCAAAAAGAACAAATTTCTAGCAATGGAATTTGTAGTATGACAACAATATTTGCTGATAAAAATGTAACGTTTATATACACAGGTAATATTGTAGATGGAAAGGTAGAAAATATATTATTAGATAAGGATTATATAGAATTTGAACAAGAGGAATGCTTTGTCAGAATAAAAAGACAAACTATTACAGATAAAATTCAGAATGGAAGTGTAATAACTGTTAATTATATATAATAATTAACAAGAAGCTTATTTAAAGTTTTAAAGTTAAAATTAATGAAAAGCAAAAAAGTAGTCTAAAATCATTAAATTTGATTTCAGATTACTTTTTTTATTTAGGAAAAATTTTTAAGAGGAATATTGATAAACTTGATAATAAAAGCAAGGTATTTAATAATTATTTCTATAATAATTTTTATACTTTAAATGATAGACTTTTCTTAGGAATTATTTTATGAAAGGAATAATTAAAATGAAGTTTAAAAATAAAATGAAAAAGTTTATAATAATGATTTTTCTTATTATTTTTACTATGGCCATGTTTGCATGTAAAAAAGATTCTGTGGTTGATGGAAAACAGAGTTCAGAAAGTATAATGAAGGATTTAAAGAAAGGTGAATTTGTTAAGAAGAATAAAAATTTACAGGTAAAGGGTACAGAATTATGTAATTCAAAGGGAGAAGAAATTCAATTAAAGGGTATGAGTTCCCATGGATTAGGGTGGTATGGAGACTATATAAATGAAAAGTCAGTTAAATACGTTAGAGATGAAATGGGTGGTAATGTAATTAGACTTGCAATGTATACTGAAGGAAATGGTTCATATACAGCAAATCCTAATACTAATAAAACAAAAGTATATGAGGGGATTGATATAGCTATTGAACTAGGGATGTATGTTATAGTAGACTGGCATATTTTAAGTGACAATGATCCTAATGAATATAAGGAAGAAGCTAAAGAATTCTTTAAGGAGGTTACAAAAAAATATAAAGATACCCCAAATGTTATATATGAAATTTGTAATGAGCCTAATGGAGATAAAGTTACCTGGTCAAATAGTATTAAGCCTTATGCAGAGGAGATAATACCAATAATAAGGGAGGAATCACCTAAATCTATTATTATAGTAGGAACAGCAAATTGGTGTCAAGATATATTATATCCTGCTAATGATCCTCTTGACTTTGAAAATATAATGTATGCATGCCATTTTTATTCAGGAACACATACAGAATGGCTAAGAGAAAGAATAGATGCAGCTCTAGCAAAGGGGATTCCTATAATTATATCTGAATGGGGAAGTAGTGCTGCAGATGGAAATGGTGGTGTATTTCCAGCAGAAACCTTAAAATGGATTGAGTTCTTGGAAGAGAGAAATATTAGTTGGCTAAATTGGTCCTTATGTAATAAAGGAGAAACATCAGCAGCATTAAAAGAAAGTGCTACTTTTGATGGAGATTGGACAGATGAAGATTTATCTGAATCAGGAAGAATAGTGAAGGAAGCTATGCTAAAAGGAACTGATGGGCTAAGAGAGTATCTAGTTAATAACTATGGACAATAATAAGGGTAGCTCTAGGGCTACCTTACTTAATTTTAGTAATTATGTGCATTCATTTGATAGTTTTATCTAGTATATTATACAAATGTTGTATATTATCATTTGAAGTGGAAGATATAAATTTTATTAAAGGAAGGGAGGATTTTTATATTATAAAAATCAAAGGAGTGAGGTATTATGAGTAAACATTTACAGTCTTTTATTGCTTCAGCAATTATAGCTACCATGATGGTTTCACTAACTGCATGCAGTAATAATAAAGACAAGGAAGTAGACAAAGGAAAAATGGAAGTTAAAGGTGAAGTACTTTTAGAAGAAGACTTTGATGAGTATAATTATAATTTGTTTTCAAAGGCTAGTGGGTGGAGCAATGGAGGCATGTTTAATTGCGTATGGGAAGGCGAAAATATTAAATTCAACGATGGCAAAATGGTACTGACGTTGGACAAGAATGAATTTAGTCAATTTGATGATTATACTGGATCAGAATATAGAACAAGTGAAAAATATCATTATGGAATGTATGAAGTTAGAATGAAACCTGCAAAAAACCCTGGTATAGTTTCTTCATTTTTTACTTATACAGGACCAAGTGATGGAACACAATGGGATGAAATTGATATTGAATTCTTAGGAAAAGATACAACTAAAGTTCAATTTAATTATTTTACAAATGGAAAAGGTGGAAATGAATTTATATATGATTTAGGCTTCGATGCTTTTGAAGAATTTCATACCTACGGATTTGAGTGGCTAGAAGATTCTATTACATGGTACGTAGATGGACAACCTGTATATAAGGCAACACAAAACATACCAAAAACCCCAGCTAAAATAATGATGAATCTTTGGCCAGGAATTAATGTTGATAATTGGCTTGAACCTTTTGATGGCAATGTACCATTGACAGCTATATATGATTGGATGAGATATACAAAATATGATTCGGTAAATTAGGGGGGTGCCAAATGGCAAAATTTAAAGAATATATAAAAAATATAGATAAAGGTAAAAAAATTATTGGTGTCAGTACTATTGGAGTAGTAATTATATCAGCAGTATTTTTAGTTTTTTATAATATTTTAAACAGTTCAGAAGTTAGTAATAATGAACAAACAGCTCCAAAGAAGGAATTAATCATCCAAGAAAACAACAAAACTAATAAATATACTGGGGATAAGAAGGATTTTCATTTTAATAAATATTGGACTGATATGAGTGGTGGTATTTATACAATAAATGAAAAGGATGATATAACAAATGTTGAATATAAGAAAAAAACAGGTAATGAGTGGGTATATATGGCTTCACCAGTTGAAGGGAAGTTTTCTGATTTTAATTATATAAATTTAAAAGTTAGTGGCGATAAAGGAAAGAAGTTATTCTTAAAAATAGAACAAGAACTTGTTGAATTAAAAGCTAAATTTTTCACTTTAAATGGAAAAGAGCAATTACTTTCATTAGACATAAGTGATGTAAAGAATAAAAATAAGTTAGATGAATTAAAGGAAGTAATGTTATTTGCTTCTCCTGGTGAAGTTCAGGATGGAAGTTTCAAAATATTAGATGCATGGTTTTCAATGGAAAGTGCTACTGTTAATAAGTACACAGGAGATAAGAAGGATTTTCATTTCAATAAATATTGGGAAGATATTTTTAACCATGGTATTGCTATAGAGGAAGAAAATGGAATAACAACAATGAACTTTACTAAACCACTTGGAAATAAGTGGATACTAGCTTCAACTTCAGTTGATGGAAAATTATCAGACTTTAATTATGCTACAATTAAAGTTAAAGGTGAAGCAGGTCATAAATTCTTAATGAAGTTAGAAAAGGGCGAAAATGTATATGGAGAAAAACTAGTAGAACTTAGTGGGGATGAGGAAGTTATAATAGTTAAGATTAATAAAGATGACATAGCTGCATTAGATTCATTAAGAGAAGTTCGTGTATTTCCAAATGCAGGAGAACCTGAAAATGGTAAAGTAGATATATTAGACGCTTGGTTTTCTGTTGAAAAGCCACAGGGATTTAAAGAAGCAGGAGAATCTCAAGCAAGTGGAAATGATGCAAGCTATATAAATGGATGGAAAATTGAAGAATGGACTAAGTATGTTGCTGAAAATATAAATGGACTTACAAAGGTCACTTATAATAATCCAGCAGAATGGGCTAATTTTACCTATAATGTTGAAGGAAAAATAAGTGGAAATAACTTGTTTAATATTTACCTTAATAGTAATGGTTGTGATCATGTAATGATTAAATTACGTGGAAAGTTTAAAAATGTAGACCCTGTAGGGGGATTTAATGTTTATGAAGAAGTAGAGATATTTAGTGACAGAATTAAACAAGGTGAAACAAATTTGCAAATAGATATTACAGATGCAGTTAGAGAATTAGGAAATGTGGTAGATGTAGTTATGTTTGTTGAATCCAATCAAAATATAAAAGATGTGGATAGAATAGGTAGCTTAATATTTGGAGCACCAAAATTTACATCAGGAAAAGTAACTGAAAATCCTATTGCATCAAATAAATGGTTAGTAGAAGACTGGACAGGTTATACTGCTAGTGTTCAAAAGGATTTTACTCGTATATCATATAGTAATCCAGAACCATGGGCTAATATAAGTTATAATATTAAAAGCTTATTAAAGGATAATGATTTATTAGAGCTAAAATTAAACAGTAATGGCTGTGAGCATGTTCAAATAAAATTACGTGGAAGATATTTGAATAGTGCACCAGGTTACAAAGTTTATGAAGAATCACTAGTATTTGACGGAAAGCTTAGTAATGGAGAAAGAATTCTTAAATTAAATTTAAAAGATGCTATTAAAGAGTTAGGGAGAGAAAATATAACAGACATTATAATGTTTATTGAATCAAATCAACTTATTGAAGGGTTAGATAGAAAGGGTGCTCTAGATATTTATACACCAATATTTAGTAAGGACACTAATGTAATTCCTAATCCAGAAAGTCCAGAAAATCCAGGGAATCCAGAGGTGAATAATAAATGGATAGTAGAAGATTGGACAGGATATACTGCTAGTATTCAAAAAGATTTTACTCGTATAGCATATAACAATCCAGCAGAATGGGCTAATATAAGTTATAACATTAAAAACTTATTAAAGGATAATGATTTATTAGAGTTAAAATTAGACAGTAAAGGCTGTGACCATGTACAAATTAAATTACGTGGAAAATATTTGAATAGTGATCCAGGCTATAAAGTTTATCATGAATTATTAATATTTGATGGCAAGCTTAAAGATGGAGAACAAAATCTTAAATTAAACTTAAAAGAGGCTATTAAAGAGTTAGGAAGAGAAAATATAACAGACATCATAATGTTTGTTGAATCAAGCCAAGCTGTAGATAATTTAGATAGAAAAGGAATATTAGATATTTATACACCAGTATTTAAAAAAGATGTACCAAATCCAGGACCAGATACTCCAGAAGTACCAGGGGTAATAAAAGGAACTAAAAAATATGAATTAAATATAACCAAAGAACAACTATCAGAAATTGGTGGTAAAATAACTGATGTTATATTATTTGTTGAATCCGATGGTACAATTAGCGATGTTGATAGAAGTGGGGAAATAGAAATATTAGAAACTGCACTATTAAATAAAGAAGGAAATAAGAAAAGAATAGATTCATGGACAACAGATACAGGCTGGAATCAATATAGTATCTCAAAAGAAGAAGCAAAAACCACTATAAAATATAATAATGTGGAACCTTGGGCAACTATATGGGGAAAAGTAAGTGATGATAATAACTTTAATGATAAATTAAGTATTATTTTTAATACAAATGGTTGTGATCATTTATTGGTAAAAGTTAAAGGTATAAATGGTAAAGAGGTAGAATTAGGAAAAGAATATGTAAAGAATATGATTAATTCAGAGGCACCAGATATACCAAAAGAGCCAATAGCAAATAATATAGTAACATTAGAGGTTAGTAATGAAACATTACAAAAAATAGGTGGAGTAATTGATAAAATACTTATATTTGTTGAATCCAATCCATATGGAGGTAGCTTTGATAAAAGTGGTAAATTAGAAATATTAGAAACCACATTGCAAAATGAAGCTGGAGATAAATTAAATATAAATAGTTGGACAACTGATATAGGTTGGAATCAATATAAGATATCTAATGAAGGTAATAAAGTAATATTTGAATATAATAATGTTGATGATTGGGCACATATTATAAGTAAAAGCATTGATGACTATAAGGAAGGTTATAATAAAATACAATTCAAGCTTAATTCTATTGGCTGTGATCATATAACTATAAAGTTAGTTGGATTAAACGGAATAGAAGAAGAAATTCATAGTACAAAATTAAAACAGTAAAAATTTTACTTTTTAATAAATAAAAAAATAGATGTCTAATTAATTATAGACATCTATTTTTCTATAATTATGTTTTTTATACAATCTGTGGGAAATGCAGCTGTAACATGATATAATATTCAAATAAGATGAACTAATTTAAAATAAAAATAGAGATAAAGGAAAGGAATTATGGAGGATTTTTCTATAAAAAAAATTGAACCACATTTTTACTATAATGCATTAGAATATATAAACTCTGTAGCTATTATTAATAATATTTCAGAAATAAATGAGGCAGTATTAGCACTAGGAAAAATGATGAGGTATTGGACTGATAATGATAGTGAATGGATAAGTATAAAAAATGAATTGGAATATATAAATCAATACCTAATTATTTCTAGACTTAGGTATGATAATTATTTTAACTTTTATATAAAAAGTGAAGATATATTAAATTTTACCTGTCCTATTTATATATTGGAGCCAATTCTTAATGATATTGTTTTAAATGTTATAGGAAATGATGTAAGTGGAGTGGAGATTATTATAACTGTAAGAAAAAATAAATTTGAAATATTAATTAGAAAAGTAATTTTAAAGGATTTGAGACATAAGAATAAGATTACAAATAATTTTATATATGGAGAAGATAGATTAAGAAAACTGACGAATAATAATATAAGTATCAGTTATGATAATAACAACACGTTAGTAACTTATATGGTATAAATGGATGGAGGGGAAAGGTTCTATGTTTAAAGTTCTAATAGTAGATGATGAACCATTTATCAGATTAGGATTGAAAAAAATGATTAATTGGGAAGAAGAAGGATTTTCAATAATTAAAGAGGCAAGAAATGGGATAGAGGCACTAGATATAATAAATACAGAATCTATAGATTTAGTAATTACAGACATTAGTATGCCTAAAATGGATGGAATTGAATTCACAAATGAGTTAAGAAAATATGATAAGAAAATAAAAATAGTTTTTCTAACAGGGTATAGAGAGTTTGAGTATGCAAAGCAGGGAATTAGGCTTGGAATTAGGGATTATTTATTAAAACCTATAAATCCAAAGGAAGTTATAAATTTAATTAGAAATATAAAAGAATCTTTAGATAGTGAACTAGAAATAGAAAAAACTTTAGATGAAATTAGTAATAAGGATATAATTGATATAATCCAAGGAAAGATAAAAGAAATAGATAAGATAAAGAAATATTTTAATAAGGAATATGTTAACGTATGCAAGATTGAAATTAATAATTTTGATTATATTGCTGAAGAATGGATAGCAAGTGGAGAATATTATAATAAGATAAGGGACATTAAAGATAATATTGAGTATTTCTTAGAAAACAAATGTAGATTCTTAGAAGGAGAATTAGGTAATTTTTATCTAGTAATTGAAGATGATAATGGAGATATTGATATACTAGAGATCATAAAGATAATAGATAATATTAGATTACCAGATGATATAAAACTAAAAATTAATATAGGGAAATGGGTAAATGCTGAAGAAATAAATTTAAGCTATAAAGAAATGAAAAATAAAATAAAAAAAAGTTTACCTAGTAAATCAATCAGATTCGATGAAGTATTATCTAAAGAAACAGAAACAGTTTTAATAGATTGTGTTATAGAGGGGAATCAAAAGGCTTTTGAAGTAGTTTCCTCCATAGTTAATAATATTAAAGGAAAAGAAGTAGATATACATGCAGTATCAGTGGCTCTACAAAATATAGTGGAAAAAATATTAAGTAAGATAAAAAGTGAATATGGCTATGTAAATAAATTATTTTTATATGATAATTATGATATTTTTTATAAGAAAGAATATGATAGTAAAGAAATGATAATTAAGGATTTTGAAGAAATAATTAAAGAATTTCTTGATTTATTTGGTAATTTTAAAGTTGGATATAAGGGCGCAATAATAAGACAAGCATGTCAATATGTAGTTAAAAATATAGATAGTGATGTAAGTCTAGCTAATGTATCCAATGAACTAAATATAAGTAAAAATTATTTTTGCGCTTTATTTAAAAATGAAACAGGTGAAAATTTTCTAACATTTGTAACTAGGACAAAGATGGAAAGAGCAAAGATTCTTTTGAAAAATAATAATATGAAGGTTTATGAAGTATGTGATTATTTAGGATATAATGATACAACATATTTTACTAGAATATTTAAAAAGTATTCAAATATGACACCGTATGAATATAAAAAAATATAAAAGAAGAATACTACAGCAATTTAAAATGTTTTATGAAGAATTAAAATAATTGTTTGAAATTCTTAAATTTAGGGGGATAATATTATATGGCACCTAAGGCATATGGTAATAAGAGTATAAGAAATAAATTATTAGCTACTTATGTTGTAGCTATGGGAAGTGCTTTAGTTATTACTTTTATGGTGTTAGCTATATTGATTAATATAGATATTCAAAAAAAGTTATATAATAGTGATTTACAATCAACAAAAGTTTTTTCAAAATATCTTAAAATAAAAGTAGATGAAATAAGGAATATATCATCAGATATTGTAAAAGATTATAGATTACAACAAGAGCTAAAAGATACAGAAAGCAATAGAAAAAATGATGCAATACAAGGTATCTTAAATAAATTTATGTTAAATAATAATGATATAGATGCTGTGTATTTAGTTGATAATAATAATAATCTCTATATTGCAGATAGCGAGCCATTTTATGAAGTTAATGCAGAAAATTTTTTAGAATTAAATCCATCTGAAGAAATTATCTCTCAAAGGGGTGGAGTATTTCATTATATAGGTAATAAAGGATATATGGAGAATTCTAAGGATACTATTATTGTAGCAAGATCCATAATATCTCAAGAGGATTTTTCAAAATTAGGATATATAACTATTTATATTAAGAGAAATGTATTGGATAGAATGTATAGAGAGTTTACTGATTATATTAATTTAGATTTTATTATAAACGATGCAATTGGTAATAAGATGACTTTTTCTCAAAATGAAAATAATGAAGATAATAATATTCAAGTTTTAAAGTATAATGAAAATAAATATAGCAACATATTAATTAATAACAAAAGTAAAGATTCAGTTGTTGACAATTTTGATTTACTATCAGGACAGATAATAACTATATCAGATATAAAAAGTACAAATGAATACATATTAATTGTTTTAATTCTATTAGCTGTATTAAATAGTGTATTTTTAATAGTTTATAATATCTATGTTTCAAAATATGTTATAGATCCCTTAGATAAAATAGTTGAGGATAGTAAAAACATTGGAGTTACTGGAGACTTAAAAGGTAGATTTAAGGTAGAAGGATCATATTTGGAACTAGATTACATTATTAATGCATTAAATGATATGATGGATAAAATAAACAATTTAATTGGAGAAATAAAAATAAAACAAAAATTACAAAATAAATTAGAATTGGATAGATTAAATAGTCAGATAAAACCACATTTTCTATACAATACTTTAGGAGTTGTAAGCTCTTTAATTACTGTAAATGAAACAGAAAGTGCAAACGAGTTAATATTTACATTGGCTAGATATTATAGAGAATCTTTAAATAGTGGAGAAGAGATAGTAGATTTGGGCAAGGAAATAAGTATATTATATGATTATGTTTGCATATTAAAACTAAGAAAAAATATATTATTCAACATAAAATATACTATAGAACCAGCTGTAATTGAATATAAAATACCAAAGTTAACTTTACAACCATTAATAGAAAATTCATTTAAATATGCAATAGTAGATGAAGATACATTGTTAAATATAGAAGTTATAGCTAAGTTAGATAATGAAAGTAAAGATTGCATTATTACTGTAGCTGATGATGGAACTGGAATGAAAGAGGAGACTTTAAACGCAATTTATGCTGGAGAAAGTCTAAACTTATCATCTGGCTTTGGATTGAAAAGTGTATTTGAGAGAATAGCTCTATATTATGATGTAGAGAATCCCTTTGATCTTATAAAGATAAATTCTAAAATTGGAAAGGGAACAAGAATTGAAATAAGACTACCTTTTAATGAGGAAAATATATAATTAAGTTAAAAGTCCTTTATGTAGAAGATAAATTACTACATAAAGGACTTTTTTATTTACACTGAAAAAATAATAAATTTTTACAGTATTTTAGTAATTTTATTAAGTTTTTATAGTAATATAACTGAACTATAATTAAAACATAAATATGAGGGAGGGAATAAAATGAGAAAACGTATACTAACAGCTTTAATAGCAACTATTATGACCGTAGGAATATTTGCAGGATGTTCAAATAAGGGTAATGATTCAGAACCTGGTAATTCTGCAAGTGATGAAAAAGTAAATTTAAATGTGTGGATCATGCCTAATACCCCAGAACCAGAAAAGGACTTTATGGAGGTTGTTAAACCATTTTTAGATGAAAATCCAAATATAACAGTAACACCAACAGTACTTGATTGGGGCTCAGCTTGGACAAAGTTAACAACAGCAGCAACAAGTGGAGAAGGTCCAGACGTTTCACAAATCGGGACAACTTGGGTAGCAGCATTAGGAGCTATGGGAGCATTTGAAGATTTATCATCAGTATATGATAAATTTGGGGGAACTGAGTCATTTTTAGATGCTGCATTACCAACAACGCAACTTGAAGGTACTAGTGAAAGATATGGAGTGCCTTGGTTTGTAGATACAAGAGCAGTATTTTACAGAAAAGATATATGTGAAGCAGCTGGAGTAAATCCAGAGGAAGATTTTAAGACTTGGGAGAGCTTTAGAGAAGCATTAAGAAAAATAAAGGCACTTGGAACATTTGAGGGAAAAGAAGCAATTCCATTTGGAATGCCAGGAAAAAATGACTGGAACGTAGTTCACAACTTTGCACCTTGGATTTGGGGTGCTGGTGGAGAGTTTATTTCAAAGGATGGAAAAACTAGTGAAATAAATTCAAAAGAATCTGTTGAAGGTATTAAATTCTATACTGAATTAGCAAATGAAGGTTTATTACACAAAGGTACTTTAGAAAAGAACTCTTCTGAATGTGATGCTTTATTCCTAGCAGGAGATTTTGCAGTTCAATTTGGTGGAGCATGGCAAGTTAGTTCTTTAGAAAGACAAAAGAAAGAATATGATGAAGCTGTTGCTAAGGGAGAAACTCCAGAAGACAAACCTTTAGCAGATAAAGTTGGAGTTACAATGTTACCAGCAGGCCCAGCAGGAAGATTCGCTTTCTATGGTGGAAGTCATTTAACTGTATTCAAGTCTTCAAAGAACAAAGAAGCTTCTTACAAGTTAATATCATACTTAGCTCAAGGAGACAAGCAAGTTGAGTATCAAAAAATAGGTGGTAACTTACCAGCAGCTAAATCAGCTTATGATAATTCATGGATAACTGAAAACCCATTAAGAGTAGTATTTAGAGATCAAATGCAATATGGTAAATCTTATCCGTCAATTCCAGGATGGTCTCCATCAGAAACATTAATACAAAAAGGATTAAGTAATGTTTGGGATAATGTAATGGGTGTATTTGGAGAATATTCAGCAGCTAAAACTCAAGAGGTAATGGATGCTGCAGCTCAAGAATGTACAACACTTTATCAACAACAATAATTAGTATATAAAGAGATTTAAATAATTTAGTAATTGAGAGTTAGAAATTTAATATAAATGAGTTAGGAGTAGCTAATTTTCTTTTGAAACTTCTAACTCTTAATTACCATTCAGGGGGAATTCTAGTGGTTGAAACAGCAAAAGCACCAAAACAAAATAAAAATGATAATAAAATTAAAAGAAGGTTTAAAAACTTTACTAGAGCGGTAAAGGAAAATAAATTTGCATATAAATTAATATTACCAGCATTAGTTGCAATGGTAATAGTACATTTAATACCTATATTTTCTGGAATAATGATGTCCTTTTTAAAGTTAAATCAATTTACTTTAAAACAATTTTTAGATGCACCAAATATCGGGCTAGATAACTATAAAACAGTATTATTTGATTCTACTAGTACTATAAGATCAGGATTTTTAGATGCCTTTAGAAATACAATAGTATTTTCTATATTATGTAGTATTTTAGTTTTGTCTTTAGGTATGATATTAGCATTATTATTAAATAGAAAAATAAGGTTTAGAGGGTTAGCAAGAACCTTACTTATGACTCCGTGGATAGTACCTTCTTTTGTAGTAGGTATGTTATGGGGATTTATGTGGCAACAAGATGGAGGAATAATAAATAGGTTACTTGTAGATGTATTTCACATATTACCAAATAAGCCTTTTTGGTTAACTGGACCCAATGTTATGATTGCTATTATAATACCAACAATTTGGCGTTGTTTCCCATTTGTAATGTTAATGCTTTTAGCTGGACTTCAAAATATACCAGAAGAATATTATGAAGCAGCTGAAGTTGATGGAGCTAATGCATTTCAAAAATTTAAGATGATTACACTTCCATTATTAAAACCAGTAATAGCTATTCAGGTTTTAAATGGAATGTTAAATTATATATATTCTTTCAATATAGTGGCTATGATGTTTGGACATGGAGCTGGATTCCCAGGTAAATATGGAGATTTACTTATGACGAATATTAACAGAAATTCATTTGGAATATGGCAATTTGGAACAGGAGCAGCAGCAACAGTAATAGTTATGATATGTGTATTAGGATTGGTGGGAGTATGGTATAAAATATTTAAAAATGATTTGGTGGTGAATGAATAATGAAAAGTACAGCTTCATTAGCGAAAAAAAGAAAAAAGCAGAAAATTTATGATAAATTAGCTAATATACTCTTATTTGTAATAGTAATACTAGTAATATTTCCAATAGTATGGATGGTATTTTCATCATTACTTACTCAAAATCAAATATCTACTGGAAGAATAGGAGCTCCTAAAAATTTTCAAAATTATATTGATATGTGGAAAAATATAAATTTCTTCCATTATTTTAAAAATAGTTTGATTGTTTGTACTGTCACAACTATTATAGCACTTACCATAGCAGTGTTTGCAGGATATGCATTAGCTAGATATAAGTTCCCCGGGGCTAGTCTATTTGGAGCAGGAGTATTAGCAACACAAATGGTTCCAGGAATAATGTTCTTATTACCTTTATATCTTTTATATATAAAAGTTCAAGAGGCAACTGGAATAAGATTAATAAATACTTATTATGGATTAATTATTGTATATTCAGCATTCTTTATTCCTCTTAGTATATGGGTTATTAGAGGATTCTTTGCTAGTATTCCAAAGGAATTAGAAGAAGCTGCATTTTTAGATGGTTGCACAAAATTTCAAGCTTTTACAAAAGTAATTTTACCAATATCAAGAGTTGGTATAATTGCCACAGGAATATATATTTTCTTAATGGCATGGGATGAGTTGATTTTTGCTTGGGTATTAACAACATCTCCAGATGTTGCAACTATTCCTGTAGGTATTAGATTGTATGTAGGAAACTATCAAAATAGATATGATTTATTAATGTCAGCTGGTGTTGTAACAACTTTACCAGTAATGATAATGTTCTTTGGTCTTCAAAAGCAGTTTATACAAGGTATGACTGCTGGATCAGTAAAAGGCTAAGTTTTATCAAGTTTATTATTTTCAAGAGTATAAAATTAATTTTTATTATTAATTTTATACTCTTTTTAAGTTGTTTTATTTTTAAATAAAGCGCTTTTAATTTACACAATATATAGCTTTTTTATTTATAATATCTTACAATATATATATACATATAAAAATGGAGGGTTTTATGGGGATTATAGTTAAAAAGCCAACAAATTCTTTAACGAAGATGGCTGTAATATTTACAATAGTAGGTAGTATTATAATTATTAGTTCTTTGCTTTTTGTTATTAAGAAGAATAATGATAAGAATATTGTAAAAGAAAAAACTACAATTAAGATATGGGCTCTTTACGGAGATATAGGAGATACTTTAATTAAGGTTACTGATAATTATACAAAGAATAATCCAAATGTAGTTTTTGAAATTAGTTTATATAAAAATGATACTTATAAATCGGTTATAAGAGAAGCTATAATAACAAATGATGCTCCAGATATTTTCTATACATGGGGAGATGGGTTTTTAAAGGATTTTATTGATATAGGGGCAGTTAGAAACATTAATGATATATGTGAAAGAGAAAATGTATATGGTGAAGTATCAGACAAAGCTTTGAATTCGTTTACTGTTGAAGAAAAGGTTTATGGATTACCAATATCAGGTTGGAGACTTATGTTATTTGCAAATGAAGATTTATTTAATGAGAATAATATAAAGATTCCAGAAAGCTATGAAGAATTTGTACAAGCTATAGAATCCTTTAAGGAATTAGGTATAACACCATTGTCTGTTGGAGCAAAGGAATCATGGACATTATCATTTTATTATATGATGCTAGCACTAAAAGATGTGGGAATAGATGGTGTTAGAGAAGCTCTAAAGGATAATTCAAAGTTTAAGGAAGAGGGATTTTTGAGGGCTGCTGAGGAATTTAAGTATTTACGTGATATTGATGCATTTTCAGAAGAAGCATCAAGCTTAGAAAGTTATAATTCAGACTTCCTTTTTGCAGAAAAAAAAGCTGCAATGACTTTAAATGGAACATGGATAATACCACGATTAGAACAAAAATTTAAAGAAAATGATGACATAAAAGGATTAGAGGTAATTGACTTTTCATCATTTATGGGGGAAAAACAAGGGATAGGAGGCTTTGTAGATGGGTTTGTTATTAATAACAACTCAGACAAGCAAGATATTATAGATAGTTTATATATAGATATCTTTAAAGAAGTTAGTAATATTTATATTAAAGAAATTAAAGGTGGAATACCAGTTTGGAATGAGCAAAAAATAGATGAAAGTAATCATTTATTATATGAAGCTGCTAATGATTTTCAAGATTATGAATATCATGGTGCTTATGATCAAGCCTTACCATATAAATTAGCTAGAGTTCATTTACAAAGTATCGAATCATTATTTAATGGAGATATAACTCCAAAGGAGTTTATTGATAGACATAGTAATGAATAATCTAAAAGTATTAATACTTATATTTTTATTTCTTTTAGGAGCTGTTTTTGCAGCTTCTTTTTATTATATAACAAATATTATTAATTATTATTGCAATAATATTATTGGTTATAGTATTATTTAGTTAATTAAAAGAAAAAATAATAAGAAATAATATGGAAAGTAAAATTGTGGAGGAATAATGTTAAATATAGGATGTCACTTATCAACAACAAAGGGATTTGAAAATATGGGAAAAGAAGCCTTAGAAATAGGAGGGAATACTTTTCAATTTTTTACTAGAAATCCTAGAGGTGGAAAGGCAAAAGATATAGATATTAATGATATGGAAGGTCTTTTAAAGATAGCAAGAGAAAATAATTTCACAACTATACTAGCTCATGCTCCTTATACATTAAATGCATGTTCAGCAGATGAAAGAACTAGAGAATTTGCAAGGGAAATGATGGAAGATGATTTAAGAAGAATGGAGCTTATGCCAAATAACTTATATAATTTTCACCCAGGAAGTCATGTAAAGCAAGGAGTGGAAATAGGCATAAATTACATAGTAGAATTATTAAATAAGGTATTAAGAGAGGACCAATCAACAACTGTTTTATTAGAGACAATGGCAGGAAAAGGCTCTGAAGTAGGAAGAACCTTTGAAGAAATTGCAGAAATAATATCTAGAGTTGAATTAAAAGATAAAATGGGAGTTTGCCTAGATACCTGTCATGTTTATGATGCAGGTTATGATATAGTAAATGATTTAGATGGAGTATTAGAGGAATTTGATAGAATAATAGGTTTAGATAGATTAAAGGCTATTCATTTAAATGATAGTAAGAATCCATTTAAAAGCCATAAGGATAGACACGAAAAAATAGGAGAAGGTTCTTTAGGATTAGAAGCTATAACTAATATAATTAATCACCCAAAACTTAAGCACTTACCATTTTTCCTAGAAACACCTAATGAGTTAGATGGATATGCAAAGGAAATAGATCTATTAAGAAGCAGATATAAAGAATAAATTATAAGACTTTTGCATAGGTCATAATAGAATATTTAGAATGTGATACAGCACATTCTTTTAGTTTTTAAGTATGATATATAAAGGACACCTTAATGGAAGCCATTAATAAGTAAATTTATATATCATACTTTTTCTTGATATTTGTTTCTTTCTTGTGTATGATAATTCATAGTTAGAAAGGTGTGTTTTTAATGGAAGATTTAATAAAGGCTATTAAAGAAATAGTAAGTGAAGAAATAATAAAGATTGTAATTAGTAATAAAATAAATAAAGATTTTGATTATAATAAAATTAATATAGAGCAAAAAGTAAATAATAAGGGCAAAAAATATTATCAAATAGAAAAATTTACTGATAAGCAGGTTTTTCATGAAAATATTGAAGCTAAAAATCTAGAAAAAGAACTAATTAATTTAGTAACTAATAATTATAAACAAGTTGCTGCTTGGTCTAATGAAACAACTTTTGATTTAAAAATATCTAAAAAAGGAAAGATATTCTTAGGTAAAAAGAAAGGAAATAATAAAAACATAGTTAATAAGAGCCATAATAAAGAAAAAAATTATATTTTAAAAGAGGGTATGATAATAGAACCTTTAATAGACCTAGGTGTATTTACTAAAGAAGGTAAGGTTATTAATTCTAAGTATGATAAATATAAGCAAATAAATAGATTTATTGAAATAATAGATGATGAAATAAAGAAAAATAATTATAAAGAACTTACAATTTTAGATTTTGGCTGTGGAAAGTCCTATTTAACCTTTGTATTATATTATTACTTTGTAGAAATTAAAAATATAAAGGTTAAAATGATAGGATTAGATCTTAAAGAAGATGTAATTAAAAAGTGTAATGAAATAGCAAAAAGATATAAATATGACAATTTACATTTTGAATTAGGGGATATAAACGGCTATAAATATGAAAATAATGTAGATATGGTAATAACATTACATGCTTGTGATACTGCAACAGATTATGCTTTATATAATGCTGTAAAATGGAATGCAAAGATGATTTTTTCTGTTCCATGTTGTCAACATGAATTTAATGCTCAAATTCAACCTGAATCTTTATCTATTATATCAAAATATGGTATAATTCAAGAAAGAGTTTCTGCACTTATGACAGATGCTGTTAGGGGAAACCTATTAGAGGCTGTAGGATATAAAACTCAACTTTTAGAGTTTATAGATATAGCCCATTCTCCAAAGAATATATTAATTAGAGCTTCAAAGGGAAAGATATCTCAAGAAAAGAGAGAAAAGGCTTTAATGGAAGTAGAAGCTTTAATTAAAGAATTTAATTTTAATCCTACATTATTAAATCTATTAAAAAATGATAAATTAATATAACTTGCAATGCTGCGCTTACTTTAAGTGCAGCATTTTTTATATTAAATTTTGATGATTTTGTTACCAAAACTAAAGCCATAATATTTTAATGTAAAACGAAGGAGGAGAATTATGGATAAAAATCAATTAAAAACAAAAATAGAAGCAAAGCTCAATAATGAATATATAGCACAAGAAGAATACTTTAAAAATTTAGCAGAATATTTTATAGAAAAGGTATATAAAAATGAAAAAGGAATACTGATGGTAGCTGGCGAAAGAAATACTTTTAAAAAGGCAAGTGTTAGAAACGTATTTGAAGTTTTAAAAGAAGAAAAAGTCATAGACAATGAAAAGTTAGATGATATTGATTTATCATCTTATAACTTTAATATGGGATATAATGCATTTTTAACAGATTTATATGAAATACTAAACAACAATTCATCCTATGGTGTAATATTTAAAAATACTGAAGAAGCATCTGATGAGATTCTAAATTTACTAGCTAATATTCATCCTAATTCTTGTATAAAACTAAATAATAAATATAAAGTTAAAAATAATTTTTTAGTAGAGGCAAAAGGAGAAGAAAAAAATACTATTAATGAAATTGTTTGTCACAATAAGTTTTTTATATTTATTTATAATTATAAAGAAAAGCTGGAACTAGATAATTTTGTTGCTTCTTCCTTAAAGAACGTAGATCAAATTCTATATACAAGGGAACTTACTGAAAAGGAAAAAAGCAACATTATAAGAAATAAGCTTGATAAGGAAATAGATGAAATAAAAAATCAATATGGAGTTCAAATACTATTAGGTTATAAGGATGAAGTTAGAGAAAATGAAAAATATTCTGTTTGTGAGTATCTACAAGATTATTTTAGTAAAAAAGGAAACTTTACCATTACAGAATATATAAAATATAAATTTACAAGTCCAATTAAATGTTTAATAGAAAAGGAAAATTTAAGTGAAGATGAGAAAATACTAATATATGTAGAAGGTAATGCCTTAAGATGTAAGGCTAAGGGAGCTAAGTATAACTTAAATAAATACTTAATACCTACTTTAGAAGAAGTAAAATATAAGCTTGAATCTATAATAGGTTTAAGAGAGCTAAAAGAATTTTTACTAAATGTAGAAAATAATAAAAAAGTTCAAAATATTAGAAAGAGGCTTGGGTTAAAGACTTCTTATATTTCTCTAAATATGATTTTTGCAGGGAATGCAGGTACTGGGAAAACTAATGCTGCTAGAGTAACTTACGAATATTTAAATGCTCTTGGGTTATTAACTAAAGGTACTTTAGTAGAAGTAAGTAAGGCTGATTTCATAACAGAAAATTTAAGTGAAACAGCAAAAAGAACTAATGATATTATTAATTCTGCAATAGGAGGGGTATTATTTATAGATGAAGCTTATTCATTGTATGAAGGGGAAAATGATAAGGTAGGAAAAGAAATAGTAGATTCATTAATAAAAGGAATTGAAGATAATAGAAATAATCTAACAGTGATTTTAGCAGGCTATGAAAAAGATATGAGAGAGTTTCTAGGGGTAAATCAAGGGCTTAAATCAAGATTCCCTAACATAATCCATTTTGAAGATTATACTCCAAATGAAATGTATAAAATAGCACTTCAAATTGCAAAGAGTAAAGGGTATAGAATTTCAAAAAATGTTAAAAGTGATCTTATAGATTTATTTACAAGAAATCAACTAACAGGAAAAAGTGATTTAGGAAATGCAAGATTTGTAAGAAACATTATTGAAAATGCAATTATATTTTCATCAAGAAAGTATTTAAATAATAATAGAAGTGAAATAGACCTTCTAGAGAGAGAAGATTTTAATTTCAAGGCTAATGCTAAATTTGATTTAGAAGATAAATTAAAGAATATAATAGGCTTAGATGAAGTAAAAGAGTTATTAAGAAGTCAGTACAAACTATTAATAGCTCAAGAAAAAAGAAAGTCTGTTGGAGTAAATACAGAAATAGAACAAAATTTAAATATGGTATTTGCAGGAAACCCTGGAACAGGTAAGACTAGTATTGCTAGATTGGTAGCTGAGATGCTAAATAGTATGGGTTTATTGAAAATTGGGCAACTAATTGAATGTGATAGATTAAGTTTTGTATCTAATATTCCTGGGGAAACTGCTAAAAAGACAGAAGGAAAATTTAAGGAGGCCCTTGGAGGAGTATTATTTATAGATGAAGCATATACCCTTGCTAATGATGAGCTTGGTAGAGAAGCAATAGAAACCCTTCTAAAGCTAGTTGAAGATTATTCTAATGAAGTAATAGTTATATTAGCTGGATATGAATTAGAGATGGAAGATTTCTTCGATGTAAATATAGGACTACGATCAAGATTCCCATTATGGACAAATTTTGCAGATTATAATCCAAATGAACTTTTAGAAATGGCTATTAGGTTAATTGAATCTAAGGGATTTAAACTATCTAAAAATGGATATGCTTCTCTTAAGAAAAGCTTTATAGATATTTATGAAAATTCTGATTCACAATCTGGAAATGGTAGAATGGTAAGAAATTATGTTGAAAACTTAATTAGAGTACAAAGTATTAGAATAGCAGAAGAAGATACAAGTGTATACGAAATAAATTTAATAACAGCAAGAGACATTGAAAAACTAAATACATCTCAATATGATAATGAGTTTGATTTAGAAAAGCATTTAGATAAGTTAGTTGGAAATGAAGAAGCAAAAGAATTCTTAAGAGATCAATATAAGTTAATTAGAGTAAAGGAAAAGAGAAAGAAACTTGGGTTATCTAATGATATAAATCGATATATGAATATAATTTTCACCGGAGATATTGGTACAGGTAAGAAAACAGTTTTAAATATTCTAGCCGAGACTTTATGTAGTATGGGGATAGTAAAGTCTAAAAATATAGTAGAAATAAATAAGGATGAAGTAATAGAATGCATAAATAAGAATTTATCCTTTGAAGATGTTTTAAATAAACAGATAGGAAAGGTTATTTATATAGACGGGGCAGAATTTTTATTAAAACCATATTCTAATAAAATAGTAAAAGATTTAATAAAGTTCATGGATAAGAATAGTAATAATTCAATAATAACCTTATCTGGAAGAGAAGATGACATTAGAAGAATAATGTATTTAAATCCTGAACTAAATTACAGATTTTCATCAATGCTAAATTTTAAGGATTATAATAAAGATGAGCTAATAAATATGGCATTGGGAATTCTAAAGGATAAAGGATATGTTTTAGATGAAAATTCAAGAATAGAATTAGTTAATACAATAGATGAGTTATATGGCAATAAAAGCTTAACCTTAAAAAATGCCCTTATGGTGAAACAATATTTAGATATTTTAATAAGAGAACAAAGCATTAGAATTTGTGATACTAGAATAAACAATAAAGAAATAAACTTAATAAAAAGAGAAGACTTAATTAAAAGCAAAGAAAAGTTTATTTTAAAAAATATGAGAGAATAGATAATTCTGTGTAATTATTATTTTGTTTGTTTTAATATTACTGGAAATTTTGATTTCCAGTAATATTTTTTTATATTTAAGAAATACTAATAATGTTTTTTATTACCTTTTTTAGTA
>JAEXLD010000078.1 GCA_023445445.1 Bacillota bacterium
CCTAAATTTATATAGTATATTATTCCAAAACTACCAGCTGTTCATACAAAAAAACAGTAGTTAGTTTTGTTTTTACACAAAACCAACTACTGTCCCGAGTTGTCTAAAAACATCTCCTTATTGTATATATAATTATTTCATTCTTTAATTTTTTAATTGTGCCATAGTGCATTAACTAGTAATAAACTTTTTCTTCAAATCCAGCAAAGTTTAGAGAAATATTTAAATTTCCATTTTTACATCTTAATTCATCAATGAAATTCTTTTGATTAGCATCAAGCTTCATTTCAATTATATAGTGGATTTCAAAAAGAGAACCAAAATCTCTAGTTTTAATAGTTTCTATTTTCCATGAATTTGTGTACTTATTTAATATTTCGTCAAATATTCCATCATAATTTAAGTCCTCTGGAATTGTTATTTTAAGTTTAGATGTTTTAGTTTTAGGCATAGCAAATTTTGTTGCATCTAATATTATAGTTAAAGCACAAAGCACTATAGTAAAGATAAATGCATATCCAATATAGCCCATGCCACAAGTTAATCCAACTGCTAAAGTAAAGAATACATAAGTTATATCCTTTGGATCCCCAGGGGCACTTCTAAAACGAATAATTGAAAAGGCTCCAGCTAAACTAAAGGCTCTAGCTACATTATTGCCTACTAAAAGTATAATAATTGATATTATAACTGGTAGCATAATTAATGTTACTGTAAAACTTGGAGCATAGCCTTCTCTTTTATGAGTTCTCATATATGCAAGGCTAATAATTAATCCAAGAACAATTGATGATAAAATAATAATTAAAGCATTAAATAAAGTAAATGATTCCCCATTAGTTGATGTTATTATAGTTTCTAGCATATGTTTTTCCTCCTTATGTCACAAGTATTATTTAAACAATAACTCATATATTCATTTCCATATTTAGAAAAGTGAGTATTGTATATTTTTAATTCTGAAAGTATTTTACTTAACCAAAGTGGTATAGCACCTAATATTTTAACTTCCATAAGATAGTAACCTTTTGGGAGTAAATCATTACCATAGTTATCCATCTTAAGAGACAAGTTATCACGTCTACTTAATATATTTGAATCAAAGGTTATTCTAAAGTCATTATCATTTTTTCCAAAGAAAGCTTTTCTGTTATAACTTATAAATACCTTAGGAGATAAATTATTATTACTTAAATAATATTCTATTTCATCTAAAACTTGATTATTTAAGTAATCAATAGAATCGGGTCTTTTTCCATATTCTAAAAACTTTTCAGCTTCTTTTAATGTTAAGGTTGCTCTTCTTTTATTTACAATTCCATTTATTTTTTTCTTAAGTTCTAAAAAAACTTTATCATTTTCATCTATAGGAGCTTTATAACTTCTTAATCTAAGCTTTTCTTTATAATAAGGTTTATTAATTGAATGTCTAATTACATCATTATTCACTGTATCATAGTAAATACTATAAATATTGTAGTTATTTCCATTTTTGCAGTATTTATCTGTATTCATATATTTCTCTAATATAGGAAGAAGAGACTTATATTGATTTTCATTTAATATAAATTTTTTTTCAAATCTTTTAAATGATTTTATTGCCATATAATTACCTCCTGTGAATTTACTTCTTGAGATAATTATATAAACCTAAGCTTAAAGAAATCTTAAATTTAAAAAAGCTATACTAAAAAATAAGTTATTTAGTTTATAAAAAGAGTGAAATTTAATTGATATTCATGCTTTAAATAATATGTAATGGTTATAAGGTTTATGGTGGAATATGAATATTTTATACATGTATTAAGAAATGGCAACCTTTGAGAGGTATTTCATAGAAAATAAAAATACTCATATAGAGTATAAGAATAGCTATTACAAATGGAAAGCTAATATAAAAGGTTCCTTTTACTTATATTGATAGTAATATTCCGCTATAGTAAAATAATGGTATAGATAATAATATAAAGAGGTGGCCTTTTATGAAGAAGTTATTAATTTATTTATTATTTTCTACACTTTTATTAACTTCTTGTTCATTAAATAAGTCAGCTAATGTAGAGAACACAGCTGATATTAGTAAAAATGAAGTTACTAATGAATTATCTAATTCTAATGTAGAAGAAAATGATAATTCAAAAGATACAAATGAAATTTCACAGAGTAATACTAGTGATAATATTAATTCATTAAATGAAAATATAAGTGAAAAGGTTAAGGACTATATTATAAATGGACAAGAAAATAAATCTGAAGCTGAGAAATTAAAATGGAGTAAAAGTTTCTTAAATGAAGTTAATATTGAAGATTTATATAGTAAATATATAAAGGACGGAGGTAACAGAGAAGACATAGAAGAATTTGCTACCTATGTAACTTTAAATGCTCCTATACTTTCTAATTGGGAACAATTATTTAAAAAGGATTTATATGATACCTACAGTGAAGAAGTAGTTAAGGTAGAATATTTAGAGGGAGATCTATATCAAGCATATGTTAATAAGGATGGCTCAGAAGTTCCTTTCGTTGTAGTTTCATCAAGAACAGGATATTTTCACGGATAGATACTTATAAGGTGTTAGAGAGAAATGAATAATGAAAAATGTATAGTTAAGTAGGAAATTTCCTGAAGGAATTTCTAAAATAAAAAAAATTTATATTATATTTTATGATTTTAGGCTGTTGTAACAGCCTTTTTTTATTTTCTAATAATTTATAAAAAATATTGCCTTGTGGATAATTTTTTATAAATTTCTTTCCTTACTTTTTTATTAAAAGTATATAAAATTTAATATATTTGTAATTAAAATGTAATTCAGGTATAGGAGATTTTAATGTAGAATTATACTGTGGTTACAAAATTTGGATAAGGGGTAATGCTATGAGAAAATTAAGATTAAATAAAAAGAGAATATTTATTATAACAGTAATATTGATATTGGTATTAGTTGGGATTTTAAGTTTTAAGAACTTATACAAAAAAGATAATTACGAAAATGAAGGAATTAATATGACTGAAGAAGATAAAGAAATTGTAGATGATGTTATAGAACTAGCAGAATCAAAAATTGGATTTCAATATGTTTGGGGTGGAAAAGGAGAAATAATGACTGAGGAAAGGCTTGATGAACTTATTAGTTATTATGGAGATAGTTATTATCCACTAAGTAGGGAAACATATATAGGAAGTCAAGCTTTTGATTGCTCTGGATTAGCATATTGGACATATAGGGAAGTAACAGGAACAGAAATAGGATATTCAACCTTTGATCAAGAGGATATTTTACAAGGATATGAGGTTAACGAAGAAGATTTACAGCCTGGAGATTTAATATATACACCTGGACATGTAGTTTTATATAAGGGTAGAGGAAAAATGATTAATGCGTATAATAAATATGCTTATCCCATTGGAGGAGTTAAGGAAGCAAACTTATATTTAAGTGATGATAGTATAATTTATAGACCTATTGATTATATAAATTCTCTAAAGGAATAAAAGATATTGACAATAAATTCAAGAAGTCTTATAATCAATACTAATAAATAAGCATAACTAAGAATTATTAATATAGTTCGGAGTATAAGATAATAAAAAGCTATGATAAGAAGAAGTAGTAATTAGAAATCTTACAGAAAGTTACCGGTTGATGAGAGGTGCAAGAAAAGCTAATTATGAATACATCTTTGAGCTTCACACCAAATGGTGCTTTGCATCTAGTAGGCTGTGACGTATTCCTTGCACACGTTATAGTGCTAGAGTATTACCTAGTAAATACTAGAGTACTCGAAAAGGTAGACAATGTGAGTTGTCTATGAACTTAGGTGGTAACACGAAGATTTATCTCTCGTCCTTTGATATAAGGGACGGGAGTTTTTTGTTTTCTAAAAATGTCTTAGGGTTACAATTTTATACTATATTATTCTTATAGAGCTTGCTTATATTTTAAATATAAGAGGAGTGTTAAAGAAATGAAAACAGTAGAAGAACAATTAAAAATTATTAAAAAGGGAGTAGAATTAATAGTTAGTGAAGAGGAGCTTAAGTTAAAGCTTGAAAAATCTATAAAAGATAATAAACCATTAACTATTAAGCTAGGTCTTGATCCAAGTGCACCAGATATACATTTAGGTCATGCCGTTGTTTTAAGAAAAATTAAGCAAATGCAAGATTTAGGACATAAAGCAGTTATAGTAATAGGTGATTTTACTGGGAAAATTGGAGATCCTACAGGAAAAGCAAAGGGAAGAAAGGCCTTAACGGAAGAAGAAGTATTAAAAAATGCTGAAACTTATAAAAATCAAATTTTTAAGGTTTTAGATAAGGATAAAACAGAAGTTAAATTTAATAGCACTTGGCTTTCAAAATTAAATTTTGATGATGTATTAAAGCTAGCAGCAACAACTACTGTAGCTAGAATGTTAGAAAGAGATGATTTTCAAAAAAGATATAAGAATAATGTTCCAATAGGCATTCATGAATTCTTTTACCCATTAATGCAAGGCTATGATTCAATAGCTTTAGAAGCTGATATTGAACTTGGAGGAACTGATCAAACCTTTAATATCTTAATGGGAAGAACTCTTCAAAAATCAAGAGGACAAGAACAACAAATTGCAATGTTTATGCCAATATTAGAGGGCTTAGATGGAATTGAAAAAATGAGTAAGAGTTTAGGAAATTACATTGGAGTTAATGAACCATCTAATGTAATGTTTAAAAAGGTAATGGAAATACCTGATAACTTAATAATTAAATATTTTGAACTAGCAACAGATGAGCATCCAGATAAAGTAGAAAAAATAAAAGAAAGACTTAATAATGGAGAAAATCCAAGGGATATTAAGCTTGAATTAGCAAATATAATAACAACTTTATATCATTCAAAAGAAGAAGTAAAAGAAGCAATAGATTTTTATAATACTGCTTTTTCAAAAAAGGAAATACCAGATAATATTCCTAGTTTAAATTTTACTGGAAGCAATTTAAGAGATATTCTTGATGATTTAATAAAGGAAAAACTTGTACCTAGTAAAAAAGAATTTAATAGGTTATTAGAACAAGGTGGAATTAAGCTTAATGGAGAAAAAATAAATGACTTAGACACAGGTATTAAGAACAATGATGTATTGAAAATAGGAAAGAAAAAGTTTCTTAAATTAGTTAGAAATTAAAATAAAGTGATAAAATAAATTTATAATGTGGTATAAATATAAAAATAAATGTTGGGGATGTTTAAATGAGATCAGAAAAAGAGATGTTCAATTTAATATTAAATATAGCGAATGAGGATAGAAGAATTCGAGGAGTTATTTTAAATGGTTCTAGAACAAATCCAAATGCTATAAAAGATATTTTCCAAGATTATGATATTTTATATGTTGTTGAGGATACAAATCCATTTCGCAAAGAGAAAGATTGGATTAATCAATTTGGTGAAGTATTATATATGCAATATCCAGAAGAAAGTTCTTATTATGAAGGGGATGTAGAAAATTGTTATGGGTGGCTAATTCAATTTACGGATGGCAATCGTCTAGACTTACATGTATGCACATTAGCCTACGCATTAAAAGAAATAAATGAAGAGGGGCTTTATAAAATATTACTTGATAAGGATAATTCCTTGCCAGTTAATACTGAAGAAACAGATAAATATTATTGGGTAAAGAGGCCAACAGAAGCACAATTCTTAGATACATGTAATGAATATTGGTGGTGCTTAAATAATGTAGCTAAAGGATTATGGAGAGAAGAAATACCCTATGTAATGGATATATTAAATTATAATTTAAGACCATGTTTATTACGTTTATTAGAATGGGAAATTGGCCTTAAGACAAACTTTTCAGTTAGTGTTGGAAAATCAGGAAAATATATGTATAGATGGCTTGAAAAAGAGCAGTGGAATAAGTTTTTAGAAACATATTCTTCTGGAAATATAAAAGATATTTGGAGAACTGTTTTTATTATGTGTGATTTATTTAATGATATAGCTAAAGATATATCTAGTAAGATGAGTATCCAGTACAACCAGACTGAAGCAAATAATAGCTTTAAGTTTTTAAGGGATGTATATATATTACCAAAGGATGCAAAAGAAATATACAAATAACAATTAATAATTAATAATTAATAATTAATATATAGGTTGGAGGCAAAAGATAAAATAGAAAAATTTTTGATTAAGGAATGTACTTTAGAGGATTCAGAATGATTAAAATTTATAAGTAAAAAGACATTCTATGAAACATTTTCTAGTGAAAATACAGAAGAAGACATGGAAAAGTACATAAGAGAAAATCTTTCTTATGAAAAATTATAAGAGGAAATACAAACAGATTATTTAATGAAATTAGTATTGTAAAACTATCTAAAAAGCTACACTCTTAACTAATTATATTATTAGTTTAAGAGTGTAGTATAAAAGTCTTATAGTAGTGTTAAAAAATATTACAATACTTATTTAGTAGAAAAACCTTGATTTTCTAAGGAATCTTTAAAAGTAGGATAGTAGTTATTCATATATAAACCAGATGTTAAAGAACTCCAATTTTTCTCTTTTTCATATCTACCAATTTCTTTTAAATATTCAGCCATTTCATCATCATAAGGATCTATTGAATCTTCAACAGCTTTTTTATCATACTTATCTAAATGTCTAAAACTATCAAAAGATATTCTTGGCTTTTTATGTGAATTATTAGCAGGATGACCAACTACTAATCCAACTAGTGGGAAAGTATATTTTGGAAGTTCTAAAAGTTCAATAACTTCTTTAGGATTTCTTCTTATTCCTCCTATTGGAACAACACCAAGTCCAAGGGATTCAGCAGCTATTGTAGCAGCACCTAAAGCTATACCAACATCTACGGAACCAACTCCAATACCTTCTACATATTCATTAATTTTTTGCTCAACATTATTTTTCTTAGCAGCAAGGTATGTTCTATAAAAATCCATTACAAAAACAAGAAATACTGGTGCTTCTGCAACATAACGTTGATTTCCAGTAAGCTCTGCTAATTTCTCTCTTTTAGCTTTATCTCTAACTACAATTACAGATGTTTGTTGACCATTTATTGAGTTTGGCATAGCCTGAGCAGATTTTACTATTTCATCAATAATTTCATTTGAAACTTCTTTATCTAAATATTGTCTTATTGATCTATGATTTTGAATTATTTCTATTGTGTTATTCATTTATATCTCACCTTCATTTTTATATTCTCTTCTTATTAATGAATTATAGTCTTATTAAGAATGAAAATCAATAGCTTTAAATTTAATTTAATGCAATTTAATTTTAATAGTACATTTTATTAAGATATTATTAAAATAGATACTTATAAAAAAAGTACTTCAAATTAGATAATCTAAAATAAAGTACTTTTATATTTTAAGTATCATAACAATAGTAGGTAAACTCATATTTATATAAAGAAAGTTATTAATTAATATGTAGAGGTGCAACATATAATTAAAAAATATGAGAAGTTATTGTATCACTTATTGTGAGAAAGCTTTGATCTTTTAGTAAATTTTTTACCATTAGAATGTGAGCCTTTCTTTTTCCCATTTTCAATTCCTATTTCTGCTCCAGATTCAGAATACATTTTCCTAAGTTCAGCATTAGATTTTGGACGATCCTTTTGCCTATTCTTATTATTATCCATATTAAATTACCTCCTATATAAATTATCACTATTAGTTTTTCCACAAAAAAATAAAAGATTATATATAAATACAGGCTTTAAAGGTAGCTATTTATATATAAGTAAAGAATAATATTATTTAGAGGTAATATTAATTAAATGCAAAAAAGTGGTATAAGAAATTATTTCAATAATTCGTCAGTTTACATTCTAAATTTTTAAATAGAGGCTGTTGTCACAGCCTCTATTTTTTTTGTATTTAGAATACCCCGCGTTAGACGTGGGGTTCAAAAGAGCTTATAGCTTTGGGCACAATAAAAAAACACCTTCTGATATAATAAAAATGCGGTCTGGCAACTGCATTAATATCAGAAGGAGGACATTCAAATGAATGATGTACATAGTTTATCACATACGAAGTGGAACTGCAAATATCATATAGTATTTGCACC
>JAEXLD010000015.1 GCA_023445445.1 Bacillota bacterium
AAAATCTCCTTTCCATCCATATCACTCTTATTTTCCCACAAATATTTCATAGATTCTTTAAATTCATTTTCATATTTTTTAACTTTCATTTTTAATTCATCAAAGTAATTATTAAGTTTTTTTAATAAGCTAATCAAATACTCTTTATCATCATTATAATTAATCATTTTTTCCTCCTATTGGCATCATCCCTTTATTTGATTTAAAAATAATAACACCAAACAAAAGTCTGGTGTTAAAGTGGAGAGTTTTAGTATTCTCTTTTCATCTCATATAATTTTCCTAATATAAGTTTTATCTATTGGCCACATTCCCTTTATAATCATTTTAAGGAATAACACTACTCACATTACTTCCAATGAGTGCACTCTATGTAACTTCAACCTACTAAAACAAATTTTAATGTTTCATCTAAGTTCACCTTGCCAAATCATAGATTTGGAGGCTTACCTATAGTAAGGTTCGCCGTAACTGCTATAAATGAGGTTTTTCCATTTTATTCTTGTATATGTATTCTACATAAATATGGTGTAATTCTAAAGTATTATTTAGAAATTCCGTAGTGGATGGCTACGGGGGTTTTGAACGTTTTATCCCCCTTGGACTATTGGTGGTTAGGGGTGGTATTGGATATGCTAGAATTAATTATAAAGAACTTTATTGTTATTTATATAATTAGATTAGTTTTAAAACATAATCTTTTTGTTCATTATTTAAAGATTTCAGTAAAATTTATTGGTCTTGATATCACTAATATAAATTACAACTTATTTAATAAACATCTTTGCTTCCTTTAATATTCTTTTTGAACTATCAAATTGAAGTACATTCATTGTTTCCTTATATTTCATTAAATAAGCGCCTTCTAATTCAGCAAGTAACAGTTTTTTTCTTAACATAATATTTATTTAATTACATCATTTTTTACTTAATAGATATATTCTAAGTATATATACTACTTATATTTATTTATATAAATATTAATCTTGTTCATAAGATAATACACTTCCAGTATTAGCATCGATTTCATAACTATATTCTCTATTATTATAATAGAACTCTACTTCATATTTTTTAATTCCATTATCAAAATCTAATTCTGTTCTTTTAAAAGTAACTTGGTTACTTGCCAAGCCTGCATGTGATAATGCTATTTCTTTTGCTCTTTCTGCTGAAATATTATCTGTAATATTTACATTGCTTTGATTATTTGTTGTATTATTGTTTGGAGTGTAATTATACTCTATATCATAATCATATTTTATAATTTGCCCATTAGATGCATTAATTTCGTAATCATATTCTTTGCCATTACAATAAAACTCTATTTCATATTTTTGAATTCCATCATCAAAATCTTTGTTTGCTTGAACAAATGTTACTTGGTCATTACTTAATCCTGCATGTGATAATGCTATTTCTTTTGCTTTATCTAATGAAATATCTCCTGTATTATTTACATTATTATTTTGTGTGCTAGATTTAGAGTTATTTTCATTACCATTACTTGCTCCACCTGAATTTGTGCATCCTGCTAAACTAATACTAACTGTTATTATAATCGCTGCTAAACTTAATTTTTTCATCTTTTTCTCCTTTTGTTAAATATAATTTATATTACTTGAAATATACACTTATTCTTGTATCTTTATCAATATTAACTATATATTTTACATTTGGTTTTAATACTCTATATTGTTCTATAACCTCATAAACTACTTTTATAGGATTAGTTTCTTCTAATTTATTTAAGTTTATTCCTGATTTTTCTGCTTTAGATAGTAATAACATATCATTTACTAATTTTTTTAATCTTTCTACTTCTTTTAAGCATATATCTAATGATTTTTCTAATAGCTCTTCTCTAGTAACTAACTTTATCCTTATTATCCATTAATATAATTAGTAATTCATATTCTTTATTATTTAAATTTATCTCGTTACCATTTCTTTTGCAGTTCTTCAATATTTATTCTTCTGCTTCTTTACTTTCAAACATTAAATCTCCCATATTAATTTATAAATTTAACTTATGTTATAGTATCTTCACATATAAAAAATAGTCTTAGCCATTAAAATAATTGACTAAGACCTCTTTTCACACTTACTTATAGTACGGTTCTCCGTAACTACTATAAATGAGGTTTTTCCATTTTATTCCTGTGCATATATTCTATGTAAATATGCTATAATTCTAAAGTATTATTTAGAAATTCCGTAGTGGATGGCTACGGAGGTTTTGAACATTTTATCCCCCTTGGACTATTGGTGATACTTCATCATAGTTAGGGGGTGGTATTGGATATGCTTGAGTTAATTATAAAGAGCTTTGTTGTTATTTATATAATTAGATTAGTTTTAAAACATAATCTTTTTGTTCATTATTTAAAGATTTCAGTAAAATTTATTGGTCTTGATATTGAAATTAAAAGCAAACAAAAAGATGCTCCATCCGACGAAGAGTAGCATCCTTTTTGTTAACATATTCGTTTAAATCCAATAGCCCTAAAACAAAATAAATGTTCTAAGGATTGCTTAGTGCTACCAACACTAAGCTTTTCTTATTTATATTATATCAAATTTTTATAAAAAATAAACCTATATAATCTTTTATATTTAAAAATTTTAATCTCAACACCACAAATTAGAATTTAT
The DNA here is from genome assembly GCA_023445445.1 of Bacillota bacterium. GTDB lineage: Bacteria > Bacillota > Clostridia > Clostridiales > Clostridiaceae > Clostridium. Next base: position 2,656 of record JAEXLD010000015.1, read on the forward strand.
TCAATGAACTTCTTTGCTTCATTTAGTATTCTTTTTGAACTCTCAAATTGAAAAGCATCCATTGCTTCCTCATATGTCATTAAATAAGCACCTTCTAATTCATCTTCTTGATAACATAGCTGTTGCTTATCATACTCTGCAACGAAATATATTATTCTTTTAATCATATCTTTCTTATTAGGAACTGGAAGTTCATCTATTGTTCTAAATCCTGTAATAATCTGTGCTCTTATGCCTATTTCTTCATATATCTCCCTTAATGCAGTCTCTTCTTCAGTTTCATTTCCTTCAATATGACCTTTAGGAAACCCATAATATCCTTCTAAAGATTTTACAATAGCGAAATAAATATTATTTTCTTTACGCGTAAATACTACTGCTCCGCTTGATACTTCATATTGCATAACGCACCTCCTCAAATTCCAATTTGTCTATTACTCAAATTTATTCCTGATTTTATTATAACATATTTTGTTAATTAAGCATTACTTGTGATACGGTATTTTCACCTATGAAAACAGCCTTAGGCAAGTTGTTTCAATGTCTAAGGCTAAAAACCTCACTTATTTATGGTACGGTTCTCCGTAACAATAGTAAATGTGGTTTTTCTATATTAGATGATACATAAGTATCATCTAATATAATGAATCAATTCTTTTACCAAAATATCAACCGTTGTTCCTGGGTTCATATTAGAAGCATAATGTTCACTTTTTCTCTCATAATATTTACGTAATTTTTCACTTCTCATTATTGCCATATCTACTTTATCTATCATAACATCAAAAATATTTGATATATTTTTATTATATATTCCATTATTAATATTATTATTTTTAAAATGATTATTTAAATTGCTTAAATATTGATTTCTTTTTATACCTACACTTAAATCTTGAAAATGTAATAATAACCATAGCTCAAAACTTTCATTAGACCATGCTACTTCAATATTATTTTCTTTAGCTAACTTAATTGCCTCATCAAAATCTGGATTATCATCTTTATCAAATACAACCCATACTTTACTAAAATTCTCTCTATTTTTTCTTTTTATAGCTTCATTTACGAGCACACTTGTGCTACGTCCCTTACCTTCTACTTTTATTGGATAATTTTCTTGAATCTCTCTATTTCTATACCTATTATTAATAATTTTTTTCATATTTTCAAAATAATTCACTTCAGTTTCAGTACCTTCTGTAATTATTAAACATGTTTCCGGACGTTCATCTCTAACGCTAATTTTTCTAGATTTTTTTCTTCCCTCTCGTCCTAACTTACTCATGTTTTTTTTCCTCACTAATATAAAATGAATTTAATATAGGTATTGCTCCATATTTTCCTGATAAGTAATCCTTATTATAGCTAGCATCATTTCTTACTTTTTTATCACCAACTTTATATTCTGATAATGAATATAAAGTTGCAACTGAATTTATATCCTTTTCTACAAACCATATCTGGTCTCTTCTAAATATATCTTTGTTAAGTGTAAAATCATCATGTGCTGTATAAATTAATTGTGCTCCATTTTGATTAGTTTCTTCACTATGAAATATACTTAATATATATTTCATTAATAATGGGTGCAATTTTGCATCCAGTTCATCTATAAATATTGGCATTCCCAATTCAATTGAACGTTTAAATAAACTATATAATGCAAACATTTTCTGTGTTCCACTAGACTCTTCATAAAATGGGATTGCAACTAATTCACTACTATCCTCAACATTATGATAAGAATATATTCTATATCTATTTTTTTCTCCCTCTATATTTATTTTTTCAACTTTTATATCTACTATATTAATATCTATTGCATTTAAAAATCTTACCAATTCTAATTGATACTCTCTATCTTCAATTATAGATGATACTCCTCTTGTTATAAGGCCTTCTATTTCACAATCTCCCATATCAACAATAGTTGTATTATTAAACCATTCCATAACATCTTTAACGTATGGAATTTTAGCATTAGAGCAAATTGATAGAAACAAGGTATTATCCTCTGTAATTAATGCCAAACTTTTAGCATCCTTTAATTGTGGCGAACACTCTATTTGTTTACCAACTCGCTCAAATAAACTGTTATATTTAGCTGTTTTTTTACTCCTAAAATCTCTTTTGTATAACCATTCTTCTAATACCCTTTTATTATCTATTTTAAATCCATATTGATATTCATCATTTTTATATTTAATAAAAACCTCAAACTCTGCTGGCTCTAATTTTGATTTTTTATCAAAGGCATATCTCTTTAATGGTATATCTATATTACTAGTTGAATATTTAAATGAATTCAATATGAAATTATTCATAAATCCAAAAGCCTCAATCACTGTGCTTTTACCACTTGCATTAGCCCCATATATAGCTGCAATTTTAAGTATTTTTTCACTTCCCATATCTATTAAATTATATTGATGCTCTTTTAATGATGTAGCTATCATATCTAATGATGTTTCATATTTAAAACCCTTATAATTTTTAAAATTAAATTGAATAAGCATTTTTCTCACCTCTTAATTATATTGTATTACAAAAACCTTAAATTGTGAACTTTTTTGAGATATTTTCTCACAATTATATTTTTGACAGTATTCTTACTTTTTATTCATAACTATGATTGTTGTTACTTATGATACGGTATTTCCACCTATAAAAATAGCCCTAACCAAGTTATATCAATGGTTAAGGCTATAAACCTCATTTATTTATGATATGGTTCATTCTTCATAATTCTAAAGCCTCTATATATTTGTTCTAGAAGCATTACCCTAAATAATTGATGAGGGAAAGTCATCCTTGAAAAACAAAGCTTATAATTAGCTCTCTTAATTACCTTTTGTGATAATCCTAAGCTTCCACCTATTATAAAGGCTATATTAGAATTACCTGTAACTCCACAGTTTTCTATGTATGATGCAAATTGTTCTGATGTTAGATTTTCTCCCTTTAAATCCATAGCAACAACATGCATATTATCTTTTATTTTTGAAAGAATTAAGTCCCCTTCTTTATCCTTTATTTGCTGTTCTTCCTTTTCTGATGCATTATCTGGTGTTTTTTCATCTGGTAACTCTATGATATCTAACTTGCAATATCTAGATAACCTTTTAGAATACTCATCTATTGCTTGTTTTAAATATTTTTCTTTTAACTTTCCAACTGAAATTATAGTTATATTCATCCCATTTTCTCCTCATTGGTATTAATTATTTTTACTCTATTTAAATATTATATTCTTCTACATCTATTATTGTAGTTCCTTCTTCTATTTCAGGAAGCTTTTTTAAGTATATTCTTAATACATCTGCATTAAAGACTGCTTGAATTCTTTTTGGATCTACCCTAGGCACATAGAAACTTTTTTCAGCATAATCCTTTTCCTCTAGCATTGCTATTTTAAAGGAATTATCTTTTATAGCATCTCTCTTTACTTTTATACTTATATGCTCATTATCATAATCCACATCTATGTCCCTTTTGCTTACACCTTCTAGCTTTCCTTCTATAAGGTATCTATCTCCGTAATCCCTAAATTCTAAATTTATTTCTTCCTCAGCTTCTTCTTCCATTAAAGAATTCATAACATCACTATTTACTACAGTTTCTACTATACTATTAATTAGCCCTTCGTTATTAATTAATGTAGAAAAAACCTCATTAAATATACTATTAAAAGTTCCTGCAAAGCTTCCAGCAAAAGTTCCACTAAATACATTAATTATATCATTGCCATTAGTAAAAGTTCCATATTTATAATTACCATTATCACTGCTTCCACTGTACATATTTCCATTATAATTATTTTGATTAAATGCATTATTATTTATATTGTTATATCCTTGGTTATTTCCCATTAAATTATTAAAGATTGAAGGAAACATTTCAAACATTATAATCTCCTTATTTATTAATTCCTATATAATATAATTATTTAATAGTAGAATTTTTGACACAATAAAAATCGTCATTTATTATTAATTATCTAACTGGAAATTTATGTTATATTGTTCTTAGAAAATTATCTATAAAATTAATTATTAATATTGAGGTGATTAAATGAAAAAGTTCCTTATTAGTATCTTTACTTTTATCTTAATTTTTATGATTTCTTCTTGTAGTACTTCTGGAAAGGTTGTTAGAGAATATACTGGAGATGCTTCCTTTGGTGATAATGAGGCTTATGCCCTTGGTGAAAATAGTAAGGGTATGCCTATATTTAAAGATACAGATAAAGCCCTTGCTCAAGCTATAATTGATTATACAGATGGATTTAAAGCAGTTGAAGAACAGTATAATTTAAAACCTGTTAGTAAGAAAAATTGGAAGGAATATAAAACCTATGGTTGGCAATTAAATACTGAAGATAAAAATATTATAACCCAAGGTGTAAGAATAAGTGCATTTTTCGATTTCTACGAAAATAGCTTTGAATAAAAAAGGATGAGGCTGACTTTAATTAAAGAGAAGTCAACCTCACAAAATTTTTAGTTTTGCGAAGCAAAACAACCACACTTGTTACTTCTTAACTATTCACTATTACCTAAAATATTAGTATCCTATTTCCTCATTCATAAAAATTACATGTATTCTCTCCTTATCGCCTTGGCTGGCTATTACTGTAAACTCTCTACATATCTTATCCTTTCCCTTACAATCAACGCAATATCCAACCTTAGTACAAGGTGTTACTTTATTTAATCTTTTTGCATTAGCTGGGGCAGATACTTGTCTATTTCTTTCAACTGCTTCTTCTATATTCTTAACTATCTTATTTACACCAACTATAAGAATTACCTTTTCAGGGCCAAAGAGCATTGCTGCAACTCTATTCCCATTGCCATCTACATTATATAGCTTTCCATCTTCTGTTATTGCATTAGTGCTTGCAAAATAAGCATCTGCAAAAAAGCTTTCTTTGAAAATATTTGTTATTTCTTCCTTGCTTAATCCTTCTTCATATCTATCTAGGAATTTATACCTTCCACTTCTTAAGTGATCCATAACTCCAGTTTCATATAATGACATAGATCCACCACAAGATACTGTAGAATTTTCCTTTACTAATCCCTTTATTTTTTCTATTAGTTCCTCTTTAGTATTTACCAAATATCCATTCATATTATTTCTATTAAGAGCTTCTATAGTTCTTAATATTTTTTGTTCATTTACCCATTTTAAGTTGTTGTCCATTACATCTCACCCCCAAATATTTACTCCAAGCTTATTATAATAAATATCCATTAAAAATAAAATAAAGAGATCTAAAAATTATAGATCTCTTCTTAAACAAATTATTTTCCACAACACTTCTTGTATTTCTTTCCACTTCCGCATGGACAAGCGTCGTTTCTTCCGATTTTATTTTCATTTCTTACAGTTACAGAATCTCTGTATTGCTTTTGAATTTCTTTTCTCTTTTCTGGTGAGAAAATACCTTCCCATTGTGGTAAGTTATATAAATATTCAGCCTTTGCATCTAACATATTAAAGTATAACTTTTCTAAATCTACTTCTAATGTTATTTCTTCTTCAGCTGTTATATTTTCTAAATCTAATTGATTCTTTAAGCTATCGTTAATTCCATCAACAAATCCCATAATAAATTCAACTGTTGTATTTTGTTTCTTAGCCAAATCATCAATTGTAAAAGTAAAGTTTTCTGTGTGCTTTGATAATATTTCCTTATATATAGATTTTTCTATTTCCATATACTCGCTCCAGAAAGCTTGTTCTCCTTTTACCTTAACATATTCAACTACCATATCAGTCCATTGCTTATATAAACTCATATTTTCTTCTCCTTCTTATATGTTTTATAAGTATTTTATTTAAATTGACTAAACTACAATTAAATCACTAGGACTATGTCTGTTAGCCATAGTTAAATCAATATCTTTATCTAGTATAATATTATTTTCTCTTAAAACTCCACTTACAGTTTCTAATGCTAATTCAGGATGATTGTTAGTTCCACTTAAATGTCCTAAAATTATTCTTTTATTTGACTTATATGTTATTAAGTCAACTAATGCCTTACCGCAATCTTCATTGGATAAATGGCCAACTTCACTTAATATTCTTCTTTTTAAGGTATAGGGATATGGACCAAACTTTAGCATATTTACATCATGATTACTTTCTAATAATATAACTTCTGAATCCTTTATATTATCTCTTATTTCTTCTGTATATATTCCAAAGTCTGTAGTAACACTTGCTCTCTTACCCTTGCAGTGTACTGTATATCCAACTGGTGCTACAGCATCATGAGGTATATTAAATGAAATTACGTCTAGATCCTTTATGCACATAGTGGATCTTCTATCCATTATCTTCATATTATGCTCTTTTATTTTTCCTATGGAACCTTCTAATACATTCCAAGTATCTGCATTTGTATAAATAGGAATATCATATTTTCGAGATAAAACTCCAATCCCCTTAATATGATCTGAATGCTCATGAGTTACAAAAATTCCGTCTAAATCTTTTGGGTCCTCCCCAATATTTTTTAAAGCTTCATCAATTTTCTTTCCTGGTAAACCTGCATCTATTAAAATTCTTGCATTTTCAGAAGCAATGAAGATGCTATTCCCACTACTTCCGCTATATAATGAACAAAATTTCATTCTTCTTCCCCCATAGATGTTACTCTTCTACGTCTCTAGTAATATCTGCACCTAGGGCTGCGAATTTGTTTTCTATATGAGGATATCCTCTATCTATATGTTCAATTTCGTATATTTCAGTAACACCATCTGCTACTAATCCAGCTATAACCATAGCTGCTCCAGCTCTTAAGTCAGTTGCTATTACTTTAGCTCCAACTAATTTATCTTTACCTTCAATTATTGCCGTTCTTCCTTCAACCTTTATAGTAGCTCCCATTTTTTTAAGCTCATCTATATGTTTATGTCTGCTTTCCCAAATAGTTTCTGCAATTAAGCTTTTTCCTGGCACTACGCTTAATAAAGCTGACATAGGTTGTTGTACATCTGTTGGAAATCCTGGATAAGGAGCTGTCTTAACACTAACGCCCTTTAGCTCTCCATCTGTATATACTCTAACACTGTCATCTCCCTCTTCTACAATTGCACCCATTTCTATAAGTTTAGCTGCTATAGATTCTAAATGCTTTGGAATAACATTTTTTATAGTTACATCTCCTTTAGTAGCTGCTGCTGCAATCATAAAAGTTCCTGCTTCTATTTGGTCTGGAATAACACTATAGTTACATCCAACTAATTTTTCTACACCTTTTACTCTAATTACATCTGTTCCAGCACCCTTAATATCTGCACCCATTGAGTTTAAGAAATTTGCTACATCAACAACATGAGGTTCCTTAGCAACATTTTCAAGTATAGTAGTACCTTCTGCTAATGTTGCTGCAATCATAACGTTAATAGTTGCTCCAACTGTAACTACATCGAAGAATATATTTGCTCCTTGAAGCTTTTCAGCCTCCACAGTAACTGCTCCGTGCTCAATATTTACTTTAGCACCTAATGCTTCAAATCCCTTAATATGTTGATCTATTGGTCTAACTCCAATAGGGCATCCCCCTGGTAGTTCTACCCTTGCTTTTTTAAATCTTGATAATAAAGCTCCTATAAAGTAATATGAAGCTCTCATTCTTCTAACATCATCAGTACATGCATCAACGCTTGTAACATCAGTAGAATCTATTTCTATAGTATTATTGTCAATTTTTTTAACCTTACATCCTAGACTTGATAATATTCTTTCAAGGCAATGAACATCTTCTATGTCAGGAACATTATCAATAATGCACTTGCCTTCACTTGCCATTATCGCTGCCGGCAATATAGCAACTGCTGAGTTTTTTGCACCATTTATGTCAACTGAGCCTTTTAAAACTTTTCCTCCATTTATAACTAACTTTTCCATCCGTTTCACCCTTATCATAATTTATATATATATCTTAATGTTTCCTATTATTTCAACAATTATCCATTCTATGTAACTTTCTTAAAAACTTACATTTAACATTATATCATAAAAATAATTTAATTAAATAGAGTTTTTTCTTCCAAAAGGCTTTTTTACTTACTTTCCAATAAAATATTTATAAAATTTTTAAATTATATAATCTTTTTAAATTTTTTGTAATATGTTATAATTTATAACAAAGTTTGTATGCATTTATAATGGGTATAAATTAATATATTATGAGAGGCTGAAGCTATGAAATATTACTTAGTGGCATTATTTGATGATGAATCATATAAAAATTTAAATCCTATACAAAAGAATCTTTCTAAAAAGTTTAGGGCTAATAGAAATTCTCCAGCCCCTTATATACCTTTAGAAGTAATTGAGAATCCAAATATAGATAAATTAGATGTTGTAGTAGATAAAATAATTAAACCATATAAAAATTTTAAGGTTCAATTGCTGAAAGAGATTTCTATTTCAGAAAATAATAAAACCTTAAATCTTAATATTGAAGATGTTGGATATATTAAAAGAATGAATAGATTAATGAATGATACATTAAGGCTGCATGGATTTAATGTTGAAGAAAATTCTGATGAATCACCACTTCATATATCTTTAGCTAATTTAAATTTTATTCCAAGAGATATGAAAAAACTTGATGGTGAAATAAATTTTAAGTCCAAATGTGATACTTTAAAGGTAGATAGAATTGAATTATGGAGATTTTCAAATAATAAAAGAGAAACCTTAGTTAAGAGCTATCCATTAAAAAAGAACTTATATTTATAAGTTAATAGAAGGTAATAATTCCCATTAAAAATAATTATGGAATTATTACTTTTTTATTTGTTTAATTTTTATTAAATCTAAAAATTTATTTTTTTGTATTCGTTTTCCATGCTTTTCATTTGCAAATTAATTCTGTAAAATAGTATATGGTAAATCCAAAAAACCAGGAGGATGTTTATGGAAATTAAGTCTTTTTTTGAGGCTCAAATCGAAAGAAATAAACAACTTATTATTGATAGCAACTTAAGTGATTATAAAATTTGGGCTAGAAAATATTTAGAGTTACATACAAAAATAAGTCATCTAGCTGATGAAACGCAATGTTATAAGTATTGGATTGGAGAAGAATTAGAAATAAATAAAGAAGCTTTATTCAAGAAGTATTTAGATTGTTTTGCTACAATTATATCTATTGGTATAGATAAAAAATACGATTCAATAGAAGAAGTGTCGATAAAGCCAAATGATTATTGTCTAAGTGATCAATTTTTAAATTTATTTATAGATTTAAATGACCTAATAATATCAACTTCAGAAGACCACTATTTAACACTAGTTGAAGATTTCATAAGCTTAGGAATAACTTTTGGATATTCTGAAACTCAAATTAGAGAAGAATTTTTGAATAATTAAAAGAAAACCTTCTATATTAATGTAGAAGGTTTTTTAATATTTATTATATCTAGAGGGAATAATACCTTCGAGGTGATATGATGTTAGCAATAATATATGCAATTATTTCTGGAATTTCAATGACACTTCAAGGGGTTTTTAATACAAGACTTGAAGAAAAGGTTGGAACTTGGGAAACTAATGTAATAGTCCAAGGAACTGCACTAATATTTACATTAATTATATTAATGTTTTTTGGAAAAGGTGATTTTAAGGCTATAAAAGAGGTAAATAAACTCTATTTATTAGGTGGTATACTAGGAGTAATTATAATTTTTACTGTTATGAAAAGCATAGGGGCTATGGGCGCAACCTTAGGAATTGGAGTAATACTAATAGCTCAATTAGCTTCAGCAGGATTAGTAGATGCCTTTGGTCTTTTTGGAACTGAAAGGGTTTCCTTTGGAGTTAGGGAATTTATAGGTATTGGTGTTATGATAATTGGAATAATTATTTTTAAGTGGAGAGGTTAAATCCTCTCTTTTTATTCTTTAGGAATTTATAAAAATATTACCCTATGAATAATTTTTTATAAATTCCTTTCCTTCAGTACTCAAGGATATAGATATTATATTCTGGCGACTTGGAGCCTGCGAGGTCGCAAAGAATATAATATCTATATCCTTTTTTATTTTATTGTATTAACAAAAATATACCTTTTAATATAATATATACTGTGAGCATTTTTAGGAGATTAATATGTTTTCTTTCACTAAAAGGTTAGAACCAAATTTAAAATCATGTATGTTATCAAAACCTTATTATAGTTATAGAGTTTTAATTAAATATAAGAGATTTCAAGATAGTATAATAAAAAAAATATCTTCATACAAGGGTGAATTAATAAATCATATAGAGTCATGCAAAATAATATCTGCTAGACTAAACTCTAAGGACATACAAAGACTATTAGAATACCCTGAAATTGAATATATTTGCTTTGATGAATATTTATTTTTATGTGGTATTAGTGTAAATACTGCAAATAAGGTTAGATTACCTAGTAAAAATAGAAATAAAGGCAAAGGAATTGGAATTGCTATAATAGATTCTGGGGTTTATCCTCACTCTGATTTAATAACTCCATATAATAGAATATCTTTATTTATAGACTTAATTAATGATTTACATTATCCTTATGACGATAATGGTCATGGAACTTGTACAGCTGGTATTATTGCTGGTAATGGGAAAAAATCTAATGGAATGTACAGTGGTATAGCTCCTGAAAGTTATATATATTCTTATAAGGCCTTTGATAAAACTGGCAAGGGATACTTTTCAGATATTTTATATGCTATGGAATTAGTATCTAAAGAATCTGAAAAAGGAATTATAAAGGTTTTATGCCTTCCCTTTGAATTATTAAGATATAATACTTTCTTACAAGATTTATTCAATTCATTAGTTTCTTTAATTAATAGTAAAAATATCACTTGCATAATACCAAGTGGAAGTAATGAAAATTTGGAAGGTTCTATTACAGGATTAGCTCTTTGCGACAGATGTATAACAGTTTCAGGCTATGACTCAACTACTTCTATTCAACCTTATACTTACTCTTCATCTGGTTCTACAAGAAAAGATAATAAACCTAATCTTTGTGCTTCTTGTGTTGATATTGTTTCATTGAATTCAGATGTAACCTTTATTTCTGAAAGAGATGGCAATAGACTATATCCTTCAAAATTAGATTTGTCTTATAAGACTTTTACTGGAACATCTATAGCAGCTGCTTATATAGCAGGGGTATGTGCATTAATTTATGAGACTGATAATAGCCTAACACCAAAGGATATATCATCTATATTAAAAGTAGCCTGCGAACCTATAGAGGATATGGCCAAGAATCATCAAGGAGAAGGCAAAGTTAATATTAAGTTAATATTAAAATAAGAACTCAATATAAATATATTTTGAGTTCTTATTTTATATTCTCTCTTATTGTACAATGTATCCTGTAGGGTCTACTGGTTCATTATTTACCCTTAATTCGAAATGTAAGTGTGGTCCAGTACTAAATCCAGTGTTTCCTACTTCTCCAATAATATCTCCCTTTTTCACTTTGTCTCCTACTTTTATTCTGTATTCACTTAAGTGGCCATAATATGTACTCATATCATCTTCGTGCTTGATTATGATTAAATTACCATATCCGCCATCATTATATTCAGCATAAATAACTTCTCCATCCATTGCTGCAAAAACATTATCTCCTATGTTTCCAGCAATATCTATTCCTTTATGAAATGAACTCCATCTCTCACCATACCCAGAGGTCATGTATCCCCCCCTAGTTGGATGACTTAAGAAAGCAACTCCATATTCATAGGGATTTTTAGTTCCTCTATATATTTTTTTACTAACTGCTTCTTTAATTATATCTTCTTTAATTAACTTTGAATTAATAATTTTACCTGCTTCAACTGTATATTCCGTTGTATCTCTTTTAAGTCCATAAATACCTTCTTCTATTTTAGATTCTCCTAAATATAGAGTTTCTGTTGGAATTATCATAGTTGATGGTTTTATACTATTTACTTCTTCTTTTAAAAATTTTATGTTTATTTTGATATTATTAGATTCTTTTTTGGTTAAATCATAAATATTGTTTGCTATTTCTTCATTGCTTTGAATCAAATCAACATTCAATCTTTCTTCCTTTAACTCTATCTTTCCTATAATATCGAACTCCTTAACCATATCCTCTTTTATACTGTTTTCATCTATATATTTTTTTAAAACAATATTTTTTATGCTTTCTAAATTATTTTCTGAAACAGTATACCCTATAATTTTTTCACCTAATATAACTTCATAAGCATTTATTTTTCCAGTTAATGCAACCATCAAATTATCAAAAATATTATCCATACCTTCATTAGTTGCTGAATAAATTTTATTATTTAAGTTAATATTTAAATTATCCTTTACCTCTGCATTAGCCTTTAAATAACTACTATTTAAAATAATATTAATTATGATTGTTAGTAAGGCACCTTTAATGAATATCTTTTTTAACCTTACCGATTCACCTTTTATATCCATAAGCACTCCTCTCTTTTATTAACAAGCACATCAAATATTTTTCCCATTTATTAAAATAATATTCCTATTTATATTTTTTACTAATGTTGAGGCTATTTCTTCACTTTGATATAATAAAGTTATGTCACTATTACTTTTAGAAAGGTAAAGAAAAATATGAGCACTTTTATGTTTAAGTCAAAGCCTTTAAAATTTACTCCTGTTAGTAATATATTTATTGAAAGATATATGCCAAAAGCTAGAGGCGAATTTATAAAGGTTTATCTTTTAATGCTTAAATACAATTTTACAGGTGAACCTGGAGTTAACTCTACTGTTCTAGCTACATCGCTAAATCTTTTAGAATCTGATATAGTAAATGCTCTTAACTATTGGAATGATGAAGGTATTATAAAACTTTTACCTATAGATAATATGGGGAATTTTCATATAGAATTTGTAGATATATCTAATGAAGGACCAACTACTGTTGAAAAATTTAACTTAGTTGAAGAATTAACTAATACTAATAATGGTTCAATGCTAAAGGATATAGGTAAGTTATTAGGCAGAACTCTATCCCCTAGTGAAGTAGAAACCTATATTAGTTGGAAAAAGGATTTAAATTTCTCTTCTGAGTTAATACTATTACTAATTGAATATTGCGCCTCTAAAGGTAAAACTAACTTTAGATATATTGAAAAGGTAGCAATAGCTTGGAAGGAAATGAAGATTAACACAATTGATGATGCACAAAATTACATTAGAAAAACTGAAGATAAATGGGTAACTTATAGAGAAATATTAAAATTCTTAGGAATTAGAAATACTGATATTATGAAGCCTCAAGAAGATATGCTAGAAAAATGGACTTCAACTTATAATTACTCCTTAGATGTAATAAAAAAAGCTTGTGATATTTGCTTCCAGAGATTAAATAGGGCAGACTTTAAGTATATTGATGGAATCTTATCAAGCTGGAATAAAGATAATTTAAGAACATTACAGGACATTGAGAAAAGGGAAGCTAATTATAAAAATTCATCTACCAAGAAGGTTTATAATAATAATAATAATAAAAATTCTACTAAACCTAAATTAAGATTTGATAACTTCAAGGGAAGAGATTATGATTATGACGATTTAGAAAAGAAATTGTTAGGATGGGATACTGATGATTAAAGGATATGAAAAAGAGTTAGCTTTAATTTATGAAAAAATTAGAGCTGAAGAAGAAAAAAATTTAGTAAAACGACGTAAAATTATTGAAGAGCAGAATCCAGAAATACTAGAATTAGATAACCTAATTCAAAAAAAATCCTTAGGCCTTTCATTATCAATTTTGAAAGGTATTGATGAAGCTACATTAAATAAATTTAAAGAAGAGATAACGGATCTAAGAGTTAAAAAAACTGAATCCTTAGTAGCAAAGGGATATGATTCTGATTACTTAAGCTTACATTATAGATGTCCAAAATGTAAGGATGAAGGCTATATAGGTACAAATAGATGTTCTTGTTATAGAAAGAAATTAGTCCAACTTTATTATAAAAACTCTGCTTTAAAGGATACCCTTTCAGTTAATAATTTTAATAACTTTAATTTATCCTTATTTTCTAGTCATAAATTAAATGAAGATGATAGATTCTCTCCAAGAAAAAATATGGAAAACATCCTTAAAGTCCTTAGAGAAGAGTATATCCCAAACTTTAATTCTACCAACGATAATCTTTTATTTTATGGTGATTCAGGCACAGGAAAAACATTCTTAAGTTGCTGCATTGCAAAGGAGCTTTTAGATGATGGTTTCCTAGTTATTTATAGAACTGTTGATGAACTTATGGCAAATTTAAAAGAAATAAAATTTGAAAATAATTCTGAACTAGAAAATATATTAATAAACTGTGATTTATTAATTATAGATGACTTAGGTGCAGAGCAAATAACAGATTTCTCAACAACTGAATTCTTTAATTTATTAAATAAAAAATTACTTAGAAAAAAGAAAATGCTTATATCAACAAATTTAAGCTTGTCTGATATAAGAACAACATACACTGAAAGAATTTCTTCAAGACTTTTAGGTAACTTTAAACTTTATAAATTCTATACTGAAGATATTAGAATTCAACTTAACCTAAAAAGAAGATAGTAAAGGAAATAATTCCCCTTTTCATTGGGAATTATATAAAATATAAAGCATCGTCTTATAATTAAGGCGATGCTTTTATTAAATATATTTTTTTGTATAATCATATCTTACAATTATTTTGTGAAAATAAAAAAAGCCTTAGAACATTCTAAAGCTTTTGGAGCTGGCAATAGGAATCGAACCTACAACCTGCTGATTACAAGTCAGCTGCTCTACCGTTGAGCCATGCCAGCGTAATTCTTATGCATAAATGGTGACTCCTAGGGGAGTCGGACCCCTGCTACCACCTTGAGAGGGTGGTGTCTTGACCGCTTGACCAAGGAGCCTCATTACATTAAAATTAATTGGCGACTCAGAAGGGGCTCGAACCCTCGACCTCCGGCGTGACAGGCCGGCACTCTAACCAACTGAGCTACTGAGCCATTATTTGGTGGAAACAACAGGGATCGAACCTGTGACCCTCTGCTTGTAAGGCAGATGCTCTCCCAGCTGAGCTATGCTTCCATAAATGGTGACTCCTAGGGGAATCGAACCCCTGTTACCACCGTGAAAGGGTGGTGTCTT
>JAEXLD010000061.1 GCA_023445445.1 Bacillota bacterium
AGGAGGAAAATATGAAGAACATTTCAATTTTAGGAGCTACTGGCTCAATAGGTACTCAAACCTTAGATGTAATTAGACATTCTAATAAGGAGATAAATTTAATTGGTATAAGTGCGAATTCATCTGTTAATAAAATAATAGATATAATAAATGAATTTAGTCCTAAATATGTTGCCATGATGGATGAGAAAAGTGCTGAAGAAGTTAGAGAATATTGTTTATCTAATAATTTAAATATAACAGTGTACTCAGGAATTGAAGGGTTAGAAAAAATAGCTTCTTTAGAAGAAATAGAAATGGTTGTTACTTCTGTTGTTGGAATGATAGGATTAAGGCCTACACTAAAGTCTATAGAAGCAAAAAAAGACATAGCTTTGGCTAATAAGGAAACATTAGTGGTTGCTGGTGAATTAGTTATGAAAAAGGCAAAAGAAATGAATGTAGATATATTACCAGTTGACTCAGAACATAGCGCTATATTTCAAGCTTTGAATGGATATACTGAAAAGGATGTTAGTAAAATTATTTTAACAGCATCTGGTGGACCATTTAGAGGTAAAAATATAGACTTTTTAAAAAATGTTTCTGTAGAGGATGCGTTAAAGCACCCTAAATGGAATATGGGTCAAAAAATTTCTATAGATTCTGCAACTTTAATGAATAAGGGTTTAGAAGTTATAGAAGCACATTTCTTATTTAATTGCCCTTATGAAGATATAGAAGTGGTAGTTCATCCGCAGAGTATAATACATTCAATGGTAGAGTACAAAGATGCAAGTGTTATAGCTCAATTAGGATCAACAGATATGAAGTTACCTATACAATATGCAATTAATAAAAAAGAAAGAAAAGATGCAGTAGCAAAGAAACTTAATTTTTATGAAATTGGTGCTTTAACCTTTGAAAAACCTGATTTAGATACCTTTAAATGTCTAAAACTTGCTTATAAAGTCGGCATGGAAGGTGGCTTAGCTCCATGTATATTAAATGGTGCTAATGAGGAAGCAGTTGCTTTATTATTAGAAAGAAAAATAAAATTTTTAGATATACCTAGAATAATTGAAGAAGCCTTAAATGAATTTAAAGAAGATAAGAAAAAAGAAATAACAATAGATAATATAATTGATTTAGATAATAGGGTTAGAAGATATATAAGAGCTAGATGGAGTTAGGAGGAATAGGGATTGAATATAATTTATGCTATATTAGGGTTTAGTTTACTTATAATAGTCCATGAACTTGGTCATTTTGTAATGGCAAAAGTAAATGGAATAAAAGTTGAAGAATTTGCAATAGGTATGGGTCCAAAAATATTTTCTACTGAGGGAAAAGAAACAAAATATTCAATTGGTTTGTTTCCTATTGGTGGATATGTTAAAATGATGGGGGAAGAGGAAGCGGTATATGATGAAAGAAGTTTTTCATCAAAATCACCTCTTAGAAGAATAAGTGTAATTATAGCAGGAGCATTTATGAATTTTGTATTGGCTATAGTTATATTTACAGCATTTTTAAATAATTTTGGATATAGCTTGCCAAAGGTAGATAGCTTAGTAGAAGGGATGCCTGCTATAGAAGCTGGCCTACAAGAGGGAGATAAATTTTTAAAGGTTAATGGTAGTAAGGTATTTTCAGCAGATGACTTAACTATTGGAATTAACTTAGCTAAGGATAATCCAATTAATTTCTTAATAGAACGAAATGGGGAGAAAAAAGAAATTGTTGTTACTCCTAAGTTAGTAGAGGAAAATCAAAGGGAAAGATATATGATTGGCTTTGGATTTGAAAGAGTAGAAAATCCAGGGATAGTTGAAAGCTTTAAACAAAGTTTTAAAGAAACATTAGCAGTAATAAATCAAACTTATAAAAGTCTAAAAATGATGGTTACTGGAAAGGTTAATTTTAAAACAGATGTTGGTGGTCCTGTTTCTATTATTAGAATGTCTGGAGAAGCCGCAAAAAATGGTATATGGAATCTTATGTACTTTATAGCTTTCATTAGTATAAATTTAGCAGTATTTAATATGTTGCCATTTCCAGCTTTAGATGGAGGTTGGACAGTATTATTACTTATAGAGTTAATAACTAGAAGAAAAGTTCCAGATAAAGTTGTTGGAGTTATGAATTACATTGGAATTATGCTCTTATTTGGACTTATGATTGCAGTAACTATAAAGGATGTATTATTCCCAATACAACTGTAGGAGAGGAAAAAGATGGAAAGAAGAAAAACAAGAAAAGTCAAAGTTGGAACTTGTTATGTAGGTGGAGATGCACCTGTGTCAATCCAATCAATGACAAATACAGATACTAGAGATGTAGAAGCTACATTAGCACAAATTAATACATTATATGAAGCTGGATGCGAAATAATAAGATGCGCAGTACCAGATAAAATAGCTGCAGAAGCTTTAAAGGGAATTTGTGAAAAGTCACCTATTCCAGTAGTTGCAGATATACATTTTGACTACAAACTTGCTCTAGCAGCCATTGAAAATGGTGTTTCAGCATTAAGAATTAATCCTGGAAATATTGGAAAAGTGGAAAAGGTTAAAATTGTTGTTGAAGCAGCAAAAGCTAAAAATATTCCTATAAGAATTGGTGTTAATTCAGGTTCTCTTGAAAAAGAAATTTTAGAAAGAGATGGAAAGCCAACAGCTAAAGGATTAGTTGAATCAGCTTTAAAGCATGTTAGAATATTAGAGGAATTAGATTTCCATGATATAGTTGTATCTATTAAGTCTTCAGATGTAGTTATGATGATAGATGCATATAGATTGATGAGTGAAAGCTGTGATTATCCATTACACTTAGGAGTAACAGAGTCTGGAACTCCATTTAGAGGAACTATTAAATCAAGTATTGGACTTGGAACACTTTTAGCTGAAGGTATAGGTGATACAGTTAGAGTTTCTTTAACTAGTGATCCTATAGAAGAAATAAAAGTTGCAAAAGAAATATTAAAGGCATTAAAACTTAGAAAAAGTGGATTACAATTTATATCTTGTCCTACTTGTGGAAGAACACAAATAAACTTAATAAAAATAGCACAAGAAGTGGAAAGTAGATTAGAAAGTATTAACAAAAATATTAAAGTTGCAGTTATGGGATGTGCAGTTAATGGACCAGGAGAAGCAAGAGAAGCAGATATTGGAATAGCTGGAGGAAATGGCGAAGGTTTAATATTTAAAAAAGGCTTAATAGTTAGAAAAGTAAAAGAAGAAAACTTAGTAGAAGAGTTAATGAAGGAAATAGAAAATATGTAGTGGAATTAATTGACAATGAATAATGAATAATTAAGGTGATATAATACTTAATAGTCATTTTACATTGTCAATTTCTTATTATGTGTCTTTAAAAGGGGGTGCTTCATTGAGTGAAAATGCTTTAAAGCTTATAAAAAAAGAAATTAATAAAGAAGATTCTTTAGAAGATAAAGAAATTAATATTATTAAATTTCAATTCTTTAAGAAAAGTAATGTTCTTAAAGTTGTTCTTAGGGGTAAAGATGGATTAAATAATGAAGAAGAAGATAAAGTGAAGAAAGCTATTAAAAAAGCTTTAAATATAGATGTTAATATTGAAGTTCTATTTTATAGAGATATTTCTTCCTTAAGTTTAGAGGAAGTAGTTGAAAAGCATTGGTTAGAAGTAATAGGAAATATTTTAAAAACAGTTCCTTTATCGAAAGCAGTTTTGACAAAGGGAGTAAAAAATATAGAAGGAAATTCTATTACAATAACTAGTGGTTATGAAAAGATAAATGAGCATTTAAATACAAAAGGAGTACCGAAACAAATTGCTCTTAATATTGAAAGTGTTTTTGGATTAAAGACAAAAGTTAAATTAGACTATGATAGTAGTTTAGAGGTTAAAAATAATTATGAAGAAAAAATAGAGAAAGAAAGAGAAGTACTAAAAGAAATATTTAGTGGAAGAACAATTTCTAAAGAAAATGCTAATAAAAATGATAAAGCTGATGAAAATAAAGGACAAAAACCTAAAAAATCTTATGAAAAACGTGAATTTAAGAGAGAAGCAAAAAGTGAAAATAGCATTTTAGGAAGATCAATAAGTCAAGAAGCTATTTCTATTAAGGAAATTGATGAAACTTCAGGTATTGTTGCAGTAATTGGTGAAGTCTTTAAAACAGATATAATAGAGACTAAGACAGGTAAAACTATTCTTACTTTCTTTATTACTGATTATACAAGTTCTATTACAGTAAAGTGTTTCTTAAAACCACAAGAAACAGAAGAGGTATTGGATGCTGTGAAGAAGGGATTGTATTGTAAAGTAAGAGGGGAAGCGGTATATGATACTTATGCTAGAGAAGTGGTTATAATGGGTAGAGATATACTAAGAATGAGTAAAATTGAAAGAATGGATGGGGCAGAAGAAAAAAGGGTTGAACTTCATTGTCATACTACAATGAGTGCAATGGACGGTGTTGCATCTGCTACTAAATTAATTGAAAGAGCTGCTAAATGGGGGCATAAAGCCATTGCTATTACAGACCATGGTGTAGTTCAGGCCTTTCCAGATGCACAAATAGCTGCAAAGAAAAATAAGATTAAGGTTCTATATGGAGTTGAAGGATACTTAGTTAATGATGGTATTCCTATAGCTATTAATGACAAGGGTGAAGACTTTAATGATACATTTATAGTATTTGATATAGAAACTACTGGCTTTTCATCTCATAATGATAAGATTATAGAAATTGGAGCTGTAAAAATTAAAAATAGAGAAATTATAGATACTTTTAGTGAATTTGTTTATCCAAAGTGTAGGATACCTTATAAAATAACAGAGTTAACAAGTATAACTGATGAAATGGTAAGGGATGCAGATCCAATTGAAGTAGTATTACCTAAATTTATGGAGTTTATCGATGGATGTGCAGTAGTTGCACATAATGCAGCATTTGATACTGGTTTTATAAAGAAAAATTGCAATGATTTAGGGCTAGAATTTACATCAACAATTGTAGATACTGTTCCATTAGCAAGATTTTTATATCCAGATCTTAAAAGAGTAAAATTAAATTTAGTGGCTAAACATTTAGGTGTATCTTTGGAAAATCATCATAGAGCTGTTGATGATGCTAAAGCTACAGCAGAAATTTTCTTGATTTCTATTAAGAAAATGGTTGAAGAATTAAATTTAAACAATATAAAAGAGTTAAATAATGAATTCCTTCAAAAAATGGATATTAAAAAGGAAAAGACCTTTCATATAATTATTTTTGCAAAAACTCAAGAAGGAATGAAAAATTTATATAAGTTAATTTCTGAAGCTCATTTAGATAATTTTCATAAGCATCCTAGAACTAGAAAAAGTAGGCTTATGGAAATGAGAGAAGGACTTATAATAGGGTCAGCTTGTGAAGCAGGAGAAGTTTATAGAGCTATATTAGATGGTAAATCTGATGAAGAAATCAAAGAAATAATGAGCTTTTATGATTATTTAGAAATTCAACCTATTGCCAATAACAGTTATTTAATAGACAAGGGAAATGTTAAGGATGAAAATGAACTTAGATCTATAAATGAAAAGATATATAAAATAGGAAAAGAGCTAAACAAAATTACAGTAGCAACAGGTGATGTTCATTTTCTTGATCCTCAAGATGAAATTTTTAGAAGAATAATAATGGCGGGACAGGGCTTTTCGGATTCAAGTAATCAGCCACCTCTTTATTTAAAAACTACGGAAGAAATGCTTAAGGAGTTTTCATATTTAGGTCAAGATATAGCAAAAGAAGTTGTTATAACTAACCCAGGAATCATAGCAGATTCTATTGAAATTTTAAAACCTATACCAGACGAAACTTATCCACCTAAAATTGAAGGGGCAGATGATGAAATTAGAGAAATGACTATGAAGAAAGTTCATTCAATTTATGGGGATCCATTACCTGAAATAGTACAAAAAAGATTAGATAAGGAACTAAATTCTATTATTAATAATGGATATGCGGTACTATATTTAATTGCTCAAAAGTTAGTTGCTAAATCCCTAGCAGATGGATATTTAGTTGGTTCAAGAGGATCAGTTGGCTCTTCTTTTGTTGCAACTATGTCAAATATAACTGAAGTTAATGGACTTCCACCACATTATGTTTGTCCTAATTGTAAGAATTCAGAATTCTTCTTAGATGGTTCAGTTAGCTCTGGAGCAGATTTAGAAGATAAGAAGTGTCCAAAATGTGGCACTGAATATATTAAAGATGGCCATGATATTCCCTTCGAAACCTTCTTAGGCTTTGAAGGTGATAAGGAACCGGATATTGACCTTAATTTCTCAGGGGATAACCAAGGTGAAATACATAAATATACAGAAGTTTTATTCGGTAAGGGATATGTATTTAAGGCAGGAACTATAGGTACTATTGCAGAAAAGACAGCCTATGGATATGTGAGAAAATACTTAGATGAAAGAGGTTTAAGAGCTACAAGTGCTGAAATAGAAAGATTAACTATTGGGTGTACAGGTATTAAGAGAACTACTGGTCAACATCCAGGTGGAATTATGGTAGTTCCTAGTGATAATGAAATATTTAATTTTACACCTATTCAAAGGCCGGCAGATGATTCTACTTCAGATGTAACTACTACGCACTTTGATTATCATTCAATATCTGGTAGATTGCTTAAGCTTGATATACTAGGACACGACGATCCTACCATGATTAGGATGCTTCAAGATTTAACTGGTGTAGATCCTAAAACTATACCTTTAAATGATAAAAAAGTTATTTCTTTATTTACTTCACCAGATGCCTTAGGAGTAACTAAAGAAGAACTTGGTTGTGAAGTTGGAAGTTATGGGCTTCCGGAATTTGGAACAAAATTTGTTAGAGGAATGCTAGTAGATACACAACCTAAAAGCTTTGCGGATTTAGTGAGAATTTCTGGACTTTCACATGGTACAGATGTATGGCTTAATAATGCCCAATACTTTATAAAAGAAGGATATACTACATTAAAAGATTGTATTTCTACAAGAGATGATATTATGGTTTATTTAATGTATGCTGGAGTTCCTCCTAAGATGGCCTTTACAATAATGGAAAGTGTAAGAAAAGGTAAAGGTCTAACAGAAGATTTTGAAAAAACAATGAAGGAAAATAATGTTCCAGATTGGTATATTGAATCTTGTAAAAGAATTAAATATATGTTCCCTAAAGGCCACGCAGTTGCCTATGTAATGATGGCAGTAAGAATAGCTTATTTTAAAGTTTATTATCCAGAAGCTTATTACGCAACATATTTTACTGTAAGAGCTGATGATTTTGATGCAGATTTAATATGTAAGGGTGCTAGTGCCATAAAAGCAAAATTAGATGAACTTTATGAACTAGGTAATAAGGTTACTGCAAAGGATAAAGGTTTAATTACAGTTTTAGAGCTTTCCTATGAGCTTTATGCAAGAGGTCTTAACTTCAAGAAAGTTGATATATATATTTCTGAAGCTACAAAATTCACTATAGAAGAAGATGGTATTAGACCTCCTATTAGTGCTCTTCAAGGTGTAGGAGAAAATGCTGCAAAAAGTATAGTAGAAGCAAGGAAAAACGGAGAATTTATATCTAAAGAAGATTTAAGACTTAGATCTAAGGTTTCAAAGACAGTTATAGAAACCTTAAGTAATCATGGATGCCTTGAGGGGATGTCAGAAACAAACCAATTATCTTTATTTTAATTGGTATAATAATTATATATAAGGGCAGTAATAAGTATAATGGGATTAATAAATTACTGACTACCCCTTGTATTTATTAGGAAATTGTGTTAGAATATAAAGGAAGTAATTTACTAATAGCTGATAATTAGGAGTGGGAATGAAAATGCCCGCTCTTTCTATTTAATTGCAACTACCATTTAGTTGCTTTTTTTATAGATTGAGTGAACTAGTAAAACTTTATTAAAATTGAATATAAAGGAGGTTAATATGAAAGTTGATGCATTATTAGAAAAAATTTATCAATTAGTAAGACCTATTGCAGAAGAATTAAATTATGAAATTTATCACATTGAGTATGTAAAAGAAAATGGAGAATATTATTTAAGGATATATATTGATAAAGATGGTGGCATAACTTTAACTGATTGTGAAAAGTTATCAAGAAGAGTAAGCGAAATTATGGATGTAGAGGATCCGATTCCAGATGCATATTATTTAGAAGTATCATCACCAGGATTAAATAGAGGATTATTTACTGATGATCACTACAAAAAGCAAATTGGAAAAGAAGTTCTTATTAGATTTACAAAATCTTTTGAGGGTAGAAAAAATGCAAAAGGTATATTAAAGGAAGTAACTGAAGATTCAGTGGTTGTTGAATACGAAACTGAAAAATTACTTACAATTCCTAAAGATAAGATAAAATCAGCAAATTTAGAAGGGGAAATATAATAAGGAGGAAATTGAAATGAACCAAGAGTTTATAGTTGCTCTTAAAGAAATTGTAAAAGACAAGGGGATTAGCGAAGATTTAATTTTTACTACTATAGAGGATGCATTGGTGGCAGCATATAAGAAAAATTATGCAAGTCCAACAACTTCTGCACAAAATGTAAAAGTAAGTATAAATAGAGAAACAGGCGAAATACATGTATACGCTCAAAAAGTAGTTGTTGAGGATGTATATGATTATGTAACTGAAATAAGTTTAGAAGAAGCTAAGGAAGTAAGCCCAAGATATGATCTTGATGATATAGTAGATTTAGAAGTTACTCCTAAGAACTTTGGTAGAGTGGCAGCTCAATTAGCAAAGGGAGTAGTTACACAAAGAATAAGAGAAGCAGAAAGAAATATAGTATATTCTGAGTATAAAGAATTAGAGTATGATATTATAACTGGAACAGTTCTTAGAAAAGATAAAGGGAATGTTTTTGTGAATCTAGGTAGAATAGAAACATCTATTGGACCAAACGAACAAATTCCAAGAGAGGAATATAAGTTTAACGAAAAAGTAAAACTATATGTTGTAGAAGTTAAGAATGGATCTAAAGGAGCTCAAATATTAGTTTCTAGAACTCATCCTGGATTAGTAAAAAGATTATTTGAATTAGAAGTTCCTGAAATATATGAAGGAATAGTTGAAATTAAGAGCATTTCAAGAGAAGCTGGTTCAAGAAGTAAAATAGCAGTTTACTCAAATGATGAGAATGTTGATCCAATGGGTGCTTGTGTTGGACCTAAAGGAATTAGAGTGCAAAATATCGTAAATGAACTTAAAGGTGAAAAAATTGATATAATTAAATGGAGTAAAAATCCTGAAGAATTTATAGCAGCATCTTTAAGTCCTGCAAAAGTTTTAGAAGTTGTAGTTTCTGAAGAAAATAAATCAGCTAAAGTTGTTGTAGATGATAATCAATTATCTCTTGCTATAGGTAAAGAAGGCCAAAACGTAAGACTTGCAGCAAAATTAACTAACTGGAAGATAGATATAAAAAGTAAATCACAAGCAGAAGCTTTGAAAAAAGAAGAATTAGAAGATTTAAATGAAGAAATTGAAATCTTAGAATAAGGGAGGATTTTTTATGAAAGTAAAGAAAGTTCCTTTAAGAATGTGTACAGGATGTATGGAAATGAAGCCTAAAAAAGAACTTATAAGGATTGTTAAAAGTCCAGAAGGCGAAGTTTCTGTTGATTTAACTGGGAAAAAGTCTGGAAGAGGAGCTTATATATGCAAGGATATAGAATGCTTAGAAAAAGCATTTAAAGCTAAAAGACTTTCAAGAAACCTAGATATAGCTATAGATAACGAAATATATGATAGATTAAGGAAAGAAATAAATGAATAAATTTTTCAGTTTTCTTGGTTTAGCAAAAAGATCAGGAAATGTAATTGAAGGCTATAGTAAATGTGATGAAGAGAGAAACAGAAAAAACATTTTCTTATTTATAATATCTAATGATGCTTCAAATAGTACAAAAAAGAAATTTAAGAATCATTGTATAACAAAAAATATAGTGTTTATAGAAGACTTTTCGAAAGAAGAGTTAGGATCTTCAATAGGAAGAGAAGAGGTAAAAATATTAGCTATAACAGATAAAAATATGGCTAATAAGCTTTATGCCCTTTATGAGGATCAAAGTACCAAAATTTAACCGGGGGTGATTTTATTGTCAAAAATCAGAGTATATGAATTGGCAAAAGAACTTAACATAAGCTCAAAAGAACTTATAGAATTATTAATGAATGAATTTAGCGTTGATGTAAAAAATCATATGAGCGTAATTGAAGATGAAGATGCAGAACTAATTAAAGAATTACTTGGAGAAACAGATAAATCTACTGAAAAGACAATTGTAGATGAATATGAGGAAATATTAGCTGAAGAAGTTAATAATCAAGCTAAAAAAAGAAAGAAAAAGAAAAATGATGATAATGTAGATGCTGTTGGTGAAGGTGGCTCAGGAGTAGTTGAAATTGGTGAAACTATAACTGTTAAAGAGTTAGCTGAAAAAATTGGAAGACCTACTGCAGATGTTATTAAAACTCTTATTTTTACAGGAGTAATGGCTGGAATAAATCAAGAAATAGATTTTGCTACAGCTGAAAAAGTATGTGAAAAATATGAATGCTTAGTAGTAAAAAAAGAAGAAAAAGAAGAATTAGAAACAGTAGAAGATGAAGAAGTAATAGAAGAAAATCTTATTAAGAGACCTCCTATAGTAACAGTTATGGGTCACGTTGACCATGGTAAGACATCACTTTTAGATTCTATTAGAAAAGCAAATGTTACAGCACACGAAGCTGGTGGAATAACTCAGCATATAGGTGCTTATACTGTTAATTTAAATGGAGAAAAATTAACATTCTTAGATACTCCTGGACATGAAGCTTTCACAGCAATGAGAGCAAGAGGAGCTCAAGTTACAGATGTAGTTATTTTAGTTGTTGCTGCAGATGATGGAATAATGCCACAAACTAAAGAAGCTATAAGCCACTGTAAGGCAGCTGAAGTTCCTATGATAGTTGCAATTAATAAAATTGATAGACCAGGAGCTAATATTGATAGAGTTAAACAAGAATTAACTGAATATGGATTAGTATCTGAAGACTGGGGTGGAGATACTATTTGTGTTCCTGTATCAGCTAAAACAGGAGAAAATATAGAACAATTATTAGAAATGGTTCTATTAACAGCTGAAATGGCAGAACTTAAAGCGGATCCTAAGAGAAAAGCAAAGGGAACAGTAATAGAAGCTAAGCTTGATAAAGGAAGAGGCCCAGTTGCAACTTTACTTATTCAAAATGGTACATTAAATGTTGGAGATTCAATTTTAGTAGGTTCTACTTATGGTAGAATAAGAGCTATGTTTGATGATAAAGGTAAGTCAATTAAAAGTGCTGGTCCTTCAATACCAGTAGAAATTTTAGGTCTTTCAGATGTACCATCAGCTGGAGATAGATTTGCTGTTGTTAAAGATGAAAAGACAGCTAGAAATATGGCGGAAATTAGAAAACAAAAACTTAAAGATGAAAGTTTCCATTCAGCAAATAGAGTTTCACTTGAAGATTTATATAGCCAAATTCAAGAAGGAACTGTTAAGGAACTTGGAATAATAGTAAAAGCAGATGTACAAGGTTCTGTTCAAGCTATAAAACAATCTTTAGAAAAATTATCTACTGATGACGTAAGAGTAAGAGTTATTCATGGCGGTGTTGGTGCAATTACTGAAACAGATGTTACACTTGCTACAGCATCAAATGCATTATTAATTGGATTTAATGTAAGACCTGATTCAAATGCTTCTATAATTGCTGATAAGGAAGGCGTATCAATTAAAACATATAGAATTATATATGATGCAATTGAAGATGTTAAATCAGCAATGATTGGAATGCTTGATCCTGAATATAAAGAAGTTATAAATGGTAAAGCAGAAGTAAGAATGGTTTATAAAATATCTAATATTGGAACTATTGCAGGATGTTATGTTTTAGATGGTAAGATTATAAGAAATTCTGAAGTTAGAGTTATTAGAGATGGAATAGTAATATTTGAATCAACATTAGCATCATTAAAGAGATTTAAAGATGATGCAAAAGAAGTTAATGCAGGATATGAATGTGGTTTAAGTGTAGAAAGATTTAATGATTTAAAAGAAGGCGATATAATAGAATCATTTACTATGCAAGCAACTGAAAGAAAGCAGCTTTAATTAAAGAGGTGATTTTAAATGGCTAATTACAGAGGCGGAAGAATTAACGAAGAAGTTAAAAGAGAAATAAGTATAATTATTAGAGATGAAATAAAAGATCCAAGAATGACTGCAATGGTGTCTATTACATCAGTTAAGGTTAGTAAGGATTTAAGATATGCAAAGGTGTTTGTAAGTATATTTGGTAAAAATGAAGAAGAAAAAAATGAAACCTTTGCTGCATTAAAGAGTGCAAGTGGATATGTTAGAAGAGAAGTAGGTCAAAGAATGAATTTAAGAAATACTCCTCAAATCCTATTTGAATTAGATGACTCTATAAGTTATAGTATGAGAATAGAAGAACTTATAGATAAGACTAAGGATAAATAATGAATACATTATCTGATATTAGTAAGATAATATCAAATAGTAATAAAGTAGGCATTACCTATCATGTATCACCAGATGGTGATGCAGTAGGTAGTGCACTTGCACTATTAAATGGATTAAAATATCTTAATAAAAATGCTTATTTAATTTCAAAGGACATTATTTCAGATAATCTACAGTTTTTAAAATCCTCTAATGAAGGTAATGGTTTAATTACTGCACCAACTGAAGGAACAGATTTGGTAATTGTTGTAGATTGTGGTAATTATGAACGTATATCTGCCGAACTTCAAAATTTTCATAAAACTATAATAAATATAGATCACCATTTATCAAACAATGAATATGGTGATTATAACTATGTTGATACAAATGCAGCAGCTACTGCAGAAATTATTTTTGAATTATTAGAAATATTAGGTTTAGATTTTAAATCTAAAGACCCAGAAATAAAGGAAATAGGAACTTGCTTGTATACTTCGCTAGTAACAGATACTGGTGGATTTAGGCATTCAAATGTAACTTCTAGAACTCATAGGATTGCATCAATATTAAAAGATGCTAATGTAAACAATACTTATATATATCAAAGTCTTTTTGATAATAATAGCTTTGAAAAGATAAGATTAATAGGAAAGTCCATAAATAATATGGAACTTTTATTTGATAAAAAGGTTTCACTAATTAAAATACCATTATCCTATGGAGAAGAATTAGGTATAGAGATTGGTGACACATCTGATATAATTTCCTTTGGTTTACAAATTAAAGGTGTTGAAGTTGCAGTTTTAGTTAAGGAAACAGAAGGTGGAGTTAAAGCGAGTTTAAGATCAAAAAATAATTTTGATGTTAGAAGTATAGCAGAAAAGTTTGGCGGCGGTGGTCATACTAAAGCTGCTGGTATAAGACTAAATGGGGTTACTTTAGATGAAGCCAAGGATAAAATATTAGAAGAAATCGAGAAAGAGTTGTTATAATGGACGGAGTAATTAATATTTTTAAAAATACTGGTATGACATCCTTTGATGTAGTAAGACTAGTTAAGAAACTTTCCAATACTAAGAAGGTTGGACATACAGGTACTTTAGACCCAGAAGCTTCTGGAGTTCTTCCGGTATGTATTGGAAAGGGAACAAAAATTATAGACTATATTATGAAGTCAGATAAAGTTTATGAAGTAGAATTTAAACTTGGAATTAAAACTACAACTTACGATTTAGAAGGCGAGATTGTTGAAGAAATAAATCCATCTAATTTAACTGATGAGAATATACTTAGTGCTATTAATTCTTTTATAGGAGAATATAATCAAATCCCTCCTATGTATTCAGCTTTAAAACAAAATGGAG
Source organism: Bacillota bacterium (assembly GCA_023445445.1). GTDB lineage: Bacteria > Bacillota > Clostridia > Clostridiales > Clostridiaceae > Clostridium. The sequence goes on from JAEXLD010000061.1 coordinate 13,902, forward strand.
TAAGACTATACGAACTTGCAAGAAAAGGAATTGAAGTTGAAAGAGAAGGACGACCTATAAAAATAATAAATATTGAAAATATTAAAATAAATAATCCATATGTAACTATGACCGTAACTTGTTCAAAAGGAACCTATATTAGGAGTCTTTGTTATGATATAGGTAATTATTTAGAAGTTGGAGCTGCTATGACAAAGTTAAAAAGAACTCAAACTTCTAAATTTACTGAAGAAGAAGCTGTTAATATTAGGGATATTAATTCAGAAAACATTAAGGATTATATTATTAGCATTGAAGAAGCTTTAGATGCTTATGATAAATTAGTTGTTATAAACAAGTATTCAAGACTTTTGATTAATGGAGTTAGAGTCTTTGATAGAAGATTTACAAAAGAAGATTTTAAATTGGAAAAACTATATAGAGTTTATGATGAAAACGGAGTATTTATAGGGCTTGGAAGTGGTAATCATCAGGGCTTTAAGATAGAAAAATTGTTAATTAATTAGGGGAGCAGGATATGATAGTAATAGAGGATGTTATTACAGATAATAGCAAAAGAGACAACTATATAGCTTTAGGTAGCTTTGACGGTCTTCATTATGGACATTTATCCCTTGTAAGAAAAACAGTAGAATTAGCTAGGGAAAAGAATGGGAAGAGTATGGTTTTCACTTATAAAAATCATCCTAAAACAATAATTAAGCCTGACAGTGTACCTAAGCTAATTATGGATTTAGATACAAAACTTGAGTATTTAGAAGAAGAAAATGTTGATATAGTAATACTTAGAAGTTTTACAAAAGAATTTATGGCAATGGAAGCTGAAGATTTTATTAAACTTCTTTGTGAAGTTTACAATGTCAAAGGAATAGTTGTAGGATTTAATTTTAGATTTGGACATAAAAATCTTGGAAATATAGATTTATTAAAAAATCTTCAAAATAAGTATGGATATGAATTGTATATTATGGAACCTTATACATATAAAGGTGATGCAATAAGTAGTACTAGAATAAGGAATTGTATATTAGAAGGTGATGTAAAAGAAGCTACTAATATGCTGTCAAAACCATATTTAATTAAAGGTAAGGTCATTCATGGAAAACACCTAGGAAGAACAATAGGAGTGCCTACAGCAAACTTAGAATTTAATGATAAAATGGTTATTCCAGGCAAAGGAGTATACTATACTAATGTTAGGTATAAGGATAGAGTATTTAAAGGCATTACATCAGTAGGGAATAATCCAACGGTGAACGGGAAAGAATTAACTATAGAAACCTTTATATTAGATTTTAATGAAATGATTTATGGTGAAGAGCTTAAAGTATATTTTATTGAAAAGATTAGAGGCGAAATAAAGTTCGATTCATTAGATGAACTTGTTGCACAAATAAAAAGAGATGAAGATTTTGCAAGGGCTAAAGAGATAATAATTTAATTATTATAAATTTATAATTTACAATAATAATATGATTTGTTATAATATCAAGGAAGAACCTAAACCTAAGATTTGAGGGTGCTATCTCTTTTCATGGATTTAGGGGATAATTATACGGAGGTGCGATTAATGGACGCAATAAAGAAGCAAGAAATTATTAAAGAACATGGAAGACACGAAGGAGATACTGGATCACCAGAAGTGCAAATAGCTTTATTAACAGAAAGAATTAATTCTTTAACTGGACACTTAAAGACTCATAAGAAAGACCACCACTCAAGAAGAGGTCTTTTAATGATGGTTGGTAGAAGAAGAGGTCTTCTTAATTACTTAGCTGCTCAAGATATCGAAAGATACAGAGCTATAATCAAAAAATTAGGCTTAAGAAGATAGTCTTTAGAGCGGTTTTTAAGCCGCTCTATTATTTTAACATTTTTAAATGATAAGTGATGAACCTTGAAGGGAGGTTACAAAATGAACAATGTAATGAAAACAAATATAGCTGGTAGAGAGCTAAAACTAGAGTTTGGTAAAATTGGAATGCTATCAAACATAGCAGCTTTTATTAGCTATGGAGACACAGTTATCTTAACTAACGTCAACGCTTCAGAAAAACCAAGAGAAGGAATAGACTTTTTCCCACTAAGTGTAGAATATGAGGAAAGATTATATTCAGTTGGTAAAATCCCAGGTGGATTTATAAAAAGAGAAGGAAGACCTTCAGAAAATGCTATATTATTTGGGAGGGCTGTAGATAGACCTTTAAGACCGTTATTTCCAAAAGGATATAGAAATGATGTGCAAGTAGTTTGTACAGTAGTATCAGTTGAAAAAGATAATTTACCAGAAATTCTAGCAATTAATGCAGCGTCATTATCTTTATGTTTATCAAGCATACCTTTTACAACACCTGTTGCAGCAGTACAGGTAGGACTAATCGATGGAAAATTCATTTTAAATCCAACATCTAAAGAAAGAGAAGAAAGTATTCTTCAATTAACTGTTTGTGCTACAAGCGAAAGAGTTATGATGATTGAAGCTGGTGGTAATGAAATACCAGAAGATGTAATGCTTAATGCTATTAAATTTGGCTTTGATAGTTGTCAAGATATAATTAAATTCCAAGAAGAAGCAATGGCTAAGTTCGGTAAAGAAAAGATAACACCAGAATTGTATAAGCCTAATGAAGAATTAGAAGCAGAAATTAAAGAATTTGCTAGTGCTATGATAAAAGAAGCTATGTGGATTTCTGACAAGGATGAAAGAAATGCTGCTATGGATGCAGTAAATGAAAAAGTTTATGCAGAATTCGAAGAAAAGTATCCGGATAATCTAGGTGATATTAAAGAAATAATATATGGATTACAAAAAGAAGTTGTAAGAGATATGTTATTAAATCATCATAGAAGACCAGATGAAAGAGCATTTGATCAAGTTAGACCTATATCCTGTGAAGTTGGAATTTTACCAAGAACTCATGGAACAGGATTATTTACTAGAGGACTAACTCAAGTAATGACTGTTGCAACTTTAGGAGCAGTTGGAGATATTCAAATAATAGATGGTATAGGTGAAGCAGAATCTAAGAGATATATGCACCACTACAATTTCCCAGGATACTCAGTTGGTGAAGTTAAACCTTTAAGAGGCCCAGGAAGAAGAGAAATAGGTCATGGTGCTTTAGCTGAAAGAGCTTTAGAACCATTAATACCTTCAGAAGAAGAATTCCCATATACAATAAGATTAGTTTCAGAAGTATTAAGTTCTAATGGATCAACATCTCAAGCATCTGTATGTGGAAGTACTTTAGCATTACTAGATGCAGGGGTTCCACTAAAGAGACCTGCAGCAGGAATAGCAATGGGACTTATAACTTCAGAAGATTTATCAAGAGAAGAAGTATTAACAGATATTCAAGGAATTGAAGATTTCTTTGCTGATATGGACTTTAAAGTTGCTGGTACTGTAGAAGGTATTACATCAATTCAAGTAGATACAAAGATTAAGGGGTTAAGCTTTAAAGTAATAGAAGATGCTATAACAGGAGCAAGAAAAGCAAGATTACAAATATTAGATAAGATTAATGCTTGTATTCCAAAAGCTAGAGAAGAAGTTTCAGAGTATGCACCAAAGACATCTATTATTAATGTTGATACTGAAAAGATAAGAGATATAATAGGTGCTGGTGGTAAAGTAATCAATAAGATTATTGAAGAAACTGGCGTTAAAATAGACATAAAAGAAGATGGAACAGTTTTTGTTTCTTCACCAGAACATGAAGGAGTTAAAAAAGCAATAGCAATTATTGAAGGATTAACTAAAGAAGTTAAGGCGGGAGAAGTTTACTTAGGAAAGGTTACTAAAATAGCTGCCTTTGGAGCATTTGTAGAAATTCTTCCTAATAAAGAAGGATTATGTCATATATCTAAGTTAGATAAAGCAAGAGTTAATAAAGTAGAAGATGTTGTTTCAGTTGGTGACGAAATATTAGTTAAGGTAACTGAAATAGATAATCAAGGAAGAATTAATCTTTCAAGAAAAGATGCTTTAGTAGATAGTTCAGAAGAAGAAAAAACAGAATAATAAATGTTAGTAAAGGGCAATTTATTGCCTTTTTTTCTTTATATGATAAAATTTTAAATATAACTACATAACTATTTATTATATTAGAATAATACTAATATAATAACTTTAAAATTAAAAGGAGAAAATATGTATAATATTTATAAATTAAAAAATGGATTAAGAGTAGTTACCGAATATATAGACCATGTTAATTCAATAAGCGTGGGTGTTATGGTACAAAATGGTTCTAGAAATGAAGACTTATCAGTTAATGGAATTTCTCATTTTATAGAGCATATGTTTTTTAAAGGAACTGAAAAAAGAAGTTCAAAGGAAATTGTTCAAGAAATAGAAAATGTAGGGGGACAAATTAATGCATATACAAGTAAGGAAGCTACTTGCTATTATATTAAAGCATTAAATACTCATTTAAATTTATCTATAGAAATATTAGCAGATATGTTAATTAACTCTAAATTTGACGATGAAGAAATAGCAAAGGAGCAAGGGGTTGTTATTGAAGAAATTAATATGAGTGAAGACTCTCCAGAAGATGTATTAGATAATAATCAAGCTGAAGCTATATTTGGAAATAATTCATTATCATATCCTATATTAGGAACTATAGAAAATATTAAATCTTTTAACAGAAATAAAATAAAAAAATTTATAAAATCTCATTACACACCATATAACTCAGTAGTTTCTGTTTGTGGTAAATTTGATGAAAAGGAATTAATTAAAATATTAGAAGATAACTTTGGGGAATGGGATGGAGATAAGGATTATATTCCAACTTATGAAACACCAATATTATTAAATGATAGTAAGTATACTAATAAACAAATTGAACAACTTCATATTAACTTATCTTTAAAGGGATTGCCTTATGCACATGAAAAAGCTTATTCTTTAGTATTACTTAATAATGTTTTGGGTGGTGGAGCATCTTCCATTTTATTTCAAAAAGTAAGGGAAGAATTGGGTCTTTGTTATACTATATATTCATATGGACATCCGTATTTAGGAGTAGGAATAAACAATATTTATACTGGAGTAAGTAAACAATCAGCAGAAAAAGCCTTAGATGTTATAAATAAGGAAGTTAAGAAATTCGCTAAAGAAGGCATTTCTAATGATGTAATAGAAATAAATAAAGAAAAGATTAAAGCAAATTATATATTAGGTCTTGAAAGCACTTCATCAAGAATGTTTTCTAACGCTAAAAATATGTTGTTACAAAATAAAATTAGAACTCAAGAAGAAGTAATAAAAAGAATTAACAATATAAATAATGATGACATAAATTATGTATTAGATACATGCTTTAAACCAGGCATAATAAGTTCAGCTTATGTAGGTCAAGATATAGAATATGAAAAATTAAATGAGATTTTAGAGCCTAATATAAAAGCCTATGATAATGCTCAAAAGGAAGCTTCGGTAAGACTTTAATTATATGTAATAATTAATAAATTTCTATCATAAGATTTACATAAGATGATATGGAGGTGTTCTTATGTTTAAAGATGATAGAAAAAAAGATAGTTTCTATGAAGAGGAAGTTAAGAGAGAATCAAGATATAGGCTTTTAAGTGATTTAGAGAGATATGAAATATTTAATACAGAAGAAGCAGAAAAATATGATACTCAACAAGCACTAGATTTTATTATTGATGAAAATGGGAATTTACAATTTATAGTGGCTGCTGTTGCTGGAAGTAAATTTGGATTTTTTGGTAGCAGGGAATATGTTGAAATTCCATGGAACTATATTACAAAGATTGGTACTAACGTAATTGTAGTTTCAGCTGATAAGAACAAAATTAAAAGAGCAAGAGCATAAACTTAGGGAGGTTATTGCTTGAGAATAATTATACAAAAGTTTGGAGGAACTTCGGTTTCAACAGAAGAGAGAAGAAGTAAAGTAGCTTTAAAAGTAAAGGATGCATTGAAAGAAGGCTTTTCTCCAGTAGTTGTAGTATCAGCTATGGGAAGAAAGGGAGATCCGTATGCAACAGATACTTTACTATCTTTAGTAGATAATAATTTTAAAAGAAATAACCTACAGGCTATAGATATGCTTATGTGTTGTGGAGAATTGATAAGCTCAGTTATAATGTGTAATACATTAATAAATGAAGGTATAGAATCAATTCCACTTACTGGAGGGCAGGCAGGTATCATAACTAATGAAAATTATTCAGAAGCAGAATTAATTAGTACAGATGTAAAATATATTTTGAAATTAATAGAATCAGGAAGGGTTCCAGTAGTAACTGGATTTCAAGGAATAACAAAAGATGGGAATTTAACCACTTTAGGCAGAGGTGGCAGTGATACATCTGCTTGTATATTAGGAGAAGCTTTAAAAGCAGAAAAAATAGAAATATATACAGATGTAGATGGCATTATGACTGCTGATCCAAGAATAGTGAAAGAGGCAACCTTAATTTCAGCTATAAGCTATAATGAAATTTTTCAATTAGCAGATCAAGGAGCAAAGGTTATACATCCTAGAGCAGTTGATTGTGCTAGAAAGGCTAATATACCTATATTAATAAAAAATACAATGAATAACTGTAAAGGAACTTTAATTAATAGTAATGGAAATAATAATAATAATAAAATTATATCTGGAATAACTCATTTAAATAATAGAACTCAAGTTACAGTTAGACTGAAGGATAATAGAAATAATGATAAATATAGATATTTATTAGATATATTAGCAAAAGAAAAAATTAGTTTAGATTTAATAAATATATTTCCTGCTGAACAAATATTTACTATTGATTCCAATAGGAAAGAAAAACTTCAGGAGGTATTAAATAAAGTAGATATATTATATAGTTTTACTGATAATTGTAGCACTATTGCAATGGTTGGAACTGGTATGAGAGGAGTTCCTGGAATAATGGCTAAAATAATGAATACTTTAGTTGAAAATTCTATAGAAATTCTTCAAACAGCAGATTCTAATATGACAATTTGGTGTTTAATAAAGTCAGACTATGTTGATAGTGCATTAAATTTACTTCATAAAGCCTTTAATCTAAGTGAATAAAATAAAATCCTCTTGTACACAATATTAATGTATAGGAGGATTTTATTATGTATGATGTTAAAGAAATTAATAATATAGAAAAAGAAGAAGAAAAACTTAAAGAAACTAAGGAAAAAAGAGAGGAAATTATAGAGTTTGGTACTTCAAATGGAGCAGCTCAAGATGAAAGCATTCAAATTTTACCCATTATAGGGCAAATTGAAGGACATCAAGTATTACCAGCTCAAACTAAATCAACTAAATATGAGCATGTAATACCTCTATTAATATCAATGGAAAGAAATGATAAGGTAAAAGGAGTTTTAATAATTTTAAATACAGTTGGAGGAGATGTAGAAGCAGGACTTGCAATTTCTGAAATGATAAACTCTTTATCCAAGCCAACAGTTTCTATTGTTATAGGTGGAGGGCATTCAATAGGAGTACCTCTTGCAACATCCTCTAGCTATTCATTTATTACACCATCTGCTACAATGATAGTTCATCCTATTAGAATGAATGGATTTGTAATAGGAGTGGCACAAACCTTTAATTATTTTCAAAAGATGCAAGAAAGAATTGATAATTTTATAGTTAGGACTTCAAAAATAAACAAAGAAGATTTAAAAGAAATGATGTTAAGATCTGATGAATTACTTAATGATATGGGTACTATATTAATAGGCAAGCAAGCAGTGGAATGTGGACTAATTGATGAAGAAGGTGGAATAAAAGACGCCTTATGTAAATTAAAAGAATTAATAAAGGAAAAAGAAAATACTTAGGAATTAAAAAATATAAATATATTAAGCAGTTTAAATGACAGAAATTTTATTTAAATTGCTTTTTTTTTATTAATGTTTATAATAATATATGTAAAGAATTAACTTACAAAAAGTGGGATAATGCGAGGTGATTCAGTGTCTAGAAGTAAGGTAAAAAAAAGTAGCAGTAAAAAAGACACAAATAAGAAAAGTAATTCAAAAGAAAATGGAGATATTAAAGGCGTAATATATATAGCTTTAGGTATTTTATTGTCCATAGCTATATATACAACTTGGGCAGGAGCTTTATCTACTTTATCTAGAGAAGTAATTTACAAGATGATAGGTGTTAGTGCTTTTATTCTTCCAATGTATCTAATATATTTTGGATATTGTACTATAGTTTCAAAAGGTAATATAACAATAACTAGAAGAGTTTTTGGATTAACATTAATTATAGTATCAATTACTTTAGGATGTGCCACAGCTAGTATCAATATATTAGAAGAAAAAAAAGGTTTTTATGATACTTGGAGATTAATATTGGAAACACAAAGTGTTCATGGGGGGCTTTTAGGGCATACAATAACTTATCCATTAGGAATGTTAATTGGTTTTATAGGGTCTTATATTTTATATTTAGCAATTATAGCAATTGGTATTATACTTATGTCTGATATCACATTATACGATATAGCTTTAATGTTTAAGAGTAAATTTAATAAAGAAAATAAAGTAAAAGTTAAAAAATCAAAAGAGGATAATACTAAAGAAAAGGTGCCATTAATTGAAGTTGTACCTAAAGAAGAGGAAAAAGAAAGAGAAGAATTTATAAAGGGCATAAATAATAAAATAAAAATCTTAGACTTTATGAAAAATTCTTCTTTAGAAGATAGTATATTAGAAACTTCTATTGATGAAAATGCTAAAGGAGATAATGTTAAAGATGATAATCCTTTTAATATAGAAGTATTTAATGAGGAAAAACAAGAAAGTATCAAAGAGCCTGTATATGAAGAAAAAAATAAGAAAAAAGAAAAACTTGATAGCTCTGTAAAGGATGTAGTAAGTAAAGAAATAGAAGAAAGCTTGACTACAGAAAAAAAAGAAGAGAAAATTTATGTTCATCCTTCAATTGATTTATTAAATATTAATAGTAAAACAAAATTAAAAAGTGAAGATAAAAAAGAGTTAATAGAAAATGCTGGTAAATTAAAAGAAATATTAAATGACTTTGGAGTAGATGCCAATGTTGTTCAGGTAACTAAAGGTCCATCAGTTACCAGATTTGAAATACAGCCAAGTCCTGGTGTTAAGGTTTCAAAAATTGTTAATTTACAAGATGATATAGCCTTAGGCTTAGCTGCAAGTGGGGTAAGAATGGAAGCGCCTATTCCAGGAAAAGCTGCTATAGGTATTGAGGTGCCAAATAATAAGCAAACAGCAGTGTTTTTAAGGGAAGTATTAGATTCTGATGAATTTAAAACAACCAAAAAGAAATTAGCTTTTGCCTTAGGAAAAGATATATCAGGAAAATGTGTTGTTGGAGATTTAGCAACTATGCCTCATACATTAATTGCAGGGGCTACTGGCTCAGGTAAATCAGTATGCATAAATACATTAATAGTAAGTTTATTATACAAATATAGTCCAAAAGAAGTAAAATTATTAATGGTAGATCCTAAGGTTGTAGAACTTAGTGTCTATAATGGAATTCCACATCTATTAATACCAGTTGTAACAGATCCTAAGAAGGCAGCAGCTGCTTTAAATTGGGCAGTTAATGAAATGAATAAGAGGTATAAGCTTTTTGCTGAAGCTTCTGTAAGGAATATAGAAAGTTACAATTCATTATTTGATAAAGGATTAATAGAAGAGAAGCTACCATATACAGTAATAATTGTAGACGAACTTGCAGATTTAATGATGGCATGCCCTAATGATGTAGAAGATTATATATGTAGGCTAGCACAAATGGCAAGAGCAGCAGGTATGCATTTAATAATAGCAACTCAAAGGCCATCTGTAGATGTTATTACAGGAGTAATAAAAGCAAATATTCCATCAAGAATTTCCTTTGCTGTTTCTTCTGGTATAGATTCAAGGACAATACTAGATCAAACAGGTGCTGAAAAGCTACTAGGAAAAGGAGATATGCTTTATTATCCAATAGGAGAAAATAAACCTATAAGAGTTCAAGGTGCCTTTATATCTGAAGAAGAAGTAGAAAAGGTAGTAAACTTCATTAAGAATGAAGAAGAAGAAATAGAATATGAAGAATCAATTATAGAACATATTGAAAGTGAAAGTAAAGATGGTGGAAAAGCTTCAGAAGAGGGTGATGGTGATGAACTTATAAATGAAGCAATTAAAATAGTTGTAGAATATAATCAAGCATCAACATCATTCCTTCAAAGAAAGCTTAGAATTGGATTTAATAGAGCTTCTAGAATAATGGATGAACTTGAAGAAAGAGGAATAATATCGGAAAAGGACGGAAGTAGACCAAGGCAAATATTAGTAACTAAAGAAGAATTAAATATTGAGGAGTAAAAAAACTTGTAAATATTATTTATCTACATTAAAATAATATTTAGGAAAAAATGAGTATACTTTAAAACTTAGGAGGAAAGACTTTGGAAAAATATAAAGTAGGTATGGTAAGTTTAGGTTGCGATAAGAATAGAGTAGATTCTGAACTTATTTTAGGAACCATAAATAAATTTTATGAAATAACAAATGATCCTAAAGAGGCTGAAATAATAATTGTAAATACATGTGGTTTTATAGAAAGCGCAAAACAAGAGTCAATTGATACTATACTTGAAATGGCTGAATATAAGAATAAATATAAATGTAAAATGTTAATTGCAACAGGGTGCTTAACTCAAAGATATGGTGAGGAATTATTAGAATTAATGCCTGAAATAGATATACTTATGGGAGTTAATGATTATATGAAAATCCATAAGCTAATTTTAGATTTTATAAAGGGCGAAAGAAAGATATTTGCTGCAAATTATAGCGATGATAACATTAATGAAGGAATAAGATTACTTACTACTGATAAACATACAGCATATGTTAGGATAGCAGAAGGTTGCGACAATTATTGCACCTATTGTATTATTCCTAAAATAAGGGGCAAATTTAGAAGTAGATCAAAAGAATCTATATTAGAAGAAGTAAATACTCTTGCTAAGAATGGCGTTAAGGAAATTATTTTAATAGCTCAAGACTTAACTTATTATGGAGTAGATTTATATAAAGAAAATAAGCTGCATGAATTAATAAATAGTATTTCACAGGTTAATGGAATAGAGTGGAATAGACTTCATTACTGCTATCCTGAAGAAATTACTGATGAG
>JAEXLD010000094.1 GCA_023445445.1 Bacillota bacterium
TTATGAATCTTGTACTCATTTATATCCCCCTCAATTAAGTTATTTTTATTATAATTACATTGAATGTAATAGTCCAACTTTTTGAGGGGGCCTATGAGTTTTACATTTTTCATTATTAATTTTACTTTCTGCCACAGCCTCTTTCTATATTGCTTTAAATTAATAAAAAGATTATTATTAATGGAAGTAAATAATAGACTAAGTAAATTAACTTTAGTAAAATGTTACTATATTTATATTAAAAGAGGATTTAACTATGAAAATAAAAAGTATAACAACAAAACTTTGTTTACTTCTAACAACTTTTATAATTACTATATCAATAGTAATTGGAGGATGGTCAATTAAAGATACTAATAAAGTGGTACAAGCTGAAATGGGAAGACTTAATAGTGAAATATTAGATGAAATTGCAGATAATATCTCTATTTTTTTAGCAGATATAGAGGATATAGGAAATAATATTGTGGAGGATAATAAATTAAATAGTGCTTTAACTATTTCTAAGGAAGATGTAATAAGTAGAACTGAAGAAACTATTACTTTAGAAAAATATATTGAAGTTTTATTAAATGAGCAGGTATGGAAGTATGGAAAGTATATGAAGCCAGATCTTTATATAATTTCTGAAAACGATTTTAACGCTAGTACTTATTCAAAAAACAAATATACAATGGAATCCATTAAAAATGAAAGTTGGTACAATGAAATAGTAAAGGCTAATGGAAAAACTGTATTATTAAGTACATTTGAAGATGAAAAAGGCATAGGTCCATTTAAATCTATTTTTAGAATGGGAAGATCTATCAATAATTTAATTACAGGAGAAACCTTAGGAGTACTTATAATGGACATAAGTGAAAAAATGTTATTTGATAGATACAATAAAATAATTAAAGATGGTAGAAATATTTATATAATTGATTTAGATGGAAATATAATTTCAAGCAAGGATAAAAGATTAATAGGTAAAAATTACTTTAATGATATACAGAAAGAAGAGTATATAGATGAATATCAATGGTATTCAGTTATTAGAAGAGAAGATAGTAATTATATAAAAATGGAATCAACCTTAGATAAGTACGGTTGGTCCATAATAGAGGAAATACCATCAAACGTAATAAAGCAGCCTATAAAACAAATTACAGAAAAATTCATTTTAACCTTAATACTTGTTATAATAGTTTCATTTATCATAATATATAAGCTTTCAGTGTGGATTACTAAGCCTGTAATTAACATGAAAGACACTATGAAACAAGTGATGGATGGAAATTTAAATTTAATTGTAGAAGTAGATAGGGATGATGAAATAGGAAATTTAGAGGAATCCTTTAATAATATGATTAAATGGTTGGAGGAATCTATAGAGGAAATAAAAGAACAGGAAAAACAAAAGCGTATAGCAGAATTAAGTTTTTTACAAGCTCAAATAAATCCTCATTTTTTATATAATACACTCAGTGGAGTTAGATTTTTAGTATCTATGAATAAAAATGAGGAAGCAGAAGAAATGTTATTTAAGTTTACTAAACTCTTAAGAAATATATTGCCAAGGGCAAGTGAACTTATAACTTTAAAAGAAGAAATAGAAATTGTAATGGCATATATAGAATTACAGAAAATAAGATATCCTAATTTATTTAGTGTAAATATATCTATAGAAGAAGCTATAAAGAATAGTAAGGTTCCAGCCCTAATATTGCAGCCCATAGTTGAAAATGCAATTTTTTATAGTATTGATAATGAAGGGAAAAAGGGTGAAATTAACGTAGTTGCCTATAGCCAAGAGAATAAGATAATTATTGATGTTAAGGACAATGGAAGAGGTATGAGTGATAGACAAATAAATGATGTTTTTAAAAATAAGGAGGCAATTAATAGAGTAGGATTAATTAATGTACATGAAAGAATACAATTAAATTATGGCAAAAATTATGGAATAGAAATTATAAGTGAAAAAGGAAAGGGAACAAGTGTTAAATATATTTTACCTAAAAAGGAGGAATTTTAATGAAGATTTTGATAGTTGAGGATGAAGCTCCTATTAGAGAATGGTTAAGTTATACAATAAAAAATGTTTCAGAGGATTTTAACTTAATAGGAAGTGCAAATAATGGAAAAGAAGCTTATGAGTTATCCTTAAAATTTAGGCCCGATGTAATTATAACAGATATAAAAATGCCTGTTATGGATGGGTTAGAACTTTCAAAAAAAATAAAAGATATAATTCCAGAAGTCTTTATAGTAATATTAACTAATTTTGCTGAATTTAATTATGCAAAAGAAGCAATTAGTTTTGGTGTCTATGAATATTTAATAAAGTCTGAAATTAGACCTAAGGAAATAAAAGAACTATTATTTAGAATAGATGAAAAGATAAAGGGAAAAGATATTAATATTAAAATACCTATAGTTAATAAAAAAGAAGATAAAAAGAGATATTCAAAAACTATAGAAAAAGCTATTACATATATAGAAGAAAATTATAGTAAGCATATTTCATTAATAGATATTTCTAAGCATATTTATTTATCCCATGAGTATTTTTCAAGATTATTTAAGGAAGAAGTTGGAGAAAATTTTAGTACTTATTTGACTTTATATAGGATGAATAAGGCTAAAGAGCTAATAAAGGGAACAGATATGAAAATATCTCAAATAGCTATGGAAGTTGGATATTCTAACCCAGGATACTTTTCCAAAAATTATAAGAAGTATATGGGAGCATCTCCTGAAGATGATAGAATATAAATCAAAGAAAAATATCAATAAAATACATGAAAAATCAATATTTTATCATTAAAGAAGTTAATAATTACATTTGTTATCAATTTTATTTATATAAAGCAATTATTAATTTATGTATAATAAAAACAAGTAGAAATATTTGTTTTTATTGAAAAGGAGAATAAATGAAAAAGACAAGCTATATGATATTAATAGCTTCAGTATTTTTAATATTATTTTCTGTATTATCAATAAATTTTATTAATAATAAAAAGCTGAAAAATCAATCTAAAAAACCTATAAAAATAGCAGTTGTTTTCACAGGAAGTGGATTAGGTGATAAATCTTTTAATGATTTAATTTATGATGGATTATTAAAGGCACAAGAAGAACTTAATATAGAGTTTGATTATGAAGAGCCAATTCATCCTGAAAAATATAAGGAAAGTATATTAGAGTTTACAAAAACTATGGATTATCAATTGATTATTGCAGTTGGACCTGAACAAGAAGGTGATGTGAAAGCGGTTTCAAATGAATATCCTAATCAAAAATTTACTTTAATAGATTCTAAGTTAGATAGGAAAAATGTAAGTTCCATTTATACCAGGTGGGAAGAACAAGCCTTTTTAAATGGGGTAATTGCTGGATTATTAAGTAAAATGGAATATGAGAAAACAGGGAATATAAATAAAGCTGGAGTTGTACTAGGAATGGAAGTTCCACACCTTAGAGAAGGCGCTGTTGGATTTGAAGCAGGATATAAATATATATTTCCAGAAGGGGAAGTTATAACTGCTGTAGTAAATGATTTCAGAAATCCCTTAAAAGCTAAGGAAATATCACTTTTAATGTACAGTAAAGGAGTTAAGTATATTCAACATTTAGCAGGAGCCTCTGGACTTGGAGTATTTGCTGCAGCAAAGGAATCAGAAGCATATGCCTTTGGGGTAGATGAAAATCAAAATTCCTTTGATCCAAGTGTTATAATATCTACTTCTACTAGGTATATGAACGAAATAGTTTTTAATGAAATTAAATATATTAAAGATAATAGTTGGAATGATGGAGTTCATTATTCAGGATTAAAGGAAGGAATTATTGATATTACAAGAGAAGGATCAGAAGTTCAATTAGATCCAAGTATAATGAAAACTGTTAAGGATATAAAATATAAAATTGTTGAAGATCAATTGTTTATACCAAAAACAAAGGAAGAACTTAATATTTGGATTAATGAAAATAAATATATTACTAATTAATGGAGGGGTTGCTATGAGAGCTTATGACATAATAGCTAAAAAAAGAGATTGTAAAGAATTAAGTAAAGAGGAAATAGAATTTTTTATCGCTGGATATACTAAAGGAGAAATAACTGATTATCAAGCATCATCTCTTCTTATGGCTATATACATAAATGGATTAAATGATGAAGAAACTGTTAACCTTACAATGGCAATGATTAAATCAGGAGATGTTGTTGATTTAAGTGAAATTAATGGAATAAAAGCAGACAAACATAGTACAGGTGGTGTGGGTGATAAAACATCATTAATATTAGTTCCTATGGTAGCAACTGCTGGACTAAAAGTTGCTAAATTATCAGGACGAGGTTTAGGCCATACTGGTGGCACTTTAGATAAATTAGAATCAATACCAAATTTTAATATAAATGTTGATAAGAAGAATTTTATAGATTTTGTAAATAAATCAGGATTAGTTATTGCTGGACAAACTCAAAATATAGTTCCTGCTGACAAGAAGTTATATGCCTTAAGAGATGTTACAGCTACAATAGATAGTATTCCTTTAATTGCAGCAAGCATTATGAGTAAAAAAATTGCTTCAGGTTCAGATGCCATATTACTAGATGTTAAATATGGTGATGGAGCATTTATGAAAACAAAGGAAGATGCAGAAAAATTAGCTAATGCTATGGTTGCTATAGGAAAGGGATTAAATAGAAATACATCTGCTGCAATTACTTTAAATGGAGAACCTCTTGGATATGCCATTGGAAATGCTTTAGAAATTCAAGAAGTAATTGAAGTATTAAGTAATAGAGGACCTAAGGATTTGAGAGAATTATGCTTAAGATTAGGAGCACAAATGCTTAAAATAGGTGAAATAGAATCTGATGTTACAAAGGGAAGAGAAATCTTAGAAGAGGTTCTTGCAAATGGAAAAGCCTTAGATAAGTTAAAAGAATTAGTTGTAAATCAAGGTGGAGATGTATCTGTAATAGAAGATACAAGTTTATTTACTATTGCTAATATAAAACATGATGTAAAGGCTATAGAAGAAGGATATGTATATGAGCTAGATGCAGAAAAAGTAGGAATATCTTCATTAATAGCAGGAGCTGGAAGAGAAACTAAGGATGATATCATTGACTATGGTGCGGGAATAATACTTAAGAAAAAAATGGGGGATTACATTAATAAGGGTGATATAATTGCAACAATTTATACTAGTGATAAGAATAAAATAAGTGAAGCAGAAAATATGCTTTTATCAGCTTATATATTAAAAGATGAAAAGCCAAGAATAGAGGATATAATATATAAGATTATAGAATAGATATAGAATCAATTAATTAATATTTCCGCTAATATTTTAAGAATTTTTCAAAAATATTAAATATTTATTGAAAAAATTATCAAAAATCATATTATTTAAAAATTTACTCTAGTATAATTAAATTAAATAGATATATAATAATCCTTGGAGGATAAATTTGTTAATTTATATAAATATGGCATGAGGAGAAATAAAATGGCAGTAACTATAGATGACATAGCTAAAAAAGCTGGTGTATCATCTGCAACTATTTCTAGAGTATTAAATAATTCTTCCTATGTTAAGGAAGAAACAAGAGAAAAAGTATTAAAGATTATAGCAGAAATGAATTATGTACCAAGTGCAATAGCAAGAAGTTTATCAAGAAGAGAGACAAGCACTATTGGAATAATAGTTCCTGATATAACTAACTCTTATTTTGGGGAAATAATTAAGGGAATAAGTAGAAGTGCAGAAGAGGTTGATTTAAACATAATATTATTTAATACTAACAACAATGTAAAAAGTGAATTAAAAGCTTTAGAAGAGATTAAGAAGCATAGATTAAAAGGAGTTATTATGACTCCAGGTTTTGGTGATACAAAGTTTAGAGATGAATTTATAGAAGCCATTAGAAGCATAAACATTCCAATAGTCTTAGTTTCAGCTGATTTAAACTATATTACTTTAAGTGGAGTATTTGTAGATGATGTAAAGGGTGGATATTTAGCTACAAAGGCTTTAATAGAAAATGGTCATAATAAAATAGGAATAATAACAGGTATAATGAGTTCGAGCTCTGCGTTAAATAGATTAACAGGATATAAAAAAGCGTTAAAAGAAAATAATATTTTAATAGACTATAAGTATATAAAAGAAGGAAAGTTTAAATTAGACGAAGCATATAGGTTAACAAAAGACTTTTTAGAGATGGCAGACTCTCCAACAGCTATAATTGCATGTAGTAATAGAATGACATTAGGTGTAATTAAAGCATTGATTGAACAGAAGAAAAAAATTCCTAACGATATTGCATTAATAGGATTTAATAGTATCGAACTTATGGATATAGTAGGAATTAATTTATCATACATAGAAGATTCCCCTATGGAACTTGGAGAAGCCTCAATAAGTTTGCTTTTAGATATTCTTAAATCTAAAGAAGAAAACTACGATATAAAAAGAATAAATATTCCACCTAAGCTTATTTTGAGAGGATCAGAGATCAAGTTTTTAGAGGAAGAGCTATAGAAGTAAGAGAAAATTTTAAATTTGTGCATTTCTTTGTGGTACAAAGATTGCTATATATTATTTTATGGAGGGATTATATATGAAAAAGAAGTTAATAGCACTAACACTTTCAGCTCTTATGGTAACAGGCTTAATTGGCTGTGGAAGTAAGGAAGAAGGAAAAGCAGAGACTAATAAAGATTTTAAAGTTGGTATGGTTACAGATGCAGGAACTATAGACGATAAGTCATTTAACCAAGGAACTTGGGAAGGTATATTAAAGGCTAAAGAAGAATTAGGAATAGATAGTAACTATATTAAACCAGCAGGAACTACAGAAGCTGAGTATATGAAGGAAATTGGTAATTTATTTGATACAGGATATAAATTTATAGTTACTCCTGGATTTAAATTTGAAACTGCTATCTTTGCAGCACAAGATAAATATCCAGATGCAAAATTCGTTATTATTGATGGTTCACCAAATAATGGTAAAGAAGGGGACGCAAGACAAGCAAAAGTTGGAGAAAATTCAGTTGCTGTTTTCTTTGCAGAACATGAAGCTGGATTTGTAGCAGGTGTTGCAGCAGCTCTTGAGTTAAAAGAAGGAGAACTAGGCTTTATAGGTGGTATGGAAATACCAGCAGTTCAAAAATTTAACTGGGGCTTCCAACAAGGAGTTAAATATGCTAACGATAATTTAGGAACTAAGATGAATATAAAAGCTGAAAACGTAATATACCAAGGTTCATTTGATAATGTTGCAGCTGGAGGACAATTAGCAGCTACTATGTATGATAACGGAGTAAAAGCTATATTTACAGCAGCTGGTGGAGTTGGAGTTGGAGCTATTAATGAAGCTAAAGCAAGAGCTCAAGCTGGTAAGGAAGCTTGGGTAATTGGTGTTGACGTTGACCAATATGCAGAAGGTGTATATGAAGGAGAAAAATCAATAATTTTAACTTCTGCAATGAAGAAAATTGATACAGCAACATTTAATATAATTAAAGATGAATTAGATGGAAAATTCCCAGGTGGACAAACTTTAACTTTTGATGCAAAAACAGGTGGAGTAGGTATACCAGAAAATAATCCAAACCTTTCTAAGGAAACTCAAGACAAGGTAGCAGAAGTATTTAATCAAATCAAAGATGGAAAGATAACAATATCTGACAAACAAGGAGATTTAATTAAGTAATTTATTTAAAATTTATCGCAGTATTTAAAAATAAATATATTTTTAATTTTTAAATATCTGCGATATTTTCTTATATTTATAAAAAGAGAAAGCGGTGAATTATATGGAATATGTAGTAGAGATGCTTAACATCCGAAAGGAGTTTCCTGGAATTGTAGCTAATGATAATATTACATTGCAGCTTAAAAAAGGAGAAATCCATGCTCTTTTAGGAGAAAATGGAGCAGGGAAATCTACATTAATGGGAATGTTATTTGGAATGTATAGTCCAGAAGCAGGAATAATTAAGGTAAATGGAAAAGAAGTTAAAATTTCAAGTCCTAATGTAGCTAATGATTTAGGAATAGGTATGGTTCATCAGCATTTTAAATTAGTTGAAAACTTTACTGTAACTGAAAATATTATTTTAGGTTTAGAACCAAAGAAATTTTTATCCATAGATATAAAAAGTGCAGCAAAGAAAATAGAAGAATTATCTAAAGCTTATGGGCTAAATGTAGATCCATATGCAAAGATTGAAGATATATCTGTTGGTATGCAACAACGTGTTGAAATATTAAAGATGCTTTATAGAAATGCGGAAGTATTAATATTTGATGAGCCTACAGCAGTATTAACACCACAGGAAATTGAAGATTTAATAGGAATAATGAGAAACCTTATTAATGAAGGTAAATCAATAATTTTAATTACACATAAATTAAAAGAAATTAAAGAAGCAGCTGATAGATGTACAGTAATTAGAAGAGGAAAATGCATTGGAACTGTAGATGTTAAATCAACTTCAGAAGCTGATATGGCTAAAATGATGGTTGGAAGACAAGTATCCTTTAAAGTAGAAAAGAAGGATGCTCATCCAGGTGAAGAAGTATTAAGATTAGAAAATGTATCAGTTAAAAATAATAAAAAAGTTCTAGGCTTAAAGAATTTTAATTTAGAGGTAAGAAAAGGTGAAATAGTAGGAATAGCTGGAGTAGAAGGCAATGGACAAACAGAGTTAGTTGAAGCTATTACAGGTATGAGATCTATTGAAGAAGGAAATATAACTTTCAATGGAAAAGATATAACAAAGGATTCAATAAGAAAAAGAATAGATGAAGGAATAGCTCATATTCCAGAAGATAGACATAAAAGAGGACTTATTTTAGATTATACATTAGAAGATAATTTAGTTCTTAAAACTTATAAGAATGAACCTTTTTCTAAAAATGGACTTATAAATAGAAGTAAAATTTCAGAGTATGCAAATGAAATAATAGATACTTTCGATGTAAGATCTGGAGAAGGCGGAAAGTCAATTGCTAGATCTCTATCAGGAGGGAACCAACAAAAGGGTATAATTGGACGTGAAGTTCAAGCAGATCCTGATTTATTAATTGCTGTTCAGCCAACAAGAGGTTTGGATGTTGGATCAATAGAATACATACACAAAAGACTTGTTGAACAAAGGGATAATGGGAAAGCTGTACTTTTAGTATCTCTTGAATTAGATGAGATATTAAATGTTTCCGATAGAATTGCCATAGTAAATAATGGTGAACTTATTGGAGTAGTTAATGCCTCTGAAACAGATGAAAATGAAGTGG
>JAEXLD010000011.1 GCA_023445445.1 Bacillota bacterium
TATTAGCAAAGAAGAATTTAGGAACAAATAAGTCGATGGCACCAATAACTATAGCCTTAGGACCAGGATTTAATGCAGGGGTAGATGTAGATATTGTTATTGAAACCATGAGAGGACATAATTTAGGGAGATTAATTTTTGAAGGATACGCTATGGCTAATACTGGAGTACCAGGTGAAATTGGTGGTTACTCAAAGGAAAGAGTAATTTATAGTGAAGCTGATGGTGTAATAAGAAATGTAAGTGAAATTGGAGATATTGTAAATAAGGATGATATTCTAGCTTATATTGGTGAAACAAAAGTGAAATCACCTATTAGTGGACTATTAAGAGGATTAATTAAAGATGGAACAATGGTATATAAGGGATTAAAAATAGGAGATGTAGATCCTAGACTTAAAGAAGTTGAAAATTACACAACTATATCAGATAAAGCTAGGAATATTGGTGGAGGAGTTTTAGAAGCTCTTTTGATGATGAAAAATATTAAGAATTTATAAGAGGGTAAATAGAATGGATGAACAAATTTTATTTGAGATTTATGAGGCAATAAAAAGTGGGGAAAGTGCTGCACTTGCAATATTAACTGAGGATAGTGGTTCATCTCCAAGAAAAAAGGGATCTTCAATGGCTGTTTTTAGTAACGGAAGGATACTAGGTTCAGTTGGGGGAGGAAAGGTTGAATTAAGTATAATAGAAAAATCAAAGGAAGCAATAGCTAAAAATGAAAGTATATCCTTTGATTATGTTTTAAATGAAGAAGGTCTTGGAATGGCTTGTGGTGGAGCTGTAAAGGGATATATAAAGGTATTTACTCCTAAGAATAGATTAATTATTGTTGGGGGAGGCCATATAGGAGAAAAACTTAACAGTATAGCAAAAGTACTTAATTTTTATACAGTAGTATTTGATGATAGATTAGAGTATAAAGATGAAGAAAGGCTTAAATCAGCAGATGAAATTATAATAGGAAATATAGAAGAAAATCTTAATAGCTTTAATCTTAATAAAGAAGATTATGTTGTAATAGTCACTAGGGGACATTTAACTGATAAAGATGCCTTAAGGTCAGTAATTAAGAAAGATACTTCCTATACAGGAATGATAGGAAGCTTAAAAAAGGTTAAAGGAATAATGAAGGATTTAATTGAAGAGGGAATTCCTGAAGAAGCATTAAGAAAAGTATATGCTCCAATGGGCTTAGACATTGCATCTAGTTTACCAGAAGAAATTGCTTTAGGAATACTTAGTGAAATTTTACTTATTAAAAACAAAGGTTCTTTACAACATAAAAATGAAGTAAAAAGAGTTTGGGATAATTAATATAAAGAATTTAAATAGAGGTGATATTATGAATATTATTGATTGCAAAGGATTAGCATGCCCTATGCCAGTAATAAAAACAAAAAAGTATTTTGATTTAGAAGATTCAAAGGAAACCTTAGTAATAGTTGATAATGAAGTGGCTAAAAATAATATATTAAGATTAGCAAAAGGTATAAATTTAAATAGTAGCTTTATTGAAGAAGAAGGATTATACAAAATTCAATTATCAAGAGGGGAAATTAGTGGTATAAAAGCTTCTGAGAATACTGAAAAATCAGTAGATAACATTACAGTACCTTCAGCCCCAACTATATTAGTATCTACTAATCTTTTAGGTAATGGTGATGATAGATTAGGAGAAACCTTAATGAAGGTATATATAAATACCTTAGCTGAATCAGAAATTCTTCCAGAAAATCTAATGTTTATTAATGGAGGAGTTAAGCTAACTTGTACAGGTTCAGATGTATTAGATAGTTTAAATTCAATGAAGGAAAAGGGAGTAAATATAATAAGCTGTGGAGCTTGCTTAGATTTTTATAATTTAAAGGATGACCTTAAGGTTGGAGAAATCGGAAATATGTATCAAATTATAGATTTGATGAATAGAAGTGGAAATACTATAAAATTATAGGGAATAGGTAATAGTGAATAAGTAAAAAGTAAGAGGGAAGAGTACATAAATAAAAAAACTCAGTATATCTGAGTTTTTATTTACGTATTAAGTTCGGTATTTTTAGCAGTTTCTAAAGATTTTAAGGTTTCTTCAATTTGGGAAAAGAACTTATTTTTTATATAAATAAATCTACTATTATTGTCTAACTTAAATGAAATTTTTTTAGAAAAACCAAAAAAGCTATCCTCAATTTTAACCTCTTTAATATCTTTTAGATTTATTAGTTCACCATTAGTAAATAAAATATAATAAGATGAAATTCTACCTTTGCATATTATCTTTTTTATAATTGAAATAATTACACCTATTAATATTACAATTATAAGAATAATTCTTATTTTTTCTATTACATTATAAGTATTTAGAAAATCCTTGAAATTATTTATTTCTACTTTTTTATTATGAAAATACTCTAAATAAAAAACTCTACCTATATATTTGCGTTTTAGAGGAAGGTATATATTAAATATGGTAACAAATTCAAATAAAAAGTTTTCAGTTTTTAATTTAACATATCCTGTATTAACTTCATTCTTGTTTGTTATCCACTTTAAAATACTATATATAAATGAACTTATAAAGAAAATGCATGTAATTATAATTCCTATAACAGAAATCAAAGTGTTTTTACTAAAAAAAGCCATAAGTAATGCAATTAATAAAATTATAAAAAATATATACTCTTTTATTTTCATATATAGTTCTCCTATAAATAGTATTTGTTAGGAGTATTATAACATAAAATGGTAATATTTACATAAATATTATCATTCAAATAATTTTCATAATTCCGAACAAAATGAGGAATTATTTCATTCAGTTTAGAAGAAGATAGATATTATGTGACGGTGACTTGGAGTTTGTGAGGTCACAAGGAACATAATATTTATCTTCTTTTTTAGTACATTTCTTTTATTTTCTTGTTGAACTTTTCATAAAGTACTATCATTTCTGGCTCAGTAGAGTATTTAGAAACCTCATCTATTGGTATCCATTTTACTCCGCTATTTTCATCTTCTTTAATAATAAGTTCATCATTTTCATCAGCTTCTAAAAGATAAGCTACTGATAAATGAAGGTGTGAAGCTATATTTTTACCTCTTTTAATATGAGCAGGTACAGGAAGTACATCTAAAGAAAATATCTTTTTATCTAAAGCTTTAATATTTTTAACTCCTGTTTCTTCCATAGCTTCTTTTATAGCTACATGTAATAAATCTTCATCGCCATCTGCATGACCACCAGTCCAGGACCAAGAATTATATATATTATGATAAATCATAAGAACTTTAGTCTTATCTTTATTCACTATATAACCAGAACTAGTTATATGTGCTAAGGGGTTTTCTCTAGTAAGTAAATCCTCAAAATTATTTATAGCATATAAAATAGCTTCTTTATCAGCTGCTTCTTCTTCAGTATATGGGATGTATTCTTTAATTTCATCAATCCAATTCATAATAATCTCCTTTGTATTGTAATATTTAATTATTATTATATACCAATATTTATGAAATGACTATTGAGAAAAACAAGGCACATATAAAAATACTGTCGAATAATATGTATTAATACTATTTGTATTGACATCAATATATTTTCAGGATGTAAGAGAGGAAACAATAATGCAAATTGGTATAAGAGCATTAGACGAGAGCTTAAACTTGCAGAAAATAAAGCAACCTCTTATACACTGTATTAATAGTTCTTCAGAAAAGTTAAAAGAAGGTATTATAAGCTATAATGGTAAGCCTATATTTGCTAATTCAATAAAAGAATATTTAGAATTAACTTCTAAAGCTAACTCCTTATTAATATATCTTGAGGATTTAAATGAAGATAAAATTGAAGCAATAGAAAAATCAATAAGAATTGCAAGAAGAAAAGGAATACCTGTAGTTTTAGATATACTAGGAGCAAACATTTCTTTTCCAATAAGGGAAATAGCATTAAGATTTATAAATAGATATAATATAGATGCTGTTACAGGAAGGGTTGAAGAATTTAAGGTTCTAGTATTAGAAGATAAAACTTTAATTGAAGAAAATAATTTTAATAATAAATTAAGAGAAGATAATTCCTTAAGAATTAGTTTAAGAAAGTTTTCAAAAATAAATAATACTATTTTAGTAATTAAAAGTGATGATTATTATTTAACTGATGGATTTAGTGAATTTTTTATAAATAGATATATAGAAGAGGATAATAAAACATTAGATATTGAAGCTATGTTAAGTGGACTAATTTCTGTAGGTGTTGCATCTGCAAGTAGTACTGAAGAAAGGTTTATAAGCCTCTTAGTTGCTATTATGACTATGGCAGTAAGTGAAAAAAAAGCTGAACAAAAGATTTTAAATTGTAGTGAAAATATAATTTTAAAGAAATACTTAGAGGATGAAATTAAAAATATTAGTGGAAATGAAATAATAAAATTAGCAAAAGTAAGTTATTTATTCACAAGGTAAACTATGGGATGAGATAATGCTAATTACTCTGAATTAAACTCAAAGTATCATTAATATTATCTCTACCATTATATATTAAAAGAAATAGCCTCATCACCATATCTTATTTTAATAAATTTTACGAATAAAGTTTCATCATAGGCAATTAGTCTTTTTCCATTAAAAGAAGTCTTTAAGAATAGTATCAAAGTTTGCTAATATAATTTTATTAACTTTATATAGCCAATATCTCCATCAGCACTTAATAGTAAATGATCTTCCTTTCTATTAAATATAATAAAAGCAAGTTTAACCCTTAAGGTTAAGGAATACTTTAAATCTTGGTTTGAAGCTAACCTCAATAAAACCGTACTCTATTTTTATACCTATCTTTGACTGCTCTTTTTTATCAGAAATTATCTCAACTTTATCTACATTTTTAAAATCCAACAAGGATATAGTTTCATTGGTATCATAATCAAGAACCTGTATTTTTATATCAGAATATGATGGAGAAATAATTACTATAAATCTTTCTTTAGCAGAATTAGTAAACTCATATGTTGCTTCATTATAAAAGTAGGGAATATTATCATCTAACAAATTAGGTTCACACTCAAATAGTGATAATAAGGAAAATTCATTAGGAATAGTAATATTAATACCTCCAAAAGTACTTATATTAGTATGCTATTGAATACAACTAAGTAGTAACATATACTTTAATTATATATTTAGTTGTAATAAAATTCCATAAGTTATATATAATATGAAGATGGAGTCCGAATTTATGGAAAAAATGTTATAATTATATATATTAAAATAAAATAAGTGGAGTAAGATTTATGGTTAATATGTTATTTAGTTTATATAATTTTCATGAAGATTGGGCTAAGGATACAGTAGGAAAATATATAAATCCAGAGGATAAGGTTGTTATTATTCCTTTTTCTTTTGGTAATGAAATAAGCAATGAGGAAGACTTTGAATATTTATATGGTAAAAAGGGTGAATGGTACAATGAAATTGTGAACATATTTATAAATTTTCAAATTGAAGAAGAAAACATAAAATGGGTAAATTATTATAAAGATAGTAAAGAAAAGGCTAAAGAATTAATTACGAATAGTGATATTATATTTTTGACCTGGGGATTTCCAGAGAAAATGATGGCACGCTTAATTGAATTTGATTTAGTTAATGATATTGAAAAATTTAAAGGTGTTATTATGGGGAGTAGTGCAGGAGCTTATGTTCAATTTACAGAATATCATATTACTCCTGATGCAGATTATGATACTTTTTCATACAATTTAGGATTAAATATAATTAATGATTTTGGTATTGAAGTTCATTATGAAGGAACAGATATACAAAATGAACATATAAAGAAGGTACTTAAAGAGAAAAAAGAAAAAATATATGCAATTACTAACAGTGGAGGAATAATAGCAGATAATGGAGAAATTATTATATTAGGAGATACAGAAATATTCACTAGAAATAATAATTGATGTGTAATACATTTTTAAGGTGAAAGATAAATTAAATTAGGAGGTTTATCATGAAGAAATGGTATGATGAGGAGTATGAATTTAATATTGAGGTAACAGGATTTCTTAGAGGTGACCACACAGAGAATTATTGCAGGAATGGGGAGGAAGTTGGTGATAAGTATACTTGTACTTATGGGTGCCCTGTGAACAAAGATGGACAAGGTATTTGTTCTAAAGTAATGATGATTATGTTCCCAATTATGGAGGCTGTTAGAAGTGGTGGAGATTTAGAAAACATCGGTGGCAGTGACAAATATACCAAGGATATTGTATGCCCAGATGGTTGTGTTATATTTAGGCTTACAGCAAAGAAGCTTGGAAATGAGAATTTTTATAAGGGAAAGTTTTTTAAACAAATTTAATGTGATTTTTAAATTAGCATTGGT
>JAEXLD010000042.1 GCA_023445445.1 Bacillota bacterium
GAGAAGTAGTAGTAGCTGATACAAAGGCTAACCTACAAGCTAGAGTTGATGCAGAACATGGAGCTTGCCAAGGTAAGAAGGATTTAGCTACATTAGCTAAACAATTAAACTTAGATGCTATACATGATACAGTTCATGAAATGTGTAAGGATGAAGCTAGACATGGACAAGCATTCAAGGGATTATTAGATAGATATTTCGCTTAATTTCAACATCCCTAAGGGGGCATAGTATATTAAGTATTAAGGAGTAGAAGCCAAAGGGGCTCTACTCCTATTTTTTTAGAAACATAGTGGTTACTGCCTTAATTAATTATTAAAGTTTAATTCCAATTATGATAAAAATAGCATTTTATTTACTTATAATATATAATTTTCATATAAGGAGATGAGAATTATGTGTACAAGTTTTATTAAAAAAACAGAGGGTAATTTATTATTAGCAATGAATTTTGATAATAATGGTATGAAGTATACTATAAATACTAAAAAGAAAGATTGGTTTATTGTATATATATCAACAGGAAAAATTAAAGCACCGAGTTTTGGTGTGCATAAGTCTGGCATATTTTTCAATAATCTGTGTGTAGAATCAAATGGAAAGGGTAATTATAGAAGAGGTTCTAATGTTAGTCATACATCAAAATTCTTACTGGGTATTATAGATGGAAAAATTGATATTGAAGATTTAGAAAAATATTTAGCTATAAATGAAATTGTAAATGTGCCAGATTGGAGTACTCATAATATGATTTCTACAAGAGAAGGAAATGTATGGATTATTGAACCAGGAAGAGGAAATACTTATAGAAAATTAAAGGATGGAGAATTTCAAATAATGACTAATTTTTCAATACTGGATTTAGAAAAGGAAGATGATATATCCTGTGAAAGATATAATAAGGTAAAAGAAGTATTGAATAATGAGGATAAATTAACTACTAATAAAGCTTTTGAATTATTAGAGGAAGTAAAACAAAATGGAGAAGAATGGTCTACAGATTTTTCTTTTGTATTTGATAAAAGTAAAAATACAGTATATTATGTGGAAAATCAAAACTTTGATAATATAAAGGAATACGTATTTTTATAAATTAAATGGAGTATATAGAATAATTTATATATATTCTATATTATTTATATTTTTATGTATTTTACATATGATATAATATAGAATGTTAATTTTAAAGAAAAGAGGGAAATATATGAATATGAAGAAGATATCAACACTTATAGTTGGAGCAGTTTTAAGCTTAACATTGGCAGGTTGTACAACAAATGGTGCTAATCTTCCAGAAGGTGATGTTAAGGTAGTTAATCAGGAAATTCAAGGAGTAGTGGAATTAATATTAAAATCAGCAGACTATGGAAATGATAAAAGTACTGTAGCTTCTATGGTATTACCTAAGGATGCTGAATACAATATAAATTTATCAATAGAAAAATACTTAAATGGAGAATTAATAGAAACTAAGGAGATTGCTAATTATAGCACAGCAAACATAGAAAAAGATTCAATTATTCATATAGTATTAAATACAGCTAAAATTAATGATGGTGAAGCAGATAAGTCAATATATTCTATTTCAGAAATAGATTCAGAGAATACTAAGGATAGTAAAAATCCAGATTATAAAACTACTAAATATTATGGAGAAGCTATAGATTTTGATTCAAAATCTTCAGTAGCACAAATAGGCAAAGCTTTAGATGAGGAAGTTACATTAGTTGGATTAGTAAAGTTTAAAGAGGATGATGCTGAAAAAGCTTCAATTAATTTAGAAACATATAAAGATGAAGTAAGTAAATATTCTGAAGTTACAATAATAAATGCAAAAGCAAGTAAGAAATAATAACATTATTATTTATGCAAATCATTCCATAGAAAAAATTAAATTTGATATAATGAATGTAAATTTGTATAATTGTTATGAATTAGAGTAAATGGAGTGAATAGAATGAGACTAAGAAAAAAGCCATGGGCTAGACCAGAATTAGAAGCATGTAATTTTTTTATAGTAAATCCAAGTGAATATAAAGGAAGATGGAGAGAATCTTTTAATAATGATAATCCTATATATTTAGAACTAGGATGTGGAAAGGGAACTTTCGTAGCTGTTCATGGATCAGAAAATCCAAATATAAATTATGTTGCTATAGATATTAAAGATGAAGTATTAGTACTTGCAAAGAGAAATATTGAAAAAGCATATAATGAAAAAGGTTTAGAAGTAAACAATCTAAAGCTAATGGCACAAGAAATATTCTTAATTAATGATGTTTTTAGTAAAGAAGATATAGTTGATAGAATATATATTAATTTCTGCAATCCTTGGCCAAAGGAAAGACATAAGAAAAGAAGACTAACATTTCCAACTCAGCTAGAAAAATATAAGGAGTTTTTATCTAAGGAAGGTAGAATATATTTTAAAACTGATGATGATGAATTATTTGAAGAATCTTTAGTATATTTTAAAGAATCAGGTTTTGAGATAGAGTACATAACTTATGATTTACATAAAAGTGATTTTGTAGGAAATGTTAGAACAGAACATGAAAATATGTTTAGTGAACAAGGTATTAAAATTAAATTTTTAATAGCAAAAAGATAATAAGGAGCTGCTTAAGCAGCTCCTTTATTTATTTAATCTACATATTAGCTCTATGGTGTTTAAAAAGATATCTATTTCATTTAGAGAATTATATACCCCAAAGCTAGCTCTAACCATTCCAGGCATTTTACAAGTAGTGTCAATTAAATGCCTTCCTGATTCTTCAGCTTTTATATTTAGTAATCTCTTTACATAGGGATGAGCACAAAAGGCCCCCTGCCTTACCGCTATAGCTCTTAAGCTAGCTAATAATTTTGCACATTCTGCATGATAAATATCTTCAACATTAAAAACTACTATACCAAGTCTATCATCTATATTTATATTATCAGCATAGGAAATAACCTTCTTTATTGAATTAAGGCCTTTTATAGTATGCTTTAATAATATTCTTTCATTTTTTTCAATTACATCGTAACCTATATTTTCTAATTCCTTCATTGCTTCAACTAAGGCTATAGCACCAAAAAAATTAGGACTACCAGCTTCATTTTTTTCAGGAGGTGCTAATAATATTTCTGAATCATCTAAAACAGATTCTACGGTACCTCCACCTTTTAGATCAGAGTTTAATCTTTCAAAGTCTTCCTTTAAGCCAATAATTGCTCCACTACCAAAGGGTGCATACATTTTGTGAGCAGAAAATACGAAATAGTCAATATTAGTTTCACTAAAGTCAATTTTTTTATGAGCTACAATTTGAGCACCGTCTATTATTAGTTTTGCATTATATTTATGAACAAGATTAGATAAATAAGATAAATTATTTATATAACCTGTAACATTTGAGGCTGCAGTAATAGTGATATATTTAACTAAACCCTTATTTTGATCTAATAAGTATTCTAGTTCATCTAGTTTTAGTCTACCATTTTCATCTACTTCAATATATTTCAAATTGCATTTACCGCGCCAAGGTAAATCGTTAGAATGATGTTCCATTCTAGTGGTAATAACTATATTATTCTTATCTTCAATTAATATATTTGATAATCTATTTATACCTTCTGTAGTATTATTTACAAAGATTACAGTATATTTTTCTTTAGAGGCATTAAAGAAATCTAAAATATAATCTCTTGATTCAGCATAAATTTTAGTTGAATACTCTGATTTTTGTCCAAGGCCTCTACCAATTGCACCATATAATTCGCAAGCTTTTGAAATTCTATCAAGAACACTTTTAAATACTGGAGTTGTAGCTGCATTATCAAGATTAATTGCTATTATTTTATTGTCATTAATAATTGATACCTTCTTATCAAGGCCTATAAATAAATTTCTAAAAGAATTATTTGTTAAATCATTCATAGCAAAACCTCCTTTTCTATAATATTCAGTTAAGTATAGTAAGGTGATAAGAAACTAAGAAAGTTTGGTCTATTGCAAATAAAAAGAACATATATAAAAATGTAGCGTATAATTATAATGAAATATTTTTTGGAGGAAATATATGTATTACAATAATATGGATGGAAATGAAGAAGATTTAAAGTTCATACCATTAAATATAACTGAACCATTCAGAAAAAAAGATTCAACATGGTTTCCTATTATAGATATGGCATTACCTGCATTTAGTGAAGTTCCAAATAGTTTTACATTAAAATTTGTTACACCTATGGACAATTCTAATTTGCAAGGAAATACTTTAAAGACTTTAGATTATATTCAAAATAATAATTCTAGTTTACAAAATAATAATCAAGCAGCAAAGAAATTTGAAGAAGATTTTAATTTAGAGTATCCATCAGAAACATTAAGTGAAGAATTGTTTTCCTATAATAAGGATAGTAAATGTAAAAAAGGAATTAGCAATACAAATAACCAAAATAATAATGCAAACAATATACAAAAAATTAATAACAATGAAATGAGTAATTTTAATGGGATTAATAATTTAAATGTAAGTAATAATTCTAGTGGAATAAACAATTCAAAGGGAATGAACAATTCTACTGGAATTAGTAATCAAAATTGGATGAACAATCCTAATACAATGGAAAATCAAAATTGGATTAATAATCCTAATTTAACCAATAATCAAAATTGGATGAATAATACTAATGCAATGGAAAATCAAAATTGGGCTAATAACCCTAATACAACAAATAATCTTAATACAATGAACAATTCAAATTTCAATAATAATAATACAAGTAATCCTAACATGATGAATAATGACAATGCAATTAATAATATGAATTGGATGAACAATCCCAATCCAATAGACAATTCAAATATAATTAATAATCCAAAGGCTGTGAATTATCCTAACACAATGAATAATCCAAATGGAACAAATAATTCAAATGCAATAAATAGCCAAGATGGAATTCAAAATATGAATACGAAACCAATGACCAATAAAAGAGATGATATTGAAGAGCCAATTCATATGGAGCTTTTAAGGAATTTAAGCTTTGGAGATTACTTAACTAAGTCTTATAGAGGTGAAGAAAATAGCAATTTAGATAAAGTAGATATGATTTATGGATCTGTGAAAAATGATAATTCTATAATGGAGACTTTTAAAGCCTATAATATTCCTAAACCTATTTATCAGTTAATCACTAAAAAAATAATTAAATTAACTTTAGATGATGAAAATTGTAAAAGGGAGGAATAGCAATGTTATTTCGTCAAAACTTACCTAACTTACAAAGTAAAATAAGATTTATTCATGCAGTTCCATCAGCACCTGCAGTGGATGTTTACTTAAGTGGAATGCCAATGGGAAAATCCTTAGGATTTTCAGATATAACATGTTATGAAAATATTTCACCTGGTAGTTATGAACTGCAATTGTATAAGTCAGGTACTTATGATAAAGCATTAATAACTAAAGAGGTAGATATCCTACCTAATAGTAGTTCAACTACTAGTATAGTGACATTAGGTGGAGCTTTAGATATCTTTACATTAAATGATGCTAGTGTTAAGGATAAAGTAAAAATAGGAAGTGCCTTTTTAAGATTTATTCATTTGTCTCCTAATGCACCATTAGTGTCATTAGCATTATCTAATGATGCAGTTCTTTTTAATAATGTAGAATATTTGGAAACTACAGGATATTATCCATTATCGCAAGCAATATATGACTTCAAGGTTACCTTTTCATCATTTTCAGGGCTATTTAAATATATAAATGATAGAAAGCTTGCAAACGGAAAATTTTATACAATATATATTATAGGGTTATTGAATAGGAATCCTAAATTAGGATATCTTCTTGTGGAAGATGGAATAGACAATGAATGAATGAATGAATGAATGAACAATGAAGAGTGAAGAATGTAGAATTAAGGAATAAATTCCTTTGAGAGTTTATAAAGTAAATATATGAATAATAGGAGGCTGTTTAAACAGCCTCCTATTATATTTTAATGAGAATAGATATGGCTTAGTATAATTGTTATGATACCTAAAAATATTGAGAAAATATAGGTTTTATGGTATTTGTATTCTCTTGCAGTTGGGATAAGTTCTGCAAAGGAGATATATAGCATTATTCCAGCTACTAAGGCAAAGGTTATAGCTAAAATTATTTCATTGATATATGGTCTTAAAAATAGAAAAGCAATAAAGGCTCCTAGTGGTTCAGCAAGACCTGAATAAAGGGTATATTTAAAAGCCTTAGCTTTACTTTTTGTAGAGTAATAAATAGGCATTGCTATGGAAATGCCTTCAGGAATATTATGAAGAGCAATAGCAAGGGCAATAGAAACTCCTAAAGAGGTATTTTCATAGCTAGAAACAAAGGTGGCAATGCCTTCTGGAAAGTTATGTATCATTAAGGCAATCATTGATACAAATCCAACTCTATAAAGCTTATCAGGATTTGAGTGTTTATAGGATGTTGGGTTGTCTGGAATAAATTTATCAATAAGTAGTGCCATGATAACTCCAGAAATTAAAAAGAATAAAGCTAGGAAAACTCCTTTTAAATTTCCATGATACTTTCTTAAGGTTTCCTCTGCTGAAGCAAATAGATCTGTAAAAGATACAGTTATCATAACTCCAGCTGAAAAAGATAAGGCAAAGGTTATTAATTTTTTGTTCTGTATTTTAGAAAAGAACAATATAAATGCACCTATTACAGTAGATAGCCCTGCAATAAGAGATAGTATTAATGGTATAAAAGATTGACTATGTATCATATAAATCTCCTAAAAAGCACTTAATATATTATTAAATATATTAAGTGGAATTAATACTATGCAAAATTAATGAAATTTTATAATATATAATTAATTAAAATATGTAGTTTGGAGAAAAAATATGTTGCGTTATAGGATAGAAGAGAAGTTTGCAATGATTCCAATAATAATTAAAGCATTTATAATTAATTTGTTAAGTATAAAAAACAATTTTAAAACATATAAATATGGTGATAATATTAAGCAATATTATAGAGTTTTTGAAGGAAAGAAAAATAAGCCCACAATACTATTTATTCATGGTGGAGGATGGTGGCATGGAAGTCCTAAAACATCCAGTTGTATTGGAAAGTATTTTAATGATTTAGGATATACAGTTGTTATTCCTGCATATAGATTAGTACCATTATATAAATACCCAACACAAATTAATGATGTATTTGAGGCAGTAAAAAATTATACATCTAAAAGGGAAAATCTCAGTGATATCTTTGTTATGGGATTCTCTGCTGGAGGAGAATTGTCTGTAAACTTAGTATTTAATTTAGAAAAACAAAGAGAATTTAATATAAATAAAGATATTTTTAAGGGGTTAATAACTATATCGGGAGTGTTAGATTTTGATAAATGTACTTCTAACCATTCAAAAACTTTAATAGATAATTATGTAGGTTATGAGAATGATTCGGAAATTATTAATCCTATTAATTTGATTAATGATGATATAAATATAGATGTTCTTTGTATTCATGGAAATAAGGATCCATTAATTAATATAGAAAACTCTATTAGCTTTGTTGATAGGATAAAAAGTTTTAATGGAAATGCTAAATTATCCATAATAAATGGAAAGTATCATTCAGATATAATCTCTTTATTTTTAAATAAAGGAGAAAAAGAATCTAGGAGAATATTAGATTTTATAGAGGAAGTATGGAAAAAGTAAGGGATAGAAATTATTTAGTAGACAATTTAAAAGTAGTATTAATTTTCTTTGTGGTTTTTGGACATGTAATTGAATACTATATTAAAGATAATATAGAGTTAAGAATAATATATATTTTTATCTATACATTTCATATGCCACTTTTTATATTTATATCAGGATATCTGTCTAAGAATTTTTATAGGATGAAGAGAAAAGCAGTAAAGAATTTATTAATACCTTATATAATATTTAATATGATTTGGTATACAGCTGTTTATATTGGAACTAAAAGGTTTATGTTTTCTGTTATTTCTCCAGGATGGACATTATGGTATTTGTTAAGTTTGTTTTTTTGGAGAGTTTCATTAAAATACTTAGTTAGATTCAAGTATGTACTTATATTAAGTTTCTTAGTTGGAGCACTAGTAGGGGTTATACCTAGTATTGGAAATATCTTATCTATATCAAGAACAATTGTATTTTTGCCTTTTTTTCTTTTAGGTTATTATACTAAAAAAGAGCATTTAGAGAAAATAAGTAGCTTTAATAAGTTATTATCTATTTTAGGAGTAATTATTTTTTTCTTATTTGCTATGTATATAGTTAAGATGGATTTATTTGATTATAAATTCTTATATTACTCTTATTCCTTTAAAGCATTAGGAGTTTCCTTATTAAGTGGAATTTTTTTTAGGATTATTTTATATATTTCTTCAATAATACTTGGTATTTGTGTTATATCATTAGTTCCAAAGAAAAAGAAGTCATATACTAATTTAGGAAAGGCAACTATGAATATATATGTATTCCATATATATTTAGTAATGCTAGTTTACTTCTTTATACCTAAGTGGAATATTGGAATAATTCCCAATATATTAATTTTATTAAGTCCATTTCTTATAATTTATCTTTTATCTCGAAAAAGAACTAATAAGGTATATGAGGGAATATTCTTTCCTGTAAATATTACTATTTATACTGGAAAAAAGTCTTATAAAAAGTATAAAAAAAATAAAAAAACGTAATTTATTAATGAAAAGTTTTGAAATTAATATATGAAGAGGTTGTTTCACAGCCTCTTTTTATTTTTATTATTAATTAAGATTAAGAAAAAAATATACAAAAAATTGAAAATAAATATTTACAAGTGAATACAAAGCAATTATACTAGTGTATATACACTAGATAGGGGGATTTTATATGGATATTAGTAATAAAATTAGAAAAATGGTATTTGCAGCTGTATTAACAGCTATAGCAATAATTATTCCTACTCAATTTGGCTTTTTAAGAATAACACTTGGACCATTTACAGCAACTATTGGGTCTCATATTCCAATGTTTTTAGCAATGTTAATATCGCCATCAGTTGCAGTGGTTGTAGGGGTAGGATCAGCATTAGGATTCTTTATAACCACTCCATTAGTAGTGGCTGCAAGAGCATCAATGCATATTATAGTGGGCTTTGTTGGAGCATTAATAATTAATAAAGAAAAGAATTTAAAAAAAGCAATTGCATTTACAGCACCTATTCATGGAATATTAGAAGGACTAGTAGTTATTCCATTTATAACATCTGTTTATCAAGTAATAGTTGTTGTTGCAATAGGAACTATTCTTCATCACTTTGTAGATGGAGCAATATCTTATGCACTAGCTAATTCTTTAGCAAAAGCAAGAAGAAAAAATCTTTATGAAGTATTTACAAGTGAAATAGTTTAATATATAAATTAAGAAATAAAATCACTAAAATAAGTATTATATTCCAACTTATCTTAGTGATTTTTTTATAAATTCCTTTCCTTTCCTTCAGTATATTTTTTATCTCTTTGAATATTTCATTATTACTATGCCATCTTCAATATAATATGAAGTAAGATTTAAATCTATTTTAGGGTTGTTATCTAAAAATAACTTTCTTCCTTTACCTAAGATAGTAGGTATTATTGCTATAATATATTCATCAATTATATTATCTTTAATGAAGTTATCAATAAGTATTCCACCACCAAATAAGTATATATTTTTACCTTCATTTTTTAAATCAAGAATAGTCTTACATATATCTCCACTTATAAAATGAAAGTTATCATAGTCATCTATTTCTTCTGAAGTTGCAATATATACTTCTTTTTCTTTATAGTCTTCATGAAAACCTTGAAAACAGCAGTTTTTACCCATAACTACAACATCAATATTTTCTAAAAATTCCTCAAAATCATATTTACGGTCTGTATTAAGAGAAGAGTTACCATCTCCAACAATCCATTCAAAGTTACCATCTTCTTCAGCTATATAGCCGTCTAGGCTCATTGCTAAGTTTAATATTATTTTTCCAATCATATTATTCTACTCCTTAAATTTATATTATTCATAATATTTATAAAAGAATTATATCATTAAAGTTCTTTTTCTAGTTTTTTATTTATTGTAAGTAGACAAGTAAAATATAAGAAGCTTATAATTTATATAAAATAAATAATATCGGGGGTTTAAAATGATTAGAAAAATAGAGTATGAAGATATAGATAAGGTTTTATCTATATTAGATGAGGCAATAGTAGAAGGAAATTCAACATTTAAAAGAAAAGTACCAACTGTTGATGATTGGGATAAAGGTCATATTAATGAATGTAGATTTGTAAAAGTCATTAATAATGAAATAGTAGGTTGGATTGCCTTATCTAAGGGAAAATCATCATCACCTGCTTATGATGGGGTTTGTGAGATAAGTATTTATATATCTTCCCAAAATAGAGGGCAAGGTATAGGTGATGAACTTTTGAAAGTTGCTATTAAAGAAAGTGAGAAACATGGTTATTGGCTATTAGAAAGTATAGTTTTCTCTGATAACACTGCCAGTATAAATTTACATATAAAAAATGGCTTTGAAGTTATAGGTAGAAGAAAATCAATAGCAAGGGATATATTTGGCAACTGGAGAGATGTAACACTATTAGATAGAAGAAGTGATTACTATTAAGGGTGCTAATGTATAGATAATAGTTATTTAAAAATTAAAATGATATAATTTAAAGATAATGGATATAATTACAATACACAAGATTTGGAGGAATAGATATGAATAACACATCACTTATCCTTGAAGGTGGAGGGATGAGAGGAGTTTACTCTGCTGGGGTTTTAGATTTATTATTAGATAAGGATATAAACATTAATTATTGTATAGGAGTATCAGCAGGAGCTTGTAATTGTGTTTCTTATATTTCTAAACAAAGAAAGAGAAATTATAGAGTTAACATAAATTATATTAATGATAAAAGATATCTAAGTTTTAATAATTTAATTAAAACTGGCTCAGCCTTTGGAATGGATATGCTCTTTGATATAATACCTAATGAATTAGAACCCTTTGATCATGAAGCCTTTATATCTTCGGGAACAAAGTTTTTAGTTGGTTCAACAAATTGTGATACGGGACTACCTGAATTTTATAATATAAGTGATTTTAATAAAGATGGATACGAAGCTTTAAAAGCATCTATATCATTGCCTTTAGTTGCAAAAGTAATAAAATATGATAATAAGAATCTTATGGATGGAGGTATTGCAGCACCTATTCCAATTCAAAAAGCAATAGAAGATGGTTTAGAAAAACATGTTGTTATACTAACTCAACATAAAGGTTATAGAAAGAGTAAGTCAAAGATTATGCCTATAATAAAGAGGAAATATAAGAATTATAAAGGCCTTATAAATGCAATGGAGAATAGATATAAGCATTATAATGATACATTAGATTTATTAGATAAATTAGAAAAAGAGGGAAAATGCTTTATTATTAGACCAAGTGCACCTTTAGAAGTAAGCAGATTTGAAAGAGATAAAGATAAGCTTGAAACTATATATAACAGAGGATATGAGGATGCAAAGGCACTTTCAGATGATCTTATTAAGTTCTTAAATTAAATTACTGGAGGTAAATTTATGAGAATATTTCATATGGCTGATTGGCACATAGGAAAACTTGTTAATGGTTTTTATATGACAGAAGATCAAGAATATATTATTGAAGAATTATGTAAAGCAATTGAAGAAAAAAAACCAGATGTATTGGTTATAGCCGGAGATTTATATGATAGATCTGTGCCACCAGTACATGCAGTTGAGCTATTAAATAAATCTTTAATAAGAATAGTAAAAGATTTAAACACTAAGGTAATAGCTTTAGCTGGAAATCATGATAGTAATGAAAGAATAGAATTTGTTAGTTCCCTTTTAGCTGATAGCGGTCTTTATATGTTTGGAAATTTAAAGAGAAAAGTAGATAAGGTAACTTTAGAAGATAAAAATGGTAAAGTTAACTTTTATCCAATTCCCTATGAAGATGTTCCATATGTTAGAGATTTATTTGAAGATGAAAATATAAAGAGCTATGATTTAGCCATGGAAAGGATAATTTCAGAAATATCAAAGGACTTTAATGATAAAGAACGTAATATAGCTATAGCCCATGGATATGTTACGGGTATAAAAGATGATGACTTTGAAAAGTTAGAAGAAAGTGATTCTGAAAAGCCTTTATCCATAGGTGGAACTGAATATATTAATTCTAAACATTTTAATAAATTTAATTATACTGCTCTTGGACATCTACATGGACCACAAAAGATAGGTAGTGATAAAATAAGATACTCTGGTTCTCTTATGAAATATTCCTTTTCTGAAGTTAATCAACGTAAAGGAATTACAATAGTGGATTTAGATGAAAATGGAGAAGTTAATATTGAAATATATGAATTAAAACCTAAGAGAGATTTTAGAATAAAAATAGGGACTCTAGAAGAAATATTAGGTGGATATAACAACGAAGAAAATAATGAGGATTATTTAAAGGTTATACTAAGGGATAAGGGTGAATTATTAGACCCTATGGCTAAGCTTAGAGCAGTTTATCCTAATGTTATGGAATTATCAAGAGAAGAAAGAGTGCTAAGAGAAGGTAGTAGAAGAGTAGCTAATAATATAAAAGAAAAGTCAAAGATAGCATTATTTGAAGGCTTTTATAAGGATATAATGGATGAAGAATGTACAGAAGAAGAGTTAGATATTATGAAAAGAGTAATGGAATCTGCTGAAAGGGGAGAAGAATAAATGAGAATAAAAAAACTAGTTATTTCAGCCTTTGGCCCCTATGCAGATAGACAAGAATTAGATTTTGAAAATCATCTTGATGGTAAGAATATGTTTGTTATAACAGGTAACACTGGAGCAGGTAAAACCACCATATTTGATGCTATAAACTTTGCCTTATATGGGGAAGCAAGTGGAAGTGATAGAGAGGGAAAATCCCTAAGAAGTGACTTTGCCGATCCAACAACTCCAACAGAAGTTGAACTTTGGTTTTCATTAAGGGATAAAGACTACTATATAAAAAGATCACCTCAATACTTTAGAGCAAAGCAAAGAGGAGAAGGCTTTACTGAAAGTAAGCCAAATGCAGAAATTAAATTAAAGGATAAGACTGTATCTGGACCTAAAGAAGTCACTAAATTAGTTGAAGACATATTAGGTATAACCTGTGATCAATTTAAACAACTAGTAATGATTCCACAAGGAGAATTTAAAAAATTATTAAATTCTGATAGTGATAAAAAAGAAGAGATATTCAGAAAAATATTTGGAACTAAGATTTTTTCTGATATTCAGCAGAATATAAAAAATGAAGCTAATAGTCTTAAAAAATCTATAGAAATAATACAAAGGGACAGGGAAAATAGAATTAGGTCCTTTACTTTAAGACATGATGATGAAGAGTTAAATAATCTTATAAATATTAAGGACTTAAATATTAGTTTGATTTTAGAGAAGTTTAATTTTTCTATAAAAAAGGACAAAGAAGAAGAAGAGGAATTAAAAATAAAACTAGATAAAGTTAATAATGAAATTAATAATATTTCTAAAAATTTAACTTTAGCTAAGGAAACTAATAAAAAGCTTGAAGATCTTAAAAAATATAAAGATGAATTTGAAAAGTTAAGCTCATTAAAAGATGATTACAAGAATAAAGAAGAAAAATTAAAATTATCTAAAAGAGCACAAACAGCAGCAGCCTTTGAAGAAAAATATGAAGAAAAGAAAAAATATCTTAACAAATCAAAAGAAGCTTTAAAAATAAGTGAAGAAAATTTAATAAAATATAAAGAAAATCTAGAAAAGGCAGAATTACAATTTAAAGAAGAAGTTAATAAGGAGCCCTTAAAAAATAAATTAAATAAAAAGCTAGATGAAATAGATAAGTTAAAAGAAAAATCCTTTAACTATTCAAATAATAAAGAAAAATTAGAACTACTAAAAGAACAATCTAAATGTATTAGAGAAAGAATTTCAGTTATTAACAAGAATATAGAAAAAAACACAATTGAATTAAATTCTATTTGCAATGACCTAGAAACTATAAGTAGACTGAAAGAAGAAGTTAATAAGCTAAAAATTAATGAAATTAATTATACTAGTAAAGGTGAGAAATTAAACAAGCTTCTTATGTCTTTAGAAAAATGTATAAAAGAAGTTTTAAGACATGAAAAAGGAAGTAGTTTTTATGAAAAAGCTAATAAGGATTATTTAGATAAGAAGGAAGTTTATGAAAAACTAGAGGATATTTTCAGAAGGAATGTAGCAGGAATATTAGCAATGGATTTAAAGGAAGGTGAACCATGCCCTGTTTGTGGTTCAACTAATCATCCATCATTAGCTCATGTTGATGTTGACAGTATAAATGAAGAAACTGTAAAAGAAGCAAAAGTAAAGACTGAAGATGCTTATAATATTAGAGAAAAATATTATAGAGAGCTAACTAAAATCAAGGCGGAAATAGATTCTCTAAAAAATGATTATATTAAACCTTTATATGTTGAAATTTTTAATGAGGATAATATTGAAGATTTGAATTATTCCATAGAAAAAGTTAATAACATCATAAAAGTAAATAATGAGGAATTAGATTTATTAATTAATAAGAAAAGTAGTATTGAAAAAGAAGTTTCAAAAGAAATTGAAAAGAATAAAAGAAAGAAAGATATTGAAATTGATAATGAGAATTTAAGAGCAGAATTAAAGGATAAGAATAGTGAACTTCTTATTAAAGAAGGTGAATTTAAGACTCAAGAAGCAAATTTAGAAAATATAATTAAAGAATTTAATGGAGAAATCAAAACCATAGATGCTTTGGAAAAGGAAGAATTTAGTATTAATAAAGAATTAGATAGTATTAGAGAAAGCTATAATAAAGCTGAAAAATATTATAATGATGTAAAAACTATTTTTGATAAAGAAAATGGGAATAAAAACTCCTTAGAAGCTATGGTTAAAACTTCAGAGGAAGAACTTAACATTGCGGTGGATAACTTTAAAAATAAAGTTATTGAATTAGGTTTTCAAGGATATAAAGATTATTCTGAAAGTAGACTTAAAGAGGAAGAGTTAGATTTACTTGAAAATAGTATTAATCAGTATAATATGAAGCTTTCTAATGCAGAAAAAATATATATTATTTCTGTTGAAGGCTGTAAGGATTTAAAATTTGTAGATATTTATTCTATTGAAGAGGAACTAAAATTAAAAAATGAAGATAAGAAGATATTAGAAGAAAAAGAAAAAGAAATTTATTTAAGGGTAAATCAAAATAATAAAATCCTTGAAGATTGTAAGAAGTTTAATAAATCAATAGAAGCAGATGAAGATAAGTATAGAACTGTCGGTAAGCTAGCAAAGGTAATTAATGGAGATAATCCTAGAAAAATTAGCTTTGAAAGATATGTTTTAGCAGCATATTTTGAAGATATTATTACTGCTGCAAACTTAAGATTTTCTCAAATGACTTGTAATAGATTTGAACTTTTAAGAAAAGAGGAACTTGGAGATAAGAGAAAAGGACAAGGGCTAGATCTTGAAGTCTTTGATAATTATACAGGAAAGTCTAGAGATGTAAAAACTCTATCAGGAGGGGAATCTTTTAAGGCATCTCTTTCTATGGCATTAGGATTAGCAGATGTAGTACAAAGTCATTCAGGCGGAATTCAATTAGATACTATGTTTATAGATGAAGGCTTTGGCACATTAGATCCAGAATCTTTAGATGCTGCTATAGAATGTCTAGTAGAGCTTCAGGGAGATGGAAGAGTAGTTGGAGTTATATCCCATGTACAGGAGTTAAAAGATAGGATAGAAGTGAAATTAGAAGTATCTTCAACTAATAAAGGAAGTAAAGCTGAATTTAAAGCTTAATAGAACTGTATAATTAAAAACAATCTAAAATTATAGATGAGGATAGATATTATATTCTGCTAACTTGGAATTTAAAAAGTTATAAGAAAATAGTATCTACCTCATTTTTATAATGCAAGAGAATTCTTTCTGAACTTATTTGGAGATGTAGACATATATTTTTTAAAGGTTTTTATAAAGTATGATACATCACCAAAGCCAACTTCATAAGCTATTTCTGTAATTGATAAACTTGTATTAGACAAAAGTAATGCTGCCTTTTGAATTCTAAAGTGATTTATGTATTGTGTACAAGTTTTGCTTGTTTCAGTTTTAAAGAATCTTAAGAAATGATATTCACTATACTGAGCTATATCTGCTAATTCTTTAATTGAAATAGGTTTTTTATAATTAGTTTGTATATATTTAATTACTTCTTTTAACTTTTCAACTTTAATTAAATCATTATTATCTTTTTCTATATCTATAGTTATATGATTTTCATTAAATAGTGTATAAAAAATATTGAAAAGAAATGATTTTATAGAGAGTTGATATCCATAATTTCTAGAATTAAAGCTATCAATTAGTTGTCTAAAGGAATTAACCATGGTGCTATAACCATTATCTTTATAAGTAATTATATTCTTAAATAGCAATTTGTTTTCAATTATTGGATTAATAAAACTTATTTGGGAGTAGTCTAAGGTAGTCCCTTCAATAAGAGAA
The DNA here is from genome assembly GCA_023445445.1 of Bacillota bacterium. Taxonomy (GTDB): domain Bacteria; phylum Bacillota; class Clostridia; order Clostridiales; family Clostridiaceae; genus Clostridium. The sequence goes on from JAEXLD010000042.1 coordinate 16,658, forward strand.
AGATTAAAAACAAGAGCTATATAAGATATCTTAGAATCCATTAGTCCAGCCATATAATGTATGGAACCTTTAGGAATAACTATAAAATCTCCTGATGAAACAGTAAAGGTTTTAAAATCTATATGAATTTCTGAACTCCCCTCAGTAATATATATAAATTCCATTTCGTCATGCCAATGTGAATAAGAATCAGCTGAACTTTGAGATTCTATATTATATACTTCTAATGGCAATTGGATATTTCCATGACTGACCTGCTCTTTAAGCTTTAAATAACTTGTATTATCCATTTTATTATAAACTCCTTCATTATTAGCAAAATACTTATATTTATAAGCAATTTTCAACGAGAATAATATCTATATTAACAGTATAATACAAAGGAAAATAAATATCATTATGAATGTATATTTTAAATGGAGGATTTATGGATATAAAAGTTAGAAGTGAGCTTAAAAAAATAACATGGCCATTATTTGTTGAAATTGCCTTGTTTTCTCTTTTAGGTAGCGCAGATACTATAATGCTTGGAAAATATTCTGATAATGCAGTGGCTGCAGTTGGAGTATCTAATCAAATAATTTGGATGTTTAATCTTCTTTTTGTAATAATAACTGCTGGTACATCTATTTTAATTGCTCAACATTTAGGTGCTAAAAGTGAGAAGAAAACTATAATTCAAGTTTCAGGAATTTCAATTGGTATCAATTTGATAATTGGACTTATTGTAAGTGCTTTGATGTTCTTAGGTGGAAGTTCCATTTTGAAGTTTCTAAATACTCCTGCTGAAATAATAGAGTTTGGACGTCAATACTTAGATATAGTGGGGGGATTTCTATTTTTTCAATCTGTAATGATGACATTTACTGCTATATTAAGAGCTCATAGTTTAACAAAAATTTGCATGAAAGTAACTATAACAATTAATATAATTAATATTGTACTAAATTATATTTTAATATTTGGAAAACTGGGTTTTCCAGTAATGGGAGTTGCAGGGGCAGCCCTTGCTACTACTATAAGTAAGGTTGTGGGAGTAATTATTTTAGGGATAATAACCTTTAATTTAATATTTAAGAAGGCGTCTCTAAGTATCTTTAAACCCTTTCCTAAAGAGCAATTTGTTAATATATTAAAAATTGGTATACCTTCAGCAGCAGAAAATATATCTTATAATTTTTCTCAAATAGTTGTAACTAGCTTTATAAATCTATTAGGTCCCAATAGTATGGCAACTAAGAGTTACATAGGGACAATAATATGTTTTAGTTTCATTTTTGCATCAGCAATTGGACAAGGTGGCGGAATAATGATAGGTAGATTTATAGGAAATAAAGAAGAAGATAATGCCTATAAGTTATGTATGTATACTGTAAAAAAGGCAGTACTAGTATCTATAGTTATAAGCCTTATAATATCAGTAGTAGGAAGAGGGATAATAGGTGTTTTAACTACTAATGAAGAAATTATATCAATTGCATCAATTATATTTTTAATAGAAATTTTCTTAGAGCCAGGTAGATGTACTAATCTTGTTGGAATTAATGGACTAAGGGCAGCTGGAGATGTAAGATTTCCTGTATACATAGGTGTCTTTTCAATGTGGACTTTTGGTGTAGGATTATCATATATACTTGGAATAAGATTTGGACTAGGATTAGTAGGTGCTTGGATTGGATTTACAGTTGATGAATGCTTTAGAGCTATCCTTGTACTAATAAGATGGAAAAGTGGTAAATGGAGAGGGAAGTCCTTTATTAAGAATTAAATACTAAATAAATATTAAAGATGCTATAATTAATATTATTAGTGCTTAAGTAAAGGGGAAGTTCTTTTGGATTGGATTGGATGGTTTAGTTTAATAATTATTATATGTTATTCTTCTTATCCAGGTAAGGTTAAGAAGTTAGAAAAGAAAGTAAAAGTATTAGAGAGAAAAGAAAAGGGGAATTTTCAAATGTCAAAAATAATATCATCTTTAGTAGGAGAAAGATGTAGAATAGAAACAGACGATGCATTCTTTAATGGAGCAATGGATGTAATAGCGAATATTTTAGATGTAGATGATGAGTGGATTAAAGTTTCTTTTACAGATAAAAAAGGAATAGATAAAATTAAGATATTAAGAATAGAATCTATTGAAAATATAGAGTTAATTTCAGAATAGAGTATTTCAACAAGTAATATTAAGATCTTTTAAGTAATGTATGTTAATTACTTAAAAGATTTTTTTTATTTTTTTTATTGTGTAACGAATGTTACCGAGTTAATTAATTAATATACATATAATAGAGCCATAAGATGAATAATTAAATAAAACCAAGGGGGATTTATCATATGGAAAACAAAATGTTTTGCTTTCAATGTCAAGAAACAGCAGGTTGTACTGGATGTACTAAGTTTGGGGTTTGTGGAAAATCACCAGAATTAGCAAGAATGCAAGATTTATTAGTATACACAACAAAAGGATTATCAGAAGTTACTACAAGACTAAGAAAAGAAGGAAAAGAAATTTCAAAGGAAATAAATCATTTTATTACATTAAACCTATTTACAACTATAACTAATGCTAACTTTGACGATGAAATATTCTACGAAAGAGTAAGAAGAGTTTTAGAAATAAAGGAAGATTTAATAAATAAATTATCAAATAAAGATGGATTATCAGAAGCTGCTTTATGGACAGCTACTACAAGAGAAGAATATGATGCTAAATCTACAGAAGTTGGTGTATTAGCAACTAAGGATGAAGATATAAGAAGTTTAAGAGAACTTATAACTTATGGATTAAAAGGATTATCTGCTTACATGAAGCATGCAAATGAATTAAGCTATGATAATGAAGAAATAAGTGCATTTATGCAAGAAACTTTAGCTAAATTATTAAATGATAATTTAACTGTTGATGAATTAGTTGCATTAACTTTAGAAACTGGTAAGGTTGGGGTAGATGGTATGGCATTACTTGATAGTGCAAATACTGGAACTTATGGCCACCCAGAAATGACAAAGGTTAATATTGGAGTTAGAAATAACCCAGGAATATTAGTTTCAGGTCATGACTTAAAGGATTTAGAACAATTATTAGAGCAAACAGAAGGAACTGGAGTAGATGTTTATACTCATTCAGAAATGTTACCAGCTCACTACTACCCAGCATTTAAGAAATATGATCACTTTGTAGGAAATTACGGAAATGCATGGTGGAAGCAAAAAGAAGAATTTGAAAGTTTCAATGGACCTATTTTAATGACTACAAACTGTATAGTACCTCCAAAGGATAGTTATAAGGATAGAATGTTTACAACAGGGGCAGCAGGATTTACAGGATGTAAGCATATAGCAGGTATAGATGGAGAAACTAAGGACTTCTCAGAAATTATAGAACTTGCTAAGAAGTGTAAGGCTCCAACAGAAATCGAAAGAGGAGAAATTATTGGTGGATTTGCTCACAACCAAGTATTTGCTTTAGCAGATAAGGTTGTAGATGCTGTTAAATCAGGAGCTATTAAGAAGTTCTTTGTAATGGCAGGATGTGATGGAAGAGCTAAATCAAGAAACTACTATACAGATTTTGCAAAGGAACTTCCAAAGGATACTGTAATATTAACAGCAGGATGTGCAAAATATAAATACAATAAATTAGATTTAGGTGATATCGGTGGAATTCCAAGAGTTCTAGATGCAGGACAATGTAATGATTCATATTCATTAGCATTAATAGCATTAAAACTTAAAGAAGTATTCGAATTACAAGATATAAATGAATTACCAATAGCATTCAATATTGCATGGTATGAGCAAAAAGCTGTAATAGTATTATTATCATTACTATATCTTGGAGTTAAGAACATCCACTTAGGACCAACATTACCAGCATTCCTTTCACCAAATGTTGCTAAAGTATTAGTTGAAAACTTTGGTATTGGTGGAATAACTAATGTTGAAGATGATATAAAAATGTTTATGGAAATGTAATTATATTTGAGGGCTATTGTAAAACTAGTATAACTAGGTTTACAATAGCTTTTTATTATAATTTGTGATAGTATATTAAAATTAAAGAATGAAAAAATGAAGGAATGAAGGAATGAAATTAAGTTTTGCAAATCAAAACAACCATAAATTTTCACTCTTCACTCTTAACTATTCACTAAAAATTACTTTGTAATTTTTTTAGGAGGTTTTTATGATTAAAGTTTTAAAAAATACATGTTTTTTCAAGGGAATTTCAGAGGAGGAAATAGAAAGTATTTTAAAGAGTCAGCTTTATTTAGTAAAAGATTATAAGAAAAATGAAGTTATAGCTAATCAAGGAGAAAAATGCAATAGTTTATCAGTAATTCTTGAGGGAAAGGCTGTAATACAAACTATATATGAAAACGGGAAAGTATTAACATTATCTAATTTTAACGTAAGTGATGTATTTGCAGAAGCACTTTTATTTTCAAAGGATAAGGAATATCCTGCAACGGTAATGGCTCTTGAAAATTGCAAAATCCTATCTTTCCCAAGAAAAAGTGTGTTAGGAATAATGCAAAAAAATACTAAGTTTGCTGAAAATATGTTAGAACTTTTATCTCAAAAAATAGTTATTTTAAATAGAAAAATTAATCTAATAGAACTAGATTCTATTAGAAGGAAAATATGTAAGCTTTTATTAGATAATTATAAGAAAAATAATAGTTATACATATAAAATAGATTCTAAGAAAGAACTTGCTGAAGAACTTGGAATTCCTAGGCCTTCACTTTCAAGAGAATTAATTAAGATGAAAGACATGGGGTTAATAGATTTTAATTTAAAAGAAATTAAAATTACTGATCTTGAATCATTAGAGGATGAGTTTTTCTTATAAAATAAACTTTAAAACTATATACAAATTATTAGATTTATGTTAAAATTATACTATAATTTATTTAATGTGCTGAGAGATTTAGAGATAAGCATGAAAATAAGGGATATTCCTATTTTTATGCTTTTTTTGTCGTGTAAAAAGCAAATACTAAGGGTAATATAAATAATATTTTGGGAGGTAATAATATGTATGACGTTATAATAATAGGAGCAGGAATAATTGGAGCATCTATTTTTAGAGAATTAACTAAGTTTAATTTAAAGATTGCAATACTAGAAAAAGAAAATGATGTGGCAATGGGAACTACAAAGGCAAATTCAGCTATAATTCATGCTGGTTATGACCCAAAGCATGGAACATTAATGGCTAAATATAATGTTATTGGAAATGAAATGTTTGAAGATTTATGTAAAGAGTTATCAGTGCCCTTTGTTAGAAATGGATCTTTAGTTCTTGCTTTTGATGAAAATGATATTAAGGTAATAGAAAATTTATATAGAAATGGAATAAAAAATAACGTTAAGGATTTAAAAATACTGACTAAAGAAGAGGTTTTGAAACTTGAGCCAAATATAAATGATAATATTTATGGTGCTTTATATGCACCAACTGGTGGAATTGTTGGACCTTTTGAGTATACTATTGCATTAGTTGAAAATGGAGTTGAAAATGGTGGGGAAGTAAAGCTTAAATCTGAAGTGGTATCAATAACAAAGGATGATGTATTTACAATTAAGTTAAATAATAATGAAGAAATAAGGACTAAGTATGTTATTAATGCAGCAGGTGTTTATGCAGATAAAATCCATAATATGATATGTGAAGAAAGTTTTAAAATAACTCCAATTAGAGGAGAGTATTATGTATTAGATAAAGATGAAGGAAAGAATTTTAAAAATACTATTTTCCAATGCCCATCAAAACTTGGAAAGGGAGTTTTAATTACTCCAACTGTTCACGGAAATTTAATTGTGGGGCCAAATGCAGAGGAGATAGATGAAAAAGATTCTGTAAAAAATACTGCTGAAGCTTTAGATTTTATTAGAGCTACTGCAATAAAGACAAGTAATAAGGTTAATTTTAGAAATTCAATTAGAAATTTTGCTGGATTAAGAGCAGATGCTGATATAGGTGATTTTATTATAGAAGAAAATGAGAAGGTTAAGGGATTTATTGATGTTTCAGGAATTAAGTCCCCAGGATTAACAGCAGCTCCAGCTATTGCAATTGATGTAGTTGAAATACTAAAAAATTCTGGTTTAAATTTAGTTGAAAACAGTAATTTTAATCCACATAGAAAACAAATAAGATTTATGGAATTATCTATAGATGAAAAGAAGGAAATTATAAAAGAAAATAAAAATTACGGCAGAATAATATGCAGATGTGAAGAAATTACAGAAGGAGAAATAGTAGATGCAATTAATAGAGCCTTTGGAACTATTTCTTTAGATGGTATAAAGAGAAGATGTAGGCCTGGAATGGGAAGATGTCAAGGAGGATTTTGTGGTCCTCGTGTCCAAGAAATAATTGCAAGAGAATTAAATATACCACTTGAAAGTATAGAGCTAGAAAAAGATGGTTCTTATATTTTAACAGGAAAATCAAGGTAGGAGGTCTATTATGAGATATGATTTAATAGTAGTTGGAGGAGGACCAGCTGGACTTGCAGCTGCATATGAAGCCTTTTTAAAAGGAGTAAATAATATTTTAATTATTGAAAGGGATAAAGAACTTGGAGGAATACTAAATCAATGTATTCATAATGGCTTTGGTCTTCACACTTTTAAAGAAGAATTAACTGGACCAGAATATGCAGATAGATTTATTAAACTTGTTCAGGACACAAATATTGAAATAAAGCTAGACACTATGGTTTTAGAAATAGAAGAAGACAAAAAAGTTCATGCTATTAATACTGAAGATGGATATATGATTTTAGAAGCAAAATCTATTATTTTAGCTATGGGCTGTAGAGAAAGGACTAGAGGAGCTATTGGTATTCCTGGAGATAGACCATCTGGAATATTTACTGCAGGAGCAGCACAAAGATATATTAATATTGAAGGGTATATGCCAGGAAAAGAAGTAGTTATTTTGGGATCTGGTGATATTGGATTAATTATGGCTAGAAGAATGACCTTAGAAGGGGCAAAGGTTAAAGCGGTTGTAGAACTTATGCTTTATTCAAATGGATTAAATAGAAATATTGTTCAATGCCTAAATGATTATGATATTCCACTTTATTTATCTCATACAATAACAGACATTATTGGAGATAAGAGAATTGAAAAGATAGTTATTTCAAAGGTTGATGAAAATAGAAAGCCTATTAAGGGGAGCAAAATAGAATTTTCATGTGACAGCTTATTATTATCAGTAGGATTAATACCAGAAAATGAATTATCTAAAAAAGTTGGTGTTAATTTAGATAATAGAACAAGTGGATTAATTGTTACAGAAAGTATGGAAACTAATATTGATGGGATTTTTGCTTGTGGGAATGTAGTTCATGTTCATGATTTAGTGGACTTTGTTACAGAAGAAGCTAAAGCTGCTGGAAAGGCAGTAGCAAAATATTTAGATAATAAATTAGAAAAGAAGAATTATATTAATATTAAAAATGGAGAAGGAATTAATTACACAGTACCACAAAGGATATCTGCTAATGATATAGATGATAATTTAACTATTTTTATGAGAGTTAACAATGCTTATAAGGATAAGTTTATAAAGGTTATGTCAGGGGATAATATAGTAAAAAAATTAAAGAAGAAACATCTAGCTCCAGCTGAAATGGAAAGAGTAATAATAAATAAGGAATTATTAAAGGGTTTAAATGAAGATATTATAATATCTTTAGAGGAAGTTAATTAGGAGGGAGCAAAATGGAAAAAGAATTAATTTGTATATGTTGCCCTATGGGATGTCATTTAAAAGTAAATATAGAAGAAAATAAAGTCAGTGGCAATGGATGTAATAGGGGAGTTGACTATGGATTAAAGGAAGTTAGTAATCCAGTTAGGGTAGTAACAACAACTATTAAAGTTAATAATGCTGAGCTTTCTGTACTTCCTGTAAAGACTAAAGGAGAAATCCCTAAAGACTTAATATTTAAATGCATGGAAGAATTAAAGAGTCTAGAAGTAGATGCTCCTGTAAAAGTAGGAGATGTAGTTTTATCAAATATTTTAGGTACAGGAATAGATATTGTAAGCTGTAGAGATTTGAAAAAAATTTAAGCTAGTTAGTATATAAATTATAGAAATATTTTGTTTACTTTAAAGTGCATTTAATAATTTTAATATGACTTGAAATCAATGCAAGATCATAGTGAAATTATTAGATGCATTTTTATATTTAGTAGAATTATATGTATTTGACAACATTTAACACTAAGTATAAAATTATATTAACTTTTTGGGTAAATAAAAGAAAATAAGGTAGGAGTTGAAGATTATGAAGGCTATTTTAACAGTCATAGGAAGAGATAAGGTTGGCATTATTGCAGGAGTTAGTAGTGAGTTATTAAAGTTAAACATCAATATTTTAGATGTTAATCAAACTATTATGGACAAGTATTTTACAATGATAATGATGCTAGACTTAAAAGAATCCAATTCAAGTTTTGACATTATAAAGAGTTCCCTAGTATCCAAAGGTGAAGAATTAGGAGTTGAAGTTAAAATTCAAAGGGAAGAAATATTTAATTCTATGCATACTTTATAAATGAAGGATATGGAGGATAGACATGAATAGTAATAATATTTTAGAAACTATAAAAATGATAGAAGAAGAAAAACTTGATATTAGAACTATAACTATGGGAATTTCTTTATTAGATTGTATAGATTCTGATGGAGATAAGGCAAGAGAAAAAATTTATAACAAAATAGTTAGTAGTGCTAAAGATCTTGTGAAAGTTGGTAAGGAAATAGAAAATGAATTTGGAATTCCAATAGTAAATAAGAGAGTATCAGTTACTCCAATTTCTATAATTGCTGGAGCTACAGATGAAAAGGATTATGTGAAATTTGCAGAAACTTTAGATAAGGCGGCTGAAACCCTAGGGGTAGATTTTATTGGCGGTTTTTCAGCACTAGTTCAAAAGGGATATACTAAGGGGGATAAAATACTTATTAAATCAATTCCAGAAGCCTTAGCAAAAACTAGTAAGGTTTGTTCATCTGTAAATGTAGGATCAACTAGAAGTGGAATTAATATGGATGCTGTAAGAGAAATGGGAGAAATAATTAAAAAAACAGCTGAATATACTAAGGAAACTAAAGGATTTGGTTGTGCTAAGCTTGTAGTATTCTGTAATGCTGTTGAAGATAATCCATTTATGGCAGGAGCCTTCCATGGTGTAGGAGAAGCAGATAAGGTAATAAGTGTTGGCGTAAGTGGTCCAGGAGTTGTTCAAAGAGCTTTGGAAAAGGTAAAAGGTGAATCCTTTGATGTAGTTGCAGAAACTATTAAGAAAACAGCTTTTAAAATCACTAGAATGGGACAACTAGTAGCAAAAGAAGCTTCAGAAAGATTAGGAGTTCCCTTTGGAATAGTAGATTTATCCTTAGCACCAACACCAGCAGTAGGGGATTCAGTTGCACACATATTAGAAGAAATGGGCTTAGAAGTAGTTGGAACCCATGGAACCACAGCAGCACTAGCTTTATTAAATGATGCAGTTAAAAAAGGTGGAGTAATGGCATGTAGTCATGTGGGAGGCTTAAGTGGAGCATTTATACCAGTTTCTGAAGATGCGGGAATGATAGATGCTGTATTAAAGGGATCATTAAATTTAGAAAAATTAGAAGCTATGACTGCTATATGTTCAGTAGGATTAGATATGATTGCAGTTCCAGGAGATACAAGCGCAGAAACCATAGCTGCAATGATAGCTGATGAATCAGCAATAGGAATGATAAATAATAAAACTACAGCTGTAAGAATTATTCCAGCACCTGGATGCAAAGTCGGAGATATGGTGGAATTTGGAGGATTATTAGGAACTGCTCCAGTAATGCCTGTAAATAAATATTCATCTTCATTATTCATCCAAAGAGGAGGAAGAATACCAGCACCAATTCATTCATTCAAAAATTAATGAAGGAATTAATGGGTTTTGCTATGCAAAACATAGAGTATATTTATATGAACAGGCTTTAATTTAAATATCTGTTTTAAACTGATGTTGACAATGGAAATTATAAAGTGGATAAATAAATTTATCCACTTTTAATTTGCAATAGGTTAAATCTATTGCATAGTTTAAAATTTATTAATATATTGTATTGCAGCCAAAACTAAAAAAACAGTACAGATAACTACACAAATTTTAATTATATTAAAATTATAGGCATTTTTTACTTTAATAAATATATCTATATCTTCGGTATTTATTTCATTACAATCAATCTTAATATATCTACCAGACCATTCACTAAAATAGATATTGTCAGGAATATTTTTTTTATCTAAATTTTTTTTTGAAACCTCAACTCCTTTGAGATATTTAAGTTTCCACAAATAATAAGTAATTTTTTGCATTTAATCAATTCCTTTCAAATTATAATCTATTACAGTTGTATAAAAGTATATTTTTATTATACATTTATTTGGGATATAATTCCATAAGGGGTAAAAAGAATATACTCGTGTTGAAAAAGTTAATAATTATCACCATTAAAATAAAACTTATACTAATTTAAAATACTCTTACTTCTCAGCCCTTACTTATTACCTATTTTTTACTTCTTAGCTATTACTTCTTACTTAAGTTTTGTGTATAATATAAATGTAACAATTAGCGAAAGAGAAGACAGTATAAATATGTTTTCTCTTTTATTATTTTAGGGGGAAGTTATGAGATGTGTTGTAATACATGGAAGTCCAAGAAGGGGTAATACTTGGAAAGTGTTAAATATTGCAAAAGAGGAAATCAAGAAAAAGGGTGAAGTTGAATTTTTAGACATTGAATTGCGCAAAAAAGATATACCTTATTGCAAGGGATGTTTTTTATGTATATATAAAGGTGAGGATAAATGTCCACATAATGAAAAGATTAGTTATATAGTAAATGAAATTGAAAATTCTGATGCTGTTATAATTACTTCTCCTGTTTATTCAATGCAGATTAGTGGACTTTTAAAATCTTTTATAGATCATATGTCTTATAATTTTCATAGGCCAAAATTTTTTAAAAAGAAAGCTTTGGTAATAACTACTACTGCAGGGGCAGGGCATGTAGCTTCAGCAAAGTATATTAGAGATGTACTTTATTATTGGGGATTTAATTTTGTAGATATGATACCAATAGCTTATAGAGGAATGGAATTAACAATAAAAATATAGAAATAATAAAAAATAAGTCATCTAAGTTTTCTGATGAGTTAATATCTAAGAAAGTACACAATCCACAAATAAAATCTATTTTTATGTATAACTTATGGAGAAAATCAGGAGAAACTCCTTTTAAAGAAGGGGATGCAGATTATAAGTATTGGAATAATTCCGGGTTATCAAAATTTGTTTATCATCCAGATATTAAAGTTGGATTTTTTAAAAGGGCTATAGGTAATGCTACTTATAATTTCATTGGTGGCAAGGTTAAAGGTTAATAAAGTTAATATATTATTAGACTTGGGGGATCAATAATGGATTGCATAAACTCTGTATATTTAAAATGTAGTGAACAGTGGTGGAAATCAGATAAAAATTTTAAATTAGATATGAAAAAATATACTAAGGAAGAAAAGAAAAATAAAGAAAAAAACCTAGATAAATATATAGATTTAATAATTAAGAAATTAAATGAATTTCCTACAGAAGATAATAAAAAGGAAGAATGGGAAAATGAATTTAATTATATTATTGATAGCTTTATAGAAAGTGAAAAAGAAACCTTTAACCTTGGAATAATAAATAAAGGTATCAAGGATGATTTTTTTAATAGTACGAAAAGTTTTATAAGAGAGGCAAAAAAATTTAATGAAAGCCTAAGTTATATAGATATAGGGCAGGCAATGAGAAATGTTTGGATAGTAAACATACTTCAAGCTGCCTTTGGAGAAAGAGTAAGGCTGTCTAAAGCTATCTTTGGCTATAGTATGCTATATCCATATACAGATAATTATTTGGACGATGTAGATATAAACAATATAGAGAAGAAGGGTTTTAATGAAAAGCTAAATAAACGATTAAAGGGGGAGATGATAAAAGCTGAGAATTCCTATGAAGAATCTGTATATAAATTAGTTGGTAAAATAGAAGAGGACTTTAAAAGAGATAATTATAGTGAGTTATATGAATCTTTACTATCAATTCATGAAGGGCAAATAAAGAGCTTAAAACAGCAAGAAGTTATTAGTATCCCTTATGAAGAAGATATTTTAGGAATATCTATTGAAAAAGGTGGATCATCAGTTTTAGTAGATGGCTTTTTAACAAAAGGTAAAATAGATAAAGATGAAATATCTTTTTGTGTTTTTTATGGATTTATGCTTCAGTTAGCAGATGATTTACAAGATATTAAAGCTGATATAGATAATAATCATATAACAATTATGTCCCAATTAGCCCCTCATTATTATTTAGATAATATAGTAAATAAACTAATTAATTTTACAGTTAGTCTTTTAGAAGAAGAAAGTTGTTTTAAGGGACAGAATATACCTGAACTAAAAGAGCTTATAAAAACAAATTGCATAATGCTAATATTATTTTCAGTAATATTAAGTAAGGAATTTTTTTCATCAGAATATATAAAGGTTATAAATGAATACTTACCCTTTTCCATAAAATATATTGAAAATATTAAATTTAAAGTAAGGAAAAAGTTTAGGAAAATAGAATTTGAAGATGCAATTAACTATATATTAGGAAGGAGCTGTCGCAACAGCTCCTAAATTAAAAATGTAGAATGTAAAATGTAGAATTATTGATGTAATTCCAAAGGAATTACTAAAAAGATATATATTTTAGAAACTCCTAAGGGAGTTTCTTCTTTAATTTT
>JAEXLD010000077.1 GCA_023445445.1 Bacillota bacterium
ACTTATCTGGTGATGATGGCGTAGAGGAAACACTCCTTTCCATTCCGAACAGGAAAGTTAAGCTCTACAGCGCCGATGGTACTGCATGGGAGACTGTGTGGGAGAGTAGGACGTTGCCAGGTTATATGCGTTATTAGCTCAGTTGGTAGAGCACCTGACTCTTAATCAGGGTGTCCCGGGTTCGATCCCCTGATAACGCACCAAAATCCTAAACGTAAGTTTAGGATTTTTTTTTATTAAAGTATAAGCTGTGTTTTATACTCACATCTATAAAGGAAAGAAATATAATTATGACAGAGGTTATTTGTTTAATTTATCGATAAGATGTATTGACTTAAATATTGTAAATATAAAATAAATTCTTAAAATAGCCATTAACATGTTTTATTAAAATATTGCATGCTTTTCTATGAACTTCTACTATATGATTTTCTTTAGATAAATTTAAATAATAAAATTTTATTCATGATTTATATGATATATTTAATAAAAAATATGATAAACTAAATATAACTCAAAAATAATTTTACTGGAGGGGTTATATGTTTTCAAAAACAAGAAAAGTAGCTATAGTTGGAACTGGATTAGTAGGATCTAGTACAGCTTTTAGTTTGATAACACAAGGAATATGTGATGAGATAATTATGATAGATTTAAATAAAGAGAAGGCTCTTGGAGAAGTAATGGATTTAAAACATTGTATAGAATATTTAAATCGAAATACAAAAATTAGAGTAGGCACATATGAAGAATGTGCTGATGTTGATATAGTAGTAATTACAGCAGGAGCACCACCAAAACCTGGCCAAACAAGGTTAGATACATTAGACTTATCAGCGAGAATAGCAGAATCTATAGTGACACCAATAATGAAAAGTGGGTTTAATGGACATTTTATAATTATATCAAATCCTGTAGATATAATAGCGTATTATGTATATAAATTGACAGGCTTACCTAAAAGTAATGTTATAGGCTCAGGTACTTCTGTTGATTCAGCTAGATTAAAAAACTTTATAGGAGATTTATTTAATGTTGATCCTAGAAGTGTGCAAGCATATTCAATGGGAGAGCATGGTGATTCACAAATGGTACCATGGTCACATGTGTACATAGGCGGAAAGCCTTTTAATAAAGTTATTAGTGATAATAGAGACAGAGTTGGAGACGTAGATTTGGATAAATTAGTACTAGATACAGCTAGAGCTGGATGGGAGGTTTATAATAGAAAGGGAACTACATATTATGCAATAGCATCTGCCACAGCTGGAATTATAAAAGCAATAATAAATGATGAAAACAAAATAATTCCTGTATCTACGCTATTAGAAGGAGAATATGGTGAATATGATGTTTTTAGTGGGGTTCCTGCAATTCTTAATGCTAAAGGAGTTAAGGAAGTAGTAGAAATAGATATGACTGAAGAAGAGCTTAATAAGTTCAAAGAATCTAATAGAATAATAAGAGAATATATAGAAAAATTAAATAAGTAATAAGTGGTGCCATTAAGAATTATATTTCGCTTTCTTAATGGTACTAATTTATGTATTTTTGGGTAAATTTTGAATTTATTTATACTATATATAAAAAAATATAAATAATTTTAAAAAATATGTTGACATTATGACAGTATGTCTATATAATAAGTTCTTGTTGAGGGAAAAATATCTGGTGATGATGGCATAGAGGAAACACTCCTTTCCATTCCGAACAGGAAAGTTAAGCTCTATAGCGCCGATGGTACTGCATGGGAGACTGTGTGGGAGAGTAGGACGTTGCCAGGTTATAAGGTTTACTAGCTCATTCGGTAGAGCACTTGACTTTTAATCAAGGTGTACCGGGTTCGATTCCCGGGTAAGCCACCAAATGTCACTTCTTTATGAAGTGACCTTTTTGTTTTGTTATAAAAAAATAAGAAGGAGAATTCCTTCTTATTTTTTAAATATATCTTTTTTAACAAATCTAAAGAATTCTTTTATTGACTTCAAATCATCTTTTAAAGTTGAACTTTCTTCTTCTTTAAAATAACCTTTAATATAAATTAACATTATAAAGAATAGTATACCTAAATTAATATATATATCTTTAATATCAGCTATAAACAAATTACTTATACCTATAAAGTCTAGGCTGCCACCATAAAAAACCTTATCTATTAATGAACATAATGCACCAGTTGATACAAATAGAAATGACATATCTCCCCAAAAATCTTTGTTTCCTTTTGATAGATAGTATCTATATAATTCTATAAATAAGATAATAGCTAGTGCATTAAGGATTATTAATATTGAAAATCCTACATTTAAGCCAAATCTTGCATTAAGCCATGATCCGTCAGTATTAATTATTGGATCAAATGAAAGAAATCCTTTAATAATTTCAATATAATCGTTAAAGAAAAAGAACTTAATTATTATTTTAATAACCTGATCAATTAACATAAGTATTATAAAAATTAAAACTACCACTTTACTGCTGAAACCACTGGAATACTTTTTTGATATATGGTAAATAAATATTCCTGTTAAGGCAAAAACAATAGTTAATAATAAATTCATGATAAGTGTATAAATATCATTTACTCTACCTGTTATAATTTCAAAAGCAAAATATAAAAGCCACATTATAGGCAATATAGAAATAGTTAACCATTTTTCTTTATTAATTTTATTAGCCATAATTTCCTCCTAGAGAATATAAGATATAAAGATTTTAACATATATGTTTATAATTTTCATGCAAGGGAGACAAATTATTTTAATTCTTGGTATAATATAAATAATATAATGAATATTTGAACTTTTTGTATAAATTTTAAATAAATAGTAGTAGGAGGTAATTAAATTGTTGAAAATTTTTGCAGTATCAGATTCTATAGGAGAAACAGCAGAACAAGTATCCTTAGCAGCAGCAAGTCAATTTAAAGGAGAAGTAGAGGTAAAAAGAATACCTTATGTTAAAGAACTTGATGATGTTGAAGACTTAATGAGGGAAATAAACGAATGTGAAAATTGTATGATAGTCTCTACTATAATTACGGTAAATGTAAGAGAGTATTTAACACAAAAATGTGTAGAAAAAAACATATCAGTCATAAATGTGCTTGGGTCAATTGTAAGTGTTGCTTCTTCTATTTTAAATAGAATGCCTGATAATAATCCTGGAGCTATGAGAAATATAGATGATGTATACTTTAAAAGGATAGAAGCTATGGAATTTGCTATGCAGTATGATGATAGTAAGGATTATAGGGGATTAAAAAATGCAGATGTAGTTTTAGTTGGTTTATCAAGAACATCTAAAACACCATTATGTATGTATTTAGCTAACAAGGGGTTAAAGGCTATCAATATTCCACTTATGCCTGAAGTTCAAATACCACAAGAGCTTTTTGAAATTGATAGAAAGAAAGTTTTTGGATTAGTAATAGATCCACTTCAACTTATAGAAATAAGGAAAAGAAGATTAGATAAATTTCATAGAATGCCAACTGGTATAGAATATGCCAGTGATGCTAGAATTTTAGAAGAGTTTGAGTTTGCAGATAAAGTAATGAGAAAGATTGGATGTAAAACAATTGATGTAACTCAAAGAGCTATAGAAGATACAGCTCTTATAATATTAGAGTATTTAGGACATAATAGTTAACTTTTAGAAAGCTCTTAAGGGATGTTTTGAATAATATTATAATTTAATTAAAAAAATGACATTAATATGTTGACAAAATTGTTTTGAAATGATATTATTTAGTCATCGCCTAAGAGCAAAACACATTATGAAAATAAAAAATAAAAAAATGTGTTGACAGATTGCTGATAGGATGATAACATAAGGAAGTCGCTTGAGGGCGACGAAGAAAATGGTCTTTGAAAATTGAACAGAATATAAGTTAAGTATAAAATAAACCAGCAATTCTTTTAAGTCTTAAGTGAGAATCTAAATTTTAATTTAGTAATTCGAACTTACAACGCTGACAATAGGAAGCGTTGTTACATTGATTAAGACTCAAAGTAATTTGAGCAACAGATTAAACTTTTTATTGAGAGTTTGATCCTGGCTCAGGACGAACGCTGGCGGCGTGCCTAACACATGCAAGTCGAGC